>JBJXFH010000038.1:0-14153 GCA_046155365.1 Acidimicrobiales bacterium | reverse complement strand
CACCGCCCGCTTCAGCGAGGACGCCCGTACCGAACCGCTGGCCCGCTCCAAGCCGGCCAGGGTCTGGGTGAGCAACTTTTCCACATCGGTCAGCGTGGCCGGACCGGTGGGTTCATCCCCCACCGGGCTGTCCACGTCATCGGCCACCTCGGGTTCGGTCACGTCCCCGGCGTGGGCCGCGTTGCCACCGGCTTGGGTACCACGTGCCGGGGCGTTGCGGTTGCTGCGGGCGGGGACGGGTTGGTCCGCCGGCTCCGCTTCGAGCACGGGGCCCAGTTCGCCCACGTCGCCCACTTGCGGTCGGCGTCCGCGGTTGCGATTGCGCGGCACGATGGCCCGCCGTTTCGGTAACTCCACACCCTCGAGCCGTTCATAGAACAGGAACTCATCACAGGCCGGGGGCAGCAGAGCCGAGGTGGACATCTGGATGCCCACACCGATCACCTGCTTGTTGTGCTCCCGCAGCTTGTGCACCAGCGGCGTGAAGTCACTGTCCCCGGTGCCCAGCACGAAGGTGGTGATGTAATCCCGTTCCAGGCACAGCTCGATGCAATCCACGGCCATCTTGATGTCGGCGGCGTTCTTGCGGACCGAGCCCATACGTTGCGGTATCTCGATGAGCTCGACGTGGTGGCGGGTGAGCATGCGCCCGTCCTCGCCGAACTTCAGCCAGTCGGCGTAAGCCCGCCGGACCACGACGCGGCCCCGCTCGGCCAGGGCGTCCGCTACCGGGCGGAGGTCAAAGACCATGCCCCCCAGGTTCTCGCGGGCGCCAATGGCCAGGTTCTCGTAATCAAGGAAGAGCGCGATCCGTTCTTCGTCAGCGCTCATGCGGCCGGTTCCGCCTTGCTGCGGCCGGTCGTGGTGTTCTGCATAGATGAGCAGCGTAGGCCGCGTTGCACGTCAAGCCGATCGACCCCGTGCTGGCAGTGGTCCAACAGCCTCCTTCAGCGCACCCAGAAGTTGACCGCCACCGCCACCCCCACGGCGATGACCACCGCTCGCAGGACCCACGGATTGAGCCGTTGCACCAGGCGTCCGCCCACACTGCCGCCCAGCAGGCTGGCAGGGGCCATAACCGCCACGTAGGAGAAATCTACCTTCCCCGAGAACACGAACAGACCGGCAGCCACCAGGTTGGCGGTGAAGGCCACCAGCTGCTTGAGGGCGTTGATCCGCACCATGGTGTCATTGAGGGTCAGCCCCAACACCGCCAGGGCGATGATGCCCATGCCGGCCCCGAAATAGCCGGCGTAGATGCCGATCATCAGCACCGTCACCGCCATGGCCAGCGCGGGTACCGGGGCGTGTTCGGCCGGCGCCACCCTGGTTGGCGGCAGGGCGGCGGCGGCCGGCTCGGCGGTGGTGGCGGGTGCCGCCGGCGGACCGGCGCGCTCCCGGTGCATCGGCGTTGACTGGCGGGGTGGGATGGTGGTGGCGGTCCCGGTGCTCGGCGGCGTGGCCGGCACGGGGATCACCGAGGAGGCGGTTGCGCCCCTGGCGGCGGCTCGTCGGGCGGCGGGCAGGGCGGCCTTGATGCGGTCCCCGGTGGCCAGCAACAGGCACGCCGCCAGCAGCAGGAACGGCACCAGGGCTTCGAAAAGTTCATCGGAAGAGGCCACCAGCAGCAGCGAGCCGATCACCCCGCCCAGCGCAGCCGGCACGATGATGAACGGCAGACGGCGGCGCTGAACCCCCAGGTCCTTGCGCTGGGCGAAGGTCCCCCCGAAATAGCCCGGGCACAGGGCCACGGTGTTGGTGACGTTCGCCGACACCACCGGGACCCCCAACGCCACCAGCGCCGGGAACGTGATCAGCGTGCCACCGCCGGCTATGGCGTTGATCAACCCCGCGGCCACCGCAGCCAAGGCGGCGAGGGCGTGTTCGGCAAGCACGGCATCCATGTGCCGGTCACTGTAGGTCCCGTCCGAAGCTCGGATTTCTCCACACCCGGCCCTGCAACCCCATGCCCTCGCGACCGGGACATCTGAAAGATACTCAAATATATGGAAAGGATATGAAGCGGAAACACTTTGGCGGTTGGTCGTGGCGGATGCACGATCAGGCGCCCGCGTTCGGCCCTATTGCTGGCCACAGGGACACAAGGTGGGACAAGCTGGCACGGTGAGCCAGACCCAGACCGACTTCCCCGCCACCACCGATCCCCAGGAGGCGACCCTGCGTCGCGCCATCGAGGCCTTCCTGGCGGCTAACGACCCGAAGGCCATGGACGCCGTGTCCTTCCGGGGCGCCCGTTTCGACGCCGGCCTGGCCTGGGTCCACTGGCCGGAAGGTCTGGGCGGGCTGGGGGTGCGCCCGCAGTTGCAGCGCCTGGTGGAACAAGCCATGAAAGACGCCGGCGGTCCAGGACCGGACCCCGCCGGGTTCTTCCAGGCCCTGGCCGGACCAACCATCCTCACCCACGGCAGTGACGAGCAGAAGCAGCGGTTCCTGCGCCCGATGTTCACCGGGGAGCACCGCTGGTGTCAGCTGTTCTCCGAACCCGGCGCCGGGTCGGACTTCGCCGGGTTGGGTACCCGGGCGGTGCGCGACGGTGACGAGTGGCAGGTCAACGGTCAAAAAGTGTGGAACACGCTGGCCCATCTGGCCCAGTGGGGGATGTTGGTCACCCGCACCAACACCGAGGTTCCCAAGCATCGGGGCATGACCTATTTCGCGCTGGAGATGTCCAGCCCCGGGGTTGAGGTCCGGCCGCTGCGTCAGATCACCGGGGAGGCCGAGTTCAATGAGGTGTACCTGACCGACGTGCGGGTGCCCGACGCCAACCGTATCGGTGACGAGGGCGACGGTTGGCGGGTGTCGCTGACCACGCTGATGAACGAGCGGTCCTCCATCGGGGGCGGGGGCGGTGGTGGCGGGCCGCGCCGTGGGTCCGGTCCTATCAGCGAAGCGGTGAAGTTGTGGAACGCCCTGCCGGTTGACCAACGTGACGCCGCCACCCGTGATCACCTGATGAAACTGTGGATCCGGGCCGAGACCTTGCGGCTGACCAACATGCGCGCCGGCGCCGCCCGCCGGATGGGCAACCCCGGTCCCGAGGGGTCCGTTGCCAAGCTGGCCATGGCCGAGCAGAACAAGGCGATTTACGAGTTCTGCCTCAACCTGATGGGCCCCTCGGCGATGGTGGGCTATGACTTCAGCTTCCGCCGGCCCACCGAGCTCAACGTGGAGGGCTGGGGCGAACCGCGCCACGGGTTCTTGCGGGTGCGGGCCAACTCCATTGAGGGTGGCACCTCCGAGATCATGCGCAACATCCTGGGCGAGCAGGTCCTGGGCCTGCCCGGTGAGCCCCGGGTCGATAAAGACCAGGCCTGGAGCAAGGTCCCCCGGAGCTGAGCCGGGGCCTCATCGCAGCGCGATTTCGATCTCGGCCGGGGTGATCCCCAGCGCCCGCCACAGGCCGGGGATGACGCCCGCCTCGGCCCGGGTCAGGGCGAGCACTATGTGGTGATCTCCAGCCGGCCGGTGTGGGGTAGCTTGCGGCACGGTTTCGCCGAGCCATCGCCGGCGATCGGCCTTTTGGGGGACGACCATGAGCGCACCAACCCGATATGAACTAAACGGCGGCGTGGCCACCATCACGCTGGCTGCGCCGCAAAGCCGCAACGCCTTCAGCCAGGCGCTTCTGCAGAGTCTGATGGGGCACCTGAAGGCGGCGATTGCGGACGTTGCGGCGCGGGTCATCGTGCTGACCAACGAGGGCAACACGTTCAGCGCCGGTGCGGACCTCAAGGAGGACGCCCGCTCGCTGCCGGCGGACGCCCTGCACTTCCCTGACATCGTGGCCGCCATCGATGCCTCCCCCAAACCAGTGGTGGGGCGCATTGCCGGGCATGCCGCCGGTGGGGGCGCGGCGCTGGTGGCGGCGTGTGACATCGCCATCGGCCAGCTCGACATACGCATCGGTATCACCGAGGTACGGCTCGGTATCGCCCCGCTGCCGGTGGCGGCCATGATGGCCCATCGCATGACGCGCCGGAACTTCTTCGAAGCGTTCCTGGCGGCGGACATGATGCCGGCGGCCCGGGCGGTGGAGTTGGGCCTGCTGAACGTCGCGGTGCCGGCCGACGAACTTGACGCCACGGTGGCCCATTACGTCAACGCCCTGGTGCGCGGCGCTCCCCAGGCGCTGGCGGACACCAAGGCCGCGCTGCGGTTCATGACGGAGGGCGGGGTGGAGGCGGCCAACGCCTACGCCCGGGAAACGCCCCACGGCATGCGCGGCCCCGAGGCCAAAGAGGGCATCGCCGCCTTCCTGCAAAAGCGCAACCCCGACTGGGTCCCCGAGTAACGGAGAAGGGCCGCTCTGCCCGCAGTTGCCGCTGAAGCCCGGTGCGCTGCGTCGCGGGGCGGGTCAGTGGCTGCTGGCGGTGGGGGGATCGCCGACGATAGGGGGTGGGGTGACCGTGCCCCGGGGCCGGAAGATGGTGGTATGGCGCAACCGGGCCACCTCGATCCCCTCGCCGGTGCTGACCATACCGTCCAGTATCTGATACCAATGCTCGTTGCGCTCGTGGGCGGACACGATGCGGGCCCCGATGATCAGTTGCTGGCCCGCCGCGACCTCGCACCGATGCTGGATCTGGGTCCGTACGTGGATGGTGGGCCCGTAGGTGAAGTTGTGTCGGGTCAGCGGCGCCATCCGGGCGGCCAGGAACCACGGATGCACCACACCGTCGGGTAGGTCGCTGTGGGTCAGGCCCAGGTCCCCGGTGGCCAGCCGGCGCGCCGCCTCCTCGGTGATGAACGCCCCCAGCGGCCGCAGCGCCGTGCCATACGGTACGGTATCGAGGGTGTAGGTGGGCCGCATCGGGGGAGGGTCCGCGGCGGGGGCGAAGAGCGGTGGCTCGATGTCCCCCAACCACGGCGCCGAACCCACTCCGACCTCCCCCTCCAGCACCACCCGATCTGTGCCCACCCCGGCCCGCACCGACCAGCGGCGTGCGTGCGCGTTCGCGTTCGGCGCGGCGTCGTCGGGGTCGGGGTCGATGTCGATCTGCAGGGTTTCGCCTGAGAACAACGGCCGCCGCAACGTGACATCGGCCCAGCCTTCGGCCAGCCAGCGCCGGCCCACCAGGGCCCGCACCGCATCGGCCACCCAGCCGTAGGTCCGCACCCCGGCCACCAGCGCCCCCTGGTACCCCGCGGCGGCGGCCCCGTCATCGGCGTGGATGGGGTTCGGGATGCCCACCGGCGGCGGGTCGGGGGTGGCGATGACCGTCGTGGTCAACCGGTTGCTCATGCGGTAAGACTCCTCGGCGGTGGGGCCAGGACGGTGGGCACCCCTCGGCGGGCACTGGGGTGGCGGGTGCTCGGTTTGGGCTGGGGGCGGTTGGGCTGGGATCGGTTGGGCTGGGATCGGTTGGGCTGGGATCGGGCTGAGCTCGGGTGGTGGCGGCGGTCAGGTGGTTGCGACGGGGGCGATCTTCTCGGCCAACTCTTCGATGGCCTGGCGGATCTTGTCGGGGTTGGAAGTGGGCGGGGCCACCACCAGACGATGCACGCCGAGATCGGCCAGTTCCTTCACCCGGTCCAGGGACTCCCGCCGTGGGGACCAGACCATGGTGGTGTTCTCGATGGCCGCGGGATCCCGCCCGGCCTCGATGGCGGAGGTGCGAACCACCTCGAACAGGTGCTGCAACTCCTCGTCGGTGCCCGAGGCCGGGAAGAACCCCGTACCATACCGTCCGGCACGTCGGGCGGCGGCGTCGCTGTGGCCACCCACCACGATGGGCACGGTGCCGGTGGAGGGCTGGGGCCGGGAGATGGCGTTGGAGAAATCCACGTATTTCCCGTGATATTCGGCGTGTTCCTGGCTCCACAACGCCTGCATGGCCGCGCAGTACTCATCGGTACGGTTGCCACGATTGGGCCAGGGCACCCCGAGGGCGTCGAACTCCTCTTTGAGCCAGCCCACGCCGATGCCCAACTCGAAGCGGTTGTTGGACAGTTTGGCCAGCGTGGCGCATTCCTTGGCCAACACCAGTGGGTTGCGCTCGGGCACGATGAGGATGCCGGTGGCCAACTTCACCCGTTTGGTCACCGCGGCGGCGAAGGCCAGCCACAGGAGCGGATCGGGGATGTCGGGGTCTTCACCGCCGGGGATGCGGCCGCTCTCGTGGTATGGATAGCGGGACTGGTAACCGTGGGGGATGACCACGTGCTCCACGGACCAAATGGACTCGATGCCGCATTCGTCGGCGGCGGTGGCCAACGCAATGGCCCCCTCCCCGGTGGCGTAGCGGGCGGTGCTGGCGAACATGATCCCGAACTTCATGCGGCGGATCGTAGGCGTGCGGCGCGCCGGTCGCTCGCGGTGTGGGGGCCGATCCCTCGGCGGCAGAAGTTTGGGGCGGGTCGCGGTGGGACCGTACGATCAGGCTCGGCTGCGGCTGGGGGGCCAGCCGACACAAGGGGGTAACCGTGGACGGCTCGAAAACAACTGCGCCGGTGGCAAACATGCCCAAGCGGACGCGACTGGAGGGCACCCCTGACCCGGACCACGCCTGGCCCGGCGCTGACGGCATCGTGCTGCGGGGTGACTCGTGGGGTAAACCAACCGGCCGGCCGGTGTTGTTGATGCACGGTGGTGGGCAGACCCGGCACGCCTGGAAGGGTGCCGGTGAGGCCCTCGGCGCCGCCGGGTACCACGCCATCGCCTATGACGCCCGGGGTCACGGCGATTCGGACTGGGCTCCGGACGGGGTCTATGAGCAGGACGATCAGGTCAAGGATCTGCTGTCGGTGGTGGAGCACCTCGGTGGGGTCCCGCCCATCCTGGTGGGGGCGTCCATGGGCGGCGGCACCAGCCTGTTGGCCGCCGGCGAGGGTCATCTGACGGCGGCGGCGGTGGTGCTGGTTGACATGGCGCCGCGCATCGCCCCCGAGGGCAGCGCCAAGATCCGCGAGTTCATGGCGCAGAAACCAGAGGGCTTTCAGACGCTGGACGAGGTCGCAGAGGCCATCGCCAACTATCAGCCTCACCGCAAGCGGCCCCGCAACCTCGACGGCCTGGTCAAGAATGTCCGCCAGGGCGAGGATGGCCGCTTTTATTGGCACTGGGACCCCCGCCGCATGAACCGCACCTGGAACATGCAGCAGTACCGGGACCGGCTGGAGGAGGCGTCCAAGACCCTCACCGCCCCCACGCTGCTGGTGCGCGGCGGCCTGTCCGATGTGCTCACCGAGGAAGGGGCTCGCGCATTTCTGGCGGTCTGCCCCCACGCCGAGTACGTGTCCGTCAGCGATGCCGCCCACATGGTGGCCGGGGACCGCAACGACATCTTCGCCGACGCCGTCATCGAGTTCCTCCGTCGCCGGGTCCCACCGCTCGGCTGACCCCGCCCTGGCCCACCCGCCCTGCCTGTTTCGCCCCGCATCTGGAGTCGCCGCCGTGGACGTTGTCGAGTTCTTGCGCCTTGAACCCACCGATGATCCCAACCACTGGCGGCTGCCCATGTGGGAGGGCATCTGTGGTGGTCGGGGAGCGCTGTATGGGGGCTGCGGCCTGGGCGCGGTGGTGGAGGTGGCCGAACATGCGGCGGGCCGTCCGCTCACCTGGGCCGCCTGCCAGTTTGTGGGCGGGGCGGAGATGCCCCAGGTCCTGGACCTGCGCTACGAAACCATGACCGAGGGCCGTCGGGTTACCCAGGGCCGGGTCACGGCCACGGTGGACGGTCAGATCGTGCTGGCGGCGCTGGTGGCGCTGGGCACCCGGGAGTTCCCCATCGAGGGCCAGTGGGGACCGGCCCCGCCGTCGGGTCTGCCCGGCCCGGAGCGCTGTCCGCCCCGCAAGATGCCCGAGAACCGCCGCGGGGGGGTCCGGCTACGCACCGACGAGCGCGGCGTCAACGCCCTGAAGGACGGTGCGCTGCAGGCGGTCGACGGACGCAGCTTCCTGTGGTCAACCCTGCCGGGGGGCGTGCCGGCGACGGCCTCGGCCTTGGCCATCCTGGGCGACACCATGTCCGCCGGGGTGGATGCCCTGTTCGTGGATGACGTGCGGGCCCGCAGCATTGACAACAGCCTGCGGGTGGTGGCGCCTCGGGCGTGTGACTGGGTCCTATCGGACATCCAGGTTGACGGGGCCGCGGTGGGCCTGGCCCACGGCACGGTGCGGCTGTGGACCCCCGACGGCCATCTGCTGGGCGTGGCCGGCCAATCAGGCCTGGTCGGCAACCGTTAAGCGCCACAGGACGTCCTCGTTCCACCACGGCGCGAGATCAAGAGCCGTCACCTCGGCGCTCGATTTGGTCATTGGGCTGATTTGGGCCATCGGTCGCCTGCAACGCCGCCAAATCTTCGACGGTAGGTGGTCAGGTTGACACGTTGTGTCGATATTTCGCCTGACATCACCCGGGTGATGTGGGCGAAATCCGCCCAATGACCTCCGTTTCGATCTATTTCATGCTCTTTCAATCCGACGGGTTGCAGCGCCGATCGGACTGGCGCTGCAACGGGGTGGTAGCTGCTAGAACCGGGCCCATGGCAGGCAAGTACTTCGAGCAGCTCGAGGTCGGCATGGTGTTCGAGCACCAGCCCGGCCGAACCGTCACCGAGACCGACAACCTGTTGTTCTCCACCATGTCGATGAACCCCCAGCCATTGCACGTGGACGCCGAGTTCGCCCGCAACAGCCAGTTCGGTCAGATCCTGGTGAACTCCATGTTCACGCTGGCCACGGTGATCGGTCTGTCAGTAGGGGAGACCACCCTGGGCACCACTGTCGGCAACCTGGGCTTTGACGAGACCCGCTTCCCCAACCCGGTCTTCATCGGGGACACCATCTACGCCAAGACCGTCGTCAAGACCAAGCGTGAGTCCAAGAGCCGTCCCGAGTGGGGCATCGTGACCTTCGAACACCAGGGGGTGAACCAGCGGGGCGAGGTGGTGTGCACCTGCTTGCGCAACGGCATGCTGCTGCGCTTGCCGGCGGAGACGTCTGGTGGCGGCGCCGGGGCCGGGGCCTGAGATGGCCCGCATCCGCCGTTGCGCCCACTTCGTGCCCGGGGCCAGCGAGAAGATGCTGGGCAAGGCGCTGGCCACCCAGGCTGATGCGCTGGTGCTGGACCTCGAAGACGCCGTGACCCCCGAGAACAAGGACTCTGCCCGGATCGAGATCTGCCGCTGGTTGGCCGATGTGGATTTCGGCCGCCAGGAGAAGGTGGTGCGGATCAACCCCCTCGACACCCCCTGGTTCCGGGCCGATGTGGAGGCCACCATGGTCAACCCGCCGGACTCGTTCCTGGTGCCCAAGGTCCACGGCCCCGGCGACGTGCGCCTCATCGACCGGGTGGTGAGCGACCTCGAACGCCAGCACGGCCATCCCGTCGGCGGCGTGAAGTTGTTGGTGCTGGCCACGGAGACCGCGGCGGGGTTGCTGGCCACCGGGGAGATCCCCTGCGTGGCCCGGGTGGATGCCCTGACCTGGGGTGCGGAGGACCTGTCCGCCGCGCTGGGGGCCAAACGCAACCGGGACGACAACGGCAACTACCTGCCCATCTTCGAACACGCCCGGACCATGACCATGCTGTCCGCGGCGGCGGCGGGGGTGCAGCCGCTCGACACCGTGTTCACCGACGTCACCGACCCCGACGGGCTGCGCCGGGACTGCCGTCAGAGCGCGGACATGGGCTACACCGGCAAGATCTCCATCCACCCCAGCCAGATCGATGTCATCAACGAGTGCTTCACGCCCTCCGCCCAGGACATCGCCGATGCCCGGGAGCTGCTGGCTGAGCTGGAGGTGCAACGGGCCGAGGGCAAGATGGCGTTCCGGTTCCGGGGCCGGATGGTGGACGTGCCGCACTTCACCCAGGCCCGGCGCATCCTGGACCTGGCCGAATCCCTCGGCGCTGGCTGACCGGGCCTTTGTTCCAGGCTCCCTCGGGCCGATTCGGGCCGATTCAGGCCGTTTCGGGTCGATTCAGGCCGTTTCGATGGGGTTTCGGTGCGTAGGGGGCGGTGTGTTGGGGTGGGGGTTCGCCGGGGATCCTCGGGCCGATTCGGCGTCGATTCGGTGCGCAGCGGTGGGGCTTCGGCCGGCCGGAAGCGGTTCAGGATGGTCACGGAGTGAGCTGGGGCCGTCGGCGGGCAGTCGTGGCCACCCGGGATGCGTTGCGGGGACGCGGGCGGGGGGCTGGTCCAGGACGTAATCTTCGGCGGCATGTTGCGGCACCGGCCGCGCTGAGCGAACTCGGAGACGACGATGAGCGGACCGCTGTCGGGTTACACGGTGATCGAGTTGAGGGGCATCGGCCCGGGACCGTTCTGCGGGATGGTGCTGGCGGACCTCGGCGCTGACGTGATCCGCATCGATCGTGCCGGTGACGTGCCCGAAAATCCCCCGGCCCGTCCGCCGTTGGACATTTTGGCCCGGGGCCGTCGCTCGGTGGCGCTGGACCTCAAGCAGCCCGAAGCCATCGAGGCCGCGCTCAAGATGATCGAGGGGGCCGACGCCCTTATCGAAGGGTTCCGCCCGGGGGTCATGGAGCGCCTGGGTCTGGGCCCGGACGCCTGCCTGGCCCGCAACCCCCGCCTGGTCTACGGCCGCATGACCGGCTGGGGCCAGGAGGGTCCGTACTCGCAGATGGCCGGCCATGACATCAACTACATCGCCCTGGCCGGCTGCCTGGCCCACATCGGCCGGGCCGACGAACCGCCGGTGCCGCCGCTGAACCTGGCCGGTGATTTCGGTGGTGGCGGCATGTTGTTGGCGGTGGGGGTGATGGCGGGGCTGCTGGAGACGGCCAAGTCCGGCCAGGGCCAGGTGGTGGACGCCGCCATGGTCGACGGTGCGGCGCTGCTGATGGCGTCCTTTCACGGCATGGCCAACTTCGGGCGGCTGGCACCTCGGGGCCATAACCGTCTCGACGGTGGCTCCCACTACTACGACGCTTACGAGACCGCCGATGGGGAGTACGTGTCCATCGGGTCCATCGAACCGCAGTTCTACGCCGAGCTGCGCCGCCTGGCCGGTTTGGACGACGAGGCCTGGGACCGCCAGAACGACACCGGCGGCTGGCCCGAACTCAAGGACCGCATTGCCGCCATCTTCCGGCAGAAGACCCGGGCCGAGTGGTGCGAGATCATGGAGGGTTCCGACGTGTGCTTCGCCCCGGTGCTGACCATCAACGAGGCCTACGAGCACCCCCACAACGTGGCTCGGGACACGTTCGTGGAGGTGGCCGGGGTGCGTCAGCCGGCCCCGGCGCCCCGCTTTAGTCGCACCCCTGGCGCGGTGGACGCCCCCGCCGCCTGGCCCGGTCAGCACAACGATGAAGTGCTGACCCGGTTCGGATTCTCCACTGAGGAGATCGAAGCCCTTGCCGCCACCGGGGCCCTGGCCCGCCGCGCCACGGCCACCACGCCATGACCGCCGTCCAGTCCGCCCAGAGCGCCACCCCCGCCCAGAGCGCCATCGCTGCACAACCCGCCAGCGTCACCGCCACCGACGGCCTCGACGCCAGCACCGCCGGGCTCGCCGCCACCGTGGCAGGGCCGACCGCGGCCCGGCATGACTCGGCGTTGCCTCAGCGGACAGGGGGGCCGGATTCGTCGGCGGCGATTGCATCGACGAGCGACACCTGGTGGGGTGGGGACCCCGGAGCGGCGGTGGCGGCCGGGTCTCCGGAGGCCGCGCTGTTCGGGGCGATGGTGGTGGACCGGTTGGCGCCGGCGTTGGGGGCGGAGATCAGCGGGGTGGACCTGGCGGCGGTGATCGACAGCCCCGGGACGGCTGCGGCTGACGCGGTGGCGGCCATCCGGCGGTTGCTGGAGCGACACCACGTGTTGTTCTTCCCCGACCAACACCTTGACCTGGACCATCATGTGGCCCTGGGCCGGGCGTTCGGACCGCTCGAAGCCCACCCCCATCTCTCCAATGCGTTCTTGCAGCACCCCGAGATATTCGAGTTGGCGGCCTCCAAGGGGGGTATCGCCGATGAGTGGCACACCGATCTCACGTTCCTGGAACGGCCCTCGGCCATGTCCATCCTGCACATGGTGAAAGCTCCACAAGCCGGTGGAGATACCATGTGGAGCAATCTAATGACGGCGTTCGATGAGCTGTCCCCGCCGCTGCAGGAGCTGTGCGAGGGCCTGTCGGCGCTGCATGACGCCGATCCTCATGGGCACCCCGAAAAGCGGGCCATCCATCCGGTGGTGCGGATCCATCCGGCCAATGGGCGGCGGGCGTTGTATGTGAACGAACACTTCACCCGGCGCATCGTGGAGCTCAACCACGGTGAGAGTGAACTGTTGTTGGGCTATCTCACCAGATGGGTGACCTCCCCCCGCTTCACCGTTCGATACCGCTGGCGGGAGGGCACGGTGGCCATGTGGGACAACCGCTGCACCCAACACTTCGTGCTCAACGACGTGGTGGGTGAGCGCGTGGTGCAACGGGTCACGGTGATGGGCGACGAGATCTCCGGTCCCGGTCCGCGCTGGGAGCCCTACGCCTCGCGGGGTGCGGCCGCCGGACGCCACGATCGACAGTTGCGCTCGGCCCTGCGGGAACGTCAACGATCCACCAACGTCAGCTGAGTGGGCCGGTAGCGTGCGGCGATGCGCGTGACCCGAATCTTCACCGGCGAGGACGGGGAGTCCCACTTCGAGGACCTCGAGGTGCCCATGACCGAGCGGCCCTATGGGTTTCTCACCGACTGGTTGCCGGTGCAGCAGATGGCCTATCGGGTCAACCATCCCGGCCAGGACCTCGATTTCCACGTCGCACCCCGCCGGCAGCTGGTGATCAACCTGTTCGGAGCGGTGGAGATCGAAACCGGTCACGGCGAGATCCGCCGCCTGGGAGCCGGTGACATCCTGCTGGCGGATGACCTGACCGGTCGGGGCCACATCTCCCGGGACGTGGAAGGTCCCCGTCGGAACCTGTTCGTGCCGTTGCCTGAGGATCTCGACGTGAGCGCTTGGCGGATCAACCCCGCATCGGCGGTACACCCCGGATGATCGGTGGCGTGTAGCACCGGCGCGCCGCGACGTCGTCCGCCGTGGCTGTTGTTGGCAGGATCCGCCGTGGTGGCGCTGACGCCCATCGTGTCCCACGCCTTCGGTCGATCCACCTACGGGCTCCTGTTGCCGGCCATGGAGGACACCCTGGGGCTCAACCACACCCAGACCGGCCTGGGCGGGACCGTCATCTACGTGGCCTACCTGCTGGGCGTGATCGTGGTGGCGTTGTTGTCACGGCGTTGCGAGCCGATTCAGATCATGCGGGGCGGGGTGGTGGTGGGCGCCGCCGGTCTGGCCTGGATGGCCACGGTGCACAGTCTGCCGGCACTGATGGTGGGCCTGTTCCTCACCGGTGCCGCCGGGGCCGGTATCTGGATCACCGGCCCCGCCATACTCACAAGTACGGTGCGGCCGGAGCGGCGGGGCGTGGTGATCGGTCTGCTCACGGCCTCGGTGGGGCTGGGCACGTTCGTGATCGGGATCGGCACCAACGCCGCCCGAACCGCCGCCGGCGACGAGCTGTTGTGGCGCCCGATTTGGGTGGTCGAGGCCCTGGTGACCCTCACCATACTGGTGGGTTTGGTGGTGCTGGCCCGGCCCCCTCGCACCGTGCGCACCGCCACTGCCGGTTTCAACCTGGAACGGCTGCGCACCGTGCCGCACTGGCAGCGGGTGACCGCGGCCTACGCCCTGTTCGCGGCGGTGGGGGCGGGGTTCTCGCCGTTCGTGGTGCGGGCTCTGGAAAGCGACGCCGGGCTCAGCAAACACGGTGCCTCCACGGCCTTCGCCGCCATGAGCCTGCTGGCCATCCCCGGGGCGCCGGTGATGGGCCTGGTGTCGGACCGCTGGGGCCGCAAATATGTGATGGTGTTCGTGTTGGCCATGGCGGCGGTGGGAACCACAGTGGTGGCCACCACCACCGGGCCCGTGGCCGTGGCCGGGTTGTTCTGCTTCGGGTCGGTGTGGTCCAGCTATCCCACCCTGGTGGCCACCTACGTGCGCGACCATACCGAGGCGCGTGGTTTCGGCGAGGCCTTTTCCACCATGACCATCTTTTACGGCTTGGCCGCCCTGTGCGCCCCGTTCCTCACCGGTTGGTTGGCCGACGTCACCGGGCATTTCCGCACGCCGTACCTGGGTCTGTCGGTGCTGTGCGGCGT
>JBJXFH010000036.1:0-20671 GCA_046155365.1 Acidimicrobiales bacterium | reverse complement strand
TTGACACCAACAACACGTTGTCGGCGGCGACTTTGCGCAACAGCGCCTCGCCCGGCAGCCCGCGGCGGTGGCGCCACAGTTGGGTGCAGACCAGGTGGTAGTGCATCGACAACGTGACCGCGGTGGCTGGGCAGCCCTTGGCCAGCTCGGTCAGGATGGCGGCGGTTTCGGGGTAGGTGGCGCCACCCCCGCCCAGCTCGGTGGGCACCGGTGCCGCCAGGAAGCCTTCGGCGCGCAACAGGTCGAAGGAGGGTTGCACAAAGGTGCCGGCCCGGTCGAAGGCGGGGGCGTCGGGAGCGATCCGGGTAGCGGCGGCGGTCGCCCGGGCCGCCCACGAAGGCCGGGGGTCCGCCAGGGTGGCGGTGGTGTCGGGTGCGGTAGGCGTGTGGTTTGCGGTCAGCATCGTCATGGCTTTTGCTCCTTGCAGGGTCGACCTCGGCGCTGCGAGTGCTGCACCGAAGGTCTCTGACTGGGTCGGCCATAACGATCTCGAACGGCGCGTTCCGTGGGCGTTCCGCGGCCCCGCATCGCCGGGGAACGCCCGCCAGTGCGTCACCGCCGTTCGGGAACGATCCGAGAACGGTCCGGGGTCCACGCTGCGGATCGGCCCGGCCGCGTTGATGCAAGAGGTCGCGGCGGGGCGGGTCTGACACACCCACACACACAAGGTGAATGGAGCGCCCTCATGATGATCTTCCCCGACCTCGCCCGCGTCCTGGCCGAGGACCGCCGGCGCGAACTGTTGAGCAGCGCAACCGCGTATCGCGTTGCTCGCAGCGTCAGGATCAACCGGCCCCGCTTAGGGGGGAACGCCGTGCGGACCGTGTGGTCGCGTCGGGTTCCGAGGGTCTGGCTCTAATCGCTATGGCGCCAGGATCGCGTTCAGGCGGTGGATCTCGGGGAGCAGGTAGCCCTGCCCGGTGGCCTGGGTTCGGTGAAGCGCCTCGTTCAGGGCTTGGCGCGCGGCAGCGAGGTCATCGGCCATCAGCGCCGCCCGGGCCCGCAGCACCAGGCCGTGGGTGAGGTGGAGGACCTGTCCGGAATGACGCCAGTCGGCCAACGCTTCGTCGATCAACGTGACGGCGCCGGGCTGGCCCGCCAGCACGCCTTGCCAGCCTTCGTACAGCGGCCCGAACGCCGCGAAGAACCCCGGCGCGACCGACCACAGCTGGTGGCCCTTGGAGGTCACCTCGGCCAGCTGGGTGGTGTCGCGGCGTTCCGCGGCGAGCATGCCGACGTAGGCCAGCACGTAGGCGGTGGAGTGCTGGTGCCCGGTGCGTTCGCACCAATGCAGTGCCTGGTCGGCGAGGTCCAGGGCCGCTGGCTCGTTGCCCTGCCAGAACCGGGTGAGCGCCGGCCGGACCAGGCAGACCGGGTGGGGATCCTGCGCGAAGCGGGCCTGGTGGATCTCCCGGAGGTCCGGGTCGTAGGCCCGCAGCGCGGTTTGCAGCTCCTGCGCGGAGTGGGCCAGGTCACCGAGCCAGAACGCGGTGACGCCTTGCAGGTAGTGGCCCTCGGTGCGAGCGACGGGGTCCTCGACGGTGGTGGTCAGCAACCGGCCGAGGCGCTCGGCCTCCGCGAAGCGGCAGCTGACCAGCGCCGCGAGGCCCAGGCCCCGCAGGATCGCCGGATCGATCAGCGCGCCGTCGAGCCGGGCCAGCGCCATGGCCCGGGCGTAGACGTCTCGAACACCGGGGGAGCCGTAGCCCTCCCGGGCGACGAGCACTGCGCCGAGGTCCACCAGCACCTCCCGCTCAGCCGCCGCCGCCTGTTCACGGGAGCTCAGCTCGGCGACCAGCGCCAGCGCGTCCCGTAAGGCGGCGGCGGCCTCGTCCAGGTCGAACAGGCGCAGGCTGGCCTGAGCCGAACGCCGGGACGCGTCGATCGCCTCGCCGAAGCGCCCGGCGGCCCGCAGGTGGTGCGCCACGCGTGCGCCGACACCGGTGGCGCCGTGCACCGCGAGGAGGCCGTCAGCGACATCGGCGTGCAACTGGCGACGTCGGGGGGCGCTGAGGGCGGCGGCGGCGACCTCGCGGAGCTTGTCGTGGGTGAAGTCGTAGCGGCCGGCGGACTCCGACACGATCTGGCGACGCCACAGCTCGTCCAGCGCAGCAGCGAGCTGGTCCGATTCGGCCCGTAGGACCGCGGTCATCTCGTCGAAGCTGAAGTCGCCGCCGATCACGGCCGCGGCGTCCACGGCCTGGCGCGCCGCGGCACCCAACCGGCTCAGCCGAGCCTCTAGCACGGCGCGCACCGTCGGCGCGACCTTGCCGGCATCGGTGGACCAGGACCGGGCGGACTTGGCGAGCTCCACGACGAAGAGCGCGTTGCCCTGGCTCTCGGCCCAGATCCGGTCGTGTTCGGCCTCCTCCAACGGGGTCGGCGCTACCGCGTCGGCTACGCGTGCCGATTCGTCCGGTGAGAGCCGGCCGAGCTCGATCACCGTGACTCGGCCCTCACCGGCGAGGCCGTGGCGCAGCCGGAGGAAAGGATGGCCGTCGTCGAGATCCTCGGGCCGCACCAACGCCACCACCAGCAGCGGGGCGGAGGGGCGCGAATGCAGCAGGTGCGCCACCAGCCCGAGCGTCGGGGCGTCGCACCACTGCACATCGTCGAGGACCAGCAACCGCGCCCCGTCCCCGTACAGCAGGGCCGTGACCACCGCCTCCGTGAACTGGTAACGCGCCAATTCGTCGGCAACGGGCGACGGCACCACCACATCGGCACGGGCCCGCAACCGCGGCGCCAGGCGTGACACCTCCGAGAGCAGCGAGGCGGGCGCATCGGCGAGCAACGCCAACAGGTGCTCGTCACCGAGCCATGCCGCCACCGGGGCCCAGGCGGCGTCGACGGTCTCGTAAGACCGGGCGCTCAACGCCACTGCACCCGCGGCGCGCACGTGGCGGGCGAATTCGGCGAGCAGACGGGTCTTGCCGGCCCCGCCCTCTCCGGTCACCACCACCAGGTGGGACGGGTCGGCACCGACCGCGTCCCACCGCCGGCACAGCGCCTCCCATGCGTCCTGCCGGCCGACGAGTGGCGCCGCCAGCCGGGGTAGCGGAGTGTCGAAGAGGGGTGCGCCGGGCCCGGTGAGCTGCTCAACCAGCGCCCGGGTCTCCGCAGCGGGCTCCACACCCAACTCGCTGGCCAGCAGCTCGACACAGCGGTGATAGGCGCGCACCGCGCTGGCCCGGTCACCACGCTCGATGTGGGCCACGATCACCTGGCGATGGGCCCATTCCGAGGTCGGCTCCAACTCCACCAGCCGCGACGCGTACGCCAATCTCGCCGTCTGATCCTGGCCGTCGCCCTGGGTCAGCCTGGTCAACGCGGCGCAGGCCAGGCCGTGCAACCGGGCCCGTTCCTCCAGCACCCAGTCGTCGTACACGCCGGGCAGCAGGTTGCCACCGTAGGCGTCGACCACGGCCCGATCGTCGCCGGTGTCCCACGCCGTGAGGAACGCGGCGACATCGACGTGCGCCGGTGCGTCCGCCAGCCAACATGCGCTGCCGTGGGACACCTCTATGAAGCGTTCGGCGTCGTGAAGTTCGTGGCGCAGTTGGTGCAGGGCCTTGCGCAGGTTTGTGCGGGCCTGCGCCTCAGAGGAGTCGGGCCACAGCCTGAAGGCCAGCTCGGTGCGAGACACCGGCACGCCAGGGCGGAGCACCAGGCTGGTCACCAGCCGGAGCAACGGGCCTGACCCCAGCGAGCCCAACGCCACGCCGTCGCTGACCACCGAGACCCGCCCGAGCAGCCGCACGGTCAACGCCGACGCCGGGGCGGGCACGACAGCGGTCACGGCGAGCAGTCGCAGCCAGCGCGCCGGGTCAGCTCAATGGGACCGCCGCGGCGATCCACCTCCACATCGCAACAGGCGGTGATCATCGCCTTGAGCTGGTGGCGGGCGCGTTGCACCCGTGACTTCATGCCCGATAGCGACACGCCCGCCGCGGCCGCCGCAGCCGCCTGGGTGCGACCCTCAAGATCGACCCAGGTGATCGCCTCCCGGTAGGGCCGGTCGAGCCGTTCGACCATCGGCCGCACACACTCCACCAGGCTGGCCCTCACGTCGGGGCCGAGCGGGACATCCATCTCCTCACCAGCTGGGTCCGCGTCCTGGAGCGGGTCGTGCGTTCGGCGGGTGCGGTGATGATCGATCACGGCGTTGGATGCGGACCGGATCAACCAGCCGATCGGGTTGTCGACCCGGTCAAGGGCGCCGGCGGCGATGCTGCGCACGATGACGTCCTGGGTGATGTCCTCCGCCACATCACGATCACCGACCCGACTGGCGACGAAGCGACGCAACCGCACCACTGTTTCGGCCCATTCGAGTTGCGCGTTGGTCACGCCGATGCTGGCTTGCATAGCTACCTCCCTGCACGCCGCTGACTGTCCACCCTAAATGACGATGAGACCCCGGAAAGGACGCAACCTGCGTCTCGCCGCCGCCGGGATCGTCTTCTCTGGTGTCGGGCCGGAACCGCTCCGGCTCCCGCCACAGGAGGAAGCCCACCATGGACACCAGCCGCATCCAACTCGCCTTGAACGTCACCGACCTGACCGCCGCCGTCCGCTTCTACGAGCAACTGTTCGGCGTGCCCGCAGCCAAGCAGCGGCCCGGCTACGCCAACTTCGCCATCGCCGACCCGCCGCTCAAACTGGTCCTGTTCGAAGATCCCGACGCGGCGTCGCCCCTCAACCACCTCGGCGTGGAGGTCGCCTCCACCGAGGACATCGCCGCCACCGCCGACCGCATCGCCGCCACCGGCCTGCGCCACCGGATCAGCGAGCAAGAACGCTGCTGCCACGCCATCCAGGACAAGGTGTGGGTCGACGCACCCGACGTGCCCCTCGGCGCTTGGGAGTTCTACACCGTCCTCGCTGAGGACCCCACCCAGACCGCCGCCTGCGACACCACCACCTGCTGTGCCGCCGCCCCCACCGCATCCGCCGCCCCGACCGCATCCGCCGTGCCGACCACGGCAAGCGACACGAGCTCGCCATGCTGCAGCTGACCGTCGCCGACACCGCCTGGCTGCTGTTGGGTGCCTCCACGATCGGCGTGGTCGACGTGTTCTGGTTCCACCACTACCGTTTCCGGCTCTTCCGCCAGCCTTCTGCCACCGCGGAGGAGGCGATTCACCTCCTCAGCTACGCCACATTCGTGGGACTCGGCGTCGCCCTGCTCGCGGTCGGAGACGGCCATGGGCACGGCCCGGTGCTGGCGCTGTTCGGGGTTCAACTGGTCCTCACCGCCGCCGACGTGCTGCTCGAACCCCGATCACGGGCACCGCTCGGCGGTCTCCCCGCCCTCGAATACCTGTTCCACGTGCTCGTCACGTTCGGCATCGGCGGCGCCGCAGCCACGTTCTGGTGGTCCAACAGAGCCGGGACCGTGCCCGCCCTCGACGGCATGGCCCTGACCCAGGTGCAGGTTTCTGTCGGTTTCACCGCGCTGCTGTTGGCCGTGGAGTCCAGCCTCTACCTACGGGCGATGGCGACGCGACGCCGCAACGCCCTGAACTGGCCGGGGGTCGCGACCGCCCGCTGACCGCAACCATCAACGACCGAGCCGGGCAGTGCCACGCTGCCCGGCTCGCAAGCCAACACCCGATCACCCGTCATTCGTCAAACCGGGACCGTGTGGTGTTGGTTGCATCTGCCGCGAGGGCTCCGTTGTTCGACAGGTCGACTCCATGACCACAGATTCGCAAGAAACGTCGGAGATGATCGCCGCGCTGACCGCCCGGTTGGACAGCTCGAAGCGGGAAAGCAGGAGCCGTCGGCCACCGTGACTGATCTGTGCAGGAGCACGATCGTGATTTGTCTCGTGCGGCCGCAACTTATGAATGCGCCGTATTGCGCCGACCCCTGGAGCGCCGACCTGATCCGGACGCGCTTCGTGGCACCGATAGGCAAGCAGCGGTCAGGCCAGGGTGAGTTGACGGGCCGGGACGGGCGCGTTGAGAAGGTGCTCGACGAACCAGTCCCGCGCTGCGCCGGAGGAGATCTCGAAGCCCTTCCCGACGTAGGCGTCGAAGTGCCCGCCCGGTACGAGCACTAACCTCTTGGGCTGCGCGGCGGTGTCGAACGCTGCGCAGGCCAGTTCACCGGCGACAAGGCGGTCGTTCGGGGCGACCACCATGAGCAGCGGCGTGGGCGAGATGTGCTTGAGGTACTCGCCGGGCTCATATCCCTGGAACAATTCGATAGAACGCAGCGTCACCTGGTTCTCCCATGACGTCCCCTGGTACGCGGAGAAGAACTCGTAGGAGTCCGCGGTGGGCAGGGCCGACTGGGCGGTGGGGTCGGTGTCAACGACTGGCAACATCGCAGGCGATGCACCCTCGGCACGGGCCAGCCGATCGGCGGCGAACGCCTGCCACGTCGGTTCCCAGAAGTCAATGCGGATCAGCATCTCGAACGCCCGGCGCCCCGAGATCAGCGGAACCTGCCCACAGACCGCCTTCACCCGGCGATCGATGGCAGCCACGACGTAGGCATGCGCCCCCGAGTAGCTCGAGCCCCACACGCCGATACGAGAGGGATCTACGTCCGGCCGGCTTTGGGCATACGTGATGGCATGCTGGTAATCGCGTACCTGCTCCCAAGGGTCGATCTCCAACCGGGGCCGGCCCGGGGCGACGTCCGAGGCGCCGAACCCGCGATTGTCATAGACCACACAGCACAGCCCCGCCGCCGAGAACACCTCGGCGTAGTCGTCCAGGTGCATCTCCTTGATCGCCGAGAAGCCGTGCGCCATCACCACGCACGGCAACCGACCATGGGATTCGTTCGGACGGTAGAACCAGCCCCGCAATGTGGCACCCTCGGCGTCGAACTCGATGTCCTCACGCATTCAGGCCTTCTCCTCTGTTCACGGTCTTCAACCTCTGGAGCAAACGCTATACCTGTAATCGCCGGGCTACAAGCAGATCTTGGCGCATCTGGCCCCTAGCGAGCTGATGGCGCAACACAACAACATCGAGATCCTTCGCACCTCCCCGAACGGACGGCGAGCACCATAAACGCGACAGGCAAACGGTAAGACAAACGGCACACCCCACCGATTCTGGCGCGGAGAACCCGCCGGTCAACGGCCAGGATCGGGTCAAGGGCACCCACAGGCGGTGAATCCGATGAGTTGGGTCGATGCCAGCAGGGTTTTGGTGAAGAGGGTGATGAGGGTTCAGTGGGTCGTCCGCGAGAGCTTCTGCGTTCTTGGACGTTGAGTTGGTCGCTATCAGCCAGCCTCGCCAGAGCGCGCCATGGAGCCCAGTAGCGTCCGTGTCCGGGCGTCCTCTTCAGGGGTGCGGGCGAACACGAAGGCTGACAGTTCTTCGACGCCGAGGGCAGCGACCGCTTCGAGCTGTTGGGACACTGTTTCCTCGTTCCCGATGATGGCGGCGTCTCCGGGACCCTCATATCCTTCCCGGTTGAGCATCGCACGGTACGAGGGCTGCGCACCGTAAATCTCGAAGACCTGCGCTGCCAACGTCCGGGCTTCTTCCGGCCGGTCCGTCACGCAGATGGGGAACGCAGCCACGACCTCCGCCCTTTGCCCTTGTTGCTGTGAGCAGCGCTCGAGTGTGGGAATCACGTGGTTGGCCAGTGTGCGCGGCCCCGTCATCCACGTCATTGTGCCCGCCATCCGACGAGCGGTGATGTCGAGCATCCTCGGGCCGAGCGCTGCCATGTACACCGGCGGCGGCCCGACGCCCGGGATGTCCAAGACCAGCCGTGTGCTCGTGATGTCACCCGTTGCCTTCGCCTCCTCGCCGTGCAGGAGGGGGAGCAAGCCATCAAGGAACTCATTGAGCCGTTGGGTGTGCCGTCCCCAGGGGACGCCGTACATCCCTTCGCTGATCATCGGGTGGGTCATGCCGATGCCGAGCTTCAGGCGTCCTCCGGAGATGAGGTTCACTGTGAGGGCCTGCTGGGCCAGCACCGCCGGGTGACGGAACTGGATCGGGATCACTCCGGTCCCCACCGTGATGTCCTCGACCTCGTGAAGCGCCAGGGCCAACAGCGTCAATAGGTCCGGTTCGCGCCAGAGCTGCGGAGTCCACACCATCGTGAAACCGTCGCTGCGAGCCTTTCGTAGCTGCTCGATGTAGTCCTCGACTGGCGATGTTCCTGACACCGCGGCGATAGGGGTTGCAGGCACAACGCCCCAACTGATGAAATGAAACAAGCTCACGCGCATAAAGCCTCCTTGGACGACTGCGCAGGCTGAGGGTGGCTGACGCTGCATCAGCCACTCCAGCGATCTGGACCATGCTGATGCCTCGAAGTGCGAACTGACCGTCACGCCCTACCTGGAACGGAGGGTCGCGGCGACGGCCTTTTTAGCAACGTACATTTATTGATAGCATTTGTGCCTTTGATACGGCATGACCCTTACGTGGGCGATGTTTGGGGACATTCGTCGTTGACGGCACCTCCGCGTACAGGATGGTGCCAGGGACTCGGACGACTGCCCCGCTGCTGAAGTAGACGGGACCGCGGGCTACTTTGCCTCTCGGCGTTCGGTCGTGCCGTGTGAGCGGATGTTGATGGAGGCTTCGGTGTAACGCCTGTGTAGGAGGCTGCGGCAGAGTTCGCTGTTGGTTTCCATGCTCATCCGGGTGAGCCGGGCGCGGTGCAGGTGCATGGTCACGTCGTCGTCGGCGACTCTGGCACCCGTCGTTGGATCGATGAGGAGCGGTGCACAGTCGTCGGCGGGCAGGCCCAACTGGCGTCGTCGGTCGCGGAGACGTTGCAGGTTGGCGTCGGACGGCGGGTCGGCCAAGGTCAGGTTGGCGAGTTGGGGTGGTTCGTGACCTACGGCGCGGAGTGGTTGGCAGACCCGATCGGTGGCCGCCAACACCGCCTTGCGCAGGAAGTCGATGCGTACACCATCGAGCTCGGATTCGGCGAGGTCACCGAATGTCTCAACGAAGGTGCGCTGGTCCGCTACGCCGCCGTTGATGTCGGCGGCGGCGAAGTGGTCCTCGACGCCGACGTCGACGCTCGTGACACCCGCGATGCGGGCGAGCGCGTCGCGAGCGTCCGTCACCATGATGAACACGAAGTTCGGCGCGCAGAAATAGGTTGGCAGCCGGAGTCGGACAGTCACGGCCCCAGAGTGTCCGACGTCGCATGATGCGACGAATCCGAGCGTGGTTATCGGTTCGTCGAGTTCGGGGTCCAGGACCTCGTCGAGCGCGGCCCAAACGGCCGCCTCCAGGGTGGCCGCTGCGGCGGGTGCCTGGGCCCTCATACCGATTCCGGCGCTAGGATGGGCGCTTCGGGCGCTGCCTCGGGAGCGGGCAGCTGGCATTCGACAGGAACGTCGATGTCGTAGAGGCGGGCGGCGTTTAGGCCGAGGATCTTCTTCTTGGTGACGGCGTTGACGCGTGGATAGTCCGAGAACTCGTCGCTCGGGTAGTCCCAGTCGACGAGCCCCTCGACTTGCCAGCGCGGTTCCCAGATGGCGTAGTCGCTGCCGAAGATCAGCCGGTCCTCTCCCAGGAAGAACAACAGTTCGCCCATAACCTTGGCGAACATCTTGGGGCGGGCGTGCATGAGTCCGCCGACGACGACGGAGAGACCGGCGTACACGTTGGGCTCCTGGACCGCGATGAAGCAGAAGTCCTCGATCCGGGGCAGGCCGACGTGCTCGACGATGAAGTTCAGGTCGGTGAACGTGGTTGCCGCGACGTCGACGTCCTCGACGTTGAAGCCGTCCTTGTCCAGTGGCCAGATGGTGGGTCCCTTGTGCACGTGGATGTTCTTCACGCCAAGCTCCTGGCAGCGCTCCAGGAACCGGAACGCCTCGGGATCTTTGAGCGTCCACCCTCGCGAGCCGTCACGCCATTCGGCCGTGTAGAGCTTCACGCCCGTGCACCCCCAGCGCTCCACGTTGTCGGCCAGCTTCCGTAGACCGTCGTCACCCTCGCGGGGGTCCCACCGGCTGTTGAGCACAAACTTGCCGGGGTGCTTTTCGAACAGCGTCGCATCGCGCTCGGTCGTGTTGAAGCCGTCCCGGTACCATTCCTTCAGATAGGTCGGCTGGAAGACGGCCACGTCGACGTGTCCGTCTTCGAACACGTCGGCCATCAGGTCCTCCTCGGTGTAGCGCTGGAACTTCTCGAGCGGCCAATGGGTGTCGGCGGGTCCGAGGCCCTGATAGCCGTGGAAGCACTCAATCCAGCCCTTGGCGTAGTGCTCTGCGCCCGGCACCCAGTTCTGCGGGCTGGCATCCCAGTAATGGATGTGGCTGTCCACCACAAAGTACTTCTCGCCATCCTTCTCATACATCGCAGCCTCCCCAAGCCGTGGTGTCTCGGAGCGGCGAACAATACGGCGCCCCGATCCGGTCATCATCGCGCCCGGCGCAGCCCGTATGGAAGGGTCATGGCGTCCCGTGTGTAGGGGACAATGTCCCGTGCAGCCGGGATGGAGATGCGCAAGGCTGTACCGCGTGGCCTCTGACGGCTCCGCCTTGCCCGGTCGCCGAACCGTCGCGGTGTTCCTCGCCGCGACCGTGATGGTGGCGGTGGGTTGGCTTTCGCTTCGCGCCACCACCAGCAGCGACCTGGCGCCCCGGCGAGACTCAGGGGTAACCGCCGAGGGCCTGATCGTGGAACCGACGTCCCGGGATAGTCCGTTGCGGCGCGGTGACCTGATCGTCGCCGTCGAGGACATTCCCGTGTCCGAGGTCCTTGCCGGGACCGTGACTCTCGAGCACAAATCGTCCTACACCTACCGTGTCCTTCGCCAGGGTCGAAGCCTGCCGGTGCAGGTGACGTTGGCGGATGGCCTGCCGTTGTGGAGCAGGTTTCGTGACTATCTCACGGTAATCGTGGTGGTGGTGCTGCTGGTCCCGTTGGCCGTGTTCGTACTGGCCCGGGCCGGTGATCAACCAGCAGCGGCGGCGTTCGGGATCTTCGCGGCGGCGTTGCTTGGTGCGGTGGTGTTCGCGGTGGCGGGTTGGGAGGTGCACCATGCGGTTGCCGGCCGCACGATCTTTTGGGTCGGTATCGCCGGCCAAGGGTTTTTCTCTTTGTTGACACCGTCGCTGGCCCATTTCGCGTTCACCTTTCCGGAACCTGCGCCCATGCTGCGGCGATGGCGCTGGTCCGTCTGGGTTCTCTACGCCGTACCTCTCAGCGTGTTCGTCGGGGTGGTGGGATGGATTGCATTGGCCGGGGCGGAGACGGAGCGGTATGCCACCATCGACGCCATCGTTGGTGTCCTCGGCATGGTGGTGCTGCTGGTGGCCTTGGTCGGGGTGGTGGCTTCGGTGCGACGGGCCCGTCGGTCCCCGGCCGGCGCGCGCCGGGTGCAGTTGATCGGTCTCGGTGCTGGGTCGACCATCGCCGCGGCCCTCGCGGTGAACGTGGTGCCGAACCCGGTGTCCGGCTCGGCGGCGCAGTGGCTGGACGTCCTTGCCGGGGTGGCGTTCGTGCCGCTGCCGCTCGCGGTTGCGGTGGCCATCGCCCGACGGGAGTTCGCGGACATCGACCCCGTCCTCAATCGGACGCTGGTCTGGATCACCGTTTCCGTTGCGCTCCTGTCGCTGTATCTGCTGATGGTCGCCATCACCGTTCCCGTCCTCGGGGACTCCGACGTGGCGCCCGGTCTGCCAGCGGCGGCCATCGTGGCGTTGACGTTGTCCCCGCTACGGGCTCGGGTGCAGTCGGCCGTGAACCGGCGTTTCTACGGCGAACGAGCCAACCACCATGCCGTCGCAACAAGGCTCGTTGACGCCTCGCAACACGCCACACCCGGAGAAGCCTTGGACGTGGTGGTCGAAACCATCATCACGGCGTTACGCCTTCCCCATGTCGCCATCACCGCGGATGAATCCACCGATGTGGTCCTGTCGGAGCGGGGCCGTTCCGCAGGGCCATCGCTCGCCGTTGCGCTCATGCACCAAGGGGAGCGGGTCGGCACCCTGGTGGCCTCACCGCGGCCGGGAGAACAAAAGCTCAGCCCGAAAGACGTCGAGGTGCTCACCAGCTTGGCGCCCACAGTGGCCGCCGTCGTTGCCGCCAACCATTCCATCACCCAGCTGGTGGAGACCCGTGATCGGCTGGCGGTTATCGGCGCCCAGGAACGAACCAGGGTGCAGCATGACCTGCACGACCGGATCGGCCCCGAACTTTTTGGGCTGGTGCTGGCACTTGACGCTGAGGCGGAGCGCGACACCCACCCCACCGAGCGGGCCGTCTTCCTGCAACTGCGAGATCGTGCCGAAATGGCTTTGGCCGATGTCCGCGCCCTCGCCCGGGGCCTCACCACCCCCACCCTTGAGGAGACCGGGCTTGTTCCGGCGTTACGGGCCGCGTCAACTCGCCTCGCCGCCGGCAGCCACGGCATCGTTATCGATGTGCGAGCCCCCCTGTACCTGCCGAAGCTGGATCGCGAGGTGACCGAAGCAGCGTTCTTCGTGTGTGTTGAGGCCATGAGCAATGCCGTTCACCACAGCCGCGGCACCGTCTGCCGAGTGGTGCTGGCGGTGTCCGCTGAACCGCACGAGCTAGTCCTCGAGGTGGCCGACAACGGTGTGGGGATTTGCGATGATGCCATTATCGGGGTTGGCGTGACCTCCATGAGGAGCCGGGTCGAGCAGCTGGGCGGCTGTTTCACACTCGGGGCCGATGATCCGACCGGCACCGTCGTGTTCGCTGCGATCCCTCTGAGCCATCAGCCGTGACACCGATCCGTGTGGTCGTGGTCGATGATCACCCCGTCGTTCGTGACGGCGTGAGGTCCGCGTTGGCGAGCGGCGCCGACATCGAGGTGGTGGGCCAGGCATCATCCGGTCGTGAAGCAATCGAGCTCGCGCTGCAGGAGCGGCCCGATGTTCTGGTGGTGGACCTGCACCTTCCAGGCGGCGACGGACATTTCGTCATCCGCGAGCTGGCCAGGCGCGCACCGGAGATTCGCTGCCTGGTCCTCACCATGGACGACGGTAACGAGGCGCTGGGCCGGGCGCTGTCCGCCGGGGCCCGGGGCTATTTGGTTAAAGGCGCCCGTCGTGAGGACATCCGGCGCGCCGTGGAGGACGTCGCCGCTGGCCATCTGCTGTTCGGACCCGACGTCGCAGCGCACGTCCACCAGCGTTTTGCCCGCCCAGCGCCTCGGCCCACCCCGCGGGGCTTCCCGAACCTCACCGAACGCGAAGTGCAGCTCCTCGACCTGCTGGCCCGTGGTATCGATAACGCCACCATGGCCCGGGCCTTGGGCGTGTCGGTGAAAACGGTTCGGAACCAACTGTCGCTGCTGCTCACCAAGATAGGCGCCCACGACCGGGGCGTGGCGGTGGCCAAAGCACGTGACGCCGGCTTCGGTCACAAACCTCCGGAAGGGTGACCGTCGAGCGGCGCCTCGCAGTGCCCCGCAACCTGGTATCTCCCGAGCAGCCGGGACACCCGCCTCATGACAACAGGACAGGCCTCCGCTGAGGATGGCAGCCACAGCCGAACCAGGAGAGGCAACATGTCATCAATTGCCGGGACCGAGCGGACCGGTTTCCAGCCGGCACCGTTGTACCGAGGCGCCGGAATCGCACTGATGATGGCGTTGCCGCTGCAGATCGTCGGCTTTGCGTTGCACCCTGCCAGTGAACGGGTCGAGCATGTGACCTCGGTGTTGTACGGCCCGTCGCACGTGACGCTGTTCTGCTCCTGGCTGCTGGTCACTTTGGGGCTGCCTGCGCTGTACGCCCGGCAGGCATCGCGGGCCGGGAGGCTGGGACTGGTCGGCTTCATCATGTCCGTCGCCGCGGTCAGCTATCACGTCTACCTGACGTTGTACGAAGGTTTCGCGGTGCCCGCCATGGCCGCGGAACCGCCAACACGGGCGCTGTTGGGCAACGGGGCGCCGCTGGCCCACGGCGCAGGCGCCCTCGGCCCGCTCGCCACCGTCCTGATGCTGGCGTGGCCGCTGTTCGGCATCGCCACGTTGCGAGCCGGTGTCCTCCCAGCCGCCGCGGGATGGCTCCAAGTCGCGGCTATTCCGATATTCATCGCCATGGCCGCCGGTCTCGGGTTCATCTTCGACGGAGCGGTGGGGCCGGACGGTCAGCTCTGGATCTCCGGGATGCTCCCCATCGCCACGCTCTACTGGATCCTGTTTTGCGGTTACGCAGTAGCGGGCTACGCGCTGTGGCGCGAGCCGTTACTGTCGCGCCTTCGCAGCACGTCGTCGCAGACCGATGGCACGACGACGTCGGCCCCCGAGCTCGCACGATAGGTTTGCTGAGGTGGCTTCGGGGGCCGACGTTGCGGTGCGGTGGACGCGGGGCGCATCCGTTGCTGCGGTACTTACCGGTATGGTCATGCTCGCAGCCACTTGCATGTTCATCGCCGCGATCCCGGCGTTGTACGCCGAACACCTTGCTCCATCCCAAGCAGTTTCGCTCGGCTTGCAGCAGATGGGAGTGTCCCCGCAGTTCTACGCGGCGATTTGGGCGGCGGTGCTGGTGTCCTTCGCGGCACTCAGCGTCGGAGCTGGGGTGGTGGTGCTTTGGTCCCGCCGGACTGAGCCGGTTGCGTGGCTGGTTGCCGTCTATCTGGTGCTGACCGGCACGGTGAACGGCCCGACGATGGAGGTCCTGGTCCGAGCGCACCCCGGCCTCACCACCGTCGCCGCCGCGTCGAACCACCTGCTGGTGGCGAGTTTGATCGCCGTGATGGTGTTGTTCCCCGATGGCAGGGCCGCCCCCCGGTTGGCGCCATGGGTCGCAGTTCCCGTGGCTGTCAGCCTCACCGTCGTCGGCTGGGGACGGGTGAACAACGATCTTCCAGACACGTATTTCCTTCTCTTCACCGTCGCCATTTTGGGGGGCATGGCTGCACAGCTCTACCGGTACCGCCGGCTTTCCACCTGGGAGCAGCGCCAACAGACCAAGTGGGTCGCCACTGCGCTGGTGGTTGCTGTGGTGACCCAACTTGCGTTGCCCGCGGTGCAAGCATCACCGGCACTGTCCCAAGCCGGGCCCGGAGCTGCGCTCGGTGAACTCGGTTCGCTCGTCGGCGTTACCGCTGGCTACGCCACGCTGGTGGTCGCCTTTGCGGTTGCCGTTCTCCGGCATCGGCTGTGGGACGCGGATGTCGTGGTGAACCGAACATTGGTCTACGGCGGTCTGATCATTGCGGTGACCATTCCCTACGTTTTCGCCGTCATCGCTGCCGAACGGATGCTGGACCCCGCCGCGGAGTCGCTGGTGTCGCTCACCTTGGCCGCCACCATCGCGCTGCTTCTCGCCCATGGGCGCAACCTGCTGCAACGTGCCGTCAACCGCGCCCTGTACGGCCATCGGGACGAACCCTTCGAGGTGCTGTCGCGACTGGGTCGCCGACTGCACGATGCCACCGACGCCACCGCCGTATCCCGAGCGATCGTGGAGATCCTGGCCGCCGCGCTCCGGGCGCCGTACGTGGCGCTGGTATCGGACGGGAGGATCCTCGCCACTGCCGGTCTCAACGGGCAGACCGACAACGGCCGGCCACGCCCAGACCTGGAGCGGATACCCCTCGGTCGTCATGAGGGTCCCATTGCAGAGCTGCTGATCGCCCGAAGGTCTCCCGGGGAGCCGTTCAACCCGGCGGATCAGACGCTGATCGAGGAGTTCGGCCGACAGGTCGCAGGCCCGGTGGCGGCCTTGCAACTGGGCCACCAACTGCAACATGCACAACAGCAGCGCATTGTCGCCATCGAGGAAGAGCGGCGCCGGCTCCGCAGGGATCTTCACGACGGACTGGGCCCGGCACTGGCCAGCATGGCCCTCCAAACCGAAGTGGCGCGCGACCTGCTCACCCAGGACCCCGAACGCAGCCACGAGATCCTTCATGACGTCGCACAGCAACTGCACAACTCCACCAGCGATATCCGCCGGTTGGTGTACGGCCTCAGGCCCCCAGCGCTCGACGACGCAGGGCTGGTGGGCGCCCTCCAGCGATTCATCAACGACGCCGGCGCAGCGGGCCTCATCGTCCGCTTCAATCACCCCGATCCCCTACCTGAGCTCTCGGCGGCCGTTGAAGTGGCGACCTACCGAATCGCCCAGGAAGCGATCACCAACGTGTTGCGCCACGCCCAGGCCAGGACATGCGAGGTCAGCCTGGTGCTGCACGGCACCGCGTTATCAATCACGGTGCAGGACGATGGACTGGGTATCCCGGCCAAGGCACCCACCGGCGTCGGGCTACGGTCGATTCATGAGCGCACAGCCGAGTTGAGCGGAGACTGCACCATCAGCGGAGGCGACGAGTGTGGAACCCTCGTCCAGGTACGGTTCCCGCACGCGGTGAACAGGACGGCATGACGTGACAGAACCCATTCGCGTGCTGATCGCCGACGACAACGCCCAGTTCCGTGCCGGCTTGCGGGCTTTGCTGCAGGCCACCGCTGAGATGGAGGTCAGCGGGGAGGCAGCCACCGGCGCAGAAGCGGTCCGGTTCGCAGAACAGTCCCAACCCGACATCGTGCTCATGGACATCCGCATGCCGAGCCTCAATGGTCTCGAGGCCACCCGACAGATCACTGCAGCCAGCCCCCACATCGGCATCTTGATGCTCACCATGTCCGACGACGACGACTCGGTCTTCGACGCCATGCGCGCCGGCGCCCGCGGCTACCTCCTCAAAGGAGCGATGAAAGCCGAGATCATCCGCGCCATCCACAGTGTCTACAACGGCGAGGCCATCTTCGGTCCCGCTTTGGCGCGGCGTTTGGTCCAATACTTCGCCGGAAGCCGCCTTGACCCGTTGGCCTTGGCCTTTCCGCAACTGACTGAACGGGAGCGCGACGTGCTCGATCTGCTCGCCGCGCAGCGCACCAACACAGAGATCGCACAGCAGCTGACCATCAGCAACAAGACCGTACGCAACCACGTCTCAAACATTCTCACCAAACTCCAGGTCAGCACCCGGGCCGAAGCTATCGTCCGGGCCCGCACGGCTGGTGGAGCGTAGCTGTAGATGATTTGCCATGTTCAGCTATCCGAGGGCATGTATGGGCCCGAGCGGCGAGCCCTTGACGGCCCGCGCAGGCGTGGCGCGTGGACGGCGAACCTCCGACAGGGCCTGGCCATACCGTTGAGTAGGTGGAGCGATCCGACGAAAAGGATCGGACCAGGGGGAACGAGCAGCGAGGTCCACGGTGGGTCGGCAATGTCTTGCACCATGGGGCTGAGGGGTCAGTCGCCGACCGGAAGCAGAACTCCCTCCAGCGATCCCCGTCGGTGCGTATCCGGTGGAGGCGCACCCAGAGTTGCCCGGCCCGGTGCGGTGAGTGAAAGGCGGCCGGGGCGTCCCCGAAGTGCTCCCCGGACGCTTGAGGCCTTTGTTGGTTTCAGTGGGCGACGGCGTCGAGCACGTTGAGACGGGCTGCTCGTCGGGCAGTCAGCATGGTTGCGGTCAAACCGGACCCGGCGGCGACGGCCCCGGCGGCGACGGTCATCAGGATGATGATCTGCGCTGCGGAATTGACCGGCCGGCACCGATCGAGTTCGGCACGGCTTGCACCACTCCGAGACCGAAGAGGAGCCCCACGGCCACGCCGATCGCGGCTCGAAAGGGGGCCATCAAGGCCGCTTCCAGGCGCACCATCCGGCGTAGCTGTCGGCGGGTCATGCCCACCGCCCGGGTGAGGCCGAGTTCGCGGGTGCGGTCGAACAGGGACAAGGCCAGGTGTTGGTGATCCCGATGAGGGCGACGACCACCGCCAGGGCCACCATGACGTTGATGGCCAGCAGCCCGTAGACCATGGCCTTGATCCGGTCCCGGAACTGTGGGTCTTCCGGTATGAATGTGGGCGACGGGGGCCCGGTAGAGCGTGGCATTGTCGCGACTGCGCCTTTGGCTGAGCCGAGTTTTAGTTGCGCCCACCCTGAGAGCTTTCGCGCTGGACCACCCCGGTCAAACCCGGTGGGCTCCTCATCGTCTCCGACGGTCAGCGCCCGCACCCGACCGCACTCCGGCTTTGGTTCAGATCAGACAGCAAGGAGGGACCAGGGGAGAGTATTAGAGCCCAGGCGCGGACGATGAGAGTGATGGGTGGACTGAGCATGGACCTGCAGCGGTTCGCTCACCGGGCGGCCATGGCGCGGGCATCGAGGGCGTCGATCAGCTCATCATCGTGGGGATACAGGTGCCCGTAGCGATCGAGGACAACGGACACCGAGGTGTGGCCGGCCTGGACGGCGACTTGCTTTGGGTTGGCCCTCTCGGCGATCCACAACGAGACAGCGGTATGCCGCAGATCGTGGATGCGTAGCGGTGCGAGACCAGCTTGCGCGACAGCGGGGTTCCAGACCCGCCGCCGGAACGAGCTGGGCCGCAACACGAAACCCTCGGGAGAGCGGAACACGAGGGTGGCAGGATCAGGTTGTGGCGGAGCGACACGGGCCAGCTCGTCACACCCGAAGCGGGGGAGCGTGACGGTACGGACGCTCGCCCTGGTCTTTGGTGGCCCGAAGGTCACGTGGCCGCGGAGGTCGATGAGGATCTCGCTCACGTAAAACCTGTCGTCCCAGCAGGTCGACACGTCCCCATCGAAGACCGAGCAACTCGCCGAGGCGCAACCCGCCGTAACCGCCGAGCAGCGCGAACGCGCGATAGCGGGGGTCGATCGTGTCGACCAGTTGCGCAAGCTCGCGGTGCGTGAGGTATCGCATCTCCTCCCGCTCGATCTCGGGCAGCGGCAATCGCTCGACAGGGTTCACGGCGATGAGGCGGTCATCGAGCGCGGCACGGACGCACTTGTTGAGGATCTGCACCGCTTTCTGTGCGGTGGCCGGCGCCAGCGCGTCCCCGCCGGGATCAACGAGGTCGGCCACCCACTGGCGAAGCACCGTGCGATCGAGCTTGTTGAGCGGTGTCGAGCCGAATGTCGGGCTGATGTGCAGCCGGTAGTAGCCCTCATCCCGAACCCGGGTGGACGCGCGTAGGTTCGTGACGGTCGGAACCAGGTTCGCCACCAGTCATCCAGGGTCAGGCGCCCGAGCCGCGGGTCGATCAACGTGCCCTGGCTGCGGTCCACCTCGACCACGTTCGCGAACTGGTCCGCATCTCGGCGCCGCGGAAACTGCTTGGACCGCTGCTGACCATCAGGGGTCCTGTACCGCACCAAGTACGCCGATGACCCATCCGATAACGCTCGCTTCACCACCGACGCCATTTGCTGAAGTATATCAATAGCCAGGTGCACACCATGTACACAGACCACCCCAAACAGGGCAGCATGGACCGACATCGGGCGACATCAAAAGGGCAGGTCAGGACCTGTTTGAAGTGAAAACATCTGGTCCAAAATTTGCTTAATTCGCCTTCACACGGCGGAGTCCGAGCGCTCCAGTATCCCAGAGCACCCGAATCTTTCGCGATTGCTGCGGCGTATGTCGAATGTATGCGTTTCCGCAAAAACGGGGTGTGTCAGCGGGTGTTGGGAAGTGTGCCGTGATTCGCGTAAGCCCTGCTCAGCGGCATCGTACGACACGGTCCACCACCAAACGAACAGGTGTTCGCCAGCCTACGGACAAGAAGGTTGGAAGTCCGCTTCGGCTGATTGTGCGGCTGACTAGCCGAGTGAGGCACCTGAGGGCGATACGTACGCAATCCTGTCGGGTCCGGGGCCTCCCGGGCGGGGTGAGGCACTGCGCCGTTGCCCGTTGATCCTGTCACATCGCGTCCACCGGCTCTGAGTTCGCCGGCCGCTCTTCGTCCTCTGCTCTGGTCGTTGTGGGGCGCATGAGTTGAGGGCCGATTTGGGCTCTACAGCGCGCCCTGTTGAGACCTCATCAGCCACAGGGCGGTGGCGGTGGCTCAAGCGCTGGATACCCGGAGCCCGGGGCCGAGGCCGCGCATGGCGAGGGCGGCTTTGTCCTGCATGTGGTCCAACACGTGCTGATAGGTGTCCGCAGTGATCGCGATGGAGGAATGTCCTAGCCGTTCGGACACCACTTTCAACGGCACACCGGCCTCGAGCAGCATCGTCGCGTGTGTGTGCCGCAACCCGTGCAACCCGATGTCCGCCAGCCCGGAGTCCTTGACTGCACGCTTGAAGATCAACGCCAGCGTCTGGGGATGCAACGCGGCGCCGTCGGCCCTGGTGGCCACAAGGTCCGATGACCGCCCCACGAAGTCGAGCTCTGCGGCCTGACGGCTCGCCCAGCTGCGGAGCACCTCGACGGTGTCTTCATCGATGCCGATCGTGCGGATCGACGCCCGGGACTTCGGTTTCCCGACCGAGGTCTCATACCCGTCCAGACCGACCGCTTGGCGCACGAACAGCCGGGCGGTGTCGAGGTCAAGGTCGATCCACCGCAGCGCGCACAACTCGCCACGACGAAGGCCCGTCGCCAGGGCCACCATCCAGATGGGGAAGTGCCGATCCGCCGCCGTGGCCGCCAGGAACTCGCTGGCCTGCTCTCGTGACCACAGGGCGATCTCACCCCGGCGCTCGCCTGATGGCAACGTGACCGCGTCGGCCACGTTGCGCACCAGGTAGCCCCGTTTGACCGCGTCGCTCAACGCCATACGCAACACCTTGCCCAACGCCTGCCGCGACCGCGATGACAGGCCCTCCGCACGCAGACCCTCATGAAACGCTTGGACCTGCCGCGCAGTGAGTCCGGCCAACTTGGCCTCACCCAGCGCCGCGCACAACCGATCCG
>JBJXFH010000033.1:0-3903 GCA_046155365.1 Acidimicrobiales bacterium | reverse complement strand
AGTGTGATGTATCCACGGCACCCGCTGCGTTTCCGCCCTGAGGCTTGACAACATGTTTCGACCACGCAATACTGCTCTGAGCACTGCTCCTGCTACGAGCAGTGCTCAGCCGACCAATGGTTACCTAGGTGGTTGCTGAAGTAGTGCGGGGGTCCGTGGTGTGAGGGTGCTGGTCGGCGAGTCTGGCGGCGTGGCTTTGGGTTCGGTTTCTGGGCAGGCGCGGTTCGAGAATCCGCGGGCGGTGTTGGGTGATCGTCTGGGCGGCCTGTATCTGTTTTTGGCGGATGAGGGCGACCGGCTGTTCGGCGAGGGGTATTTCGCTGATTTGTACACGCGGTCTCGGTTGGGTCGTCCGACGGTGCCGGCGCGGGTGTTGGCTACGGCGATGGTGTTGCAGGCGTTTGAAGGGTTGTCTGATCGTGAGGCTGTGGACCGGTTGGGTCGGGATCTGGCGTGGCAGGCCGCGGCTGGGGTCGATGTCGGCTACGCGTCGTTCCATTCCACGGTCTTGGTCGGTGTCCGGGCTCGGCTGCGGGTTTCGGCCCGCCCGAAACGGTTCTTGGAAGACACCCGGGTCATGGCGCGGGAGTCGGGGGTGATGCGGGACCGGGTACGGGTGTTGGACTCGACCCCTATCTATGACGCGGTCACGACCGAGGACACGATCACCCAGCTCCGCTCAGCAATCCGCAAGACCCTTGCCGCGTTGCGGTCGGACTACCCGCCCCTGGCGGTCGCGGCGAAAGCGGCGTGTCGGCGTGATGATGACTATCTGTCTGCGGGCCGGCCGTGTTGTGATTGGGATGACCGCGAGGCGAAAGAACTGCTGGTCGACGCGTTGGTCCGCGACGCGCTTGCTGTCCTTGCGGTGTTGGACGGCGAGGTGTTGGACGGGGCGGCTCGTGACGCAGCTGAGTTGTTGGCTGTTGTTGCTGGCCAAGATGTCGCAGAGGGCGATGGCCGGTTCCGGATCGTGCGCGGCGTCGCTCGGGGACGGGTCATTTCAACGGTGGATCCCGACGCCCGCCACGGGCACAAGAGCCGGAACCGGCGTTTCGATGGTTACAAGGGCCACGTGTCTGTCGACCCGGACTCCGAGATCATCGACGATGTGACCGTTACCCCCGCGAACGTCGCGGACCAAGACGCCGCTGAGGACCTATTCGACCCGTGCGCAGAACTTGACGACAAGCCCGAGGTGATGGGCGACAGCGCCTACTCGGGAGCCGAGCTACGCGAACGCCTCGAAGAGGCGGGTTTCGACGTGACAGCGAAAGTCCCGCCCGCGTCGAACCGTGACGGGCTGTTCACCAAAGACGACTTCACGATCGACCTGCACGCCGACACCGTCTGGTGCCCCGCCGATTTCGACACCCCAATCCAGTGGCGGGCCGACGGCACCGGGACCGCCGCGTTCGGGGACCTCTGCAGCCGTTGCCCGCTGCGGGCTCGTTGCACGACCGCCGCCGCGGGCCGCGCCATCGCGATCGGCCGGCACGAGGCCCGCATGCAACAAGCCAAAGCTGCGCAAGCGGACCCCGACTGGCAGGCCGCGTATCGGGCGACCCGCCCCAAAGTCGAACGGAAGATCGGCCACCTCACCCGCCGTGCGCACGGCGGACGCAAAGCCCGATGTCGGGGCGTCGCCCGGGTCCTGGCCGACTTCGTCACCCGCGCCGCAGCCATCAACCTCGCGCGTCTCGCCACCCTCGGGCTCCGCCACGACACCACCGGATGGGCCACCCCGGGCGCCTGACAAGCCCAGAAAACCGAGAAAAGCCAGCCGCAGCGCTCCCCAGAGCCCGCCAACCGACCCACGGGAGCGCATACCCCCACCAACCGACCAAACCCACCCGCAGCACCCCGAAATCTGAAGAACCGACCTCACCCGCCCCAGCCACCCAACGCCAGCCATACACACCCATAAATCAGCAGCCACCCAGTGAGGCTTCGCCTCGGACCGCCGAGCGCGGGTCGGGTTTGTGGCGGGTTATCGTCGGTGGCGGGTGGTGGGCTTCGAGATCGGGGTGCCGCCGTGGTCGCTGTGGTGAACGTGAACGATCTCCTCGATTCGCATGTCGTGTTGGAGATCGAATGCCTGGACCGGATCTATCTGAACGCGTATGTACCGAACTTGCAGGTCGGTCCGCAGGTCGCTCAGTTCATGACCGGTCATCTGGGTAAGCCGTTCCCGTCGCCGGCGTTGATGGAACAGATCGGGAACCGGTTCCGCAAGGCTGTTGACGCGTTCGCCGTCAAGCACTCGGTTCCGGTGGTCCGGTTCGGGAAGGACGATCGGCAGATCGATGTGATGCGCCCGTATTTGGACGCGGCAACCAGCCCGGGGGTAGTGGCGATCGGTGTCGCGCAGGAGTTCCAGAAGGTGTTCACCGGCACCCGGACAACATCACCATCGGGGGTGTCGTACTTCAAGTTCGCGAAAGCGGATCGTCGGGTGTCGGTGTTCTACTTCTACGTGCTCGACGCCGATTTCGGTTCTGGGTTCATCAAGATCTGCACCTACTTCCCGTATCCGGCCAAGGTGTGGGTGAACGGCCATGAGTGGGCCAAACGCCAAGCGACCAAGGCCGGTGTCGAGTTCACCGAGTTGGCGAACGGGTTCGCGACCTGCGAGGAGCCGGCCCGGTTGCAGAAGATCTGCGATCGGCTCGGGCCCGCACAGATTCAGTCGTTCTTCGAGCGGTGGATGCGCCGGATCCCGACACCGCTCACCGCGGATGATCGTGAGGGTGGCTATTGGTGGGAACTGTCGATGCGTCAGATCGAGGTGTCCCGCACGATCGTGTTCGATCAGCCGCGCCGGGCTCGGGCGTTCTTCGAAGCGGTCGTTGCCGACAACTTGGATATCGGCCGGCCGGACGAGATGAAGCTGGTGTTCGGGCGTCGCGTACAGAAGAACACCAAAGGCGAGTTCGCGACCAAAGTTGTCACGCGTGGGACTGACGTCACGATCAACGCGTTCTACAAGCATTCCCGGATAAAGCAATACCTCAAGGAAGGAAGGGCCCTACGTATCGAGACCGTCGTGAACTCTCCCACCGATCTTGGCGTGCAACGCCGACTCCACAATCTGCCCGAACTCATCGAGAAGGCCCGCGCTGCGAATCGGCGTCTGCTGGAATGTGAACGTGCCGGTCAGGGCTGTGCCATCGAGACCGCTCTTTGGGAACGGATCTCACAGCCCTCGCTACAGGAGGGCCAACGAACCGGAGCGTTACGCTTCGGGGACCCACGCGCCATGGCCCTGACCGGTGCACTCGTCACGACGCTCGTGTCCGTCGTCGGTTTCACCAACAAAACCCTCCGCGGTCTGGTGGCCCAACTGCTCGGCGGCGCCTACACCCAACAGCAGATGACTTACGACCTGCGCCGGCTCCGGCTCCTCGGGCTGATTCAACGTCTCCCTAAATCGAACACCTACGTCCTCACACCGGACGGGCAACGAGCAGCGATCACCTACGCCAAACTTGGCGATCGTTTCCTCCCACAACTCCTCGCCGCCGACCAGCCACCAGCACCACCACCGCTGCGAGCAGCACTCCGCCAGATCGACGACCACGTCAACGACTACATCAACCGGAACCGGCTCAAACCCGCAGCCTGAAAACTTGCCTCATCTTTCAACCCCTGAGAAACAGAGGTGCTCTAGATCCGTGACGTGTAGACCGAACCGCGGTCGCTGGTGAACACGACACCGGGGACGTGGCCGCAGCGTGTGGCGACGGCAATGGTGGGCGCGTCGGCGACGAGCTCGGTGCGAACCTGGTCCTCAGCAGCGACCGCGCCCTTGTCGACGATCGCGGTGCGGACCCGCCGCCGGCCGGACTCGCCCTCGAGGCCCAGCTCGGCCACGACCCTCGGGTCCCGCTTGTGGTTGACCCG
>JBJXFH010000030.1:0-14258 GCA_046155365.1 Acidimicrobiales bacterium | reverse complement strand
GTGTTGCCCAGCACGATCTGCGGTCCCAGCCGTTCGAGATCCTCGGTGTCGAGGGTGCGGACCGCGCCGCGGGTGCCCACCGGCATGAACAAGGGGGTCCGAAGCCGACCCCGCTGGGTGATCACGGTGGTGGCCCGGGCCTCGCCGCAGATGCCGTCAATGGTGGCCCGCACAGCTGCTCAGTATGGCCGCGGCGCGTCGAGCGGCCGGCTTCGGGAGGTCATGGGGCTGGCGGGGGGTACCGGTTCAGATGGGTGCGCTGCGCTGGAGCAGCATGGCGTCGCCGAAGGACAGGAATCGATACTGCTGCGCCAGTGCCGCCGCGTAGAGGTCCTGCCAACGCTCGCCGATGAATGCGTCCACCAGTACCAACAGGCTGGAACGGGGGACGTGGAAGTTGGTCAGCAGGGCATCCACCACCTCAAAGCGGTACGGGCGGTGGATGAACAGTCGGCTGCGGCCCTGGGGTTCAGCGGTGGCGGCCCAGGTTTCCAGGGTGCGCATGACAGTGGTCCCGACAGCCACGATCTTGCCCCCGGCCCGCCGGGTGGCCCTGATGGCCGTGATGGTCTCGGGCGGGATCCGGTAGGCCTCCTCGTGCATGACGTGGTCCTCAACCCGCTCGGCGGTGATCGGGCGGAACGTTCCCAGGCCCACCACCAGCTCAACGGTGGCCCGTGCCACGCCCCGGGCGGTGAGGGAGGCCAACACCGGCTCGGACAGATGCAGGCCCGCTGTGGGAGCGGCCACTGAAGCGGGTCGCCGGGCGTAAATGGTCTGGTAGCGCTCGGGATCGCCGAGTGGGGCGGTGATGTAGGGCGGCAACGGAACCCGACCGTGGGCCTCCAGCAACTCAGGCACCGGCCGATTCCCGTTGAACCGGACCTCCCACCGCCCCTCCCCGAGCGAGCCGATCATCGTCACCCCATCGCCAGCGTCGGAGCCGGCGGCGGACCCAGCATCCGCGTCGCTGTCAGCGAAACGCAGCGTCTCCCCCGCCCGGAGCCGACGGGAGGGTCTGGCCAGCGCCTGCCAGGTGCGGGGGTCCACCTCTTCGAGCAACAGCAGCTCCACCTCACCGCCGCTGAGGCGTTTAAGGGGTACCCGGGCAGGAATGACCCGGGTGTCGTTGACCACGAGCAGATCCCCGGGCGACAGCAGCTGAGCCAAACCCGCCACCGTGCCGTGGCTCGGCGGGAGGGCCGGCCCGTTGTCGATCAGCAGTCGCGCCGCTTCACGGGGTTCGATCGGCTGCTGGGCGATCCGATCCGCTGGAAGCTCGTAATCAAACCGACTCGTGTCCATTAGCGGGCATAACCCACGAAACTCGGTCGCTCCACCACTATCTGCGTTCTAAATGTCACTAAAGGTCATCTTTCGGCCCCCAGGAGTGAGGAAAGTCGGATCCAGGGCCACGAACTCCATGGAGATCGAGTTACGATTCCATTACTGAATCACGGCGGACAACCCAGGAGCATTCGGGCGTGCAGCGGACAGCGGGCCGACAAAGGACTTTAGGCCCATACGGCCACGGACGAAGTGGGCCGACGGGGTCGGTCACTATGCGACGCAGACGACACCCATTTCGTTCCATCTTTGCATCGGTCGCCGCGGTTTTGCTCTTGAGCAGCCTCTTTTGGGGTTCTCAGGGCAACGCCGGCGCCGGGGTCAACCCGGAACTCGAGAGCGACAGCGTGTGGCTCATCAACCAGACCCGCGGCCCGGCCGGGCTGTGGCCGGTGGGGCAAGACCCGTGGCTGACCATCTTGGCCCGTGTCCACGCTGACCGTCTGGCCAACCACAACGCCCTGTACCACCAGGATCTATCGGTCCCGCTGAGCTGGGGTTGGAACTGGGTCGGCGAGAACGTGGCCTACTCCTCGGTGGGCTTGATCGACGCCCACCAAGCCCTGGAGCGGTCACCCGCACACCTGGCCAACATGCGCCAGCCTCAGGCCTACGCCGCCGGCACCGGCCTGGCCTTCGGACACGGACGACTGTTCCTGGTCCAGATCGTGGCGTACTAGAAGGGGCGACTGCCCCCCGTCGCGACGGTGAGCGTCGCGCACGACGGTCGGCTGGCGCCTCCCTCGCGGCGCTCGGGAGGGGCCCTAACCCCACCCTCGGAGCACAGCCCCCGGCGCCCTGGGGCGCCCACCCGCTGGAACCACAACCACAACGCTCGATTCACCGCCCACGTCGTGGCGCCCGGGCAAGGCTCCGGGCGCGGCCCCCAGAAACCGGCCCGCACCCGTCAGCGCTGCCCAGCGCTAGAACCACAACCACCACGCCTGCGCCGGCTTCCCGGCGGCGGCGGCGGCCGGGAAAGACTCCGGCGAGGTCCCCCGGGAACTGGCCCGTAGCGCCGGGAGTGGGGGCGGGCGGCGGACCTTTCACAGTCGCCGTAGATGTTCAGGCGCTGACGGTCGAGAATTTGGGGCTCTCCGGAGGCGGGCGTGTCCAAAATCCGCCAAAGTCCCAACGAGAACCCCAATCGGGCCTCCCGGACCCGAACAAGTTCCGCTGCACAATTGGACCCGGCACCGCCCAGGCGCAATCGGGACCGCAGAAACTGGAGCGGCGGCCAGGGTGAGCGGGCCGGGCAGGAGCGGGAGACGGGGACCGGTGGGCGGAACACCACGGTAGGGAGGAGCGGCCGAGCGTGGCGGCAATGGGCAGGGCGGCGACGGAAGACGGCGGGCGCAACGGGCGGGTATGCCGCTGCGCTGAGCCGAACCGTTTGGGGACCACCTCGCCCAGCGGACGAGTCCGCACGGCGAGGACCCCCCACGCCCGAACCCGACGGGACACCCCCGGGTCTGCCTCGACACCAACCTCGGGCGGCGTTGATCCGAACAGGCTCCCCGTCAGAACAGGCGGGGTCCGGAAGGCGTGAGGTCCTCAGGGGCGGTGAGGCCGAGGTGGTGCCAGGCGGCGGGGGTGGCGACGCGACCTCGGGGGGTCCGGATCAGCAGGCCGCATTGGATCAGGAACGGCTCGTAGACGTCTTCGACGGTTTCGGTGGGCTCAGCCACGCCGATGGCCAGGGTGCCCAAACCCACCGGACCGCCACGGAATCGCCGACAGAGGGCGTCGAGGATGGCCCGGTCCACCTTGTCCAGGCCCAGTTCATCCACCCCGAACAGCGCCAACCCGGCCTTGGCCACGTCCAGGTCGATGAAGCCGGCGGCCCGGACCTCGGCGAAGTCCCGGACCCGTCGCAGCAGGCGGTTGGCGATGCGGGGCGTGCCGCGGGCCCGGCGGGCGATCTCATGCGCGCCGTCGGCGGCCACGGCGATCCCGAAGATATCCGCCGCCCGGGTGACGATGGCTTGCAGCTCGGCATCGTTGTAGAAGTCCAACCGGGCCACGTGACCGAAACGGTCCCGCAGCGGCCCGGTGATCAGCCCGGTTCGGGTGGTAGCCCCGATCAAGGTGAAGCGGGGCAACTCCAAGCGCAAGGTGCGGGCTGCGGGTCCCTTGCCCAGCATGATGTCCAGCTGGAAGTCCTCCATGGCGGGGTACAACACCTCTTCCACCGGCCGGGCCAGACGGTGGATCTCGTCGATAAACAACACGTCGCCCGGTTCCAGCTTGGACAGGACCGCAGCCACGTCCCCTTGGCGTTCGAACGCCGGACCCGAGGTGACGTGCAGGGTCACCCCGCATTCGGCGGCCACGATGCCCGCCAGGGTGGTCTTGCCCAGCCCCGGCGGTCCGGCAAAGAGCAGATGATCCACCGCCTGGCCTCGTTTGCGGGCCGCTTCCAACATCACCTGGAGGTGCTCGCGCAGCTCAGCCTGTCCCACGAAGTCCGCCAGCAGCTTGGGTCGCAGCGTCTGCTCGGCGGGCTCATCCTCCGCCGTGGCGACAGGGTCCAGGTACTCGTCCCGCACCGTTAACGACCCCCGGCGAGGCGGCGCAGCGCGGCCCGCAGCAGGGCCGCTTCTTGGTCCTCAGCGGACCCCACGACGGTGTCGGCACCTGCATCGCCGTCGGAGCCGCCACCGGAACCCCGGGCCCGCTCACCTTCGACCAGCGCGGGCTCTTCGGCGGCCACGGCATCAAGCGCGGCACGGATCTCTTCGGGCTCATAGCCCAGCTCGGCGAGTGCTTGACGAACCACCATGCGCGGTGAACCGGATCCCACACCGATCCCGCCAGCCCCGACGCCGACGCCGGCCCCGTTGGCGCCCGAGGAGCCACCACCGGAACCGAACACACCGCCGGCCGCCAACGCGTCCACGTCCAGCTTGGCCCGAAGCTCCACCAGCAGGCGGGCGGCGGTCTTCTTCCCGACGCCGGGTACCAGGCACAAGGCGTTGAGGTCTCCGTCGGCCAGGATCTGAATGAGCTGGTCAGGGGCATGGACGGACAGCACCGCCATGGCCAGCGCCGGCCCGACCCCATGGGCGGAGATCAGGCTCTCAAAGCAGTCACGTTCGGCCGCGGTCACAAAGCCGTACAGGGACTGGTGGTCCTCGCGGATGTGGTGGTGGACGTACAGGAACACGGACGATCCGGTGGCGCCCAGGCGGGAGAGCGCCGAACCGCCCAGCTGCACCCGCCAACCCACACCGGCCACCTCGATGAGGGCCTCCTGGGACCGGCGCTCCAACAAGCAACCCCGCAGTGAGCCGATCATGAGGCACCCGGCCGTTCCGAGCGTTGCGCCGCGGCCAACAGGCTGGCGTGGGAGAGATGGCACAGCGCCACCGCGGCGGCGTCAGCGGCGTCTGCGGGACGGGGTGGGGCGGACAACCCCAAGATCGTGGCCACCATGTGCCCCACCTGGTCCTTGGTGGCGGCGCCGTAACCGACCACGGCGTCTTTGACCTGGTTCGGGGAGTACTCGGTGACCGGCAAACCCCGTCGGGCGGCTTCCACCATGGCCAGACCCGAGACCTGACCCACGGACATGGCGGTGCGGGTGTTCACCTGGAACAGCACCCGCTCCAGCGCCAGGGCGTCGGGCCGGTACTCATCAAACAGTTGCGCCAGTTCCCCGGCCAACTCCGCCAACCGCACCGGCAACGGATCCGACGGTGGCGTGGTCAACACGCCGATGGCCACCGCCCGGTGCCGGGATCCGATCCGTTCAATGACGCTGTAGCCGCAGCGGGACACCCCGGGATCGACGCCCAATACGAACACCTGTGCGATCGTACCGGTCGCCACGGAGTCGGTGGCGGATGGTGGCAGGCGGAGCAGGCGTCAGGCGTCGACGGACTGGAGGATCTCGTCAGGGATGTCGAAGTTGGCGTACACGTCCTGGACGTCATCGTGGTCGTCGAGCGCATCGATCAGGCGCAGGACCCTCTGGGCGGACGCCACCGTGCTGAGCGCCACCGTGGTCTTAGGCAGGAACGTAACGTCGGCGGAGCTGTAGGCGATACCGGCGCCGTCCAGCGCGGTGCGCAACTCCGTCAGCGAGGACGGCTCGCACGTGACCCGCCACTGATCGCCCTCATCGACGATGTCCTCGGCACCGTTGTCCAGCGCTACCAGCATCAGGTCATCTTCGGCCACGGAGCGGGCCACGGTCACCACCCCACGACGTTCGAACTGCCAGGCCACCGACCCCGGCTCGGCGATGGATCCGCCGTTCTTCGAGAACAGATGGCGCACATCGGCGGAGGTCCTGTTGCGGTTGTCGGTCAACGCTTCCACGAACACCGCCACCCCATCAGCGGCATAGCCCTCATAGGTGGCGGACTCGTAGTGCACCCCTTCGAGGTCCCCGGTGGCCCGTTTGATGGCCCGATCGATGGTGTCGTTGGGAACGGAGGCACCCTTGGCCTTGTCCACCATCGTGCGCAGCGTGGGGTTGGCGTCCACGTCTCCCCCACCGCCCCGAGCAGCCACCTCCACCTGGCGGATGAGCTTGGCCCACAACTTGGCCCGAGCCTTGTCCGCGGCGCCCTTCTTGTGTTTGATCGTGGCCCATTTCGAGTGGCCGGACATGTCAACCAACCTCCTGGAGAAACTGCTCGTGCAACCGGTAGTCGCCGCTGAGCTCGGGATGAAACGAAGCCACGGTGACGCGACCCTGCCGGGCCAGCACCGGGACCTGCTCGTGGGTGGCGAGCACCTCAACATCGGGGCCCACCGCGGTGACCTTGGGAGCCCGGATAAACACCGCGTGGAACGGCAACCCGCTCAGACCGGCCACGGTGAGGTCGGTCTCGAAACTGTCGAGTTGGCGGCCGTAACCGTTGCGCCGCACCGTGAGGTCAATGGCGCCCAGGCTGCACTGATCCGCCCGGCCGTCCAACACCGTGCGGGCCAACAAGATCATGCCGGCGCAGGTGCCGAAGACGTACAACCCACCGGTGATGGCGTCACCCAGCGGACCCAACAACCCCGAGGTGACCAACAACCGGGACATGGTGGTGGACTCCCCACCGGGCATGACCAGGGCTTGCAGGCCATCGAGCTGCTCGGGGGTGCGGACCTCCCGGACGTCAACGCCGAGGGAGGTGAGCACCGCGCTGTGGGCTGCGAAGGCACCCTGCAGGGCCAGCACACCGACCTGCACCTGGGGGCCTCGCTTCTGCGAACACGAGCCACAGCGTACCGACCCGGCGACCCCGGAGGGAACCATCACGCGCCGGCACGGTCTGGCCCGTCTCGAGTGGCCGGTTCATCGCGGACCGAAGCGTCTCTCGGCGCGTATCCGTTGGGGAGCGAGCGGGTCACTACACGCGACAGAATCAGGCGGCGGGAACGACCGCCACACGCGAAACGGGGCGACGATGAGCGACACTCCCATGGGTGAAGGCTGGTGGCTGGCGTCCGACGGTCGCTGGTACCCCCCGCAGAACGTCCCGCCCCAGCCCGCTCAACCAACCCAGCCGCCTGGCGCGAGTTCGTGGGGACCCCCGGCGGGCCCACCGCTCGGTGCGCCGGTTGACCCGCCGCGGCACAGCCCGCCTCGCGATGTGTCCGCTGGCCCACCCCCGGATGCGCCGGTTCCCTCACCGGCAGGCGGTCCGCTCGGCCCACCGCCTGGGTTCGTCCCTCCCGCTCAGGCGTCCTTACATGCTCCCGCAGCGCCAACCATGGCCGCATCCCGACCCGCACCACTTTCCCAGCCGAAACGCTCCGGCAAGCGCAGGGCAATCCTGGGCGTGGTGGCGGTGGTGGCGGTGGTCGCCGGGGGCCTCGTCGCCTATTCGGTGTTCGGCGGAGATTCGGCCTCGGCGTCGGTGGTGAGCCTGGAGGCGCTGGGTACTCCCGGCCCGGACCCCTTCACCGCGCCGGTGGCGCCCAAACCCTCAACCACCCTGGCGGCGTTCGCGGAGAAGGGAGGGCCGGCGGCTGCGCAGCCCGAGTTGGCCGCAGCAGGAAAGTCCAGGTACCGGACCGCGCAGGGCGGTGTGGTGGGGATCTACGGAGGAACCCTCGACGAAGCGGCCTGCGACGGTTCCCAGCTGGTGTCCTTCCTCGAAGCCGAACCCGAGAAGGCATCCAGCTGGGCATCGGTGGTGGAGATCGAGCCCACTGACATCTCCCCCTACGTGGCCGGTCTCACCCCGGCCAACCTCGCCGTGGACACCCGGGTCATCAACTTCAGCTTCGCCAACGGGGCTTCGGTGCCTCGTCCCGCGGTGCTGCAACGGGGTAACGCGGTGATGGTCGACACTCGGGGGGTGCCCCGGGTGAACTGCTACTCGGGCAACCCCCTGAAAGAGCCCACCGCCGTCGCGGAGGAAGAGTCCTTCACCGGCTCACGCTGGCCGGCGTTCGATGCCGGCGCCGTGGTGGTCATCCAGCCCGCCCCCGAACCGGTCGAAGAGTTCAAGCTCGTTGACATAGAGACCGGCGAGACCTTTACCCGTCCCGCCGGCGAGGGCGGCGCCACGCCGGCGAGCACCACGTCCACCGCCCCCAAGGACGATGCCGCCACCGGCAACGTTGCGCCGGCTGGGCCCATCAAGGCGGGCGAGCCGTACAACGGTCAGGTGAGTCCGGCCACTCCCGAGGTGCGCTACACCATCGACGTGCCCGACGGCGCGGTGATCACGCTGCGTATCGCCAACGATCGCGCCAGCAAGGCTGGGGTGTACGCCGAGCTCACCGCGTCCGGCGAGCGGCTCGAGGCCTTGCGGGTGAACCCCAACGCAGAAGAGGAACGTGAGTATGTGCGCACGAGCGAAGACGGTGGCCCCTACGAGCTGAAGTTCACAGAGGGGCCGGCGTCCTTCGAGTTCGAGGTCGGCATCAAGGTCCAAGATGACGGGGGCCAGGCGAAAGATGCCGGTGATGACGCCGCCGGTGCCCTTGACGTTGCTGCGGGCACCAAGGTCAGCGGCCGTCTGGGCGGCCAGGACCAGATGGATCGCTACACCATCAAACTGCAAGCCGGCACGGAGCTGCGCCTCACCAGCCAGACCGATCGCAGCGCCACCGCGGGAATCAACTTCCGGGTGGAGATCTCGGGGAGCAACATCTATTCCGAGCGGATCGGCCCGGGCGGGACCGACGAGTTCTCGGCGTTGCTCGGACCGAAGGACGCAGGCATCCTCGACGTGCTGGTCTCGGAGGGACCGGGCCAGTACTCCTTTACCCTCGAACTGGTTCCCCAACGCGACGGTGGTCAAGCTGGCGATGCCGGCAACACGTTGGCCGAAGCGCGGGCGCTCAGCTCCCTCAGCGACCTTTCCGGGACCATCGGCGGCCGGGACGATTTCGATTACTACGTGCTCACGGCATCTGCCGCCGAGTTGCAGCTCAACGTGACCACCGCTGCTACCAGCACGGGCGCGCCCAACTTCCGTGTGCAAGGCCCAGACGGTGGCGCCCTCGCCTCCGGCCGGGTCGCAGCGGGTGCCACGGATTCCTTCCCGTTCAAGGCGGTCCCAGGTCAGCAGTATCGGATCGTCGTGAGCGAGGGTCCGGCCAGCTACGTGTTCTCCGTCAGCGGTTAACCGACCGAACAAACGGTGCCAGGTGGGCGGCAGACACGCGCTTGCACCGGGGGACCACGCCGCTACGGTGCCAGCATGCAACCGGTCCGCGAACTGTTGGCTGCGGCGCTTCCGGGTTACGAGATCGGCGAGGAGATCGGGCGGGGCGGTCTCGGTGTGGTCTACGAGGGACGGCATCGGGGCCTCGGCCGCGCCGTGGCGATCAAACTGCTGTCGAACACGCTCCAAGCCGACGGCGGCCTGCGTGAGCGCTTCATCTTCGAGGCCCGGTTGGTGGCCGGGCTCGATCATCCCCACATCGTGCCGGTGTACGACTTCGTGGAGTACGAGGGCCTGTGCGTCATCGTCATGGAGCTGTGCCGCGGTGGCACCCTGTGGTCCCGGTTCCGAACCCGGGGGCTGAGAACCGATGAGGCCGTGGCGGTGGTGCTGGCCACCGCGGTGGGCCTGCACCATGCCCACAGCAACCGTGTGCTGCACCGCGACGTCAAGCCCGACAACATCCTGTTCTCCGGAGCGGGCACGGTGAAGATCGCCGATTTCGGCATCGCCAAGAGCCTGGCCGGGGACGCCGGGCAGCGCACCGCCACCGGTTCGCTGGTCGGGACCCCGGCCTACATGGCGCCCGAACAGGCCACCGGTGACCCGGTTTCCCCCGCCACCGACGTGTACGCCCTCGGTGTGGTCCTCTACGAATTGCTGACCGGGGAGCGTCCCTATCGGGAGGTCACCGAACCCATGGCGCAGCTGTTCCAGCACGTCAACGACGATCCACGCCCCATGGCCGAGGTGTTTCCCGGTGTGCCGCCCCAACTCGAGGCGGTCACTCGGCGGGCGCTGGCCAAGGCCCCCGCCGACCGGCCCGCTTCGGCGGAACAGTTCGCGGTGGAGTTGGCCGAAGCCGCAACCACGCTGTTGGGGGTGGGCTGGCTGGCCAAAAGCGGTACCCCGGTGATGAGCGCGTCATCGGTCATCGGGGCCACCGAACGGCTCAGAGCGCCGCTGTTCGGTACCCAAACCACCGGCCCGGTTTCCTCCACCCAAGGAGGTCCCTGGTCAACCCCAGCACCCGCTTCTCTGCCAGCTAGCCAGTCACCCGACGCGTCTGCGCTACCGGCCCTGGCCGCGGCAGGGTCCGAACCTACCGGGAGACGGTGGGGTCCTCGCCTGGCCGCCATGATCGGAGGCGGTGTGGTTGCAGCACTCGTTGTGCTGACGGCGGTGGTGCTGCTGCGCCCCTCGGGCCAGGACGACGCTGAACCGGGCGGGACCAGCACCACGCTCGCCAACCGTTCCGCTATCGGTGGTGCGTCGGCTTCGTCCGCCTCAGTCGTTCTGGAGGAGCCGATCAGCGTGCTCGAGGTCAGGCAATTCCTCAACCTGTGCACCTCGGGCGGCGTGAGCGAGCGGCGCTGCCAGTGCGCGGTTGACGGCAGCGTCGAGCAGCTCACCGCAGCGCAGTTTCGCGGCAACTTGGCCCTGATGGCCACACCCACACCTGCGCTGACCAGCGAGGTGGAATCCATCTTCGAGACCTGCAAAGCCCAGGGTCTCTGACAACGCTCCTCGGTTGGGCGCTCAGATGGGCTGACTCACCAGCCGCGATCCGCGAGTTTGGTGGTGATCTGGTCCATGCCGATGCCGGTCATGGGCTCACCCAGACCCCGGCTGACCTTGGCCAGGATGTGCGCATCACGGAAATGGGTGGTGGCCTCCACGATGGCCTTGGCCCGCTTCTCCGGCTCGGCGGACTTGAAGATGCCCGAGCCCACGAACACCGACTCGGCGCCCAACTGCATGGCCAGCGCGGCGTCCGCGGGGGTGGCGATGCCGCCGGCGCAGAACATGGGCACCGGCAACCAACCGGTCCGTGCCACCTCTTGGACCAGCGGCAACGGGGCCTGCAGGCGCTTGGCCCAGTCGAACAGTTCAGCCTGGTCGGCTTGGGTGATGCGGCGCATATCCCCGATGATGGAGCGCAGGTGGCGGACCGCTTCCACGATGTTGCCGGTGCCGGCCTCGCCCTTGGAGCGGATCAGGCAGGCACCCTCGCTGATGCGCCGCAGAGCCTCGCCCAAGTTGGTGGCCCCGCACACGAAAGGCACGGTGAACGCCCACTTGTCGATGTGGTGGGCCTCATCGGCGGGGGTCAGCACCTCGGACTCGTCCACGTAGTCCACGCCGAGGGCTTCGAGGATCTGGGCCTCCACGAAATGGCCGATGCGGGCCTTGGCCATGACCGGGATGGTCACCACCGCCTTGATGCCCTCGATCATGTCGGGGTCGGACATGCGGGCCACGCCACCTTGGACCCGGATGTCGGCGGGGACCCGCTCCAACGCCATGACCGCCACTGCGCCGGCGTCCTCAGCGATACGGGCGTGGTCAGGGGTCACCACATCCATGATCACCCCGCCTTTGAGCATCTCGGCCAGGCCCCGCTTGACGCCGTAGGTCCCGGTCTGACGGTTCCCGCCGGAGGGGGTCACGGGCTCAATCGTGGGCTCAGTCATGGCCCAATCGTAATCGGGTCCGAACCGGCCCCCGGAACCGCGTGGGTCACAGCTCCCGCAGGGCCTCGATGCGCTCCCCCAGCGGCGGGTGGGTGTTGAACAACCGGTTGAGGCGGGCGAGGTTGCCGTCCTCGGGTCGTTGCGCCATCGGGTCCTCAATCCACAGGTGCGCGGTAGCCCGGGAGCCGGATCGCACCACGGAGGAATCCGCCTGCAACTTCTCCAGCGCAGCGATGAGACCGGGCGGGTACCGGGTCATCTCCACCGCGGAGAAGTCCGCCAGCTGCTCCCTCCTGCGGCTCACCGCCAGGTGGATCAGCCGGGCCACCAACGGGCCCAGCAGGATCGCCACCAGCCCGAACACGGCGAGGATGGCCTGGGGTCCGGGACCGCTTCGATCGTCACTGCGGCGGTGACCGGACAACCACGCGAATCGGAAGCTGAGATCCGCCAGCAGGGTGACCACGCCCACCATCACGATGGCCAGGGTGGAAACCAAGATGTCGTAGTTCTTGACGTGGGAGAGCTCATGGGCCAGCACCCCTTCCAACTCCACCCGGTTCAGGCGTTCCAACAACCCGGTGGTCACCGCGATGGCCGCGTGGTTGGGGTTGCGGCCGGTGGCGAAGGCGTTGGGGGCGGGGTCCTCAACCACGTAGAGGCGGGGTTTGGGCAGGCCCGAGGCGATGCAGAGGCCCTCCACCAGGTTGTGCAGCCGGGCGTAGGTGTGCTCGTCAGCGGGACGGGCCCGGCTGACGGCCAGGGCGATGGCGTCTGATTTCCAGTACGAGGCGAAGGCCCCACCGCCGGCGATGACCACGGCGATGGCGATGCCGGGTGCGCCGAGGCGAAAGCCGTACGCGATGGCCATGCACACCAGGGCGGTGAACACGAAGAACACCGCCACCAGCAACACCGAACGGCGGCGGTTACGGGCCACCTGGTCATACATCACAGGTGGCTCACCATGGCGGTCTGGCAGTTCAACGGGCGTCCCGAACGGTTCAGAACTTCACCTGCACCGGGCCGCGCGAGCCGTCATCGGCCTCGAAGTACAGGCGGGGTTCGAAATGCAGCGCGTTGGCCAGCAGCACCCCGGGGAACGCTTGGATCTTGCTGTTGTAGCGCAGCACCGAGTCGTTGAAGAACTGCCGGGCGTAGGCGATGCGGTCCTCGGTGGAGGTCAGCTCCTCTTGCAGCTGCCCGAAGTTCTGGTTGGCTTTGAGGTCGGGGTACGCCTCCGACAGGGCGAAGAGCTGCCGCAGGGCACCGGAGATCATGTCCTCCGCCTTGGCCCGTTCGGGGCTGCGGTCCGGGGCGGCCATGGCGGCGTTGCGGGCGTTCACCACCGCTTCGAGGGTGCCCCGCTCATGGGTGGCGTACCCCTTGACGGTCTCCACCAGGTTGGGGATCAGGTCATAGCGCCGCTTCAGCTGCACATCGATCTGGGCCCAAGCGGCCTCGATGCGGTTACGCAGCTTGACCAGCCCGTTGTAGGCCACCACGGCATACAACAGCAGCAGGGCCACCACCACGACGACGATCACCAGGACCACGGTCACAGGGCGATGGTAGCGGCCGCCGTCTGCTGCTCGTGGCCATGGTTGGCGGCGGCGGGCGCCAACGCCATGCCGCGGCCCGGCCCAGCCGTCCGACCAGCAGGCGTAACGTCGTGGCGGAGGGTTCCTGGCGACGCGGGCGGATGGTGCGGTGTCAGCCGCTTCAGGGCCCGGCTGGCCACCGTGAGCTGACGTCGGCGTTGGCCCCAGGGCCGGGCGCTGGGTCCGAGGTGTCGGGCTTGCTCGTACAGCTCCACGTAACAGGCCGCCAGCCGGTCCATGGACAGCTCCCTGGCCCGGGAACGCCCCGCAGCCACCAGCTCCGCCCGATGATCGTGGTTGGTCAGGACCTCACCCAGCGCCGCGGCCAGGGCGTTGACATCCCCCGGCGCCACCAAAAGGCCCTCGCGGTGGCGGGGTCGGGCGGCGTTGCGGTACCCGGCCAGATCCGAGGCCACCACCGCGGTACCCGCGGCCATGGCCTCCGCCAGCACCACCCCGAACGATTCGCCGTGGAGGGAGGGGGCGCAGAACACGTCAGCGCCGCGGAGGCGTTGGGCCTTCTCGTGGTCCGATACCCGCCCCAACCATTGGATGCGGGCGTCCCCGCCGTAACGCTGGCGCAGCCCGTCGGTTTGGGGCCCGTCGGACATGACCCACAGCTGCACGTCACCGGGCAGGCGACCCATGGCCTCCAACAGCTGGGCCAGGCCCTTGCGGGGTTCGTGGCGGCCCACGAAGGCAATGGTGGGCGCGATGGTGGGCCACGGGACGGCGGTCTCGAACCGCTCCACGTCCACCCCGTTGAACAGCAGCTCGTAGGTCCCACCCAGCGCCGCCGCGGCCAGGGCCCGGGCGTCCTTGGAGACCGCCACCCGCACCGTGAGCCACTGGGCGAAGTACCGGAACATCGGCTGGAGATGGCGGTAGGCACCGCCGGAGCCCGCAGCGTGGAACGTACCCACCAGCGGGGCGTCCCCGATCAGCAGTGCGGTGGCGGTGGGACCGGGCACCAGCGGCTCGTGAAGGTGCAGCACATCGAAGGATTCGTCCCACAGGGCCCGGATGGTGCGCAGCTGCGCTGAGGGGTCCGGCGCCAGAGAGGCGATGGAGCCGTTGACGGCGATGGGCATGGAGTTGCCGAGAGCGATGATCCCTGCCTCCGGCGGAGCCCCATCACACGGTCCCAACACCCGCACATCGTGACCCTGGATCCGCAACGCCCGGGCCAGGCTCAGGACCTGGCCCTGCACACC
>JBJXFH010000025.1:0-75738 GCA_046155365.1 Acidimicrobiales bacterium | reverse complement strand
GGTGCCATCCCCGCTGGTGGGGGCAGCGGGGACTGAACCAGGGGCGCGAAGATCAACCGTGTCGTGCCCGGCCCCGAGGTTGGGACCGGGTTCTGGTGGTTCCGCGCCGGAGCGCAGATCGATCTCGGTCATGGTGATCCGACCGGCTGGTTCGTCCGACCCGCTGACCGGCGTCCGCCCGGTAGCGCCCTTCCGAAAGCTGCGTGGAGGGCCGTTGGCAACCACGCACTGTCGGCTTAGGTGGACAAAGAGTAGTCGGGGGTGCGATGACGGGCCAGCCCCCGGCGGCGGCCCGAGCCGCTGCCAGCGGGGCTCAGACCGCCTCGTCGTCCTGGGTGATGGCTTCGATCTCCAACCGGGCGCCCGTGATGCGCTGCCGGCAGAAGGCGATCAGCGCCGAGGCCCGCCGGAGCTGGGGAGCCAACCGGTCCACATCGAGATCGGGGTCCTCCAGCTCCGAGAGGATGGCGTCCAATTCGGTAAGGGCCGCGGCGTACCCGCTGATGGGCGCATCGGACCCGGGGGGCTCGGGAGCGGGGACGGTGGTGGTTGTCGGCTCAGTCACTGGGTCTCACCATACCGCGCGGTACTGTGCAGTACCCCCTGGGCCAGCTCGGTCAGCAGTTCCTCACCGGGGGTCACCTGGTCGGGGTGTCGCACCAGCGCACCGTCCGCCGCCCGTCGGGTGAGGCTGAACCCCCGGGCCAGCGCCCGTTGGGGGTCAGCGCCCGAGGCCTTGGCTTCCGCCAGCTCCAACTTGGACTGGGCCCGGTCCAGCAGATGGCGGGCCTGGACGCTGATACGGGCCTGGCGGGCGGCCAACCCGCTGTCGGCACCACGCAACGCGGTGCGACCGTCCCGTACCACCATGAGCGCACCGCGGTTCAGCTCCGCCTCCGCCCGCTCCAGCCGGGTGCGGGCCAGCCCGCGCAGCATCTGCCAGCGGGCATCGAGTTGGCCGAGGAACGCTCCCACCCGTTCCACCAGGGCCGCGGCGGCGGCGGTGGGGGTCTTGAAAGCCCGCTGGGCCAGCTCGTCAGCCACCGAACGGTCTATCTCGTGGCCGATGCCGGTCCAGATGGGTACCTCACTGGTGGCCACCGCCCGGGCCACGATCTCCGCGTCGAAGGTGGCCAAGTCGGTGCGGGCCCCGCCGCCACGGACCAGCAACACCAGCTCGCAGCCATGTCGATGAGCTGCGGCCAGGGCCCGAACCACTGATTCCGCCGCGCCGTTGCCCTGGACCTGGGCGTGAAAGGTCCGTAGCTCGAAGCCCAACCCCGACGAGGCCAGTTCATGCAGCACGTCCTGCTCGGCGGCGGAACCCCGGGAGGTCACCAGGCCCACCCGCAACGGCGCCGGGCTCAGCCAGATCTGCTGCTGGCGGCCGAGCAGACCCTCAGCGTCCAGTTGGCGCAGGAGCCGGTCACGGTCCGCGGCCAGCTGTCCCAGGGTGTAGGCCGGGTCGATCAGAGTCATTAACAACGACAGGCGACCGCTGGGCGGGTAGAAATCCACCCGGCCCCGCAGGCGGACCTCCACCCCGTCGGTCATGCGGACGGCGCCACCGGCCCGTTTGAGGATCTGGTTGACCACGTACTTGCGATCCGCCAGCAACGCCACCGGCAGCTTGGCGCTCACCGGGCGGCCCAGCTCGGCCCGTTCCACCAGGTCGAAGTACACGTGACCCGACGATGGCCGGCTGAGGTTGGACACCTCGCCCCGCACCCAGATCTCCTCCGGGAACAGCTGCTCGAACGCCAGCTTCAAGGTGGCGCACAGCTCCCCCACGCTGAAGGTCCCGGCGTCGGTGAGGGTCATCGTGGCCCGACTCAGTCAGCCGCTGCGGTGGCTTCGTCGCGCACCAGCGTGTGGTACAGCTCGGCGTACAGGCCACCCGATTGCAGCAGGTCGTCGTGGCGGCCCTGCTCAACGATGCGGCCGTTGTCGATCACCAGGATCTGATCGGCGTTGGTGATGGTGGACAGCCGATGGGCGATGACCACCGCCGTGCGGCCCTCCAACGCGGTTTCCAACGCGGCCTGGATGGCAGCTTCGTTCTCCGAGTCCAGGTGGCTGGTGGCCTCATCCAGCACCACGATGGAGGGGTTCTTGAGCAGCATCCGGGCGATGGCCAGACGTTGTTTCTCCCCGCCGGACAGCCGATAACCGCGGTCCCCGACGATGGTGTCATACCCCTCGGGCAGGCTGGCGATCAGGTCATGGATGCGGGCCAGGCGGGCTGCGGTGACCAGCTCATCGTCGGTGGCGCCGGGCTGGGCGTAGCGAAGGTTGTTGCCCACCGTGTCATGGAACAAGTGGGGATCCTGGGACACCACGCCGATGGCCTCGCGCAAGGACTGCAACCGCACGCCGCGAATGTCAACCCCGTCGATGCGGATGGCGCCGGCGGTGACGTCATACAGGCGCGGCAGCAATGAGGCCATGGTGGATTTGCCGGCCCCTGATGGCCCCACCAGGGCAATGAGCTGGCCAGCCTCGGCCCGGAAGGAGACATCGTGCAGCACCGGGGACGCCTGCTTGGACAACACCATGCCGTCCACCAGGGAAGCCAACGTGGTGTTGGCGGCGGCGGGATAGGTGAAATCGACGTGGTCGAACTCCAACAGCCCCTGGGGACGGTTCAGGGTCACCGCACCGGGGGCGTCCACGATGGGGTTGGGGGCGTCGAGCACCTCGAACACCCGCTCGAAGGACACAAAGGCGGTGAGCACGTCCACCCGCAGGTTGGTCAGCGCGATCAGCGGGTTGTACACCAGACCGACCAGCGTGCCCATGGTGACCAGGTCAGCGAGCGGAAGTTCTCCGCCGATCACCCGCCGGCTGCCATACCAGTACACCGCGGCCAGGCCCACGGTGCTCACGATGTTGAGCGCCAGGAAGAACACCCGGCTGTACACCGCGGTTTGCACACCAATGTCCCGCACCTTGCCGGCGCGACCCTGGAAGCGGTCCATCTCGTCTTGGTGGCGACCGAAAAGCGTGACCAGCTGCGCGCCGGAGACCTCGAAGCGCTCGGTCATCTGGCTGGACATGCCGGCGTTGTAACCCATCGAGCTGCGGGTCAGCTCCCGGACCCGGCGGGCTACCCGTTTGGAACCGGCCAGGAAGAACGGCAGCACCCCCAGCGAGAGCAGGGTGAGGCGCCAGTCCAGGAACAACATGGCCCCGATGGTGGTGGTGACGGTGACGATCTGGTCCACCGCCGAGCCGAGCGTGCCGGTGACCGCCCGCTGGGCCCCCACCACGTCGCTGCTGAGCCGCGAGGTCAGCGACCCGGTCTGGGAGTTGGTGAAAAAGGCCAGCGGCATGCGCTGGATGTGGTCGTACAGCTGAGTACGCAGGTCATAGATGAGCCCCTCACCGATGCGCGAGGACCACCACCGACCCAGCAGCGACACCAGACCCCCGCCGACCGCGGCGAGCAGCAGCGACAGCGCCAGCACGTTGACCTGGCCCATATCGCGGTTGGGGATGGCGTCGCTCAGCAGGGTACGGATGACGAATGCGGGGGCCAGCGCCACGAAGGAACCCGCCACCACCGTTGCCAGGAAGCCCACGATGGACCAGCGGTAGCTCTTGACGTACCCCCACACCCGCACCAACACGGCGCGTTGCAGCCGCTGCCCCTTGAGCTTCGAGGTGTCCTGAAAAGCCATCCAGTGGTTCATGCCGGTTCCACACGCTACCGGCCCCATGTGACAACCAAAGATGGCGGGCGCTCAGCTGTCGGGGAGGGCTCCCAGCCGGCGCAGGACCTCGACCCGCAGTTCGGCCAGACCGATGCCCTTCACGGCACTGAACCAAGACACGTCAGCCCGGGAGAGTTCGAGCTTGCCTACCAGGTCACGGCGACGGGTCTCCCGTCGGGAGGGGCCCACCTTGTCGATCTTGGTGGCCACCACCCGGAACTCGCAGCCGATGTGACGCAACCACGCCAGGGTGTTCAGATCCGCCGGGGTGGGTCCGATTTCCCCGTCGATCAGCAACAACACGCTGTGCAGGCTGGGCCGGTCCACCAGGTAGCCCTCGATCATGGCTTGCCAGCGGCGGCGCTCGGTGTCGGAAACCTTGGCGTAGCCGTAACCGGGCAGGTCCACCAGCCACCGGGTGGGCGGGGTCGGTTGCAGCTCGAACACGTTCAACAAGCGGGTGGCGCCGGGGGTCTTGGAGGTGCGGGCCAGGTCCTTGCGGTTGGCCAGGGCGTTGAGCAACGAGGACTTGCCCACGTTGGAACGGCCCACCACCGCCACCTCGACATCGGCGATGCCCAGCTGTTCCGCCCGGCTGGCCGAGCTCAAGAAGCGCAACGGCAACGGGCCACTCATGACCGTCGAGCGTAGGCCGAGCGGCACAACGGACCCCGGCGCGGGCCTATTGGGCGCTCGGACATTGGTAGTCAGGAACCATGCTGAGCCAGTTGCGGCCCTGGTGGCGTCGGACCCCAGGCTGCCCGTCGGCGGGATCAAGGCCTCGGGCGACGGCCGGGAGCTGGCCAAGCTGGGCATCCGCTCCTTCGTGAACGAAAAGACGGTGGTGGTGGCCTGACCGGTTCGGCGGCGAAGATGGGCGTCGCCTTCACTGCGAAGGACACGAACGGGGGGTTCCTTCATGACGCTCAGCACCGCCGACCGCTTCGAGATCCACGAGCTGGTGGCCCGCTACAACAAGGCCATCGACACCGGTGACGCCACCGGCTGGGCCGACACCTTCGCCGAGGACGGCGAGTTCGTCGGTCTGGTGGGCACCTTCAAGGGCCGTGACCAGCTGGAGGGTTTCGTCCGCGAGTACGTCACCAACCCCGAGTTCGCGGAGTGGGCGGCTTCGCAGCACTGGACCACCAACCTGGTCATCGACGGTGACGGCGAGCGGGCCGAGCTGTTCGCCCACGTGATGATGGTCCATCCCGAGGCCGACGGGGGCCGCATCGTGCTGGTGGGCTGGTACGAGGATCGCCTGGCCCGCATCGATGGGCGGTGGCGGTTCACGCAGCGGATCGTCCGATCGTCGGCCCCGCCGGTCTGAGCGTTACGCCCGCTCCTGCCGGGACCGACGGCGCCCCGCTCGTCGCCACGCCCCCAGGGCCAGCACCGCCACCAGCGCCACGCCCACCTGGAGCACCACCCACCCCCACCTCTTGGCCGAGAATTCCGTTCCTTGGGGTCCGCCTGACCCAGATGGCGTCTGACCCGCGGTCGGCACCACGATCCGGGGTGGGTCGAAGCGGGTCGCGTGAAATAGCGGGGCGGCCCCACATCGGTCGGTTGACGGGTCTGTCGGCGGAACCGGCGCGCCGAAGCCGACATGGCCGTCCGAGCGTCTACTGCCGAGCCATCCCGTCGAGGTATCGGGTCTGTCCGGGCTGGCTGTGCAGGTCACGCCCGACGTCTAGGTCGCCGGGGACACTTTCCTCACGCACCGATATCACTCGCGGGCGCAAACCTATCGCCACGTTAGGTTTGAGCCCGCGAGTGGTGGTGCCTCGGGCCTGCACCGTCGAGCGCGTGCCTGATCAGCAGTGAATCGACCGGGCGACGGATGCCTGGTGGCGGGACCAGCTCCAGCCGAGCCACCCCTGTCCGTTTCCGTTGCCCGTCCGCCCACCTTCGGCGCGACCATTGGGGCTTTCGGAGTCCTCGGCTGGGAAATTGGCGGTGCTGTCACTGGGGTCACCCGAATCGGCGGTCGTGCCCTCACACAACCTGGCGCGCAGGGAAGAGGAGGCGGGGCCCGAACGCAGGCGATCGAGACCGGCCAGCAGCGCCGGGGTGGCGTCTGGCCCCAACTGTGACAGATAGGCCAGATCCAAGATGCCGGTCCGCTCGGCATGGTCGAGGTTTCGACGAGCGACCATCGCTTCAGGGTTGATCACATTGACGCCGACCAACCAGCCCAGGGTGAGCGCGGCGCTGGCCCTGCCCACCCAGGCCCGACCGGGCAACAACCCCATCCAGGCCAGACCGACGGGCAGGAACAGCGCCGCCAGCCACCAGGCGAACCAGGTGGAATACAACCGGAGCATGGTCGCCCCATAGGCCCGCTCGTACAGGTGCAGGCGAACCAGCGCTATGGCGACCACCGCACCGATCAGTAGCACCACCGCCCCCACCAGGATCCGCAGGCCCAGCGTGACCCTGACCCGCCGGCGGAAGGTCACCAAAAGGGTCAGGGTGATGGCCGCAACCACCAGCAACTGAAAGAAACCCTGCCGGGCGTATTGCGCGTAGGTGAGCCCGGTGCGTTGTTGGATGTAGGTATCGCCGCCGGCCGCCGCGAACAGGTTGGTGATCACGAAGCCGCCGAACAAGACAACCAGACCGCGGAACAGGGCAGCGGCCGTTGACGGGGTGAACAACCGGCACCCAACCGGGGCTGTGCCGCTCAAGCCGGCCTTGTCAGAAGAGGACTTGGTGGGCAGGGCGGCGGCGACGGCGATCCAGATGCCCACCACGATGAGCCCGACGTGGCTTGCCACCGTGACCCCCTCGATGTCGGTGCTGAGGTAGGACGCCACCAGCGCATCGGCCGAAACCAGCAGGGCACCCACCACCACCAATACCGGTGCGACTACCGCCGCCGTGCGCAGGGTTCGTCGCAAAGCCGAAGCCCCGCCGCTGGGTATCGTTTGCCGGCCCAGTTGGGCGCTGCGGAAGGTGGCGGCCACCATTGCCTCCACCGCACGACCGACCCAGCGGACTGCGCCCTCGCCGTCCAGCTGCCACGGGTCCTCACCATGGCTGGCGATCACCGCAACACCGGCCAACCCCAGCACCGCCAGCAGGTTGAGCGGCACGAGCCACAGGCTGGCCCGGAGGCTGAACAGTCCAGCCACCCCGGCTGCCGCACATAGTGGTACGAGAACCTCCCTGAGGGAGGGCAGGCGGACCTTGCGGGGAATCGACGTCGATTCGCCCATACCGCGAAGTGTGGTTGCCCGAGCCCGGCTAGTGACCACCTCGCCCACCACCAGGATCAGCGCTGCCGCCCACAAGCTGGCGCCGATCCCCCAGCCGGCGCGCACCCAGAGGTCGAACAGCACCGCCGAGAGGGCTACCAGACCCGCCAGTCGGCCCCTCGGAGACGGCGGAAGGGGCGGCCATAGACGAGGAGGCCGGGGAGGCGACCAACCCGGCGGCAAGGTCGGCGGGGAGGACGGCGGGGAGGTTGGCGGCGGCCGCGACGCAACGCCGACCGATCCCTGGCGAGAACCCTCGGCGACCCCGACCGCTCCGAGGCCCTTTACATCGGCGACGCCCGCGACGACCGGGCCCTCGTCGGCGCTCCCGGACGGGTCGGTAGTCATGCCAGTCCGCGCACCGGGCGGCGGCCGGTAGGCGGGCCCGATGACACGGCCTCCGCAGGCTCCCCAGCCGGCTCGGCAGCGTTTGGGAGCCGGCGAGCGGTGAACGGGCGCCGCACGTGTCGAGGGGTTGCCGGCAGCACCACCGTGACCCGGGCTCCGCCGCCGGGGGCGTCCTCCACGGCAATGCGTCCGCCGTGCAACTCCACCACCCAGCGGGCGATGGCCAGCCCCAGCCCGGCCCCGCCGCCGCCGTCGCCGGTGCGGGCCCGGTCGGCCCGGTAGAACCGTTCGAACACCCGCTGCTGATCGGCGGGCTCCACTCCGGGCCCATTGTCGGTGACCGCCAGCATCACCGAACCGTCCGCCAGCGCCTGCCCGCTCAGCACCACCGTCACCGACTGGCCGCGATGGCCACCATGGCGCACCGCGTTGTCCACCAGGTTGGCCAGCACCTGGTGCAGCCGTTCTGGATCGGCCTCGCAGCTCAACTCCGCCGGGTCCACGGTGGCGGTCACGGCCAGGTGGGACGGGTCGGCAAGGTCGGGATGGTGCAGGCGGGCCTCGCTCAACACCGAATCGAAAACATCGGCCACCTGCACCCGCTCGATGCGCAACTGCAGGCAGCCCGATTCCAGCCGGGATAGGTCCAGGAGGTCGTTGACCAGCCGACCCAGCCGTTGGGTTTGCGCCGCCATGGTGGCCAGGACGTGGGGATCAGGGGCGCTGACCCCATCGAGCAGGTTCTCCAGCGTGGCGGTCAGACCTCCCAAAGGGGTGCGCAGCTCGTGGGAGACGTTGGCGATGAGGTCCCTGCGCTGTCGGTCAAGCTGGGCCAGTTCGGCCGCCATGGCGTTGAACGCGCCGGCCAAGCGGCCCACCTCATCCGCCGAGGACGTGGTCACCCGCACGCTGTAGTCGCCGGAGGCCATCGACCCCGCCGCCCGAGCCAGTTCTCGCAGCGGCCGGGTCATGCCCCGACCCAGCAGCTGGGCCAGGACCAGGCCGAACGCCCCCGCCACCAGCGGCCGGATCCACAATGGCCATCCCAGCCGGTAGCCGATCAGGCTGGTGGCGGTAGAGCCGGCCACCGCCACCACGATGACGATGGACAGTTTGAGCTTGATCGAGCGCACCCCAGCCAGTGGGCGGGCCCAGCTCACGGGGCTTCCTCCAGGGCGTACCCGACGCCGAACACGGTGCGGATGACAGCGTCGCCCAGCTTGCGGCGCAGCGAGCGGATGTGGCTGTCCACCGTCCGGGCGCCCGATCCGTCCCGGTAACCCCACACCTCCGCCAGCAGCCGCTCCCGGGACTTCACCAGGCCGGCCGGGCTGGCCAACGCCACCAGCAGATCGAACTCGGTGGGCGTGAGCGTCACCTCGAAACCTTCCGACCAGACCCGACGCCGCCCGGGATCGATCTCGAGCCCACCCACCACCAGACGGGCCGGCACCGCTTCGGTGGCCTCCTCCGGCCCTGCCGCCAACCGGGTGGCATCGGCCCGGCGCAGCACCGCCCGGATGCGCGCCACCAGCTCGCGGGGGCTGAAGGGCTTGGTCAGATAGTCATCGGCGCCCACGGACAGACCCACCAGCAGATCGGTCTCATCGTCCCGGGCGGTCAGCATCACCACCGGCACATGGCCGTGGCGTTGGATTCGACGGCAGACCTCCAGACCGTCGAGGCCCGGCAGCATCAGATCCAGCACCACCAACTCCGGTTGGGTGGCCTCACACAGCGCCACCCCGCTCAACCCGTCCCCGGCCACCTCGACCTCGAAGCCCTCCACCCGCAGCCGGTCGGCCACCGCGGTGGCGATGGTGGGGTCGTCCTCGATGACCACGATGCGCCGCCCCACCTGCGCTTGCGTCCGCTCATCGGCGATAGGTGTCGTGGCGTTCATGCCACCGCAGGGTAAAGGGACCCGTGTCCAGAAGTCCCCGCCAAGTGGTGAAGATCTGGTGCAGGCGCCTCAGCCGGCTGAGTTGGCCGACACGACGCGCCGGGCCCGCCGGCGGACCACCCTGATGCCGGAGGCAACCAACGCCGCCGCCGCCACCAATGTCAGGAACGGGAGCCTCCCGCCGCCGGTTCCCGGGATGAGCCGACCCCAGGCCCCCTCGGCCGATGATGACCCTGGGTCGGATGCGGCGGGCGGGGAGGCAACGCTGGCGGGGTCGGCGATGGCCTCGGGGCCGTCGTCGGGGAACGGCGGGGGAGTAGCGGCGGTGAGCGCTGGTCCGATGGCCGCGAAGCCTTGCGCCTCGAACCCGTAGCGTTCGGTCCGGGGTGCATCCGGGGCCAACAGCGCCGGTCCGCGACGGGTGAACGCGGCGGCCAGAGCCGTTCCGCCGGGGGTGAGGTGCGCGCCCAGCAGCCGATCCTCCTCGGACCCCGCCCACTGCCAGCGCAGCGAGATCGAGCCGTCTGAGCCGATGAGCTGCGTGGTTCGCCCAGTGGTGACGAGGAAGCCGGTATCGAGGTGGGCGCTGAGCGAGATGAACTCCCCGTCGGTCACCGCCACCCGTTGCCAGGGTCCCTCCACCGGTCCGACGAGCACCGCGTCGACACTGCGCCGCAGTTGGTACACGAGGTGCTCAGGGGGTTGGGTCGCCGAGGGCACGGCCAACGCCACCTGCTGGCCGTCACGGGAAACCGCCAACGCCTCCACCGGGTGGCCGATGGCGCGCTGGCGCTGGACGGTCCCGGTTGCGTCGAGCACCATGAGCTGGTTGTCGGCGCTGATGCCGATCACCTGGCCGGTTCGGCCGGGCATGGTGGCCGCCATCGACAGCGTCGGAAAGCTCGACAGCTGCCCGTCGCGACGAATCATGGCAATCGGCTCCGCGCTGGAACTGTCGACATGATCGAACGGCAGGGTCTTCCCGGTGAGCACCACCGTTTCGCCGGCCGGATCGAGGCAGCTCAACGTGGAGAACCAAGCACCGAAGATGGGTCCCCCGGTCTCGTCCCGGGGCAACGGTTCCTGGCGCAGGACGGCCAGATCGCTGAGCCGGCGCAGCACCAGGTGGGTAAGGACGGAGAAAGGGGGGTCCGTAACGATTTCGACGCTGTGTTCGCCCCCCGGACAGACGGACAGGGCGTGCACCGGGCCGGGCCCCTCGCCGTAGGCCACCGCCAACCCATCGTTGTCGAGGGCCATCACGGACGCCCCGCCGCGCCGGCCGAACACCAAGGTGGTGGCGGGTCCTTTGCTGTCGATGGGTCCGGGTGTGGTGGCTGCGATGAACTCGTCAACGGTGATCCGCCCGTAGTGCGCGTTGTACACGCCGGTGTTGGCGAACGGGCCGGCCTCGGGCACATACAGCGACACCACCTCGTCCGCTACGAAGCGCTTCTCGATCTCGCAACTGGAGCTCGGTACACCGGCGTAGATGTCAAATTGCGCCGGCAGGGTGCCACGGTAGGTCTCTCGAACCTGCACCGTGGCAATAACCAGTTCCTGGGTGTACACCGGCGAACCCTCGGACGCAGGAATTTCATACCGTTCAGTACGTCTGGAGATCTCTTCCAATCGAGCCAGGATGGTGGCCCCGCCGATGCCCTCTTCGTCGAACATGAACGCGCGGGAACACGCCACCGCAGGCTCAGCATCGCCCAGCATCACCACGTTCGCGAGCACACCGATCGCCAGGATGATGGCTTTGGTGCGCCGGGTGAGGGAGGTCACGTTGGTCACGGTACCGGACGTCCCAACCCGGCTGTTCGCGGCCACGGCGTTTTTCCAGTTGACGTTGTGCCGGTAACGTCTCGTCCACTTCAAGGGAGCGAAATCATGGCCAACGACCTGACTGATCTCGACACCGCCATCGAAGCCAGCCGCCAAGCGGTGCTCGGTGTCATCAATGGCAACCCTTCCGCCATTCATGCCCTGTTTTCTGAATCCGATGATGTGAGCCTCGGTAACCCCTTTGGCCCCTTCGTGAAGGGACGGGAGGCGGTGCTGCAGACCACGGCGCGGGCGGCCACCCGCTACCAGGACGGGGTGCTGCTGCCGTTTGAGCTCATCTCCCGTCATCAGGCGGACGGCCTGGCGGTGGTGGTGGAGACCGAGCACGTGCGGGCCAAGCTGGAAGGCGCAACCCAGCCCAGCGACCTGAGCCTGCGGGTAACCAGCGTGTACCGCCAGGAGGACAGCGGCTGGCGGTTGCTGCACCGTCACGCCGATCCCATCACCACCCCCCGCACGCTCACCTGACACTCACCCGCCGCTCGCAGTATCTCCGACTTGACGCTTCGGTCAGCTTGGGTTGGCACGGTGGCGTACGCTGTCAACACGTGCGCCCGCGACGGCACCCCGGACGAGCCGGGACTGCCGCCATGAGTACTGGAATGAGGATCCACAGATGAGCACCACGCAAAGTACGGACACGCTGGTCATCCGGGGTGGGACGGTGGTTGATGGCACCGGCGCCCCTGGTCAACGGGCCGATGTGGCCATCGCCGGCGGCAAGATCATCGAGATCGGCCAGAACCTGAGGGGTGACAAGACCCTCGATGCCGACGGTTGCGTGGTGGCCCCCGGCTTCATAGACATCCACACTCACTACGACGCGCAGGTGTTCTGGGATCCGGCGCTGACCCCCTCCTGCTATCACGGGGTCACCACGGTGGTGGCTGGCAACTGCGGTTTCTCCATCGCCCCCATTCGCGGCACTGACGTGGAGTTGATCGCCAACACCATGGAAAAGGTGGAGGATATGAACCCCGCCACCCTGCTTGAGGGTGTGCCGTGGGATTTCGAAACCTTCCCCGAATATCTCCAGTCGGTACAGCGCCGGGGTCCCATGCTGAACTTCGGGGCGTACATCGGACACACCGCGGTGCGGCTGTACGCCATGGGCGATGAGGCCACCGGTCGGCCGGCCCGCCCCGATGAACTGGAGAAGATGGCCGCCATCATCCGCAACGGTATGGACGCCGGCGCGGTGGGCTTCGCCACCAGCTTCGCCGCCACCCACATCGGCGCGGACGGCGCCAAGATCCCCAGCCGCTGGGCTGATCGCAACGAGTTGGAAGTGTTGTTCAAGGCGGTGGCCGATACCGGTCGGGGTCTCATCGGCGTCAACGGCGGTGACAATCTGTCCTTGCGTGACAACTATGTGTTGCAAAAGCAGATCGGCATCCCCTTTACCTACACCGCAGTGCTGACCGCGCCCAACGGCGGCCATCTCAAGGCGCTGGAGATCAACCGTCAGGGCTGGGAAGACGGCGCCGAGGTGTGGCTGCAGGTCAGCTGCCGGCCGTTGGTGTTCTCCATGACCATGGTGGAGCCGTTCACGCTGAACACCAACCCGGTGTTCGGTGAGCTCATCGGCAAGGGCCTCGAAGCCCGCCGCGCCGCCTACGCCGATCCCGCCTGGCGGCAGCGGGCCCGGGACGCCTGGAACGACAAGCGCACCATCCGGCCCCGCTGGTCAACCATGGACATCATGGAATCGGCAACTCATCCCGAGCTGGTCGGCAAGGGCATCAACGCCATCGGCGCCGAGATGGGCGTGGATGGGTTCGATGCGCTGATGGATCTCACCATCGCCGAGCCCGACCTGATGTTGCGCATCCGGATGGTGTTGGCCAACGACGACGTGGAGGGTGTCACCACGCTGCTGAACGACCCCCGCACCACGCTGGGTCTGTCCGACGCCGGGGCCCATGTGGGTCAGCTGTGTGACGCGCCGCTGCCCACGGACCTGCTGGGCAACTGGGTGCGGGACCGGGGCACGCTGTCCATGGAAACCGCCATCCGCAAGCTCAGCGGCCAGCAGGCGGACCTGTTCAGCTTCGAGGGCCGTGGCTATCTCAAGGCCGGGCATTGGGCCGATGTCACGGTGTTCGACCCCAAGACCGTGGCCCCCGGGCCGGTGCGCCGGGTCCGTGACTTCCCCGCCGGCTCCGAGCGGCTCACCGCGGACGCACCGCTCGGTATGCGCCATGTGCTGGTCAACGGCCAGGCCATCCGCCGCGACGGTGAGACCGTGCCCGGCTCCCTGGAGCAACGCCCCGGCCAACTGGTGCGCCCCGCCCCCCGGCGCTGAGCGCCCCCGCTACCCGCTACCGAAGACGCGGCCCTACCTAATCACGGGGCCGCGTCTCCGCGTCCGGCCGATCGCTCCGATCCATTTCGTTACGCAACGGTGCTGATCACAGCGTCGTCGGTTTCAGACGGGGGGGGCGACGTGGTCAAAATCCGCCAAAGTCTCCGTGGCGTGAGCGGCAAACCGCCTCGGGTGCCGTCCCAGCCACGAGCCGTGACGAGCCGTGACGAGCCGTGATCGTGGTTTCTTTCAGCCCAGCGATTCGTAGCAGGCCCGAAGGATGGTGTGGGCCCGGTCGTCGCCCACGGTGCCCTCGCCCATGCGGTTCATGACGTAGGCCATGGTGAGCCCGGCGTCCACGTCGTTGACCACCAGCGAGCCGCCCCACCCACCCCAGTAGCAGACCCGGGGGTTGGGGCTGATGGGGGCCCGCGGCGAGTTGAGCCCGTAGCCCACGCCGAATGTGACCCCGATGCCCAGCACCAGGTCCCGCCCGGCGGCCTGCACGTCGAAAATCCGCTCCACGGTGGCCGGGGTGAGCAGGTCCACGCCGCGGGCCGAGCCGGCGGCGGACACCGCGCACTGGGCCAGGGCCACACCGCGGGCGTTGCCGTGGCCACCGGCGGCGGGGATCTCGGCCCGTCGCCAGGGTTCGGTCCAGGAGTCCTCGGCGGCCAGGCGGGGGTTGGCGGCGCGGAAGGGAATGGAGTCTTTGTTGGGGCCGCTGCCGTCGGGGCCGGCGCCGTACACCAGCGGCGGGGCCGGTACCACCGGGGCGATCCGGGCGTCGTGCTCGGGGCCGGTGCCGATGTGGAAGTCCGCGCCGAACGGCCCGGCGATCTCCTCAGCGAAGAACTGCCCCACCGAGCGACCATCAACCCGGCGCACCACCTCGCCCACCAGGTTGCCCTGGGTGATGCCGTGGTACCCGGACTTGGTGCCCGGTTCCCACCACGTGGCCTGTTCGGCCAGCAGGTTGGTGACCTTGTCCCAGTCGTACAGATCGGTCACGTCCAAGCGCTGATCCCAGCCCGGCAATCCCGCGGTATGGGACAGGAAATGCCGCACCAGCACGTTGGACTTACCAGCTTGTTCGAACTCGGGCCAGTAGCGGCTCACCGGGGCGTCCACATCCACCAGACCCCGGCTGGCCAACACCAACAGCGACAGGCAGCTCATGGTCTTGGTGGTGGAAAACACGTTGATGATGGTGTCCTCCAGCCACGGTTGGGTGCCGGCGCGGTCCAAGGTGCCGCCCCACAGATCCACCACCATCTCGCCGTGCAGCGTCACCGCGCACGAGGCGCCGATGTCACCGTTGCGTTCGAAGTTCGAGGCGAAGGCGTCCTTGACGGCCCCGAATCCGTCCGTGCAGCGACCGCTGATGTCGACCATAGGTTCCCCCTGAGATGGACCCGGGCAACGGACCCGGCCGGCGCGCATCGTACTGGTATCGAACGATGGCCGCGGTCCGGGGGTGATGCTCCCCTCATCGGTCCAGACGGCGGCGAGCGAGGCGCCTTGGGTAGTCTCCGCGGCCATGACAGGTGGCACGGCAGCATTGGATGGCAAGGTGGCGTTGATCTCCGGCGGGGCTCGGGGCCAAGGAGCGGCGGAGGGGGTGCTGTTTGCCAATGAAGGCGCCACGGTGATCTTGGCCGACGTGTTGGACGAGGCCGGTGAGGCCACTGCGGGGGGCATCGATCGGGCCGAATACGTGCACCTCGATGTGACCTCGGAGGAGGGATGGGACCGCGTGGTGGCGGACATCGTGGCCCGTCACGGCCGGCTCGATGTCTTGGTCAACAACGCCGGCATCCTGCTCAACGGCAAACTCGTGAACCAGTCCCTGGAGGGATGGAACCGGATCATGGCCGTGAACCAGACCGGCGTGTTCCTGGGCATGCGGGCTGCGGCGCGGGCCATGATCGCCGCCGGGAACGGTGGTTCGATCGTCAACATCTCCTCGGTGGCCGGCCTGGAGGGCATCTTCGGTTCCACGGCCTATTCGGCGACGAAGTGGGCGATGCGGGGCATGACCAAGGTGGCGGCCAAGGAGTTGGGCAAGGACGGCATCCGGGTCAACTCGGTGCATCCGGGGTTCATCCAGACCGACATGGTGGCCAACGCGCCGGCCATGACCAACCCCGACAAACGGGCCAAGGCCGAACGCAACATACCTATCGGTAGGTTGGGCGAAGCGGATGACATCGCCCAGATGGTGCTGTTCCTGGCCAGTGACGCGTCGAGTTACTGCACGGGCCAGGAGTTCACCGTGGACGGCGGGGTGCATGGCTGACGCATTCGGCGCGCCGTGATCGACAACCCCAACGGGCGACAAGCGGCACCGATACGGTCCGGTATTCGGGTCTGACGGCCCTATTTGCTCCTGATCGACGCGCCCATGATGGCGGTGTTGGAAGGAGCACGGCATGAAAACGAAGAACGCTCCAGCGCGGTCGGGAACGCGACTTCCGCCTCGCTGGTTCATCCGGTTGTTTTGGTTCACCCATCGAAGGGTCTACCGATGGACCCGTGGCCGGTTCGGTCTGTGGCGGCCGGGACGCAAGGGTTGGGGTGCGTTGCGGCTCACCACCATTGGGCGCAGGACCGGCGCGGAACGCAGCGTGATGGTCGGGTACTTCGAGGATGGCCCGAACCTGGTCACCATGGCGATGAACGGTTGGGGTGAGGGCGAGCCGGCCTGGTGGCTAAATCTCCAAGCCCACCCCGAGGCCCGGGTGGACCTGGTGCAAGGACCGCGCCTGGTTACCGGCCGCGCCGCCGGAGGCGAGGAACGGGAGCGGCTGTGGTCACGGTGGCGATCGATCCACAGTGAGCTGGACGCCTTTGCTGCCCGTCGCTCACAGCAAACGGCGGTGGTGATCCTCGAGCCTCGGCGATGAACTCGGAGAACTCGGTGTTGGCGTCCGGGTTGGTCATCATGTCCCAATAATTGCTGATGGCCTTGGCGAAACCTTTTTGGTGATACATCTGCTCATACAGCGCCCGACGCTCCTCTTTAGAGTCATCAAAGGTGCGTTTGCGGGAAGCCCGGTGCACGAACCCACCGAAGGAGGTCATGCAGGATTGATAAATCTCCTCGGCGGTGGCCTTGATCTGGGCCTGTTCGTCCTCGGTGATGGTGCCGTTGTTCCAGCGGGGAGTTCGAGGTGCGCCGGCTCCTTGGGGCCGTAACCCCTGACGATACGCGCCGCGGAACCACGGCGCGTCCTGCTCACCGCGTGGCACCCGGCGCGAGATCGGCGTCCCCTGCGCTTCCCTGGCTGAACGTCAGCGGGCCGTGATGCCGGCGTCCACGGGCAGGGTCACGCCGGTGATGTACCGGGCGGCGTCCGAAGCCAGGAACACCGCGGCATTGGCGATGTCCTCGGGCTGCACCCACGGGATGGGGAGGCGATTGGTGAGCGGCCCGAACGCCTCGCGGTTGTCGCGGTAGAACTGCCCGAACTCCTCGTTGTGAACCATGGGGGTGTCCACGCCGGTGGGGTGGATGGTGTTGGCCCGGATGTGGTGGCGGGCCAGTGAGGTGGCGTAGAGCCGCATGAGGCCCACCACCCCGTGTTTGGCGGCCACGTAGGCCACCAGCCCCGGCGAGGTGATGGAGCGATCGGTGTACGCCCCGGCCAGCCCGGCGGTGGAGCTGGTGATGATGATGGTGCCGCCATGGCCCTGTTCGATCATGGTGGGGATGGCCGCTTCACAGGTGTGGTAGACGCCGGTGAGCAACACGTCGATGGAGTCCTGCCACGCTTGGGGACGCCGGCCCTCCTCTCCCACGGCGGCGAAGATCCCGGCGTTGGCCACCACAATGTCAACCCGTCCCAGTTCCGCCAGCCCGGCATCGAGGGCCTTGTGCACCGCCGCCTGGTCCCGCACATCGGCAACCTCGGCAACCATGCGCCGACCGGTCGCGGAGACCAGCCGGGCCGTTTCCGCCAGGTCCTCCTCGCTGGACATCTTGTAGGCGACGGTATCGAGCTGTTGACACACGTCGAAGCCGATGATGTCCGCGCCTTCCTGTGCCATGCGTACGGCGTGGGCGCGGCCCTGGCCCCGCGCCGCCCCGGAGATGAACGCAACCTTGCCCTCGAGACTTCCCATGGCCGCAGTCTCCCACCTTCCCCACCCCAAGAAACCCCGGCGACAAGGGTTTAGCGGCGGGCCAAAAGGTCCCGGATCTCCGTCAGCAGCTGCTCGGTGCTGGGCGGCGCCTCGACCGGAGCGGGCTGCTTGCGGAAGTGGTTGTAGGGCTTCACCACCATGAAGAACACGCCGAGCCCCGTGAGCACCACCGCCACTGCCACGGTGAGGAACGCGCCGATGCGGATCTGGCTGTCGTTGATGGTCAAGACCATGACCTCATCGAAGTTGGGCTTTCCGAACACGATCCCGACCACCGGCATGATGATGTTGTCCACCAGTGACTTGACCAGCCCGGCGATGAGGCCGCCCATGATGAACGCCACCGCCAACTCGATGATGTTGCCGCCGGAGATGAACTCCTTGAACTCTTTCACGACCTTCATGGCAGTGGGCTCCGATCGAACGAACCGACGTGGTTAACCGCGCAGCGTAGTGACTCGATTCCTGAGCTGTGGATCCATCCGTCCCAGGCAAGGATGAAAAGCGCTGAACGTTGCTGTTCGTCCGCCGGCACCGGGGCGCGCTGCGGCTTGGACCAAGGCGAGATCTCGGCCGCAACAGGACCTCGGGCGCCGCCGCTACCCTGCGGGGCCATGACCTCGCCCACTGCTGGCACCGCCACGCTGCTCCACATCGCCAGCGGGGTGGCCACCATCACCCTCAATCGGCCCGACAACCGCAACGCGCTCTCGGTGGAGCTCGTCAACAGCTTCGGGGACCATCTGGACACGGCGCTGGCCGACCCGACGGTGCGGGCCATCGTCATCACCAACGTGGGCAACACGTTCTGCGCCGGCGCCGACCTCAAGGCCCCGGGACCGCCCGATCCCGCCAACCGATCCTTCCTGGACATCTTCGATCTGATCCTGGACAGCCCCAAACCGATCATCGGCCGCATCGACGGGCACGCGCTGGCCGGCGGGGTGGGCCTGGCCGCCAGCTGTGACATCTCCGTCATGAACGCCGAGGCGCAGCTGGGTTTCACCGAGGTCCGCATCGGGGTGGCCCCGGCGGTGATCTCCGTAGTGTGCCTACCCAAGCTGCGCCCCGCCGACGCCATGGAGCTGTTCCTGTCCGGTGAGCGCATCACCGCCGCCCGAGCCGCCGAGGTGGGCCTCATCAACCACGCCGCGGCCCCCGACCAGCTCGACGCCAAGGTGGACGAGGTGCTGGGCAAGGTGCTGCGCGGCGGGCCCAACGCTCTGGCGGCATCCAAGTTGCTGGTGCGCAAGGTGCCGGGTTTCGGTTCCCGACGGGAGGCGTTCGAATGGACCGGACCGTTCTCGGCCTCGCTGTTCGCCTCCGAAGAGGGCGTCGAGGGCATCGCCGCGTTCCGTGAGCGCCGAAACGCCAGCTGGATCCCCGAGGGCCGCTAGTTCCGGGTGGGTAGCCTGGGGTCCTCGTGATCACGGTTTCGGGGCTGTCCAAGGCACATGGGGCCAAGCGGCTGTTCCGTGACGTCACGTTCCGGTTGCTGCCGGGCCGGCGCATCGCCCTCATCGGAGGCAACGGCAAGGGCAAAACCACCCTGCTGGAGATCGTCTTGGGCCTGCAGGAACCCGACGACGGTGAGATCCATCGCAGCAAAGACGTCCGGGTCGGTTACCTGCCCCAGGAAGCGGTCGGCACCGCCGATCCTCGTGAGACAGTGCTGGCCTCGGTGCTGGCCGGCGCCGGTCCGGTCCACGAGCTGGAGTTGGCGCTGGAGGAGTTGCAGCAGAAGCTGGCCGATACCACCGGCGCGGAACATGATCGGGCGCTGCGGGATTACGGGGAGGCCCAGAGCCGTTTCGAGCAGCTCGGCGGGTACGCCCTGGAGGCCGAGGCGCAGCGCATCCTGTCCGGTCTGGCGTTCAGCAATGCCAGCGTGCACCGGCCCCTGCGGGAGCTGTCCGGTGGGTGGCAGATGCGCGCCGCGCTGGGCCGCTTGATGCTGGACAAGCCGGACGTGTTGGTGTTGGACGAGCCCACCAACCACCTCGACACGGACTCCGTGGCCTGGTTGGAGGCCACCCTGGCGGCCTATCCGGGGGCGGTGCTGTTCGTCTCCCACGATCGGGACTTCATCGACGCCGTGGCCGAACGGGTGGTGGAGCTGGCCGACGGGACCGCCACCGAGTACGTGGGCGGTTTCGCTGAGTTCGTGGTGCAGCGAGAAGATCGTCTGGCCCAGCTGCGGGCCACCGCCGCCTCCCAGCAACGCCAGATCGCCCAGGTCGAGCGCTTCGTGGACCGCTTCCGGTACAAGGCCACCAAGGCCCGCCAGGTGCAAAGCCGGCTGAAAACCTTGGACCGGCTGGAGCGCATCGAGGTCCCCACCACCAAGGAGCTGGCGGCCAAATTCGGCTTCCCCGAACCCCAGCGCAGCTCCCGGGTGGTGGCCGAACTGCACGATGTGACCGTGGGCTATGACGGTGAGCCGGTGATCGAGGGTGTGAACCTCATCATCGAGCGTGGTGAGAAGCTGGCCCTGGTGGGGCCCAACGGCGCCGGCAAGACCACCCTGATCAAGCTGCTGTTGGGCCAGCTGGCACCGCAGTCAGGCAGCTGCGTCATGGGCGCCAACGTGGACGTGGCCCATTTCGCCCAGGAACAGGCCCAGATCCTTGATGATGGGCTCACGGTGGCCATGGAGTTCCAGCGGGCGGTGGGTGACCGTCCCAAGGGCCGCAACCTGCGCACCGTGCTGGGCAGCTTCGGCTTCCCCGGGGATCTGGCGGACCGCCGGGTGGGGGATCTTTCCGGCGGGGAGCGGACCCGGCTGGCACTGGCCAAGATCATGGTCAACCCGGTCAACCTGCTGGTGTTGGACGAACCCACCAACCATCTGGACCTGCAGAGCTGTGACGTGCTGGAAGACGCCTTACGGGCCTATCCCGGCACGGTGATCCTGGTCAGCCACGACCGGTACCTGATCCGCGAGGTGGCCCAGGTGCTGGTGGCGGTGCGCAACGGGCGGGCGGTGCGCCACGACGGGGTGGACGAGGCGGTGCTGTCACCCTCAACCGCGCCGGTGGTGGCGTCCAGCTTCGGTCGCGGCGCCCCCCAGGCCAAAGTCGCCGGTGGCATCGCCCGCTCCCGGGGTGGTGGCAGCGGGAGCGGCAGCAGCGGCACTGCTGCGAGCAAGGGCGGCGGCGGTGAGCGCATCGGTGGAGGAACGAAATCCTCCGGCGCCAAACGGACCGATTCCAAGGCCACCGGGCCCAACCACGGCGTCACCCCGGCCGCGGACGGTACGGGCGGTCGCGGCCAGCCGGACCCGAGACGGCCCGAGGTGAAACGCAGCGAAGCCGAGCAACGCCAGAAACGGCACCGGGCCACCAAGGAGTTGCGCTCGGCGGTGGACAAGATCGAACGGCAGCTGATGAAGGCCGAGGCCGAGGTGGCGGAGTTGCAGCGCCAGATGGCGGACCCCGAGATCTACGCCGACACCGACAAGGTCAAGGCCCTGGTGGACCAGCACAACCAGGCCAAGGACCGAGCCGCCTCGCTGATGGACCGCTGGACCGAGTCCCAACTGGCCCTGGAAGAAGCGTCAGCGGCGTTCAGCTGAACCGTCGCCGCCGGTACATCAGCAGGCCGGTGGGTCAGCCGGCGTCGATTACGGCCCGCAACCCTGCGCTCAGCCGTTCGGCCACCAACACCGTGCTCAGGTGGGTGTTGACCCTCGGCACCCACGGGAACACCGAAGCGTCAATCACGTGGAGCCCCTGATAGCCGTACACCGCGCCGGCGTGGGCGTCCACCGCGGCCGAGGGATCCTCGGGGCGGCCCATGCGACAGGTCCCGCTGGCGTGCACGTAATCCCCGGTGTGCGCCACCAACCATCGATCGAGCGCCGCGACATCGCCCTCGGAGGTGCCACCCAGCAGGGCCTCAATGGCGCCGTCGTCCGCGCCCACATCGTCAAGCAGCACGGCGTCCGTCACCGCCCGCACCGCCGGGTGACGGGTCAGGGACAGCACCCGGCGTAGCCCGTCACGCAGCCGGATCCGGTCCCGTTCGTCCGCCAGCAGATCGAAATCCACCACCGGACCACCGGCTGCGTCCACCCCCACCCGACCCCGGGAAAACGACCGCATCACCGCCGCTTGCACCACCGCCACCGCCCGGTCGGCCTCGCTGGCACCCACCGCGGCCATGGCCATGATCTGCATGTCGGCGAATCCGTCCGCCAGCGGGTGAGCAGCCTCATCGAGCAAGCCCGAGCTGTAGCGCAGCACCGAGCTGATCAGCGGCACCGACCCGCTGCTGATCCGCCCGTCCGGGGCCAGCAGCAGCGTCACCGGGGCCGAAGGGTGCTCCCCCAGGTTCTCGCCGATGGCAGGGTGTCGAACGCCCGAGTGCAGCAGCAGGGCCGGGCTGTGCAACGCCCCGGCGCACACCACCACCCGGCCGGCGCGGATGGTGGTCCCGTCCTGCAGCACCACCCCCACCGCCCGGGCACCGTCCAGCAGGATGCGGGCCACCTCCGCATCCCCCCGCACGCGCAACGCGGGGTTGGCCCGCACGCGCAACGCGGGGTTGGCCCGCAGCGGCTCCAAATAGGCGTCGTTGGCGGAGATCCGGCGACCGTCTCCCAGGCACAGCGCCGCGGGACCGATCCCCAAGGCGGTGGCCTGGGCCCGGTGGTAGTCCGCACACCATCCATGACCGGCGTCGAGGGCTGCTGTGGCCAGGGCGTCCTCGATGGGGGACCAGGCTTCCCGGGGCGGCCGCCACAACCCGAAGCGGGCCTCGATCACCGCCTTCAGCCGCTCGATGCCAGGGTCGGGACCGGGGTCGGCACTGGGGTCGGAGCCCGGGACAGCCTCGGCGTCTGACCAGCCGACCTGCTCCGCCCAGCCCTGGTAGTCCTGCGGGGGAGCCCACATCCCCACCATGGCGTTGATGGCCGAGGAGCCCCCCACCGCCCGGCCCCGCAGGTAGCCGCGAGGGGCTTGGGTCGCGGTGCGGCGGGCCAGCAGGCCGGGCCAGACGAACCGCTCGTCGTTGCAGGCAGCCAGGAAGTTGGCGCCGGCCAGCTCAGGCGGGGTGTCCGCGGTCCGATGATCGGGACCGGCCTCGAGCAGCAGCACCGGATGGCCGGCTTCAGCCAGGCGAGCGGCCACCACCGCCCCGGCGGACCCCGCGCCGATGACCACCGTGATTGCCGCGCCCACGGGCAACCGGCCTCAGCCGATGATCTCGAAGGACGCAGCCAGCGCCACCCCGAGGCGGTCACCGGCGGCGCTGGCTCCCCCGCGCAGGAAGGCCGCGGGATCGGCCATGGCCCCGCCGAGGTTCTGCAGATACGCCTGGTGGGCCATCAGCGAGCGCACCCCGACGTCGAAGCTGTCGGTGATGTCCACGCCGTGGGTGGCCTCGGGACTGCCGCTGAAGGCCACAAAACGGATCCCGTCCCAGGCGGGGCCCCGGTCGGTGAACACCCACGGATTGGCGGCGTCTCGGACCGCGTCCAGCAGGGTGCGACCCACCACCCGATGATCAACATGGTTCCAGCTCGGCCCGCCCCAGGAGTCACGGAAGTTGATGGACAGCACCACCTCGGGCCGGTGGCGGCGCAGCACCCCGGTCAGAGCGGCCCGTAGGTCCAGGCCCTCCTGCAGCAACCCGTCGGGCAGACCCAGGAACTCCACCTCCTGCACACCCACCACGGCACAACTGTCACGCTGTTCCTGACGACGCAACGGACCGACCTGTTCCGGGGCCATGGTGGTGATCCCCGCCTCGCCGTCGGTAACCAGCACGTACGCCACCTGGCGACCCTGAGCGGTCCAACGGGCCACCGCCCCGGCAGCCCCGTACTCCATATCGTCGGGGTGCGCCACCACTGCCAGCGCCCGATTCCAGTCCTCGGGAAAGGTCGCGAGCGCTGCCGATTCGGTCATGGCCGCCAGCCTACGAGCGCGTGGTCCACCGCCGGCCTGCCCGGTGCACACGGCGAGGACATCGACCCGCCCGCCGATAGGGTCCGAGAGGTGCTGCGGCCCACCGCTCTGGACGATCTGGTCAAGCGCTGGGACTGGCGTTCGGCCAGCACCATCTGGATCGCGGCCTCTCCGGGCGACGTGGCGGTGGCCTTCGAACAGGTGTCGATGATGGAACTGCCCGCCGCCAGCGGCACTCGCCATCGGGCCCGAGACGGGCTGGGCGGTACCGCGCCCAGACCGGTCCCACCGGCCCTCACGTTGTTGGCGGACCTGCTGGATGAGGGCTACTTCTTGTTGTTCGAGGAACCGGAGCGGGAGTTGGTGCTGGGCCGGGTGGGGCGGTTCTGGCGGCCCGGCGCCTCCGCCACCGTGGCGGTGACCGGTCGCCGGGCCTTTTGTGACTTCACCCAAGCCGGCTACGCCAAAGCGGCACTGGCCCTGCAGATCCAACCCATCGCCCCGCAGTTGGGCGGCGGTTGCCTGGTGGGCGTGGAAAGCCGGGTCATCACCACCGACGAGGCCACTCGCCGGGAGCTGAGCCGCCATCAACTGATGGGACCGTGGGCCACGCCGGTGGGGCGCACCGAGTTGCTGCGGGTCCTGCGCCAACGGGCCGAGGGCGGCGCCGGCGACGCCTGAGCACGGCTTCGAAACCGGTTCTGCGGACGCGGTAGGTTCCGCCCTTCACGCGCCGGCCTGCTCGGCGCCGGACCAGGGGAGGCGAGCGGTGGCTGTGGAGCCGGCCCACGTGGAACAGGCGGCCGCCAAGGACGTGCTGGCCGAGGTGGGTGATGCCACCCGCTACGTGTCGGCATTCGCGCAGCGAGCCGGTTTCGGCGGGCCCGACGCGGTGGTGACCACCAGCTTGGAGGAACAAGCCCTCGACGCCCTGGTGGAACGGGAACGCCGGGTCGACGCCACCACCGTGGTGGGTGTGGGCGGCGGGCTCACACTCGATACCGCAAAGTATGTGGCGCTGAAGTGCGGGAAGGACGTGGTGCTGATCCCCACCGCACTGTCCAGCCTGGCGCCCTTCACCACGGAGATCGCGCGCCGGGTCCGCCGGCAGGTCACCTGGCTCGGGGACATCTCACCCCGGGTGGTGTTGGACTGGCCGTTGCTGGCGCAGGCACCCCCGGCGCGCAACCGGGCCGGGGCGGCAGAGGTGGTGGCCACACTGTCCGCCTCCTGGGATTGGCGCCTGGCCGACACAAGGGACAAGGGCCTGCCCGCTGCGCCCCGGGTACTGAGCGCCACCGAAGCGCTGCGGGCGCGCCTGGCCGACGCCGCCGAGGAGGTCCGCGCCGTGAGCACCCACGGGTTGGTGACCCTGGCCGGGTTATTGCAGGAGTTGGCCGGGTTGATCACCGATGTGGGTCATCGCCGCATGGTGGACGGCTCCGAGCACACCTTCGCCCAAGCGTTCGAGCATCGCCTGGGCCGCCTGGGCGGGGGAGATACCGGTGGGTACGGCGAGATGGTGGGGATGGGGACGGTGGCCATGTCCGCGCTGCAGGCGTGGTTCGGCCTGTCCGCCGGTGGACCCATTGATCCCCAAACGGCGGTGGCGTTGCTGTCCCGCTGCGGCGTGGCGTGCAACCCTCATCAACTCGATGTGGATGAAGGCACCTTTCGGGGCGTGCTGCGCCACACCGTGCGCTTCGCCGTGGGTGAGTTCCTGCCGTACTCGGTGCTCAATGAGGCCGACGTCAACTTCACCGCCGCCGAGGAGATGTGGCGCTGGTGTTGGCGGGTCCCTCGCATCGCCAGCTAACCATGCCGGACGGTACGTACCTTAGGGTATCATACTCAGTCGTATGGAATCGATGAGCGGTGCGGCGTTGACCAAACCCTCGCCGTAGAACGAGTTCCGTCCGCTCTCCTCCGTGGTACAGATGGCGTCATACTCCGCGGGACGTCCCACATCGGCGTAGCTCACCGAACCCGAGGGCGGACAAGCAAGGTCTGCGGCGAACACGTTCAGCAGGGTTTCAACGATGAACGGTTGCAAGCTGATCTGACCGGCGCTGGGCGATCCGTAAAGGGAGATCACCAACGCCGCCACCCCCGTCACATGGGGGGCGGCCATGGAGGTTCCTTGCAGGTAGCGGTAGTACGCGCAGTGTTCGTCCACGCAATGTTCCACCAGGTTGTCGGGCATCTTGTTGCCGTTACCGGCGATCTCGGCCTGCGCCACCGCCGCCGGCCAGGCCGAGAGGATCTCGTTGCTCACCGCCCGGTAATCCTCGGTGCCGAAGCGGTCCCGTCGCCAACCCCCGGGCGCCGCCAAATCGCTGCGGCCCAGCCCGTAGTTGGCGTAATCGGCCTTGCGGAGGGTGGGGCCCACCGAGGTGACCCCGATGACCCCTTGCAGCTCCGCGGGCACGTCCAGACAAGCACTGTCCACGTTGCGGGTGCGGCTGTCCCCGGGCGGGAAGTTGGGGCTGGTCACATCGGTGACCTTGTTGGCGAGGTCAACATGCTCGTTCCCCAACGCCGCCACCACCGTCACCCCCCGGTCTCGGGCGTAATCCACCGCTCGTTGCATCACGGCGATGGTGGTGACCTGCTCCACTTGTTCGGCCCGGTTGTCGCCGGGGTTGGCGGCGCAGTTGTACAGCCACGGATCCAAGAAAAAGCTGAGGTTGACCACGTCCACGCCGATGTCCGCGGCGTACAGCAGGGCCGAGGTGGCGGGGCCCAGGAAGAAGTAGCCCGAATCCTGGCCCGCCCGGAGATTGACCAGCGTGGCCCCCGGTGCCACCCCAGCCATGCCGAACCCGTTGACCGCGGCGCCGGCGATGGCCGCCACGTGGGTGCCGTGACCGTTCTCGTCCACGTCCACGGCGTCGGTGCAGCTGGCGTCGGGCTCTTCGGCGCAGGCCCCATCGAGGGCGGGGATGTCGATGGTGAAATTGCGGCTGCGGGTGCGGTCCAGGCGGGATGAGAGATCAGGGTGGGTGCCGTCGATGCCGGTGTCGATGATGCCCACCAGCACCTCGGAACGGCCCAGGACCGCTTGGGGCAGGGGGACGGGTTCACCCGACGCGCCACGTTGGGTGGGGATGCCCACCATTGACAGCGCCCACTGGGTGGTGGCCAGCGGCTCCCCGGCCCAGGCCGCGGTCATACCCGCCGGCATGGTGGGACCGGCGATCACCACCGGGGCCGGCGGCGTTCCCAAGGTGGCCGTGGGGAAGGGGGGCGAGGCGGTGGCGTCAGGGGCGGAGCTGCCGATGATCCGGTCCCGGGCCACCCCGGCGATGATGCCCGGAGCCTCGCCCAGGCCCATCAGCTTGAGCGGGAAATCGGCGGCGCTGCTGCGAACCCAGGCCAGCCCGATGCCCGGCTTCTCCGCCCGGACCGCCCCTCCTGCGGCAACCACCAACGCCCGGGCCACGGTGGGGGAGGCGTCAAGCCCGTACAACACCAGATAGTCCTCCGCCACCGGGGTGCCCGGCCCCGGGGTCGCATCGACAATCGGATCCAAGATGACCGACCCGCCCGATCCCACCTGCGAACCTCCCACGGCGCTCAACGGCGGCGGGCCCGCGGGCTTGGCGCTCGTGGGCCCGGCCAGCTCGTCACCCGTAGCGTCGGGGTCTCCTGCTGCGGGGCGGCTGGCCGAGGCGTCGCCGGGCGATCCGACCGGGAGCTCGCCGCCGTCGGTGGGGCCGGTTGCGCCGGTTGGGTTGGCGCCGTCAGTGGCACTACCAGGGCGGGTCGGGTTCGTCGGGTCGGTCGGGTCCGTCGGGTCTGTCGGCGTGGATCCATCGTCGAGCGGGCCGGTGTCGCCAGGTCCAGCACCGGGTGCGCCCGCAGCGTCGGGCTCCTCACCGGCGCGGTCCGACGCCCCGACTCCGGCGCCGGTTGCGCTCACCGCCACCAGCATGGTGAGCACCAGCAACCCCGCGGCCCGGATGCGCCGACGACGGGCCCGGCGACGGAGCGATGCAGTGGTCTTTCCCATGAGGACTCCTGTGCCCGACGAGCCGTTCCCCTCGAGCATGATCGACCGCTCTCGATGGTTCAGGCGGCACTCAGCGTAGCGCCGCCGATTCGATATCGATTCGCCCCTACGTCCGGGCGATCCACCGATTCGATATCGATTCGCCCCTACGTCCGAAACCCCCTACCCCCCACCCCCCTACCCCGCACCCACGCCCCGTCGAACCCCTCGCCGCGGTGGCGCGATCTACCCTCCTCGTATGGTCGGATCTGTCGGAGCGGTTGGAAGCGTCGGGATCATCGCCAACCCGTTGTCGGGCAAGGACATCCGGCGGCTGGTGGCCAACGCCCCCACCTCAACGTTGCAGGACAAATACAGCATCGTGCGCCGGCTGGTCCTGGGCGCGGCCGCGGTGGGGGTGGAGCAGTTCTGGTATCTGCCCGAGCCCCACCACATCTGCGCCCGAGCCACCGAAACCCTGCCGTTACCGGGGGTGAGCGTGAAACCGGTGGACATCGAAGAGCGCTTCGACGAATCCGACACCGTGCGCACCGTGGCCGCCATGAAGGACCTGGGCTGCTCGGTGATCATCGTGCTGGGCGGGGACGGCACCAATCGGGCCGCGGCGCTGGGCTGGGGAAAGCTGACCGTGATCCCGCTGTCCACCGGTACCAACAACGTCTTCCCCCGGTTCCTGGAGGCCACCGTGGCCGGGCAGGCGGCGGGTCTGGTGGCCACCGGGCAGGTGGCGGCGGAGGAGGTGACCCGGGTGGCGAAACGCATCGACGTGGAACTGGAGGGCGAGGACCGCCGGGACCTGGCGTTGATCGATGCGGTGCTGGTGGAAGAGCGTTTCGTGGGTTCCCGGGCGCTATTCGACCCCGCCGCGTTGCGTCTGGCGGTGCTGAGCAGAGCCGAACCGGCATCGGTGGGAGTGTCCAGCATCGGCGGGTTGGTCCATCCGGTGGGCGCCGAGGACGAGGGCGGGCTGCTGATCCGCTTCGCCTCGCCGGCCACCGCGGATCAGGTGGTTCGGGCCCCGATGGCGCCAGGCTGGTACGCCGAGGTGGGCCTGGCCGAGGTCCGGCGGTTGGCGGACGGCGAGGCGGTTTCACTGCAGGGCCCCGGCATCTTGGCCTTCGACGGCGAACGCCAACGACTGCTGGGCGAGGGCCAACGGGTATGGCTCACGGTCCAGCGCGACGGCCCCCGGGTGCTCGACGTGAGCCGGGCCATGCACCTGGCCGCGGCGCGGGGCGTGTTCGTGCAACGACGGCGTTGACCGATGCCCGCCGCCGGTCTGCTGAGCTGAGGACCATGCCGTCAACCCCCGCCCCTGAGAGCCCCACCGGTGAGGCAAACCTTGCCCCGGGTCCGGCGCCGTGGCCCATGGTCAACGCCGCCGGTCCGCCCACCGAGATCGTGTTCGTGCGCCACGGCGAGCCGGAATGGGTGCGGGGCGGGCTCAACGTGGACGATCCGCCGCTGACCGAGCGTGGGGTTCGCCAGGCCCACCGACTGGCGGAGCGCCTGGCCGGGGAGCACTTCGATGAGATTCTCGTGTCCCCGTTGCAGCGGGCCCGCCAGACCGCCGCTCCCCTGCTGGCCGCTACCCACCGCCAAGAGGTGCTGGCCCCGTGGCTGCAGGAGATCCGCAATCCGGTCTGGCACGGCACCCCGGTGGAACGGGCCGAGCAGGCGTTCAAGGCGGATCGGGCCAAGGCTGCCCATCTGCGTTGGGAAGGGCTCGACGGCGGCGAGTCGGTGCGGGAGTTCGTCAATCGCATCCATCAGGGGATTGGCCTGTTCCTGGCTGAGCGGGGCATCGACCGGGTGCGGGAAGACCTGCCGGTGTGGTCCGAACGCCAGCCGGGTCTTCGCATCCTGCTGGTGGCGCACGCCGGCACCAACGCCGTGGGGTTCGGCCATCTGCTGGGGTTGGAACCGGTGCCCTGGGAATGGGAACGCTTCGTGCTGGGCCACGGATCGCTCAGCCGGGTGGAAGCCCTGCCAACCGGAGAGGGCATAACCTTCAGCCTCACCCGTCTGAGTGATGTGGAACACCTGGAGAGTGACATTCGGACCCGTTAAACGGCGTTTTTGTCCGCAAATTGCTGCGAAACCGTTACCGTGGACCCAATCGCCCGTCCCGAGGTCTCCTGCATGTCTCACCGATCACGCACGGCGCGCGCGGTGCTGATCGCGTTGCTGTGGCTGGTCACCGCGGCCCTCCCGTCCGCCGGGGCCCAGGCCGAGGCCGGCGACGAGCCCAACACGGACTTGGCCCAGAGCCAGGAGACGCTGCGCCAGGAACAAGCGGACGTGGCCAGCCAACTGGACGTGCTGCGCGCCGACAGCGAGCAGGTGGGATCGGCGTTGGCCACCGTTGAGGCCAACGTGAGGAGCCAACAACACGCCGCCGCTGCCGCCATGGCCGCCGCCGAGCAGGCCCGCATCAACGAGGCCAAGGCCGTCGCCCAGGTTGAGGCCACCACCGCCGAGGTGGAGCGACTCAAACTCCGGGTGGAGAAGCTGGCCGTGGACCTCTACCTTCGACCGCCGGCCAACGACGCGGTGCAGGCCTTCATCCGTGCCAGCCCCGGCGAAGCCCCACGGGGACTGGCGCTGGTGCGGTTCCGGGTGGAGGACGTGGCGGACACCATGGTGCAAGCCGAAGCCGCCCGTGACCGGCTGGCGGCTGATCGCATCCGGGCCGGGGAGGCCCGCCAGGCCGCGGAACGCACCGCAGAAGCCGAAGCCGCCCGCCTCGGAGCGTTGCAGGTGGCCCGGGATCAGCAGCAGGTCTTCGCCGCAGAGGTGGCCGGCCGGATCGAACGAGCCCTCGGCGAAGCGGCCATGCTCTCAGACCTCGACGCCGAACTGTCAGCGGAGGTCCAGCGACGGGAACTGGCACTGGCCGCCCAGTTGACCGCCAGCGTGGCCCACACCGGCACCGCCATCGTGGTGCTGGGGGACGGGGAGGAATCGGACGCTCCCACCAGCGGTGACGGTGCCTCCACCGACACCGTTCCCACCACCCCGACCTCCGATCCCACCACCCCATCGGAGGGGACCGGACCGACCCCAACCACCCCACCCTCAAGCGGTGGCGCCGGGGGCGGGGCCGGGGTCAGCGGCGGGGGCAGCGTCGGGAGCGCGCCCGTCATCCCCCGGGCTGTGGTGGTGGTGCCGGTGGACACCACCTGGATCCGCGGCATCGAGGTGGCCAGCGCCATCGCCGAACCGTTCGAGGCGCTCATGGCGGCGGCCGAGGAGGACGGCATTCACCTGGGCGGCAGCGGGTATCGCAACGTCCTACGCCAGATCGAGCTGCGACGGGATCACTGCGGGCCCACCGAGTACGACATCTGGCTCAAGCCGTCCTGGGAATGCTCCCCGCCAGTAGCCCGACCCGGCAACTCCATGCATGAAAAAGGCCTGGCCATCGACTTCGCGGTGGATGTGGGCACCGAGGACGAGGACCTCATCCGCACCCGGGACCATCCGGCCTTCGCCTGGCTGAGCGCCTACAACCGCCGCACCGGTTTCCTGCGCAACCTCGACAGCGAGCCCTGGCACTGGTCCCCCACCGGCCAATGACCTGAGGCGCAGGAGCTAGCTTCTGGCGGTGCATTTCGATCTGATGACCGGGAACAATCCGCTGGCAGAAATGGCCCGCCTGGCGGTTGAGTGGGAGCAGGCGGGGTTCGGAGGGATCACCCTCACCGAGACCGGCCGCACGGCGTATCTCTCCGCCGCCGTGGCCGCCGTGGCCGCACCCTCGCTCAGTCTCACCACCGGCATCGCGGTGGCGTTCCCCCGCAGCCCCATGATCACCGCCTCCACCGCCTGGGAGTTGGCCGAGGCCACCGGGGGCAAGTTCATGCTGGGCCTGGGCACCCAGGTCAAGGCCCACATCGAGCGGCGCTTCGGCTCCCCGTTTGATCCGCCCGGGCCCCGCCTGCGGGAATACGTCCAGGCGGTCAAAGCCTGCTTCCGGGCCTTCAACGGCGAAGAGAAGCTGGACTTCGCCGGTGAGTACTACAAGCTGTCCCTGCTGCCGGCGGCCTGGCTGCCCGGTCGCATCGAATGGCCCGACATCCCCGTGTACATCTCCGCCGTGGGCCCGTGGATGACCCGCATGGCCGGCGAGGTGGCCGACGGCATCCACGTGCATCCGCTGCATTCGCTGCCGTACCTGAACGAGGTGTTGCTGCCCAAGGTGGCCGAGGGCGCGGCGCTGGCCAACCGGTCGGTCAATGACGTGAAGTTGGCGGTGCCGGTGTTCACCATCGTCGGGGACAGCGAGGAGGAACGGGCACCATGGAAGGATCGGGCCCGCAGCCAGATCGCCTTCTACGGCTCCACCCGGAACTACGCCTTCCAGTTCGAGATGCTGGGCTTCGAGGGGGTATCGGCCCAACTCAACGATCGACTCAAGGCCGGGGACATTCCCGGCATGTCCGCCCTCATCACCGACGAGATGCTGACCCACTACGCCGTCACCGCCACCTGGGACGAGCTGGCCGACAAGCTGGTGGATCGCTACCGGGGCGTGGCCGACCGGCTCATCATGTACTTCGCCCAACCCCAGATGCAGCAGGACCCCACCACCACCGGCAAATGGGGCGAGATCGCCCGCGCCGTCCGCAACGCCGGATAATCGCCGGCTAACTGGCGGCTAACTGGCTAACTGCGGCGGAGATCTTCCCAGCCCTCGATGGTCTTGGGCCACTCATCTTTGAGCAACCGGGACAAGGACCGATCAGCCAGCACCTTGCCCTCGGTCTGGCAGGCGGCGCAGTAGTTGAGCTCGTTTTCGGCGTAGACGATGTGCTGCACCGCGTGGCCGCAGCGGGGGCAGGGCTTGCCGTAACGGCCGTGCACCGCCATCTCCTCCCGGAAGGCGGTGACCTTTTCCGGGAAGCCGTCCCCGGCCTCGGCCCGCAGCCGGTCGGTCCACTCGCGGAGCGTCTGTTGGATCGCCCGGTGCAATCGGTCGATGTCGGCGGGGTCCAGCTGCCCAGTGCGGCGGGTGGGTGAGAGCTGCGCCGACCACAGGATCTCGTCGGAATAGGCGTTACCGATCCCGGAGAAAGCGCCAGGGTCGGTGAGGGCCCGTTTGAGGGTGCGGTTGGTCTGACACAGCCGCTCCCGGAACTGCTCGACGGTCATGGTGAGCGGCTCCAGCCCGCCCCGGTCGTGCTCGGCCAGCATGGCGTCCTCACCCCGCACCGCCCACAGCGAGGCCCGTTTCTTGGTGCCGGCCTCGGTGAGGGTGAGCGCCCCGTGGTCGAAACGAAACGCCGCCAGGCCCACCTTGGCCGGCAGCCCGGCGTCTGCCTTTCGCCAGTGCAAACGCCCAGCGATCATCAGGTGCAGCACCAGGAACAGCTGGTCGGGGAACTCGAACACCAACCGCTTGCCCAGCCGACGCAGCCCGGTGACCGCCTGGTCGGTGAACGCCTCCAGCGGCGGGTCATAGCTGCGCAGGAGCGAGATGCCCCGCACGTCAATCCGTCGCAGCGTTTGCCCCAGCACGTGACGCTCAAGAGCCTCCACGTAGACCACCACATCGGGCAGTTCGGGCATGGGTCCGCCGCCGCCCTCAGCGCACCGACACGCCGGCGGCGGACAGTTGCGCGAACGCCCGTTCCTCGTCCCCGGCGGTGAGGTTGACCGAGGCGGTGGCGTCGCGCAGCACGGTCACCCCGAACCCGGCGGCGATACCGTCCAGCGCGGTGGCGGCCACACACACGTCACCGGCCAGGCCCACCACCACCAGCCGGGTCACGTTTCGGGCCCGGAGCAGGGCGGCCAGGCCGGTGGGCCGATCGACGCCGCTGACCGGATCCCGAACGGCGAAGGCCGAGTACCCGTCCTCGCCGCCGGTGCCCTTGCGCAGGATGTCACCGTCCACCACCAGATCCGGGTGCAGCGCCGCGCCCCAGGTGTGCTTGATGCAATGGGCCGGCCACGGTCCGCCGCCGCTGGTGAAGTGCGGGGTCTGCGGCGGATGCCAATCCGTGGTGAAGACCAACTCGGCCCCCGCTGCCCGAGCCGCGGCCACCTCCTGGTTCACGCGGGGCACGACCTGCTCGCCGCCGGCCACGTACAGGCTGCCGGCGGGATCGGCGAAGTCGTTCTGCACATCGACCACGATCAGCGCCCAGCCCGACCCGTAGCTGACCATCGTCGCAGGCTAGCGGCGCGCCGCCGGCCACCACACTCCAGTCACTCCCGTCCCGCCCGGCGTCCCCTACCGGCCCTGTCCGCCCCACGGTCGACACCACCCGCCACCCGTTGCCAAACGGTGCGACTCCAGCGCGCCCCATCCGCACAACGCGAATCTCGACGCTGGGCAGCAGCCGGCCACCCTGCGCGCGACGTCGATGGCTTACGCACCCCGGCAGCAACCAGGTCGACCAGCACGCAGCGGGGGTAGCACCACTCGCGGGCTCAGTCATCACGTGGCGATGTGTTCTGGCCCGCGAGTGGAGCTGTTTCCTCGTTTCAGCCGAGCCGCCCTGCATGCGCCGTCGACCGGTTCCACCGCCACTCGCGGGCTCAGCCATCACGTGGTGATGCGTTCTAGCCCGCGAGTGGGGTTGTTCCTTCTGTTCCGCCGAGCCGACGTCCTGGCCGGGTCAGCGGCCGACATCAGTGAGGAGGGACCGGACCGTTTGGCAGAGCAGTCGGTGCTCCTGGGTGTGGATGCGCTCGGTCAGGGTTTCCAGCGTGTCCTGGGGCCGGATGGGGACCTCAACGGTGGCCAGGACCGGACCGTTGTCCACGCCTTCGTCGGGAACCAGGTGCACCATGATCCCGGTGTGTTCGATGAGGCCCTGCTGGTAGGCGGCAAAGGCATCCTCGACGGCGTGGGCCCCGGGAAAGGCCCCGGGCAGGGCCGGGTGGAGGTTGACCACCCGGTTGGGAAAGCGGTCGAGGAAGGCCGAGGACAGCAGGTGCATCCAGCCGGCCAGCACCACGAAATCGGGCTGATAGGCGGCCACCACATCGGCTAGTCCGGCGTCATAGTCCCGTCTGCTCCCACCGGCCGCGGTCACATCGGCCAGCCCCAGGAACTGTGCCGGCACACCGTGGTTGCGGGCCCGTTCCAGCGCGAAGGCCCGGCGGCGGTTGGCGATCACGGCCACCACTGGCAACCCGCCGTCCAACAGGGCCTGGAGGTTTGAGCCGCTGCCGGACACCAGCACCACCAGCCGGCCGGACCACCGCGGAGGCTTGGCCGCAGTCATCGCCCGCAAACCAGGGACGGGGCCGGGAAGCGCGCCAGAACCGGACGCGGCGTTCTGGTAGGAGCCGCAGCCGGAGCTTCGGCGGAATCGACGACGCGGTGGCGCGCCAGGGTGCTGGCGGCGGTGACGTACATGGGGCGGGACCGGGTCATCGCCCGGGCCGGGATGCGCCCCGAAGCCGAATCGGACCAAACCCCCATCCGCACCGAATCGACGCCGAATCGGACCGCACAACCGACCGCACCGAAGCGGCCCGCATGCCCACCCGACCGAATCGACACCGAATCGGACCAAACCCCCACCCGCACCGCACCCGCCGACCGCACCGAATCGACCCCGAATCGGACCGCACAACCGACCGCACCGCACCCGCCGACCGCACCGAATCGACGCCGAATCGGGCCGAATGCCGGTCAGGACCTCATCGGGACCGAGGCGGGCCAGGTGTTGGTCGCGGTCCCAGTCGCGGTCGCGGTCGCGGTCGCGCATCGACGGGTCGAGGACAGACGACAGGGCCGGGCCGGGCCCCAGCGAAAGCGCGGTCACCGCAGGAGTACAGCGGGACCGGCGGAGGGGCGGGGTACCAGTTGACCCAGCGGGAAGGCGCCCGACGGTGGGGTGCCGCCGATGCCCACCATGCCCACGCCCATGTTGAAGGCCCGGTAGGCCTCCTCGTCGGGCAGGTGACCGAGGGCCACCAGATGCTGAAACAGCTCCGGTATCTCCCAGGCGTCCAGGCGGATCTCGGCGCTGAGGTCCGGGGGCAACACCCGGCCCACGTTGTCCAGCAAGCCGCCGCCGGTTATGTGGGCCAGCCCCAGCGCGTCCGTACCGCTCAGTATGTCGAGGTAGCAGCGGTGGGGCGCCAGCAACGCGTCCAGCAGCTCCTCGCTGAGCGGGCGGCCTTCCAGCAACTTGCGGATCAGGGAATACCCATTGGTGTGGGGGCCGCTGGACGGCAAGCCCCACAGGGGGGTTCCCGCCACCATACCGTCCAGTTTGGGCAGCACCGCGGCGCGGTCCACCAAGCCCACGATGGTGCCGGCCACGTCCACCGCGCCCGCTTCGTACACCCCGGGCATCTCCGCCGTCTCACCGCCCAGCAGCGCGCAACCAACTGCCGCGCAGGCCTCGGACAGGCCGGTCACGATCTCCACGATGACGGCGGGGTCCAGCCGGGCGGTGGCCACGTAATCAAGGAAAAACAGCGGCTTGGCCCCTTGCACCAAGATGTCATTGACGCAGTGATTGACCAGATCATGGCCGATGCCCCGCCACCGTCCGGTCTGCGCCGCCAGTTTGACCTTGGTGCCCACGCCGTCGGTGGAGGCCACCAGCACCGGGGCACCGGGCAGGTGCTCGATGGAGAACAATCCACCGAAGCTGCCCACATCGGACAACACCCGTTCGGTGTAGGTGGAGCGCACCGCGGCGGCCATCCCGGCCACCGCTGCGGCCCCGGCGTCGATGTCCACGCCGGCGTCTTTGTAGGTCACACCCTTGGCCGAAGCGTTGAACTGCATGTCGCTGGCGTTGCTCACGCGGTGACCTCCGGGTTGTGACGGCCGATGTCCCGCCGGAACTGCATGCCATCAAAGGAAATCCGGTCCACCCCGGCATAGACCCGGTTTACCGCAGCGGGCAGATCGGCGCCGGTGGCAGTGACGGACAGCACCCGGCCGCCGGCCACCCGGGGACCTTCGGGAGAGGAAACGGTGCCGGCATGCAACACCTGACAGCCGGTGGCGGCCGCGGCCTCGAGACCACCGATGAGCGCCCCCGACACCGGCCGCTCGGGATACCCCTCCGCGGCCATGACCACCGTGGCCGCCGCCCCCGGCCGCCACGACAACGTCACCTGATCCAACTCCCGTTCAATGGCGGCCCGGAAGATGTGCACCGGGTCATCGGCCCACAGGGCCAGGATCACCTGGGCCTCGGGATCACCGAAACGGCAGTTGTACTCCAGCACCCGGGGCCCGGCGTCGGTCAGCATGATGCCCGCGTACAGTACCCCACAGTATGGAGTGCCGTCCCGTACCATACCGTCTAGTATGGGAGCGATAGCCAACTCGCCGATGGTGCCCAACAACGTGTCATCAACAATGGCCGACGGGGCGAAGGCCCCCATGCCGCCGGTGTTGGGGCCCCCGTCACCGTCGAGCAGGCGTTTGTGGTCCTGCGCCGGTACCAGCAGCCGGTAGCTGGCGTCGGAGCAGATGGCCAGCACGGACACCTCGCGGCCCACCAACCGCTCCTCCAGCACCACCTCCGAGGCGGCGTCACCGAAGACCCGTTCCACGAACATGGCCCCCAACGCGGCCTCCGCGTCGGCGCGATGCTCCGGCACCACCACGCCCTTGCCCGCAGCCAAACCGCTGGCTTTCACCACCGGAACCGCATCGAAACGGTCCAGTGCCGCCAGCGCGTCCTCCAGGCGGTTCACGGTGACCGACGCCGCGGTGGGCACCCCCCAGCGAGCCATCAACTGCTTGGCGTAGGCCTTGGAGCCTTCCAGGGCGGCGCAGGCCGCGGTGGGACCGAACGCCGCGATGCCACGGGATTCAAGGGCGTCCACCAGGCCTGCCACCAGCGGTGCCTCGGGGCCCACCACCACCAGGTCCACCCCTTCGGCCAGGGCCAGGCCCACCAGGCCCGCCACGTCATCGGCCCGCACCGGGCGGTTGGCGTGCGCGCCGGGACCGGCCAGGCCGTCGGTACCGGCGTTACCGGGGGCGAAGCGCAGTTCGTGACCATGCCCGGCCAGGGCGGCGCCCAACGCGTGCTCCCGGCCGCCGCCGCCCACCACCAGAATCCGCACCGAGCCCAGCCTCCGGGTCAGCCGTGCCCGACGATGCCGGCAAAGCGTTCCTTGGACTCCAGGTCCACCGGCACCCCCTCGAAGGGGTACTGCCCGGTGAAACAAGCGTTGCAGTACCCACCGGCCGCGGTGTCCAGCGTCAGCACCCCGTTGCCGGCTTTACCGGCTTTGCTCTGCGCCCGATGATCATCACCCAACGCGGCCATCATGCCGTTCAAACTCAGATAGGCCAACGAATCAGCGCCGACGTGGGCGGCGATCTCATCAACGGACATGTTGGCGGCGATGAGCTCGGCCCGGCTGGCCATGTCCACGCCCATGAAGCAGGGATGGGCGATGGGCGGGCACGCCACCCGCAGGTGAACCTCCACCGCACCGGCCCGGCGCAACAACGCCACCAGGGGCCCCGAGGTGGTGCCGCGCACGATGGAATCATCCACCAACACCACCCGTTGGCCCTCAAGGTTGGCCGGCAGCGGGTTGAACTTCATGGCCACCCGGTCACGGCGCAGTTCAGCGGTGGGTTCAATGAAGGTGCGCCCGATGTACCGGCTCTTGATCAAACCCTCGCTGTAGGGCACCCCGCTCTGCGCGGCATACCCGATGGCGTGGGGAATGCCGGAGTCCGGTACCGGCACCACGATGTCGGCCCCGCCGGGGACGGGGGCTTCCCGGGCCAGCTGACGACCCAGGGCCTGGCGCACCTGATGGACCAATCGTCCCCGGAACACCGAATCGGGCCGGGCGAAGTAAATCTCCTCGAAGGTGCAGAAGCTGAGGTTGCGGGGCACCGCGCCGGGGATGATGACGTACCCCGAGGCGTCGATCCGGACGATTTCCCCGGGACCGATCTCCGCGATCAAGGTGGCGCCGATGGTGGCCAGCGCGCAGCTCTCCGAGGCCAGGGCGTACCCTCCCTCGGCCAGCTCACCCAGCACCAGCGGCCGTAACCCCCACGGGTCACGCACCCCAAAGATGGCGTCGCGGGTGCCGATGGTCAGCGTGTAGGCCCCTTCGGCTCGGGCCATGAGGACCTTGATGCGGCTGATCCAGTCCGTGCCCGGGCCGCCGGCACCGGCCAGCAGGTGGATCATCACCTCGGTATCGGAGCTGGAGGACAGCCCGACGCCGCGTTCGAGCAGTTCCCGACGCAGCTGCGGGGAGTTGATCAGGTTGCCGTTGTGACCCAGCGCCAACGGACCGTCGAAGGTCTCCAACACGTAGGGCTGGGTGTTGCGAATGGACACCGCGCCGGTGGTGGAGTATCGGGTGTGGCCCACCGCCAGATGGCCTCGCAGCGTGGCCAGGTTCTCCTCGTTGAACACCTGGGAGACCAGCCCGAGACCCTTGTGGAGATGAGCCACGCCATCATCGAAGCTGACGATCCCCGCACCCTCCTGGCCTCGGTGCTGCAAGGCGTACAGGGCGAAGAAGCTGAGTCGGGCGGCGTCCTGGCCCGGGGCGTAGATACCGAACACCCCGCATTCTTCCCGGGGTTTGTCGGCGCCGGGATGATCGTTGGGATGATCGTTGGGATGATCGTGCGGTAGGACCTGACCCCCGACGTCACCGCCCGGCATGGGACTGGCTGAGTCTGCGGCGTGCATCCAACACCAGTTCTAGCGCCTCGGCGGGTGTTGAGGCCACCGCGGTGAGATGTCCCATCTTCCGGCCGGGCCGGGCCTCACCCTTTCCGTACCGGTGCAGGGACACCCCCGGCACCGCCAGCGCCGCGGCCCAGTCGGGTTCACCGTCGGCCCACAGATCACCCAGCAGGTTGGCCATCGCCGCAGGTCGGAACGGGGTGGTGGCTCCCAACGGCAACCCGCAGGCCGCCCGGAGCTGCTGCTCGAACTGCGAGGTGGGCGCGGCTTCGATGGTGAGGTGACCGGAGTTGTGGGGGCGGGGAGCGATCTCGTTCACTACCAGCTCCCCCCCGACGGTCAAGAAAAACTCCACGCACAGCACGCCCACCGCCCCCAACGCCTCCGCCACCGCGGTGGCCAGCACCGCGGCCCGCTCCAGCACGGTGTCGGGCAGACGGGCGGGGGCGATGGACACGTCCAGGATGTGGTGGCGATGTTGGTTCTCAATGGCGGGGTACACCGCCACGGCCCCGTCGGCACCCCGAGCGATCACTACTGACAGCTCCGCCGCCAGCTCCACCAGCCGTTCCAGCACGAACGGTCCAGCGTCCGCCGGCACCGAGGCCACATCGTTCGGGTGGTGCAGCAGCCACTGGCCCTTGCCGTCGTACCCGAAGGCCGCGGTCTTGGCCACTGCCGGGTAGCCGAAGGCCTCCAACGCCGCCAGGTCCACCCGGTCCAGTGGCTGATGGTCCACGGTGGGCAGACCGGCGTGGCGCAAGAAGGCCTTTTCCCGGGCCCGGTTCTGGCAGGTGCCCACCACCTCACCGGAGGGACGAGCCAGGCGGGCGGCGTTGAGCACGGCCGGGTCCACGTTCTCGAACTCGGTGGTCACCACGTCAGCGCGCCGCAGGAACGCCTCCACGTCGGTGAGGGGTTCGGCCACATCCCCGCAGGGCGATCCAACGGCGTCCTCGCCCAGGGTGAGCACCTTCACGCCCATTCGACGGGCGGCGAGGGCCAACATCCGTCCCAGTTGCCCGGTGCCCAAGATGCCCACGGTGGCGGTCATACCGGGCGCGGCGGTACCGGTGTGGGGGGCTGCGCTCGGGTTGGTCACGATCCCCCCCCGTTCCCCATCACGCCCTCCTGCCCTGGTTGCCCGCCCAGGCCCTCCAGCCCTTCCAGCCCGTCCAGCCCGTCCAGCACGTCCAGCCCGTCCAGCACGGTGGCGGCCACCTCGTCGGCGCGCTCCTGGCGATAGCGACGAAGGGCTTGGCGCAGGTCGGGGCGGGCGGCGGTAGCCAGGATCGAAACCGCCAGCAAGGCGGCGTTGGTGGCGCCGGCCTCGCCGATGGCCATGGTCGCCACCGGCACCCCCGCCGGCATCTGCACGATGGACAGCAGCGAGTCCATGCCGGACAGGGCCCGGGAGCGGATGGGCACGCCGATGACCGGCAGCAGGGTGTGGCCGGCCACCATGCCGGGCAGGTGGGCGGCGCCGCCGGCTCCGGCGATGATGAGCTGCAGGCCCCGACCCTCAGCGGTGGTGGCGTAGTCCACCATGCGATCGGGGGTGCGGTGGGCGGACACCACCTTGGCCTCGAAGCTCACGCCGAATCGGTGCAACGTGGCCGCGGCCAGGCGCATGGTGTCCCAGTCCGAGGCGCTGCCCATGATCACGCCCACCAGCGGCGCTGCCGGTCCTGCTTCGGCCCCGTTGGTCACGGGCGGGTCTCCCCATCAGCGTGCCGCAGCGGCTGTAGGGCGGCGGCGGCGTTGGCGGCCAGGCGGTCCCCGGCGGGCGACGCGGCCGGCTGGAACTGCGTCCCCAGCAGGCATTGACGGAGCTCGAGGTAGGCGTCGGAGAGCGTGGCGGCCAGGTCCCGGGGCCACGGCGGCGGGTCTCCGTCACCTCGGTAGCCCCGTTCGGCGTACCAGCGGCGCAGCAGTTCCTTGTCCAGATGCTGATGGTCGGTGTTGCGCCAGAAGCGGCTGGAGTCAGGGGTATGGACCTCATCGATGAGCGTGAGGCGGCCCCCGGCGTCGATGCCGAACTCGTATTTGGTGTCCACCAGGGTCAGCCCGGCGGCGGCGGACAGCTCGGCCCCCCGACGGAACAGCGCCAGGGCCACGGCCTCCACCTCGGACCAACGCTCGGCGCTGACCAAGCCCCCCGACACGATGTCCGCCGCCGAGATGGGCTGGTCGTGCTGGTTGGCGGCGGCTTTGGTGGTGGGGGTGATGATGGGGGTGGGCAGCGGATCGTCAAAGGCCAGGCCGTCGGGCAACACCAGCCCGTACAACTCCCGGGCCCCGTCGCGGTACCGGGGCCACAGTGAGGTGGAGGTGACCCCGGTCAGGTAGCCCCGGACCACCACCTCCACCGGCAGGGTGTCACAGGCCCGTACCAGCACGGCGTTGGGGTCCACGGCGGCCAGCAGATGGTTGGGCACGATGTCCGCCAGCTGGGCGAACCACCAGTTGGACACCTCGGTGAGCACCTGACCCTTGTGGGCCACGCAGCCCAACACCCGGTCAAAGGCGGAGATGCGGTCGGTGGCGACCATGAGCAATCGCTGGTCATCCACCCGGTACACGTCTCGGACCTTGCCCCGCTGCGGCGCGCCGAAAAGGTCCGGCAACCGCTCATCGAGATCGGTTCGCTCTAACACGTCCTGAGGTTCAGCCACGTGGCGGGGTTCTTTCACAGCAGCAGGTTCTGGGAGCTCAACGGGACACGATCAGGTCCGGGCACGGTCAGGTCCGGGCGCGGTCGACGAAGGCTTGGAACAACGCCAGGCCGGCGCGCCCGGGGCGGTGGGGGAAGGGGTTCTGGACCTCGGTGAGGTGATCTTCGGGGTGCGGCATGAGCCCCCATACCCGGCCGGTGCGGTCACACAGACCGGCGATGTCCGCCACCGAACCGTTGGGGTTGGTGCCCTCCACGTAGCGGAACAGGATCTGCCCGTTGGCCTGCAGATCCTCAACCACGGAGGGGTGCGTGGTGGCCAGACGACCCTCACCGTGGGCCACCGGACAGGCGATGACCCCGGCCAGGCGGGGGTGCAAACCGGCGGCGTTGCCCGGCTCCGCCCCCAGCGCCACCCAGCGGCACACGAAGTGACCACCGGCGTTGGCGGTGAGGGTGACCTGACGGCCGTGGCGGGCCCCGAACGAAGAGGGCTGGTCCGACGAAGAGGGCTGGTCCCCGCCGGGCAACAGACCGGACCGAACCAGCACCTGGAAGCCGTTGCAGATGCCCAGGACCACCCCACCGGCGCTCACCGCCCGACCCACCGATTCCCCGGCCTCCAACGCCCATCGCATCCCCGCGCCCAAGGCATCGCCGTAGCTGAACCCTCCGGGGATCACCACCCCCGCGAACGGTTCCAACGGTTCCCCGGTGTGGACCAGCTGCGCCCGGGCGCCGGCCAACTCCAGCGCCCGCACCGCCTCACCGTCACGGTTGGTGCCGGGGGCGATCAGCACCGCGATGTCGGGCCGGCTCACCGACCCACCACCGCGGGGGACGATCCGAACGCCGCTCGCAGCTCAGCCAACGGGACCGACAGCACCTCGTGCGATCCCCGTCCCACCACCAGCGCCGGCGGTTCCGAGGATGCCGGCGGCTGCGACGCGGCATGCGATGGCGAACCGAACGCGGTCTGGCGGTTCTCGGCGTCAACCACGGCAGGGCCGGTCCCGGGGGCCGTCACCGTGCCCAACTCGAACACCGGTGTCAGACCAGCCAAGCAGGTGACCAGGGCCGCCTCAGCGCCGGCGGCGGCCTGCACCACGAAACGACCGGAGGATTCGCTGAAGAGCACGTCAACCGTGCTGAGCGCCGCCGCGGACCCCGCGCCCACGTCCGCTTCGGCGGGAAGTGCCACCGACAGGCCCACCCCGCCGGCGATAGCGAACTCGGCCAGGGCCACGGCCAGGCCGCCCTCGCTGCAGTCGTGGACCGCCACCACCAGGCCCTCCACGATGGCCCGGTGCAACGCCCGGTAGGTGGCCAAACCGTCCCCGGCGGCCAGCCCCGGAACCTGCCCGCCGTCGAACCCGGCCAGCTCGTGGTACAGCGACCCGCCCAGCTCAGCGAGGGTTTCGCCGATCAGGAACAGGCGGCCGCCCTCGGGTTTGGGCCAGGCACCCATGGCATGGGCGCGATCGGGCAGCACCCCTAGGGCGGTGATCAGCAGGGTGGGTGGGATGGGTACCCCGTCGAACTCGTTGAACAGGCTGTCCTTGCCCGACACGAACGGGGCCCGGTACGCCACCGCGGCGTCATGGCACCCCTCGGTGGCCCGCACCAGGGAACCCAACCGATCCGGCAGGGTGGGATTGCCCCAGCAGAAGTTGTCGAGGAGCGACACCCGGTCCGGATCGGCCCCGGCGGCCACCACGTTGCGAAACGCCTCGTCCACCGCCGCCAACGCCATGCGGTAGGGGTCCAGCCGGCCGTAGCGGGGGTTGATGCCCAAACCCAGTGCGAAGGCCGCCGTGCCGTGGTCCCAGCACTCCAACGGCACCAACACCACCCCGTCGGAGGGACCCTCGGCGTTGGGTCCGCACCACGGTCGGACCAGGGTGCCACCCCGCACCTCATGGTCGAAGGTGCTCACGATGTCCGCTTTGGACGCCACCGTCGGCAGGGCCAGCAGCTGCAGCACCATGGCGGCCAACGCACCGGGTGTTTGCTGCACCTGTTCGGGCTGGGTACTGCGGGCGGGGTGGGTGGCGAGGTTGATGGCGGGGACCGGCGGTTGCCAGCGCGCCGTCATGGTCCGGCGGGGGCAGCCGTCGTGCAGGAACGCCATCGGCAGGTCCACCACCGACACCTGGCCGTGGTCCACCCGCAGCCGCCCGTCGTCGGTGAACGCCCCGATGGCCTGCACCTCGCAGTGCCAGCGCGCACCCAGCGCCTGCAGGGATTCGAGGTGCTCCGGTGGCACGGCCAGCACCATGCGCTCCTGGGCCTCGGACAGCCACACCTCCCACGGTGCCAGGCCGGGGTATTTGCGCGGCACCAGGGCCAGATCCACCCGGACCCCGGTGTCGGCGCCCAGTTCACCCACGGCGGAGCTCAACCCGCCGGCGCCACAGTCGGTGAGGGCCCGGTACAGCCCGGCGTCACGGGCGGCGCACACCACCTCCATGGTGGCCTTCTCGGTGATGGGATCGCCGATCTGCACCGCGGATCCGGCCATGGTGGTGGTTTCGGCCACCAACTCCGCGGAGGAGAACGTGGCGCCGTGGATGCCGTCACGCCCAGTGCGCCCGCCCAGCACCACCACCAGATCCCCCGGTTGAGGCCCGGTGCGGTGATCGCCGTGGGTCAGCAGTCCCACCGATCCGCAGTACACCAACGGGTTACCGAGATAGCCGGGGTGATACACCACTGCGCCGGCCACGGTGGGCAGTCCCAGCTTGTTGCCGTAATCCCCGATGCCCTCAACCACACCGCGGGCCACCCGGGCCGGGTGCAGCACACCAACGGGGATGTCCTCCGCCGGGGTATCGGGCGGGGCGAAGCACAACACGTCCAGACAAGCGATGGGCCGGGCCGAAACCCCGATGACGTCCCGCACCACGCCACCCACCCCGGTGTTGGCCCCCCCGAAGGGTTCCAGCGCCGAGGGATGGTTGTGGGTTTCCACCTTGATGGCCAGGTCCCAATGGTCGTCAAGGGCCACGATGCCGGCGTTGTCCACGAAGGCCGAGCGCACCCAGTCCCGGTCCGCGGCGTCGGTGGCGGCCCGCAGATAGCTCTGCAACAAGCCGTCGATGCGCTGATGGCGAAGGATCTGGCCGGTGGCGTCCAGCTCGGTGAACTCGATGACAGCCCGGAAGGTCTTGTGGGCGCAGTGCTCGGACCAGGTCTGGGCCAAGGTTTCCAGTTCCGCGTCGGTGGGGTCCCGGCCCGCCTCCCGATAGAACGCAGCGATGGCGGTCATCTCGGCCAGGTCCAGGGACAGCAACCGTTCCCGGGACAGCGCCAGCAGGGCCGCGGTGTCCAGTCCGGCCAGCGGTACCCCGATCACGGTGGCGTGCTCGGGCGGTGGCGGGGCGAACGGTGCCGGTAGGTGACCGATGGCCCACCGTTCAATGGTGGGGTTCGCCACCCGCGCCGCCAAGCCGGTCAGGGCGGCCTCCGTCGCTGCACCCGGATCGGTGCCGGCGGGGAGCAGGTACGCCCGCACGGTGGCGGCGTTGACTTCGCCGCCACCCAGCAAACGGACCACCGCCTCCAACTGGCGGGCCTCGGTATCGGTGACCCCGGCCAGGTACCCGACCTCGATACGGCGGGGATCGGGGGGTGGCGGATCGGTGATGACGGTGGTGTCCGCCACCACGCTGTCCGCGAGAACGGTGTCGCACAGCGCCGCCAGCACGGCCTCACCGGGATGGCGGTCCAACACGTACACCCGCCGTTGCTCAACCTCGTGGCCGCTCACGGGCCCGGTGACGACGTCAGCGTCAGCGTCAGCGTCAGCGTCAGCGTCAGCGTTGGCGTTTCCGGTTGCGTTGCCGTTGGCCCGGACTCCCGCTGCACGGGAACGCACCTCGATGCGAAGAGCCGCCACGGGCCCGAACCTAGCAGCGCCGCACCCGGCCCCCGATCCGCCCCCACCCCGGCGCCCGGGAACGCTCCCCCGCCGGTTCTAGCGTGGCACCCGATGCGCCCCCACCAGCCGTGCCGGACGTTCCCGGGCGGCGGCCGGCAGCAACGGCGGACCACGACGGCCCTGGTGAGGCTGGTGGTGCTGGCGGTGCTGGCGGGCCTGAGCCTGGCCCCCGGATGTCGCTCGGGCTCCGACGCAGCGTCCGAGCGGGCAACGGAGATCGGGGCATCGAAACGCACCGTGACCACCCCCGCCACGACACCCGCCACACCCGCATCAACAGCACCCACACCAGGGCGGGTGAACCCCGACCCCACCCGTGACGGGACCGGTCGGCGCCCGCCCGCGGACGGTTCGGACCCCGACGGTGTGGGCGACGCGTACTTCCCCCGCGCCGGCAACCGTGGCATTGACGTGCTGAGCGTGGATCTGCAGCTGGATTGGACCCCCGGTCCGGCCAGCTCAGCCCGGGCTCCGGCCAACCAGCCCGCCGGCACGTTCGGTCACGGCGGCACGCTGGCTGCGGTGGCGGATCTTCGCCTGGCCATCACCGCGGCCCGTCAAGGGGTGCAGCTGGACCTGGTGGGGCTGCAGGTCCGCAGCGCCCGGCTGGATGACGCCGAGGTGCCGTTCGAGCAGCGGGACGGGGAGTTGATCATCGCCCCCGCCCTGCCGTTCCAGCCGGGCGGCCAGCATCGGGTGGTGGTGGCCTACGGCGGGGACCCGGTCCCCGTGCCCGATCCCAGCGGCTTCGGTATCGGCTTGGGCTGGGTGGCGCCCCACGCCGGTGACGGGGCCTACGTGGCCAGTGAACCGGTGGGCGCCCCCAACTGGTTCCCCACCAATGACCATCCCACCGACAAGATGCTCGTTCGGTTGGCGGTCACCGTGCCCGACGCCTATGAGGTGATGGCCACCGGAAGCGCCGGTGACCGGGAAGCGGGCCCCCGGGCGGGTTCAACCACGTGGCGCTTCGAGCCGCGTGATCCGATGGCGGCGTACCTTTTGAGCGTGGCCATCGGCCGCTTCGACCTGATCAACTCACCCGCCAGCGGCAGCGGGGTGCCGGTGCGCAGCGCGGTGCCTGAAGGGCGGGGCGGGGAGCTGGCATCGCGCCTGGAACCCCTGGGGGCCATGATCGACGTGTTCAGCGCGCACTTCGGCCCCTACCCCTTTGAGGTGTACGGGACGCTGGTGGTGAACGAGAAGTTGGGCTACGCGCTGGAGAACCAGACGTTGTCCCTTTTCGGCCTCGACACCGTGCAGAGCGAGGCCAAAGTTGCCCACGAGCTGGCCCATCAATGGTTCGGAAACTCCGTCAGCGTGCATCGGTGGGCGGACATCTGGCTCAACGAGGGGCCCGCCACCTACGCCGAGTGGCTCTGGGACGAAGCCAACGGGGTGGACATCAATGCCCGGGCGGCGCTGGAGTGGTCGGAGCTCAAACCCGCCGATTCGGGCGCCATCGCCAACCCCGGCGTTGCGGGGCTGTTCGGCACCGCGGTGTACCAGCGGGGGGCGCTGACCCTGCACGCGTTGCGCCGCACGGTGGGGGACCAGGCGTTTTTCGCCATCCTGCAGACCTGGAACCAACGATTCCGCCACGGCTCAGCGTCCACCGCGGACTTCGTGGCCTTGTCCTCAGAGCTGGCCGGGCTCCCCCTCGAGGGGTTCTTCCAGCGCTGGCTGGGAGATCCGGTCATGCCCGATCTGCCCGAATGAGGCCAATTCGGCCAACTCGGCCAACTCGGCCAGCTCCACGGTGCCGCCGGGAGCGAGGGTGAGGTCGATACGGGGGCCGGTCCGCAGCTCGATCAGCTGTTCGTCGCGGTAGATCAACTCTCGCTGCAGCGCCTCCACGTAGCGCCGGGCCACCTCGACCTCGTCCACCAGCGGACCCAGGATGGCCTGCTGATCACGCAAGGCCTCCACCTCTTGGGCGGCGGCCCGCCACTGCGCTTCCATCTCGCTCACGGTTGGGCCGTCATGCACCGCCGCGGCAGCAACAACTGCAGCACCAGCGGCGGCGCCTGACCGGGCGGCCAGGGAGCGGGCTGCGGCCGAGGCCACCAGCTCTGCCCGCAACCCCGCAACCCGACGTTCGTGGGCGGTCCGCTCGGCCTCACGTTCGGCTTCGCGGACCTTGCCGGCACGGCGTAACCGCCACCATCCGCTCAGCCAGCCCAGCCCCGCTCCTACTACGAACGACGCCACCGCGATCGCTACCACCCAGCCGGCCTGCACCCGGGGGAGGCTAGCCACCTCCGAGCGATAACACCGTTTCAGGGAGGGCTGGCGGTCAGGTCACTTGACCAGGATCGTCAACACCCCACCGATGTAGCCATCCACGTTGAGGGCCAGGTCAACCCGCTCCGACGCACCATCCGCCACCTCGGCGAAGTCCGCCGGCAACGGCTGCCCGGGCAGCACCTGCTCCCGCAACTTGTAGTGCACACCACCGGCACGGTTGATGAAACGGGAGATCACGTTGAGGACCTCATAGCTGTTGTCGATCAACATCGGGAGCAGGTTCTTCTCCTGCACGCTCTCTTTCACCAGGCCCGCTGGCATCATGACCAGCGCCGCGCCCAGCGACGCCGCCAGGCCCACGTCCATGTAGAACAGTGCGGCCGGCTGCAGATCACCCAGGTAGGTGCCGCGCACAAAGCTGGTCTCCGCCGCCAGGTCAACGGCGGCCGCCTCCTGCCCGGTGACCTTCTTGCCCACCAGGTCGCTCAGCAGGCTCAAGGCCACCGGCAGGGACAGTTCTAGGGTGGCTACAGCCATCAGATTGCTCCAGTTCTTTCTTTACGAAAGGTGTTGTTCGGGCGGATCAGGCGCCGTTAATGGCGGCTTGGAGATCTTCAGCGGAAAAGGGCTTGGCCACCAGGAATTTGGCGCCGGCGTCCGCGGCCCGGGTGCGCATCTCAGGGGTCCCCTCCGAGGTGACGAACCCGAAGGGGATCTTCACGTCCTTTGCGTTGAGGGCCTGGAGAAGCTCGATACCGGTCATCTCCGGCATGTTCCAGTCCGACAGGACCAGTTGGGGCGGATCAGCGAGGATGGCGTCGAGCGCTTCCTTACCGTTTTCCGCTTCCACGAACTCACTGTCTCCGTAGCCGATCTGGCGCATCTGCCGCATGACAATCATGCGCATCGCCTTGCTGTCATCAACCAGAAGGATTTTCATGCCGCACTCCCCTGCTTCTCATAGTTCGCTGATTGTTCATCATCGCTGCGTTCATGTAGCACCACCCGGGCAACGTGGCCTTCGAACCCCACTGCCAACTGGTTCACCACAATGGCCCCGGGAAAGCTCACCCGGTAGCTGTCTCCACCTGTTACCGATGGAAGGGAGAGTCGGGCCGGTTGAGCCATCAAGGACTTCAGGTTTCCACCCAACATGTTGACCAGCTCGCCGATGGCGTCGGTGATCTCATCCTCAGTCACATCGTCTTGCTCGAACGAAAACATAAGAGCCGCGAGTTCGCGGGCCGCCGAAACATTCATATGCATCGTGACGCCCCCCTCCACGGCGTCGGTGATGAACACCGTGGCGGTGATATACGGCCCTTCCCCCAGTGAAGTGTCGGGCTCGACGGCGTACACCTCCATGTTGAGCATCGTCTGCCATACCGCGTTGGCAACATCCACAATCTCGGACTCCGTCACCATCATGATGCGCGCCTTTCTGAGACGATCGGTCGCCGCACCGCGGGCACAGGCCCGGCCGCAGCGCCGGCGGTTGCTTTGACCGCACCTACGGCGGTTGCGTTGGCCGCACCGATCACCCGGTAGCAGCCACTGGTTCCCGTTTGCACGGTCTCGAACTGATCGTCCAGACCCCGAGTGGACTCCGCGGCACCCAAGAACAGGTACCCGTCAGGCTTGATGAGCTCCCGCGTCCGCTGCAGAATATGGCGCTTGGTGTCAACGTTGAAATAAATGAGAACGTTGCGACAGAACACAATGTCCTGCTTTGGCAGCGCACCCCACGCAGTGGCCAGGTTCAGTGTCCGGACATCAATCCACTTCTTCAGATCCCCGGACACCTCCCACTCCAAACCGGCCCGGTTGAAGTACTTCACCAACAGCGGCGCCGGCATGCCCCGGCCCACCTCGAGCTGGGAGTACCGCCCGTTACGGGTCCGTGTCACCATCTCACTGGAAATGTCGGTGCAGAGGATGCGAACTTGCCACCCCGCCAACTGCGGGAAATGCTCTTTCAGCGTCATGGCGATGGTGTAGGGCTCCTGACCGCTGGAGGACGCCGCGCACCAGATGTTGAGGGTACGGATGGCTGCCTTGCGGGCCAGGATCTCGGGCATGACCACGTTTCGCAGCACCTCAAAGGGCTTCACGTCACGGAAAAACGCGGTCTCGTTGGTGGTGAGAGCCTCCACCACCCGGTCGTTGAGGGGTCGCTCGCTACCGGTCCGGAGCCGGGCAATGAGTTGGTTGATGGTGCAGCCGTCGGCCCGGGCCAATGGCCCCAGGCGAGCCTCGACCAGGTACTCCTTACCTGGTTCAAGGACAATCGCGGCGCGTTCAGCAATGAACTTCCGCACCACGTCAAATTCACTGGCGTTGATCGTCATGATCCTGCTGCTTCCCACGCCTACCGGACGCGCCTGGCCACTTTGGTCACAATTGCGTTGCCGATCTCGCCGAGGGCGAGGATCTCATCGGCCAGCCCGGCGCGCGCTATGGCGCCAGGCATCCCCCATACCACCGAGGTGGCCTGATCCTGGGCGATGATCTGCGCGCCGGCCTCCCGCAATGCGGCGGCGCCCTTCTCCCCATCACTTCCCATACCGGTCAGTACAACAGCAAGGCAACGATTCCCCAAGGCGGAGGCCACCGAGCGGAACAACGGATCCACCGCCGGGCGACAGGAGTTCTCCGGCGCGCCCTGGTTCAGCTCCAACCTGATGGTGGCCGCCTCCCGACGCACCGTCATGTGAAAATCACCGGGCGCGATGTAGATCTTGCCGGGTTCGGCCACTGCACCGTTGGTGCCCTCCACCACGGTGAGGCCGGTGGAGTTGCTGAGCTGCTCGGCCAACAACTTGGTGAACATGGGTGGCATGTGTTGCACGATGACCACCGGCACGGTGATCCCCTTGAGTTTGGGCACCACCTGACCCAGTGCCGCCGGGCCTCCGGTTGACACCCCGATGGCCACGATGTCCACCGGTCCCGCCGCGGATCGGGGCCGGGCGTCCGACGCTGCACCACGCGGTACCGCGGCTGTGGGCGCTGCGGCCCTCGGCGCCGGGGAACCCGCAGGGAAGCGGGGACCGGCGGCCACCGGTAACGGGGCACCGGGCACCCGGCGGGGCTGCGGCTGCTGCGGCGCCAACCGGGAGCGCGGGCACAGGGCCTTGACCTTGGGGATCATCTGGGCCCGGACCGAGGCCATGGCGTCAGCCAGGCTCCCATGCCCCGACGGTTTGGTCACATAATCGGACGCACCGCGTGACAGGGCCTCAATGGTCTTGGCGCTGGCCTTTTCCGTCAAGGAACTGAACATCACCACCGGCACCTGGCGGTCAATCTTCCGCAGGGCGCTGAGCATGGCCAGCCCGTCCATCTCGGGCATCTCGATGTCCAGCGTCACCAGGTCCGGGCGCAACTCGTTGAACTTCTCCAGACCGGTCCGTCCGTTGGTGGCGGTGCCCACCACCTCGATGTCGGCGTCGTCGTTCAGTACATCGGTGACCACCCGGCGAATGACGGCGGAGTCGTCCACCACCAGTACCCGGATGAGGCGGGTACCACGGCTGGTTGATGTTGGCGCGGCCGAGGCCGAAGCCGTCATGACATCACCGCCGGCATGCCCAGCAGGGCCAACTTGTCAACGATGGTGTCGGACGTGAACGGTTTCATGATGTATTCGTTAGCTCCACTCATGAGCGCCAGCGTCATCTGGCTGATTTCAGTCTCGGTGGTGCACATGATGATCTTCAAGCTATCCAGGTCACCATTGGCGCGAACCGCCTCAACCAATTCAATACCGTTCATCTCCGGCATGTTCCAATCCACCAGAGCAACATCAGGCACGTTGAAAGGCAGCGAGGAGCACAACAGGTCATAAGCGACCTGACCGTTCTCCGCGAGGGCCACTTCGTAGCCCACGCTTTCCAGGATCTTCCGGAGAATCATTCGCGTGGCGCGAGAGTCATCCACGATGATTGCACGCATGACTTTATGCTTCTCCTCAGCCGGCCAGTGCCGGCGTCACGTCGGTTGCTTTCATCACATCGAGTACGAGCAGCAAGCGTCCCTCGAGTTTGTGTACTCCGAGGATCAGTTCCCTGATCCATTCATCAAGCGTGTCCGGGGGCCGTTCGAACGTGGAAGAATCGGTGTCGACCACATCGCCGATGGAGTCCACCAGCAGGGACACCGCAGCACCATCCACATTGACCACCACATGCACCGAGGGCTGGGCCTCGTTGCGGCCCGGTAGGTCCAGTTGGCGGCCCAGGTCCAAGGCGGTGACGATCTGGCCCCGAAGGTTGATCAGTCCCCGGACCGCTCCCGGAGCAAGTGGGATGCAGGTCATCTCACGGTTGCGGATGACCTCCTGCACGTGCAGGGTCTCGATGCCGAAGTGCAGCTCGCCCAACACGAAGGTGCAGTACTGGGTCACGGTTGGCCTCCCACTGAATAGGTCGACTCGTTGTAGGTGGCCTCGGCCAGGGCGAAGGCCGCGTTGGCAGCATGCGCCGCCCGGGCTTCAGCGATGGCCTCGTTGATGAACAGATCGGGGCGGACCGAACGGATGGCGCCGCCCACGTCGAGCAGCTCGGTAACCCGGCCGTCCGCCACCAGCGGGGAGGGCGAACCGGCGCCGAACTCGTCCGCCTCAGCGCCCGGATCGCGGCCGCTGATGGCATCGATAAGGCTCTGGGGCAACTCGATGATGTCCACGATGCAGCTGACAATCACCCCAAATTGCTGGGTTCCCTCGTAACACACCACGGTGGGCAACAGGTCCTGCATGCCGCTGTCGTAACCGCCGCTCATCAGCTCGCCGAGGTCCACGATGGGCAAGATCCCCCCGTCGTACTGAACCACGGTGCGCCCGAAGGCCCGTTCCAGGTTGTCCCGATGCAACGTCTCCAAACGGGACACCGATCGCAACGGGATGGCCTGGCGTTCCCCGGCGAAGCCCTCCACCAACACCACCGGCACCGTCTGGGCCCGCAGCGCATGCCGCAACGGGCCGCCGATGTCCGCACCGTCAGCGCTGCGCATCTCGATAATGACGCGGCTGCGCATGGCGATGCCGACCACGTCCAAGATGAGTGCCACCTTGCCGTCGCCCATGATCGTCGCCCCGGCGTAGACCGGGATGGACTTGAGCTGACGGGCCAGCGGCTTGACCACGATTTCCTCGGTGTTGTGCACCCCGTCCACCACCAGACCGAACATGCGGTCCCGGGCGGCGAGCACCACAATGGCCACCGACGCCGATGGGTCATGGTTGGGCAGGCCGATCTGCTCCCGCAGATACACCAGCGGCAGCAGATTGCCACGCAGTCGGTAGACGGGGACCCCGTGCAGGAGTTCGATACCGGAGCGGGCCTGTTCGGGCTGCAACCGGACCAACTCGATCACACTGCCCTGCGGGATGGCGTAGCGGTCCTCGTGGCAGTTGATGACCAGCGCCGGGATGATGGCCAACGTCAGCGGGATCTTGATCTTGATGGTGGTGCCCACCCCGACCTTGGACTCGATGTCCAACACCCCGTTGATCTTCTCGACGTTGGTCTTGACCACGTCCATGCCCACACCGCGGCCGGAGATGTTGGTGATGGCGGCGGCGGTGGACAGCCCAGCCAGGAAGATCAGGTCCAAGGCGTCGCGTTCGCTCATGCGGGCGGCTTGGTCCGGGGTGATCTGGCCCTTCTCGATGGCCTTGGCCTTGATGCGCTCGCTGTCGATGCCGGCGCCGTCGTCGCGGATCTCGATGACCACCTGGCCGTCCTCGTGGAAGGCCCGTAGCAGGAGGCGCCCCTCGGCGGGCTTGCCCTTGGCCACCCGGTCCGCCGGCGTCTCGATGCCGTGGTCCACCGAGTTCCGCACAATGTGGGTCAGCGGGTCGGTGATGGACTCGATGAGGCTGCGGTCAAGCTCGGTTTCCGCGCCTTCCATCTCCAGGCGAACGCTCTTGTTGCACGCCGCGGACACGTCACGCACCAGGCGGGGGAAACGGTTCCAGGCCGAGCCGATGGGCTGCATACGGGTGGTCATCACCCGGGCCTGCAGCTCCGTGGTGATCAGATCCAAACGCTGCGCCGCCGCCGCCATGGGGGTGCGCTGGCCGGTGTTGTACTCCATGATCTGGTTGCGGGCCAGGACCAGCTCGCCCACCAGGTTCATCAGCTCGTCCAGCAGCCGCACATCCACCCGGACGGTGGCGGTGCTCAGGCTGGGACCACCGGCCCCACCAGGAGGACCTTTGGGTGAAGCGGGGGCGTCCCCGGCAGACGCGGTGGCCGGCGCGGCGGGCGAGGGCGGCGCCGGGGGCCGAACCGGACCGGCGGGAGCGGCTGCGGCGGCGGGTATCGCGGCGGCCGGAACCGGCGCGGGGGCGGTGGGCGGTGCCGGGGGCCGAACCGCCGAGGTGGGCTGGGCGGGAACCACGTCCGCGGGTGCGGGGGTCTTGGTGACGGAGGTGGGCACCTCGCCGGCGGGGCCGGGGTCCAGCGGGGCGACGGCGTCGATGATGGCGTCAACCTCGTCGGTGGTGGCGGCACCATGGGTGGCCAGGATCTCTCCCAGCACCCGGGGGTCACCGAGTTCCTGCTCGTGCACCGCCAGGGTGACCTCGGCCGAGCTGACCAGGCCCGAATCCACCAGGATCTCGCCCACCTTGCGGTGACCGCCATCGTCGGTGGGCTGCTCACCACCGGCGTCGGTGCCAGCCTCAACCTCGGTGCCAGCATCAACCTCGGTGGCGGGATCCGCGACCTCGCTCGGGGCGGGCTCGGGAGGCGGGCTGTCGGACTGCAGGGCGGTGAGCCGGGCGATCAGGGCGGTGTTATCGACATCGCCCTCCTCACCGGTCTTCTCGATGCTCTGCAGAATGCCGTTCACCACGTCGGACATGGCCAACAAGGCGTCGGCGATCTCCGGGGTCATGAGCTGCAGTCCGTCCCGAAGACGCGACAGCAGGCTCTCACCGACGTGGGTCACCTTTTCCAGCTTCGAGAAGCCGAGGAACCCACTGGTGCCCTTGATGGTGTGAATCGACCGGAAAATGCTCGCCAGGAGCTCACGTCCCGTCGGGTTGTGCTCCAGCTCGACCAGCTCCTGAGCCAGCTGATCAAGGTTCTCGTAGCTCTCAACCAGGAACTCGGCAACGATCTCGTCGACTCCGTCCACAGGCTCACCTCCTTCTCTCGATTGGCGCACATCCGGGCAGCCCGATCGCTGCTCCCAACAAGGTTCGGCACGCGGGGGGTACCTGCTTTAGGTGCGACCGGACACCGGCGCGCTCCAGATAGGGGATTGCTCATACATCTGCATCACTACGGCATGGCGGAGTGGGGCGACTGCTGGTCACCCCGCCGGCCTTGCGAGTCCGACGCGGACCACCCAACCCGCGTCCCTCGCCCGCCAACTGCCGCGGGGGGACTGGCACCCGGGGTCCATCTTGACGTTGAGCTCAGGCCCGGGGCGCTGGTGGCCATCGACCCCGCGGAATTGGCCCGGCTGGTGCTGAACATCCTGGTGAACGCCCAAGAAGCCCTACCCGGGGAAGGTCGAATCACCGTGACCGCCGGCCCCGCGGATGGCCTGAGCAGGGCCTGGGCTCAGGTGACGGTGACGGTGACTGACAACGGGACCGGAATCGCCCCTGAGGTGTTACCCCGGGCGTTCGAGCGGTCCTTCAGCACCAAGAGCGACCAGGGCTCAAGAGGGTTCGGTTTGGGGGCGCACCCGAGCGGCTCAAGCGGGTACGGGGCAGCATTGCCCTGCACAGCGAACCGGGGCGGGGCACCACCGTGGTCATCATGCTGCCGCGTCGGAGACCCTCAACCAGCTGAAACCGGGAAAAGCCGGGTGGCGGCAGGAAGCGCCGGCTAGAGCAGGCCGGAGCGGCGAGCCACCGCCACTGCTTCCAGCTTGGAGTGGGTGCCGAGCTTGGTGATCACCCGCTGCACATGGGCCCGCACCGTGTTGCGGCTGATGAACAGGGCCTCCGCGATGTGCTGGGTGCCGGAGCCCTCCGCCAACATGCGCAACACCTCGGTCTCGCGCGGACTCAACCGGAACGGCACACCGGGCGTGTGGGAGTCCACCGCTCCGCCGCCACCCCCGGGCTGGGCTTCGTCTCCCGGTTCGGCTGCCGCGTCGGTGGACGGCGGGGTGAGGGTGCCGGCGTGGGCGGCGCGGATCAGTTCGATCAGCTCCCATGCGGCCCGGTCCTTGGTCAGCACCGCGACGCAACCGACCAACGCCGCTTGGCGGGCCAGGGTCTGGCTGCCGTCCCCGGACAGCAGGATGAACTTGGGACGGAACGCATCGTCTGACAGGGTGCTGATGGCCTCGGTGCCGTTGGGATCCGGCAGGTAGTGATCCAAGATGACCACGTCCGGCCGCACCTGATCCCAGGTCCCGCCCAGGTGCACCGCTGAGGGCCCCACCGCGACCACCTCGAGGTCCGCTTCGCCTTCTAACAGCCTGACCAGGCTCTCCGCGAACATCTGGTGACCGTCAATAACAGCGATCTTGATTGTTCCGCCATGTACGTCAGTTTCCACCGGGAGGGCATGCTAGTCGCCCCGCGAACCCCTCCGTTCGATCCTAAAAGTCATGCAGCTGCGTGCTTCGATCGGAAACGAAGTGGAGGATTGGGGCCGGTCGCGCCGGAGCCGGCACCTCCCCCAGCGGGTAGCCCAGGTACACCAACCCGATCAGTGCATCACCGGGCTGAAAACCGCACAGCGCCCGCACCGCCGGTAACTCCAGCACCGACCCACTTCCCCAGTAGCTGGCCAGGCCGGCCGCAGTGGCTGCCAGCAGCAGGTTCTGGGTGCCGGCGGCCACCGCGTCGCGGTCCTCGAGGCGGCGCACAGCGTCGTCGTCGGGGTCATGGGCCACCGCCACCGCCAGCAGCAACGGGGCCCGCAGGTACTTGGTCTCGGCCTTGGTGATCTTTTCGGGTCTGCCCCCGCTGCGCCGAAGGTCCTCGGCCACCAGCTCACCCAGCTGCGCCCGGGCGTCACCTTCGATGGCGGCGAAACGCCAGGGCCAGGTCCGATGGTGGTTCGGGGCCCAGGTCGCGGCCTGACACAACCGGGTCACCAGGGCGGCAGGGACCGGGCGGGTGGTGTCGATGCGCAGGTTGGTGCGGCGTCGTGCGACCAACGCTTCAAAGGCCACCAGATCGGGCTGTTCCATGGTGTCTAGTCTTAGCGTCCGTGTCAGCAGTCTGAGGGAATGGCTGCAACGAGGCACCTTCGATCGGGGGATCACGGTGAAATTCGTCTGGTTCAACCTGCAGCCCTGGCCGTATTTGCCCGACGACTTCCGGGAAAAGTACCGCTCGGTATGGGTGGACATCCCCAGCACGCTGTTCGATCCCGAGAAGGGTCACCACCTGTACAACACGTACCTGGACCAACTGGAGTTCGCCGAATCGGTGGGTTTCGACGGGATCGGGTGCAACGAGCATCACCAGAACGGCTACGGGTTGATGCCCTCGCCGAACATCATCGCCGCCGGTCTGGCCCGTCGAACGTCCGATGTCGCGCTGTGCGTGATCGGAAACTCCATCGCGCTGTACAACCCACCACTGCGGGTGGCTGAAGAGTTCGCCATGTTGGACTGCATCTCCGGCGGACGGCTGGTGGCAGGGTTCCCGGTGGGCACCGCCATGGACACCAACTTCACCTACGGCCAGATCCCGGCGCTGACCAGGGACAAGTACGCCGAAGCCCACGACATGATCATCCAGGCTTGGACCCGGGACGACGTGTTCGCCTTCGACGGCAAGTACAACCAGCTGCGCTACGTGAACCTGTGGCCCAAGCCGGTGCAGAAACCCCACCCGCCGATCTACATCCCCGGCGGTGGCTCCATCGAGACCTGGGACTTCTGCTTGGACCACGACTACAACTACAGCTACCTCAGCTTCAACGGGTACAAGGCCGGTAAGGCGCTGCTGGACGGTTTCTGGGATCGCCGGGCGGAACGCGGTGACCGCGACGAGTCCCCGTACCGCACCAGCTTCGCCCAGATCATCTGCGTGGCGGACACCGACGCCGAGGCCGAAAAGCTCTACGCCGAGCACGTGCTGTACTTCTTCAACCGCTGCCTGCACGTGTACCCCGGGTTCTCCGACCCCGCCGGGTACCGCACCGTGGACACCATCAAAGCCGGCAAGCTGAACCAGCTGCGGCGGGAAAACATGGAGCTGTTTACCCGGCTGACCTGGAAGGACCTGGTGGACGGGGGCTTCGTCATTGCCGGTTCACCGGACACGGTGGCCGAGCAGATGGAGTACCTGTCCAAGTCGGTGCGGGTGGGCACGGTGTTCTGCCTCATGCACATGGGCAACATGCCGGACTGGAAGACCCGGCACTCCACCCAGCTCTTCGCCGAGAAGGTCATCCCTCGGCTACGCAACGTCTGGCCGGACTATGACGCCGAGCAGTGGTGGTGCAAGCCCATGGCCGACCGCCGCCGTCACGAAGAGGGGGCGCTCGAAACCGCCCGCCGCTATCCGCAGTTGCCCGAGCTGTCGGAGCTGCCCGAGGAGGTGCTGTGAGCGACGCCACGGTCCAGTTCGACGCGGTCGAGTTTGACGCGGTCGACGTGCGCCGGGTCCGCACCCGCCGGGGGGTTGACGCCTCGGTCCGGGTGAGCGGCGCCGAGGGTCAAGCACCGCTGCTGTACCTGCACGGCGCCGGGGGGTTGGGTTCCACCGAGCCGCTGCTGGAGGCGCTGAGCGACCGGTTCCAGGTGTTCGCCCCGGAGTGGCCCGGGTTCGGGGACGACCAGACCGAGGGCTATCTGGAGGACATGAGCGACTTCACCCTCCACGGTTGGGACCTGCTGGAGGCGTTGGGTTTAACGTCCGGCCGGGCGCAGCTGCCCTTCCTGGCCGGTCACTCCATGGGGGGGATGATCGCCGCGGAGATGGCGGCCATCAACCCCGGGGGCCTGGCCGGTTTGGCGTTGTTGAGCTCGGCCGGGTTGTGGCTGGATGACCATCCGATCCCCGACATCTTCGCCATGTTGCCCTTCGAGCTGGCCGAGACCCTGTTCGTGGACGCCAAGGCCGGCGAGGCAGCCCTCACCGCCGGCCTGGATTTCAGTGATGATCAGGCCCTGCGGCAGTTCCTGGTGGGTAACGCCCGCAAGCTGGGCACCGCCGGCAAGATCTTGTTCCCCATCCCCAACCGGCGGCTATCGAAGCGCCTGTACCGGATCACCACTCCCACCGTGCTGGTGTGGGGCGCCCAGGACAAGTTGATCCCCCCGTTGTACGGGGAGGCCTTCCAGCAGCGGCTCACCGCCACCGATGCCCGCCTGGAGGTGATCGATGGCGCCGCCCACATGCTCCCCTACGAACAGCCGGTGGCCGCCGCCAACGCCGTGGCCAGCCTGCTCACCTAAACCTAAACGCGCCGAAACGCGCCTAAACGCGCCTACAGGTCGTGGGCCATCTTGGCCGGCGGGGCGTGGAAGAAGTGGTTGGCGGGGTAGTTGCCCAGGTTGCTGACCCGCTCGGTGTACAACCAGGCGTACTGCTCCACCTGGGCCCCGAAGCTGGATAGCTCGGTCCCGGCCTTGAAACAAGATCCCCAGTACGGGTGGAAGTCCGCTTCGATGGCCGCTTCGAGGTCGTCGCGTTCGGCTTCCAGCTCGGTGGCGCGGGCACCCAGACCGAACCCGGGACCGGCCAGGCGTCGTTCCTCCCGGGTCAGGCGCAACCGCAGCTCCAGCTCGTCCACCCGCTCGATGTCCGCCTGCCGCCGCTGGCCCGCCGCCAGCTCCTCGGCTAGTTCCTGGATGATCATCAGCGTCCGCCAACCCGACGCCACGTTGGCCCGTAACACGTCGCCGTAGATGTGATCGCCCACATACAGCACGTCGGTGCCGGACACCTCCACCATGCGCTCGAAGTCCACCATGTTGCCGCCCTGGTAGATGCGGCCGCGGCGCAGTTCCTCCACCGCCACCTCGGGCTGGGCGGGATCCACGAAGGCGTTGCGGCCGGTGAAGAACGCCGGTTTGGACGCCGCTGCCACCACCACGTCAAAGAACTGGCGCCAGGAGCTGTACCCGGGAACGGAGCCGTCCAGCAGGTAGGCCATCATGGTGTCCGCCTGGGGGGCCTGGCCGTTGGTGAGCAGGAACAGCCGTTTCCCAGCGCTGCGCAGGCGATGCAAGGTGGGCCCCAGCTGCGGGTCCCGCCGCAGGTAGCGGGCCAGATCCGCCTCCAGCATCCGGCTCACATCCCCCTCGGCGTGAGCGGCGTCGGCGCAGCGGCGAACATCAGCGAACAACTGCGGATAGTCGATGGTGGCCCCCGGGCGGCGCTCGAGGTGGTCGATGACCCCGGCGTAGACCGCCACGTCAGCCAGGGAGTACAGCGTGTCCACCCAGTGGTAGCGCTCCAGCTTGGCGTTGGGTCGATGAGCCTCGTACAGCTCCCGTCGCTCGGGCCGGCTGAGCTGGCGCAACCCGTGGTAAGCCCGTTTCACGTAGCGGTAACGGTCCATCTTCAAGACGTTGCCCCGCTTGGTGTCCACCAGCAGACCGCGGATGGCGAAGTTGGTGGGCACGGCCAGCTCGGCCAGGGTTGCGGGGTAGCCCGACGCCACCAGGCGCTGCAAGGTGAGACGGGCCTGGAGGGCATCCATCTCCGGCTGGTGGTAAATGGCCAGCGTGTAGTCCATGTCGAAGCCCACGGCCCGGACGTGTTCCAGACGGAGGTTCCGATTGGAAAAGACCCGCCCGATACCTGCCGGACGGGGTTCGGGTGCCGCGTCGTGGGCCCCGGTGTGCAAGCCCAGCACCACCCCATCAGCCGGCGCCGCGCTGCTCATGCCAGCACCGATGGGTTCAGGCCCCAACCTCCGCCAGGAGACGGGCCTTGCGTAACCGCAGCGCGCCGGATGCTTCCAGCGCCCCCACCGGCCACGCCACCATGGCCATGGCGACCAGGATCAACGTGGGCGGGCTCCACACCAACACGGTGAAGGTGACCAACAGCCCCAGCAGCACCCGCCGCCGCAAAAGAGGATCTCTCGACCAATGGTCCACCGGTATTCCTCCACCGTCGTTCCCGCGCCGCCACGCTCGTACCGTCCACGCTTTCGCGTTCCCCGCACGTCTGGGACGTACCCCTAGGACGTTACCCGTGGCCTGGGAATTTCGAACCTGGCGGATGGGAGAACGTTGCGTAATCGTCACGCGAACGCTGATCGAACAGCTGACGACCAGTGGATCTGTTTAGCGGCCGCTGTGGCCCCAGCCGTCCTGGCCGCGCTCGCTGGGATCAAGGCCCTCCACCTCCACCAGCCGCACCTCGGTGAAACCCACCACCAGTAGTTGGGCGATGCGGTCACCGCGGCGAATCTGATAGTCGGTGGCGGGATCGGTGTTGATGAGCAGCACTTGGAGCTCGCCCCGGTAGCCGGCGTCGATGAGCCCCGGCGAGTTGAGCGCGGTGACGCCGTGGTTACGGGCCAGACCGCTGCGGGGCAGGACCAGCCCGCAGTGACCGAATGGGATGGCCACCGCCAGTCCCGTACCCACCACCCCCCGCCCCCCGCCGGCCCGCAGCAACAGGTCCTCGGCGGCGGTCAGATCCAGGCCGGCGTCACCGGGGCGCGCCGGGCTCGGCAGGGCCACGTCGGGGTGGAGCCGGCGAACCGGCAGCTCCAGCGGGGTCAACCTGTCAGCCTGTCCGCGCCGGGACGATGGAGCTCAGCTTCGGGCATAGCCGGTGACGTCAACCACCAGGTCGGTGGTGGTAGTGGTGTACAGGCAGACGTTGCCTTCTGGGTCCAGCTTGGCCAGCACCGCGTTGGGCACGGTCTGGCGGGCCACGAAGTTCAGGTTCGACGTGAACGGTGGCACCGGATCACAGGGGAACACCGTGACGTAGCCCGGTCCAGTGGGATCCACCGCAGTGACGTTCAACATCACCGAATCCACCCCGCTGCCAGGCACCCCGACCCAGCCCGCCACCGGCACCTTCTGCACCAAACCCCCCGGTATGGCCCCGGTGGCGCGACTGTCGTACCGGCGGCCGGGAGACACCGTCTTGAGCGTGGCCGGCGAGGCCTCCGTCACCCACCCCATCAGGTCAACCACCAGCTGCGCCCCCAGCTCGGTGTACAAACACACCCGACCCAGGTAGTCCAGCTCCACCATGACCAGGTTGGGCACGTCCACGCCCTTGACCGGGTTGAGGCTGGACGCCACCGGCCGGGGGTAGTCACAGGACCAGGCGGTGACGAACCCATTGGCCTCCGCCTCGGTGGAGGTGATGTTCAGCACCGCCGCTTTGGCTCCCGCCGGGGCCCACCCGGCCCCGGTGACCTGCACATCCCTGGTCTCGCGGCCCACCATCCGCCCCCTGGGGTCCGTGCGGCTGTCGAACAGACGGACCGGGGCCGCGGCGGTGGTGGCCCGGTTGGCGCCCTGAGGGCCGATCCAGCCGGTCACGTCCACGATCACCGCGGTGTTGGCCCCGGCCAGGAAACAGACGTCCCCATTGCGGTCCACCTTGGACACCACCATGTTGGCCACAGTCTGGCCGGGAGCGAAGTTGACGCTGGAGGTCCCACCCCAACCGTCGGTGCAGGGATAGGCCGCCACGAACCCCCCGGCGGTGGAACGGTCCACGGTGACGTTGAGCACCACGCCCTCCACGCCGCTGACGGGGATGCCGGGCACACCGAACGTGCCGTACATTGGCCGTCGGGTCACGAAGTTCGCCGGCAAGGTCGGCTGGGGCAGGAACAGCCCGATGCTCTGGGGCTCGAAGATGGTGGGTGGGATGAAGTTGATCCCGAGCCCCTCACGGGAATCGATGATGCGGGTGGGGACGATCGGGGTGAAGCTCTCCCCCGGCCGACCGCTTTGCGCCTGCCCGGTGATCTGCCCCACCCACTGCGCCATCCACGGCGAGCGCGGTCCCAGAAAAGGGGTGTTCGGCGGACAGCCACCGGTGCCACCGCTCACCAGCGCCACGATCCACCACTTGCCCGTTTCGTCCCGGGTGAAAATCGGACCACCGGAGTCGCCGTTACAGGTGGCACTTGTGGGTCCGAAATAACAGGTGCTGGACTTGGCACTAAAAAACGCGCGCCAATAGATCTCACAAAATGTCGAGGTGAGAAGGGTGAGCTGTGCCTCTTGGAGGGTGGCGGGGATCGGCCCACCAATGCCGTTCGTGAGCCCGAACCCCGTGGCCCACACCGGTCGGCCGGCCTGACCGAGTGAGTCATCAATGGCCAACGGCATCGGCAAGCCCGGAGCCGGAGCAACCAGGTGGAGTAATCCGAAGTCGTCCAGGGCGGTCTCATTGGCCAGATTGAGGATGCCGTTGATCCAGCCCCCGCTGCTGCGATAACCGGGTACGTCCTCCGCTGAATTGCGAACCAGATAGCCGTCGTTCAGCACCACCTGATCAGCCAGGAACACGGTGTGGGCTCCCGGGTTGGCCACAGCGTCGGTGGCGTTGACCCCGAACGTGACCTGAAACGTCTCGATGCTGTTGATCACCGTTGGGAGCGGCGTTCGTACCGGCTCCCCGTTCACGAAGTCCACCAGGCAGTGCCCGGCCGTGAGCACCCACTGCGGCGCCACCAATATGCCGGTGCAGCTGAACTCGTGGGGCCAGTCGGGCTGCCCCATGGGAGGAGGTTCGTCCACCCTCGGGTCGTCCCAGCGGATGAAGGCCACCGAACCGGCGGGGACGTTGGTGGCGGTGGCACCGCCCACGATCTGGTTGTCGAAGGGGCCCTGGTTGAGCACCTGGCGGCTCAACTCGGGCCTGGCCGGGACGCCGTTGAGCCCGGCCAGGGCCTGCTCCTCCGGACCACTGAGCTGGTAGGAGCTCAGCCCACCCGCCGGCGCGACGTCACTCAGCGTGCCCGTCTCAACACCAGCGGGATCTGCCGACGGCTGCAACCCGGCGCCAGCAGCACCGGCCGGGGACCTGCTGCCGCCTAGGGGATCGGGTACGGCGGTGGCCATCGTCGCGGTGATGGCCAAAAGGCTTCCCACCAGGGCGGCAGCCGTCAGCGAACGCCAACGGGAACGTCGAATCACGAGGGAGACCTTGTCGTCAGGCTGGGGAGCGCGAGGGCTTCGGCAGTTGGTCGAGGGGGTGACACCCGAAGGATCGTCCCAAAGGACAGCGGTGATCGGGTGCGGTCTTCGGTCACACGCAGCACACGCAACGTAGTGCGCCGGAAGGGGAAAGGGCGCGCGGCCAGTAGGGTTGCACCTGGCCATTTCACCTACCCGGCGAGCTGATGACAACACGTACCGTAGCGAATTTACGCAATGTGGCCATAGTGGCCCACGTCGACCATGGAAAGACGACCCTGGTTGACGCCATGTTGCGTCAAGCCGGTGCCCTGCGCTCCGGCTCCGCCGCGGATGTGGACCGGGTCATGGACTCAATGGATCTGGAGCGCGAAAAGGGCATCACCATCCTGGCCAAGAACACCGCAGTGACCTGGGGCCACGAGGGTGAGACGGTCAAGATCAACATCGTGGACACCCCCGGCCACGCCGACTTCGGCGGTGAGGTGGAACGGGCCCTGACCATGGTGGACGGCGTGCTGCTGCTGGTTGACGCCTCCGAAGGTCCGTTGCCCCAGACCCGCTTCGTGCTGCGCAAGGCGCTCGAGCGGGATCTGCTGGTGGTGGTGGTCATCAACAAGATCGACCGGCCCGACGCCCGCATCGACGAGGTGCTGGACGAGATCGGCTCGCTGTTCTTGGACCTGGCCCATGACGAGGCCCATCTGGATTTCCCGGTGGTGTACACCAACGCCCGGGCCGGCACCGCCACCATGAACCTCGACCAGCCCGGCACTGACTTGGCGCCGCTGTTCGACCTACTCATCAAGCACATCCCGGCCCCGGTGCATGATCCCGACCACCCCTTCGCGGCGCTGGTCACCAACCTTGACGCCTCCCCGTACCTGGGTCGGTTGGCCATGTGTCGCATCCAGCACGGCTACATCAAGCGCAACCAGTCCGTGGCCTGGTGCCGCCTCGACGGCCGCATCGAGACCGTGAAGCTGTCGGCGCTGTACGTGACGGAATCTCACGAGCGGGTGGAGGCTGACGAAGCCGGACCCGGTGAGATCATCGCCGTGGCCGGCCTGTCCGAGGTCACCATCGGCGAAACCCTGGCTGATCCGGTGGACCCCCGCCCGTTGCCCCGGGTCACCGTGGACGAGCCGTCGCTGTCCATGACCATCGGGGTCAACACCTCACCGCTGTCGGGCCGTGACGGCAAGAAGGTCACCGCCCGGCTGATCAAGAGCCGCCTCGACGCGGAACTCGTCGGCAACGTCTCACTGCGGGTCAACGCCACCGAGCGCCCCGACCAGTGGGAGGTCCAAGGCCGCGGTGAGCTGCAGCTGGCGGTGCTGGTGGAGATCATGCGCCGGGAGGGTTTCGAGCTCACCGTGGGCAAACCCCAGGTGCTCACCCGGGAAGTGGACGGCAAGCTGATGGAACCCGTCGAACGGGTCTCCGTGGACGTGCCCGACACCTACGTGGGGACCGTCACCCAGTTGCTGTCCACCCGCAAGGGCCGCATGGAAACGCTGCTGCCCCAGGGTGCCGGCTGGGTGCGGATGGACTGGCGGGTCCCGGCCCGGGGTCTCATCGGGGTTCGCACCGAGTTCATGACCGAAACCCGCGGCACTGGCGTGCTGAACCACACCTTTGACGGGTGGGACCCCTGGGCGGGCGATATCCGTCACCGTCCCGCCGGCTCCGTGGTGGCGGACCGCACCGGGAACGCCACCGGTTACGCCATCGAGCAGATCCAGGAGCGGGCCACCTTGTTCGTGGCCCCCGGCGCTGAGGTCTACGAAGGCATGATCGTGGGCGAAAACGCCCGTTACGAGGACATGGACGTCAACATCTGTCGGGAAAAGAAGGTGACGAACGTGCGCTCGTCCACCGCGGATGAGTTCGTGAAGTTGGTCCCGCCGCGGTCCATGACGCTGGAGCAGGCGCTGGAGTTCATCGGCGAGGACGAGTGCGTGGAGGTCACCCCCGAAGCGGTGCGGCTGCGCAAGGTCATCATCGACGGCACCGCCAGGGCCCGGGCCCGCAAGGCATTGAAAGCTCCGCGTTAGATCTGCCCGCCGGTGGTGCCGGTGCTGATCGAGCTGCGCCGGGGCCGGGCCGAACGGGCCCACGTCGGAGGCTGAGCCCGCTGCCGCTACCGTGGCCGCGATGCTGGCGTGGATGGACCTCGAAATGACCGGGCTGGATCCGGACACCGACCTGATCGTGGAGATCGCCACCCTCATCACCGACGATGAGCTGAACCTGGTCGCGGAGGGTCCTGACCTGGTTATCCACGTCAGCGATGAGGCCCTGGCGGCCATGGGTCCGGTGGTGACCAAGATGCATGCCACCAGCGGGCTGACCGAACGGATCCGGGCTTCCACCGTGACGTTGGAACAGGCGGGGAATGAGACCCTGGCGTTCCTGCGCCAGCACATCGGAGAGGCCCGCTCGGTCCCGTTGTGCGGCAACTCCATCGGCACCGACCGGCGTTTCCTGGCCCGCCACCTGCCCGACATTGAAAATTTCCTGCATTACCGCAGCGTGGACGTGTCCACCCTCAAGGAGCTGGCCCGCCGCTGGTACCCCCAGGTGCTGGCCACCGCCCCGGACAAGGCCACCGCCCACCGGGCCCTCGATGACATCCGCGAAAGCCTCGATGAGCTGCGGTTCTACCGACGACACCTGTTCGTGCCCGGCTCGGTGGGTGCCGGCACAGCTACAGACTTGACACACGGGTCACCTACAGTGGCCTGATGGCCGACGTCGAGGTGCACCCGCCCGCCGAACCCGCCCCGCCGACGCTGCGCCAGGAACGGCGACCGCCGGTACCCGACGCCACCGAAGTGGCCCCCGGCGTGGTCCGCATCCAGCTCACCATCGCCTTCCCCGGGCTCGGGCATGTCAACTGTTACGTGCTGGAAGACGAGCGGGGCCTGGCGCTGGTGGACCCCGGTCTGCCGGGTAAGAAGCCGTGGAACGAGCTGGTCCGACGCCTGGGTCAGTGCGGCTACAGCATCGACAAGGTCCACACCGTGGTGGTGACCCACTCCCACCCCGACCACTTCGGCGCCGCCGGTCGTCTGCGGCAGGTCACCGGGGCGGAGATCGTCACCCAACGTGACTTCAAGACCATCTTCGACCCCAACGAAGAGGACGACACCCACAAGGACCTGGCCGACCCGCATGACCACGACGGGCTGGCCGCGGCCCAAGAAAGCCTGCTGCGCCGAGCCGAGGCCAAAGCCAGCGGCATGTACGACACCACCCGCCACCAGGTCCGCCAGTGGAAGCGCTGGAACGGCAAGGCCCCGTGGGGCGGGCCGCACCCCCGACCGCCGAAGAAGACCCAGCTCAGCTTCATGGCCCAACAGATGAGCGGCCTGGGGTACTTCCGTCCGCCCCGTCCCTCCAAGCGGGTGGTGGACGGGCAGATCCTCAAGCTGGGCCGGCGGGACTGGGTGGCGGTGCACACCCCCGGCCACACCGTGGATCACCTGTGCCTGCTCGATCCCGAGGGCGGCACGTTCATCTCCGGCGATCACGTGCTGCCCACCATCACCCCGCACATTTCGGGGCTGGTGCAAGCGCCGGATCCGCTCAAGCTGTACTTCAATTCGCTGTCCAAGCTGCTGGACATCGACGGGGTCCGCACCGTCTTGCCGGCCCACGGGTTGACGTTCGACAACCTCCACGAGCGGGCCAAGGAAATCCAGGTCCACCACGACGAGCGGTTGGCCCTGTTGCGCACCGCCGGCGAGCAACTCGGCGAGGCCGCCGTGGGGGACTTCTCCCAGCACCTGTTCAAACCAGCGGTGTGGGGACCGATGGCGGACTCGGAGACGTACGCCCACCTCGAGCATCTGGTCCACAGCGGCGAGGCCATCCGCCGGGATCTGCCCGACGGTTCCTTGCGCTACCGGCTCACCACCTGATCATCCGGCGCGCCCGGCCTGACCGGTCGCTTCGTGGCTCGCTGACGGTATGCGCGTCGGGAGGGGACGGGATCGGATGGCCGGATCGGATGGGCCGGCTGGCCGGGTCGATCCCACTCGCGGGCGAAAACATCACGCTACGTTAAGACTGAGCCCGCGAGTGGTGGTCCTGACGCCTCATCTAGCTCGCTCGGGTTCCAAGTCCGACGGGTTGGCCTTCGCTAGTCGGCGCGCCGCTGGTTATGAGTGCTCCGGCTCTATCGGCGCCTGCGGTCCAGTGAGCGCTCCGATTTCCTGACCGGCGGGCGGGCTCCACGCGGCCACCGCGGCCAGCGCTCCGGCCGCGGTGATCCAGAGCCGGCGGCCCGATCTGTGCAGCTGCACGTTGGCACCGGGATCGATCGGCTGATGGTGTTCCAGATCGAAACGGACCGGCTGATACGGCGATGTGGGCGCGGGCGATGCGGGCGACGTGGGCGACGCGTTACCCCCGGCCAGCACCCCGGGCAGCGGCTCCCCTACCAACTCCCCGGACACGACCTCCTCGAGCATGCCCCAGTACACGGCGTTGTTGACGTGACCCATGACGTCCAGGTCGGTGCGCCGAAGGGGAAAGGTGCTGGTCGGGCCGGCCGGCGGGTACTGATCCAGGGTCAGGTTGGCCCGGACCTTGCGCCCGGCCGCGGATTCGCCGTAGACCGCGGCGAAATCCGGGCCCAGACGAGCCGGCCGGGTGCCATCGGAATCCAGTTGCACCCACAGCACCGCCGCCTCCAGGTGCGCTCCGCCGGACCCGGTGACGCTGGTACGCCGCTCGGCCCAACAGGCGCCGGTGCCGGAACAGAACGTGCGCAGCGTCAGGTCCTCGCGCAACGTCGGCCGGCGGTACACCTCGATGGTGCTGCGGCGCACCACCCACACCCCGGGGTTGTCGATCCCGCTGTCATAGGCATCGTCGTTGGCGACGTCCTGCAGGTACCGGGCCAGTGCATCCAACCGGGCCCAGCCGTGGGGGCTCACATCGCCCAGGCGCACCCGCTGGGCCCCCACGAAGGATCGACCACCCACATACGGGGCCAGCGCTTCCCCGCCCCCGGGGCCGGACTTATTGGGGTCAGCGTCCATCAGCTGCCGACGGTAGCGGCCGGCGCCACCGGTTCAGCCGGCACATCAGCCGGTAATTCAGTTGACGACCGGCCCCGCCGAGTGGTGGAGTCAACCCCGAACCGGGCCGGTACAATGGTCCGGCTCGCGCCCACCAGAACGCCGCACCACCGTCCCACCCACGTCAGGACCCGAACCGTGAAAACGCTCTTCGCAGACCTTCGGCCACAGGGCAGCAATGCCGGCCGGACGCGTCTGCAGGTAGCGGAGCACGTAACCGGGCCGTGGTGCGCCACTACCACCACCGCTTGGGCCATTGACGCTGATGCCGCCGCTTCGGCCGCTGACTGCTTGATGGCTAAGCGCTTCGCCCGCAAGTACCACGCTCAGCGGCCTGAGGAGACTCCGAACGGGTAACACCAAACCCATACGGAACAACTCCGAAGGCCGCCGGGACAACCCGGCGGCCTTTCTCTTTCCCCCGAATCACACTTCGAACTCCCCCCACCGGCAACCCGCCGCCCAACAAACGAGAGCGCAATGAGCACGCTGCACAGCGTCATCAACCAACTGGACGAGCCCCCCAGCGAGCTGGTCGTAACCCGTCACGACTGGTGGGACCAGGCCGTGTGCCGCATCGGGGACGCCGGCCTGAGCGGGCTGTTCTTCTCCGAGGAGCTCCAGGACATCGCCCGGGCCAAGAGCATCTGCGCCCAGTGCCCGGCCCTGTCGCACTGCCTCGAGGGGGCCATCGAGCGGCGCGAGCCGTGGGGCGTATGGGGTGGTCAGCTGTTCCTCAACGGCAAGATCCTGGCCTCCAAGCGTCGTCGGGGTCGGCCGCCCCGCCACCCCCGACCCGAGGACGAACTGCCGGAGGTACCGATCCCCGAGCACCTCCGTCCGGTCGCCCTGTACGTGGCCCGCCCCGCCTGACCAGGCAGGAACCGGGCCACCAACCGACCCTTGTCCGTGAGACCCGCGATACGGCGCATCGAGCAACGTCTGTTCGAGCTCGATGGGCGCGTGGGTCAACGGATGAGACGGTCGGGAACCCGAGGCGGGACTGGGACCGGGTGACGGTAACTTTGGCGATGTGAATCGTCGCCTGGTCCCGGTGCTGCTGGCGGTGCTGCTGGCCGGGGCCGGCTGTATCGGTGGGGGCGAATCGGCACCGGCGGTGACCGGCGGCGGTCTGCGGGCTGGGGGCCTGGAAACCGTCGGGGAACTTCCCTCGAAGCCCATCACCGATCAGGCCTTCACCGATTTTGATGACCAGCAGGGCACCTTCGCCCGCTTCGCCGGGAAACCCCTGGTGGTGAACTTCTGGTCCTCCAGCTGCGTGCCCTGCATCACCGAGATGCCCGACTTCGAAGCGGTGTATCAGGAGCTTGGTCAGGAGGTGGGCTTCGTGGGCGTCAACGTGGTCGACATCCCCTCCGAAGCCACCCGGATGGCCCGGCAAACCGGCGTCACCTACCCCCTGGTCCGGGACCCTGATGGAGCTTTGCTCGGCTTCGTGGGTGGGATCGCCATGCCCACCACCGCCTTTGTCAGCGCCGACGGCGAGGTGCTCAAGGTGATCAGCCGCCAGTTGTCCGCAGCAGACCTCCGGGACCACATCGCCGAGCTCCGATGAACCTGGGCAACGCACGATGAACCTGGGCAACGCCCCGTTGGCCCTGGCGTTCACCGCCGGGCTCGTCGCCACCGTCAACCCTTGCGGGTTCGCCATGTTGCCGGCGTACCTGTCCTACTTCCTCGGGTTGGAGGGCGATGGGCCGAGGCCCAGTCGGGAACGCAATCTCGGTCGGGCGTTGGCGGTGACCGCCATGCTGACCACCGGCTTCGTGGTGGTGTTCGCCACCGTGGGCCTGTTGCTGAGGCCGCTCCAATCCCAGATCACGGCCCAGATGCCCTGGGCCACCATCGCCATTGGCGGGGGGCTGGTGCTCCTGGGGATTTTCACCTTGTCCGGACGCACCGTTCGCTTGCCCCTGCCCCACCTGCAAAAGGGCACCGGCAGCCGTGAGCTGTCCTCGATGTTCCTGTTCGGGGTGTCCTACGCCCTGTCCTCCCTGACCTGCACCATCGGTCCGTTCGTCGCGGCCACCGCCTCCACCTTCAAAGACGACGGCACCATCGCCGGGCTCGCCACCTTCGTGACCTACGGGTTGGGCATGGGAGCCATGGTCAGCCTGCTCACCATGGCGGTGGCGCTGACCCGCACCGGGCTGGTGGCCCGTTTCCGGCGGTCGATGCGCTACGTCAACTTGGCGTCGGGAGTGCTGCTGCTTGGATCGGGGGCGTACCTGGTCAACTACGGCCGCTACGAGCTACGCCTGCGGTCCAACACCGCCCAGAACCCGGTCCGTGATCCCGTGGTGGACACCGTGTCTGACGTGGTGTCCGGGCTGAGCCAGCGACTGGAAGCCGGCCGAACCCTCATCGGCGTGCTGGCGGCGTTGGCTGTGGGCTCCAGCGCGATGTACCTGGTGGCCCGTCGCCTTCGGATGCGCAAAGCGGCCAGCACCCCCACGGCCAGCACCAAGCTGGGTTGATGTTCGCCCGTTTGCTCAGCCATCCCGGGGTGCGCCAGGAGCTGGAGCTGCGCAGCCGGTTCGGGTTCTTGGCCTTTCACGGCGGCTCGCTGGAGCGCGGCACTGATGACATCGCCCGCCGGGCCGCAGCCGAATCAGCCTCGTCGTACTACGCGGTGGTGATGCCGCCGGAGTTCCGCTGGCACATCCCCTCCAAGCGGGTGGACCCCGCGGTGTCCGAACCGCTGCGGGCCTTCCTCGATCACGTCGAGGTGGCGGTGGCGGTCCACGGCTACGGCCGGGCGGCGATGTTCACCACCATGTTGTTGGGCGGTGGGAATCGGGACCTGGCCGGCCGGTTGGGCGCGGTCCTGCGCCGGAACCTGGCCCATTACGACGTGCGCGACGAGCTGGACCACATCCCCTCGGACCTGCGGGGACTGCATCCGGACAACCCCATCAACCGCTGCCGCAACGGCGGGGTGCAACTGGAGCTCCCGCCCCGGGTGCGGGGCATGGGCCCGTACTGGATGGGCTGGCCCGCCGGATCTGCCAACCCCCACACCGAGGCCCTGGTGGCAACCCTGTCCGATTTCGCCCGCTCCGAACAGCTTCGCCTCGCCGGTCCCCCGGGGATCTGACCACCCCCGCCAACCCCGAACCCCGGCCGACCCACCCACGCCCGACCCACCCACGCCCGACCATACCGCTGGGTATGTAATGCGTTGACCAGGAACTTCGCGATCGCCCACCGTCGGTGTTTCTACCAAAGTGCACAAGTCAAACCGGTTCAACGCGGTTTCGGCCCGGTCAGGGGCGCCACCGGTGACCCGGCCAGTAACGTCCGGCGCCATGGAACTGTGCGTCTTCACCGAACCGCAGCAGGGTGCCACCTACGGGCAGCTGCTCGGCGTGGCCCAAGCGGCCGAGCGGCTGGGCTTCACCGCCTTCTTCCGGTCCGATCACTTCCTGCACATGGGCGGGGTGAGCGGTCTGCCCGGTCCCACCGACGCCTGGGTCACGCTGGGCGCCATCGCCCGGGAAACCACCACCATACGGTTGGGTACGTTAGTGACCGCGGCCACGTTCCGGCTGCCGGGGCCCCTCGCCATTGCCGTGGCGCAGGTGGACGAGATGAGCGGCGGCCGGGTGGAGTTCGGTTTGGGTACCGGCTGGTATGAGGCTGAGCACCAGGCGTACGGCATCACGTTCCCGCCGTTGAAGGAACGTTTCGAGATCCTGAGCGAACAGCTGGCGGTGATCACCGGGCTGTGGGCCACGCCGATTGGGGAACGGTTCAACTTCACCGGCAGCCATTACCAACTCAGTGATTCCCCGGCGCTACCCAAGCCGGTGCAGTCCCCCATGCCGGTGGTCATCGGCGGCGGCGGCAAGCGCAAGACGGCCCAGCTGACCGCCCGCTACGCCAGCGAGTACAACCGGGCGTTCATCCCCGCCGCGGTGTTCGCCAAGAGCGTGGCCAACGTGCACCAAGCCTGCGAACGCCTCGAACGGGACCCGGCCACGCTCAAGAGTTCAGCGGCGCTGGTGTTGTGCTGCGGTGCCAATGACGCTGAGCTCACCCGCCGGGCCAAGCGCATCGGCCGGGAGGTCACCGACCTGCGTGAGAACGGCGCCTGCGGTACCCCCGCGGAGGTGGCCGAAAAGATCATCACCTACCGCGACGCCGGCGCCGACCGGATGTACCTGCAGGTGCTCGACGTGGACGATCTGGACCACCTCGAGCTGGTCGCGGCGGAGATCATGCCGCTGCTGTGATCCGGCGGACCTTCAAGGGGCCAGGCGTTGCCGGGACCAGCCGGTGTCGGTCCGGTGGTAGCTGAGGCGATCATGCAGGCGGGAGAGGCGACCCTGCCAGAACTCGATGCGTTCAGGGGTGAGGCGGTACCCACCCCAGTGCGGCGGGCGGGGCACCTCGAGTCCGGCAAAGCGCGCGTCGGCATCGGCGAACGTGGCGTCGAGCGCGGCGCGGTCGGGAAGGGGCTGGCTCTGCTCGGAAGCCCAGGCACCAAGCTGTGAACCTCTGGGCCGCTGGGCGAAATACCGATCGGACTGCTCGGCGGGCACCGGAGTCACCGTCCCCTCCACCACCACCTGCCGGGACAGCGCCGACCAGGTGAACACCAGCGCCGCGTAAGGATTGGCCGCCAGCTCAGCGCCCTTGCGGCTGCGGTAGTTGCTGTAGAACACGAACCCGCCGTCGCCTGCCGCTTTGACCAACACGTGACGGGCGGAGGGCCGGCCATTCCCAGCCGCGGTGGCCAATACCGCAGCGTTGGGCTCAACCAGACCGGCCCCGCTGACCTCGTTGAACCAACGGTCGAATTGGCGGAACGGGTCAGGGTCCGCGCCAGCCTCATCGAAGGGCTGGGACTGATACTCCCGCCGCAGCCTGGCCAGCGGGTCCTGGGGCTGGTCCTGGGGCGCCACGGTCACGACGGTACCGGCACCGAACGGTCCCACACGCAGCCAAAGTGCCGACCCCAACTCGAGGGGCACCTTCACCGCCAACAGGGGCCACGACGCCGGCGTGCCTGACGCCGATCTGATCACGCGGGTGACGGGGTTAGCGGCGGGCGACGCACCAGGTGGCTTCACCGCAGCTGGAAGCCACGCCGTGCCAGGCCGGGCCCAGCGCCTCCAGCAGGTCATCGGCCGACAGGTAAATGGGGGTGCGGTCACCGATGGAGCTGACCCACACCACCACCCCCGCCGGGCTGAGCACCCGTTCCAGCTCCTGTCGGAACAGGAACATGTTGACCAACACCGCCACGTCCACGCTGTGATCCCGAAACGGCAGCCGGGACCCGTCCGCCAGCAGCCGCGGCGCCGGTCCGGTCGGGGCTCGTCGCAGCATCTCCATCGACAGGTCCACCGCGGCCACCACGGCGAATCGCTCCGCCAGCAGGCCTGAGGCGAACCCGGTCCCCGAGCCCAGCTCCAGGCATCGGCCACCGCCAGGCACGGCGCCGCGATCGAGGGCATCGGCCACCGCGTTCAGCCGACCGGTACCCACCCGCTGGTTCCACTCCGGCGCCAACCCGTTGAACAGCTCGGTGACCTTGGCGGCGCGCTCGGGGGTCCAGCCATCGGGCTCGAAGGCGATCTGCCGGGTCACCGCCCGCATGGGGTGGGTCTTGGCCTCCTCGCCGCTGGGCCCGTCCGCCGGTGCCGCGTCCGGAGCCCATCCAGTGGCCAGGATCTGACGCAACCGGGGGTTTCGCCGGGCGGTCATATGACCCTCATCGGGACGGACCGCCGGAGAGCACCTCGCGCCCGCCGAGATAGGGCCGCAGCAGGTCCGGCACGGTGATCTGCCCGTCAGGACGGCGGTAGGTCTCCACAATGGCGGCCCACACCCGCGGTACCGCCAACGCCGAACCGTTGAGGGTGTGGGCGATCTCGCTGCCCTTGCCCGGGGTGCCGTCAGCGTTGCGGGGCCGGTAGCGGATGTTGGCCCGGCGAGCCTGGTAATCGCTGAACCAGGAGATGGACGACACCTCCAACCACAGGTCCACCCCGGGGGCGTAGACCTCGATGTCGAAGCTGCGATGGTGGGACTGGCCCATATCCCCGGTGCAGATCTCGATCACCCGGTAGGCCAGGCCGAGCCCGGCGATGGTGGCCTCGGCCCGGCCCACCATCTCCTGCAGCAGCGCCGGGGCCTGGGCCGCGGTGGCGTAGGCCAGGATCTCCACCTTGTCGAACTCGTGAACCCGCAGCAGGCCCCGGGTGTCCCGCCCCGCCGAACCGGCCTCGCGCCGGTAGCAGGGGGTGTAGGCCATGAACCGCATGGGCAGGTCCGCCTCGTCCAGCACCTCGTCACGGGCCAGGGAGGTGAGCGGCACCTCGGCGGTGGGGATGGCCCACAGATCGTCCCGTTCGATGTGGTAGGCGTCATCGGTGAACTTGGGCAGGTGACCGGTGGACACCATGGTCTCGCTGCGCACCAGCGTGGGCGGGCGGATCTCCTCGAAGGCGTCGGCGTTGCGGTCCAACCCCAACTGGATCAACGCCCGGACCAGGGCCGCACCGCCGCCGCGATACATGACGAACATCGAACCGGACAGCTTGGCGCCACGTTGCAGGTCCAAGATGCCCAGCTCCTCGCCGA
>JBJXFH010000019.1:0-12330 GCA_046155365.1 Acidimicrobiales bacterium | reverse complement strand
CGTCCGCGCCGAGGACCAGCCGCATGAACGCCGAGTCGCAGAACGCCCCCGCCGGTACCGGTCCTTCCGGATGGGGTCGCCCGTGCTCATCCATCCGCACGACCACCACCACCCGATGCCGACCGTTACGCGTGACGTGCCCCGGCCGGTCCCGTAACCCGAGGTTGGCGAGGTCCACCAACGCTTGGGCTCGCAGTTCGTTGACTTGCGCGCCGGCGAGGGTTTCGTCCCCGTTGCGCCGGTTGTTCAGGTACCCGGCCACGCCTTTGTCAATCGCCGCTTGAACGACGGCGAAGTTCCCGGCGTTGAGTTCACCTTCGATACGACCGCGACCGTCAAGCAGCCCCGTTAACCGCAACCATTCCGGTTCTTACGGTGGTGGTTCGGGCTGCAACGCCGGATCCGGGCAGTTCACTGCGTTGGCGCAGGCTTTCCAGTGTCGCACCGCGTTGGCCAGATCACTGGTACCGGCCAACGCCACCAACGTGGCATCGACCTGTTCGTCATACCGGACGGCATCGCCACGTTGGCAGTCGGTCAACAACCGAACATCCGCACCACACAACGTACCGGCCCGGGCTGCGGCTTGGCTGTGCGGCATGTGCTCCAACGCCGCCGCCTCACCCAACAACCCTGATGCCTGCGGGCGAGGCAACCCGGTATGAGCCGCCACCCACGCTTCGGGTGACGTGAACCCTGCCCGAGCCCAGTGCTCCTCACGCTGCGCCGCCAACGCCCCCTCACGTACCACCTGCCCGGCGAGGTTCGCTATTTGCTGCAATTCCCCCAGGCGCGATGCGTCACACCCGCGATGGCGGACATCGACCAGAAGCTCTTGGAGTGCTGCAACAATGCCCGCCGACATGCCCACAGTTTACGTTCTGCACCGAAGGACCGGACCGGTCAGTACATATCTTTTAGACATTCATGAGGAGTGGCTGCCGGGCCACGCACAGCAGCATGTGTTCCAAAGTCGCCGGCTCACGAAGGAAACTCCACGCCTGCGTGACGAGGCGGCCCGGCAGGCGCAGCCACCCCCACCCCGGTGACTGAAGAACCTCCCGGACCTACTACCCGCCCAACAAGATTCGCAACTGTTCAGCTGGGGAGGGCCACGGTCCGGTCGTCTGGAGGCGGTCGAGCAGGCGTTCTGCCGGTGATCCACGAGGGTTCAAGGCAGCTGCGGATGTGGGCGAAGATCCGGATACGTGCTTCGGGTCGGCCACCGCCGCTGACCTTCAGGTGGATTCCGGAAATGCGGAGATCTCGTCCGGCTTGAATGCTGTCCAAGGAGATGTTGAAATCCCTGGCGAAGGCCAGATCTCGGGGCGGTAGTCGAACATGGTGCGCGCCCGGATCGACGCCGCCCGTTCGGCTTTGGTGGCCGCTTCGTCGTCGACGGGGCCATCGCCCGATCCACCACCGTGTTGTACGCCCCGGTGATCTGTTCGAGAAGTTCGGCGGGCAGCTGGTTCGCTCCGTCGGCGGTGGCGTTTTCGACAGCGGTCTTGGCGTCGACCAGCCACCCGCCGAGCAACTCGGCGGTCAGTGCGGGTTGGCTGGCGACGAACCCGACGGACACCGTCGCACCCATCGCCCCAAGCAACTCCGCGGTGCGAGCGGCTGGGACGTGCTGGCAAATCAGCAAAGACACGCATAACGCCCGCACCCGCGGACCCCAACACGCCGGGCTGGCGGCCTCACCCGGAAACGGGGCGGTCGTCTCGACGCCACAGGAACACTGCCGGCTTTCGGAGATCTGCTCAGTGACGATCACCCGGGGTTCCGTTTCGGAGATATCGAACACCCGCCGGCGTGTCTCAGCAACCACCGCCGCCACGTGCAGACCGCCGCCGCACCCACCACAGGCAACTGGTTCGTGGCGTACCACCACATCTGGACGTTCGACTTCACGCAACGTGCAACCCGGCGAGCCCGGCTGCTTTCCAGGCTTCCGGCCCGAACGCGTTGGGCAGTGCCGGCTACGGTCAGATGCATGAGGCTTCGACGCTCCGAACTGTTCGTCCCCGGCCCCGATGTGGCGCGGGTGCCCAAGGCCATCGCCACCGGGGCTGACATCGTGATCCTGGATCTCGAGGACGCCGTGGTGCCCGACCGCAAGGTGGAGGCCCGGGGCTTGGTGATCGACTCGCTGCGCAACCTCGACTGGGGAGGGGTGGGTCGCTCGGTGCGCATCAACGGGCTGGACACGCCCTGGGCCCTTGATGATCTGGAAACGTTGGTGGCCCAAGCGGGCGACGTGCTCGACGTGCTGCTCATCCCCAAAGTGGCCAATGCCGACGAGGTGCGGTTCTTGGATCGGCTCCTCACGCTGTGCGAGCAGCGGGCCGGGTTCGGACGGCGCATCGGGCTGGAGTTGGCCATCGAGGACGCCGCGGCGCTGACCCACATCGAGGACATTGCCCGGGCTGCACCGGGACGGGCCGAGGCCATCTTGTTCGGGATTGGAGATTTCACCACCTCGCTGGGATCTCGTTGGGGCGCACCGGCCATTCAGAGCTACCCCGGCGATGCATACCATGCGGTACGGTCCCGGATCGCCATCGCGGCCCGCGGGGCTGGGCTCGAAGCGATCGACGGACCGTGGATGCGCATCAAGGACCTCGCCGGCCTCGAAGATGAGCTGACCCGGTCGGTGGCGCTGGGTTTCAGTGGCAAAGCGGTGATTCACCCCACCCACGTGGAGCCCACCAATCGCATCCTGTCACCGTCACCGGAGGAGGTGGCCGAGGCGGAGGAGCTGCTCGCCGCCTACGAGGCCGCCCGGGCTGAAGGTCGCGCCGCCATCCAGGTCAAGGGGGCCCTCATGGACGAGGCCATGATCCCCATGATGCGCAACATCATCGAACGAGGCCGGGCCACCCAGGTCCAACGATGAAGGCCGACCGCGATACGGGTAGACCCGATATCGCGGACCAACATGATGTCATCCGGGTGCGCGGCGCCCGCGAAAATAATCTCAAAGACATCAGTATCGAGATCCCCAAGCGGCGCCTCACGGTGTTCACCGGGGTGTCCGGTTCGGGCAAGAGCTCGCTGGTGTTCGGCACCATCGCCGCGGAATCCCAGCGTCTCATCAACGAGGACCTACAGCGCCTTCGTACAGGGTTTCATGCCCACCTTGGCCCGTCCCGACGTTGATCTGCTGGAGGGGCTCACCACCGCCATCATCGTGGACCAAGAGCGGCTGGGCTCCAATCCCCGTTCCACCGTGGGCACCGTGACCGACGCCCACGCCATGTTGCGCATCCTGTTCAGCCGGTTGGGACAGCCGCACGTCGGCCCACCCAGTGCATACTCGTTCAACGTGGCCTCGGTGCGGGCCAGCGGGGCCATCACCGTGGAGCGCGGCGCCAAGACCAAGACCGAGAAGGCGACCTTCAGCCGCACCGGTGGCATGTGCACCCGCTGCGAGGGGCGGGGCTCGGTAACGGATTTCGATCTGTCGGCGCTGTATGACGACACCAAGTCACTCAACGAGGGCGCGCTGACCATCCCCGGTTACAGCATGGACGGCTGGTATGGCCGCATCTTTCGGGGCTGTGGGTACTTCGATCCGGACAAGCCGATCCGCAAGTACACCAAGAGGGAATTGCAGGACCTGCTGTACCGGGAGCCCACCAAGATCAAGGTGGAGGGCATCAACCTGACCTACGCCGGGCTGATCCCCACCGTGCAGAAGTCCTTCCTCGCCAAGGATATCGACGCCATGCAGCCGCACATCCGGGCCTTCGTGGAACGGGCCATCACGTTCACCCGCTGCCCCGACTGCGAAGGGACCCGGCTCAGCGAGGCCGCCCGATCGTCGAAAATACACGGCAATAGCATCGCCGATGTGTGCGCCATGCAGATCAGTGACCTGGCCGATTGGGTTCGCGGCCTCAACCAGGGGTCGGTGGCGCCGCTGCTGGGCGGGCTGCAACACCTGCTGGATGGCTTCGCCGAGATCGGCCTCGGCTACCTGTCCCTGGAGCGTTCCTCGGGCACGCTGTCCGGCGGTGAGGCCCAGCGGGTCAAGATGATCCGTCATCTGGGCTCCTCGCTCACTGATGTCACCTACGTGTTCGACGAGCCCACCGCCGGCCTGCATCCCCACGACGTCACACAGATGAACAACCTGCTGCACCGGTTGCGGGACAAGGGCAACACCGTGTTGGTGGTGGAGCACGAACCGGAGACCATCACCATCGCCGATCACGTGGTGGACCTCGGGCCGGGCGCGGGGACCGCCGGTGGCACGGTGTGTTTCGAGGGCAGCGTCGAGGGGCTGCGCACCAGTGGCACGCTGACCGGGCGCCACCTCGATGACCGGGCCACCTTGAAGCCATCGATTCGAATACCCTCTGGTATGCTGGCGGTGCGCGACGCCAACACCCACAACCTCCAGCACGTGAGCGTTGACATACCACTCGGTGTGCTAGTGGTGGTGACCGGGGTGGCCGGCTCCGGCAAGAGCTCGCTGATGCACGGCTCGGTGGCGACACGGGACGGGGTGGTGGCCATCGATCAGACCCCGATCAGAGGCTCGAGGCGCTCCAATCCCGCCACCTACACCGGGTTGCTGGAGCCCATCCGCAAGGCGTTCGCCAAGGCCAACGGCGTGAAGCCGGCCCTCTTCAGCGCCAACTCCGAGGGGGCCTGCCCCACCTGCAATGGTGCCGGCGTGGTCTATACCGATCTCGCCATGATGGCCACGGTGGCCGTCACATGTGAGGAGTGCGACGGCAAGCGCTACCAGGCGGCGGTGCTGGACTACCACCTCAGCGGCCGCAACATCAGTGAGGTCCTGGCCATGTCGGTGATGGAAGCCGTCGCCTTCTTCTCCGCCGGTCAGGTCCCCATCCCCGCGGCGCAGGCCATCCTCGAGCGACTGGCCGATGTGGGGTTGGGCTATCTCAGCTTGGGCCAGCCCCTGACCACGTTGTCCGGCGGCGAGCGGCAACGGCTGAAGCTGGCCACCCACCTGGCCGAGCGGGGCGGGGTGTACGTGTTGGACGAGCCCACCACCGGTCTGCATCCGGCCGACGTGGCGCAACTGCTGGGCCTGCTCGACCGGCTGGTTGACGATGGCAAGTCGGTCATCGTGATCGAACACCACCAAGCGGTCATGGCCCATGCCGACTGGATCATCGACCTCGGCCCCGGCGCCGGCCACGACGGCGGTCACCTGGTGTTTGAAGGCACCCCCGCCGACCTGGTGGCCGCCGCCAACACCCTCACCGGGACACACCTCGCGGCCTACGTCAACGCCATTCCCCCCCGCCGGTAACCAGGTTCATGTCTGGCTGAAGCTAGCGGCCAACCCAGCGGCAGCCCGTCCTACATGGGATCGCAACAGCCACAGGTTTGCGGGTTGGCGCATCCGGGCAATGGCTTGGGAGGAGAGCCGACAAACGGCTTGAGCCGAAAGGGCCGAGATGCTGTTGTTCATCCTGTCGATGCTGATCCTGGGGGCCATTGCCGGCTTTGTGGCCCGGCTGCTGGTTCCCGGGCGCGACCCCATGAGCGTGCTGCAGACCATCCTGTTGGGAATCGTGGGCAGCTTCGTGGGGGGTTTCTTGGGCTGGGCGATCTTCGGCAATGACCTGGGGTCCGGGGCGCTGCAACCGTCGGGAATCATCGGATCAGTGATCGGCGCCGTGGTGGCCCTGCTGATCTACCGGGCCGTCACCCGCCGCCATACCGGCCGGAATCGAATTGGCCACTCCGGCTCCCCGAACCTCGCCAGCCGTGTCCGCACCCGCCGCTGACGATCTCCGTCGGCGTCAGAGCCACTCGAGCGGTGAGCCCACCACCTGACGCTCAGCCAGACCCCAGCCCGGCCGCAAGGGCAACAACACCCCGAATGGTGCGGCTTCGGTGCGGTGATGTTCCAGATGGGCTCGCCGCCACGGCTCCAGCACCCGGACCCGGCGGGGCAGAATTGGCAGGCGCCGATGGATGTACACGTCGTGCACCAGACCGTAGAGAAACCCGTAGACAGTGACACCGCTGGCCACCGGAACCAGCCAGCGGTGTCGGGGACTGGCGGTGCCCACGGCGAAGGCGGCCATCGCCACCGCCGCGCCCGCCAGGGGAATGAGATCGTTGCGTTCCAGCGCCCTGGTGGGTTGGTGATGCTCCTCGTGCAGGCCCCAGCCCGGGCCGTGCCCGAAGAACCGGTGCACCACTGAGGCCACCGGCTCCATGACGAACGCGGTGACACCCACCACCAGCGCCGCCTTCATCGTGTTGGTCATTGGCGTCTCACCTTCCGGATCCTCGTTTCGCCGCCGGCGCGCCGTTGCAGGGCCTCCCACACCGACAACGTGAGCAGGATCATGGCGAACCCAAACCCGAAATCCTCCACCGGGCTGTCAAAGAACACTCGACGCCCACTGAAGCGGTCTTCGTTGTAGAGCACGATGGGGGCGGACAGTTTGGTGAGCCAGCCGTCCACCAGCACCTGGAAGGCCCACATGATGCCCAGGCTGATCCAAAAGGCACGCTTGGCCACCAGCCGGGTCCGCAACACGAACAGGTCCCCCACCACCGTGGCCGAGACCGCAACCAGTGTCATGACGCTGTACTCAGCCATCGCCACGGTCACCGGTTGAACCCAACATGGCCCGTACCGCACCGTAGGTCAGCAGGGCACACAGGGGGATGACCACGAAGAAGACCGCTTCTTCCAGCGGGAGGGAGCCGATGGTCCACCCGGTGGTGTAACGCGGGGAGAAGCGCCAGTGATGGCGGGCGATGGCGATGAGGTCCCAGATGGTGAAGGGCACCGCCACCACCGCGAGGGTGATCAACAGCCGGCCGGGTTGGCGGTACACCCCACGCCCGAACCGTTCCAGGGGCGCCGTCCCCGCCAAACAAGCCGCCATCACCAGCAAGTATTGAAAGCGGTCCATCACGAACCTCCCACCCGGCTCACGGTCCCAGGCGAACCCGATGGCACCGCCGGGTGACGAGGGGTGCGAGGACGGTTGGCGTTGAGCAGCCGGCACATGCGGGCGCGGTTGTAGCGCTGCACCACCAAGCACGGGAGGTTGGCCACCATGGCGAAGGCCAACATGGCCAGCGTCAGGGAGGCCGGATTCCACAACGCGAACAGCGGCCCGCAAGCGAGCAGCACCCAATGCACCAGCTCGGCCCGGCGGGTGTCGATCACCGCCACCAGCAGCTGATCACGGGCCGGACAGCGACGCTTGGACCGACCACCGAACGTGGCTCCGGCCTCCGGCAGGCGGTCCTTCCAACGATGAATGCGCAACCGTCGTTTCCAGAACCGCCCGTCCTGTTCGAACGCACGGACCCGGGTCAGCCAACGCTCACGGGCGAAACACCGATCCGGCAGCCGGGCCGCCACCATCCCAATCAGTATGGACAGGCCCAACCACAGTACGGCGTTGACCAGAACCAGCGGCCACCACCACAGGCCAGGTTGCAGTGCGGCGCTCATCATGGCCAAACACGAGCCGATCCGCGCCAGTCACCAGATCCGCCCGTCGCCATACCATTCCGTTCAGTATGGATTCCCATCGCATTGTCCGGCACGACAGCGCAGGACCGGGCGGCGGGATCAGCCGCGGTTGGCGCGTCGGTCACACCATGGCCGTCACGCAGGTTGCGTCCCTTCCATCGGACCGGACGGCCCAACATGGCCAGCACCGCCGAGCGCGCCGCCACCGCAGTGAACAGCAGCGCCCACACCGGTGCCCCGGGTGCGGCGAGCCGCCCGAAGCGTCCCACCCGCCGGGCAGACCATCCGGTATGGACGGCCACCACCAGCCAGTACCGCAGGGCGCGCACCACCGCCTCCGCGCTGCGGGCCCCGGCGACGGCACGAAGGGGCATCAACAAGGCGGTGATCCACAGCGCCACCGCCACCGCGTTCGCCGGCGGAGTGCACCTGGCGCCCAGGGCGATGTTCTTGGTCCAACCCTCCACCAGGCTGGCCATCCCGTCGGGGTACATGCGGTAGCGAACCAGATCCCCGCCCCGACATAGCCACAACGCCACACCGCCATCACGACAATGTCGGGCCAAGGCCACATCGTCTAGCAATTCGCCAGCAACGGCGCGGTGCCCGCCCTGGTGACGGTACTCCTCGTTGCCGATCAGCAAACAGGGCCCGAACGCGGCGTGGGCTGAACCGGCACCAGCGTGCCTCGGAGCTACCGGCCCCGCGGCCCCCATGATGGCCACCAGGTTGAACGGCAAGGACAACACCTCGGCGCCGGATCCGGTGTCGTGGAGAGGGGCCACGCTGAGCAGCCCGCCGCAACGGTGATGCAGCCGAAGCAAGGTGCTGATGGCCCCCGGCGCCAGGCGCACATCGGCGTCCAGGAACAGCAGCCGGGCCTCGACGGCGTCACCCACACCCTGGTGCAGGGCCCAGCTCTTGGGGTTCCAGCCCGGCGGAGTGGGCTCGCCTCGCTCCAACACCACGGGCAACGGACCGGCGCCGGCAGCGAACGCCTCCACCTCGGCCTCGGTGTTGTCGGTGCACTCATCGGCCACCACCACCACCCGGCTGGGTCGCACATCCTGCGCCGCCAGATCGCTCAACAAGGCCCGAATCACTGCTCCTTCGTTTCGGGCGGGGATCACCACCAACAGATCCGCCACCGGCCCGGCCGCGTCAACAGCACCGTCAGCGTCAACAGCACCGGCTTGGCCCAGCGGACCGTCCACGCCGGCTGCGTCACGCAGGGCGGGAACCCGTTGCAGCAGGCGGGTGGCCGCCCCCAGACCCCCGGCGATGAGCAACCAGCCCCCGATCACGGCCACAACGCTTCGGCATGGCCCAACAGCGGGGGCAACCACGGGGTGAAGGCGCCGGGGTCACGCTGCATCCACGCCGCCAACTCCGCTCGATCCACCCAGGAGGTTTCGGCCACCTCGCTGGGATCGGCCAGGAACGGCGATGGCGCCGCGTTGCACCAGAAAAGCTGATCAATCTCGTGTTCCACCAGGCCGCTGTGGGGGTCCTGGGCCCGGTACTCGAAGCTGGGACCGGCCTGCAACGCAACGCTCAGGCCCAGTTCCTCGTGCACCCGCCGCACCGCCGCCGCTTGACGGGTCTCGCCGGGGCGGGGATGGCCGCAACAGGTGTTGGACCAACGCCCGGCAAAGTGATACTTCTCCGCGGCCCGGCGCTGCAGCAACAGCCGACCGGCCGCATCGAACACCAGCACGGAGAACGCCCGGTGCCGTAAACCGGGCGAGCGGTGGGCCTCAAGTTTGTCGGCACAACCGATCTCCACGTCGGCTTCGTCCACCAGCACCACCCGTTCACCCACGCCAGGCGACTTCCATACCGACCACGGCCAACTTGCGAGCCAACGGCACCCGCGCCCGTTGGGTGAACACGTCATGGTCATTGGCCACGATGCGATCGAGGATCTCCGCGTACAGCCTTCGGGCGGCGGCGATGGAGGCCCGGGACCGACCCTGCAGCATGGCGATGCCCTGGTCCGCCTCCCGGTAGAGGTCTTCGATCCTGGCGATCTGGAACCGGCTGAACTTCCGCCAGTGCTCATCCACCACGCCCCGTCGAGGATCGGCGCCAAACTCCCGCAACTCGTCTTGGGGGAAATAGATGCGGCCGCGAGTCAGGTCCTCACCCACGTCGCGCAGGAAGTTGGTCAACTGGAAGGCCACACCCAGGGTCCGAGCTCCGGGGGTTGCGGCCACCAGGTCCCGGGGTTCGAGGATGGGCAGCATCATTTCGCCGATGACCGCCGCCGAGCCATCCATGTAGCTCTCGAGTTCGGCGTAGGTCTGGTAACGGCTTTGCACCAGGTCACGCTGCATGGCGGCAAAGAACCGGGCAAACAACGTGGGTGACAGGTCAAAGGCCCGGGCGGTGTGGACCACGGCCTTGAGCACCGGATGTTCACTGCCACCCACCGCCAGATCCGCCTGCAAGCGACTGGCCAACCGCTCCAACTGGCGGGCCTGGCGGTTGCGCCGCTCCGCCGCAGCGGCACCGTCGGGGTCCACGATCTCATCAACGATGTCATCGGCGTAGCGACACAACCCGTACAGGGCGTGGACATGATGCTGATGGACCTTGGGCAGGGCCCTACAAGCCCAGTAATAGGTGGTGCCGTGACGGCGATGCAGTGCCCGGCAGATCTCGAAGCTGCGGGCCAGGGTGATGCGAGCCGTACTGTTCGGTACGGCACGGCCGCCTTCGAATCCCCTGGCCGTACCGTACAGTACGGCCAGGCTGGCGCCGGGTGCCTGTTCAAGGCTGGACATGAGCCTGCACCGCCTCGGCGGCCAAACGGCCGGAGATCAACACCATCGGCACCCCTACTCCGGGACGCGTTCCCGAGCCCACGAACACCACTCCCGGCAAGCGCCTATCCACCAAACCGGGGCGGAAGGGGCCGCTCTGGGTGAAGCGATGATCCAGCGAGAACGGCGTGCCGGCGGCCATCCCGGCTCGGCGCCACCCGGCCGGCCCGGTCTGCGCCACCAGCGTGGCCTCACCGTCGCAGTAGCCGGCGGCGTTGGCCCACTGCAGCATCTGTTCGGTCAGCTGCTCCTCGTTGATCTCACCATACGGCGCGGTTTGGAGGTTGGGTACTGGTTCCAGCACGGTGAGGGCGTGCTGTCCGGCCGGGGCGGAGGAGTGGTCACTCAGCGAGGCCGCGGTCACCAACCTGGAGGGATCGCTCATGGCCTGACCCTTCACCAACAGCTGATCGAAAGCCGTTTCCCAACTTCGGCCGAAGTGGATGTTGTGATGCTCGGCTCCGCCCAGGTTGCCCCCGGGAACACCCAGCATCCACAGCAGGCAACTGGGCGAGTAGTGCGCCCGCCGCAGCCGTCGGGGTGGGTCAACCTCGGTGAGTTGCCGGTAGGCCACCGGGAGATCGGGGTTCACCACCACCGCATCGGCGTGCTGCACACCATCGGAGGCCGTCACCACACAGCGCCGGCCGGCGTCGATGGCTTCCACGGTGACCCCATAACGGAACTCTGCGCCAGCCTTGGTGGCGGCGTCGGCCAGGCCGGTGGCCATGGCATGCACGCCGCCGTCGGGATACCACACCCCCTCCACGCAATCCATGTAGGCGATCACCGCGTACAGGGCCAACGCCTTCATGGGGGACAGCCCAGCGTAGAGGGCTTGGAAGGAGAACAGCCGTTGCAACCGCTCGTCTTGGAAGAAGCGCTCCATGCGGGGTTCGAGACGACCGAAGCCGCCCAGACGCACCAGCCGGGCCAACTCCCGGGGCGATCGAAACAGATCCCGCGCACCGGACACGTCACGATCAATGAACGAGGAGAACTCGGCGTGATACAGCGCGGTGACCCAATCCACGAAACGGTGAAAGCCCGCGGCCTCGGAGGGACCGGCCACCCGGCGGATCTCATCAGCCATCTCGTCACGTTGCGCTCGTACCCGCAGCTCGCTCCCGTCCCAGAACACCGCCCGATAGGCCGGATCCAAGCGACGGACCGAAAGATGATCTTCCATGGCGGTGCCGGCCGCGGCGAAGGTGTCCTGCAAGATGGGCAGCATGGTCAGCACCGACGGCCCGGTATCGAAACGAAACCCATTCCCGATGAGCTGCCCGGCGCGACCACCGGGAACATCGGATCGCTCCAAGACGGTGACCTCGTGGCCCCGCCCGGCCAGGTGACACGCCGCGGACAGCCCACCGAGGCCGGCACCCACCACCGTCACCCGGGCCATGACCACCATCTCAGCGGCTGGCGCGCTCCCTCGGCGATGACCCGACCCTTGGTCACGACACCCGCCAAGCAGCCCGTGCGGCCAGATCGTGCAACGCCACCTCGGCACCCTCGGATAGCGCGGCGCGCCGCAGATCGGTCTGGGCGGCTTTGGTCAAGGCGCCGATACGTGCTTCCACGGCGTCACAGGCCCCGCTTCGGCGCAACAAGTCCTGCAGCGCGCTCACCCCGCCCTCATCCAGCGCGGGGGTACCGACCTGTTCCAGCAGGCCCCGATCGTTTCCGGCGTTGCCGTTACGGGATTCGACCCACCGCCGGGCGTATTGCATGAGCAGGGTCTGCTTGCCCTCCCGAAAGTCATCCCCGATGGGCTTGCCGGTAACGGCGGGATCACCGAAGGCACCTAACAGGTCATCGCGCAACTGGAACGCTTCGCCCACGGCCAACCCATAGGCGCTCAGGGCCCCCTCCCGAGCGGGGAACGGCACGGGTCCGGAAACCGACACCGGTGCCGCCAACAATGAGCCCAACAGCAGCGGGCGCTCCACGGAATACTTGGCGGTCTTGTATCGGGTGACCAACCCCGCCCGCTCCGCCCCGTCGGCCTGG
>JBJXFH010000006.1:0-39778 GCA_046155365.1 Acidimicrobiales bacterium | reverse complement strand
GCGGCAGGCCGGTGTGCGCCGCCACCCACGCCCCAGGTGACGTGAACCCCACCCGGACCCAGTGGTCCTCACGCTGCGCCACCAGCGCACTCTCACGCAAGACCTGCGCGGCGAGGTTCGCTATTTGCTGCACTTCCCCCAACCCGGATGCGTCACACCCACCATCGCGAACATCAACGAGAAGCTCTTGGAGTGCTGTAACAATGCCCGCCGACATGCCCACAGTCTACCGTTCTGCGCCTCGGGACCGGAGCAATCTACAGAGTATTCTCGGACTTCATGAAGAGTGGCCGACGGTCAACCCATAGCGGTTGGTTCCTTGCCCGGAAATAGCGTTGACCTGGTGGTTTTCGTTCCGCTGTGGGGGTGGGTGTGTTCGGTACAAAGGCCGCCGGCTCTTCTGATACAAGGCTGGAGGCCATTCTTCTCCCCGTTGGTCGGTCGCCCGTCGATCCCGATGGACACCTCCTTGCGGATAATGGTGCTCAAGTTCTGCAGCGGCTTGGGCTACGCCAAGGTTGGGCGTGGAGATCGATGATTCGTTGTCGTGGCGGCGGCTCCGCCGTGTCGGTTTGGAACGTACCCGGAGGGTGATCGACCAAGCCCGTTCCCGTGTCGCGGGAACCAACCTGACGGCGCCATCAGACTGGTCTCGTTGCATGGGCCCGACGCCCGCCCGATCCGCAAGCGCCCCCTCGGGTGACGCCTGGCGTTCGGCTACAAAGCAACGGGTGATGGACCGGTTCGGGCGGCACCAGATCTGCTCACCGCGGATCGCGGCCACTGGGAACACACCATTTGAAACGGACCTGGCAGACCTCGGCGTCACTCACGTGGTCATCCCCCGCAACGGGAAACCATCCCAAGCCCGCCAACAGCTCGAACAAGCTGATCCGTTCGTTGAAGCCGTCGAAATGGCGTACCGGGAGCGAAGGCCGCATCTCCCACCTCAAAGGAGACTGGCACTGGCGCCGCACCCGCCTTCGCACCCACCCCGGCGCCCGAACCTGGTGTGAAGCTCCCCCTGGGAACCGGAGTCCTGATCGAGGAGTTGGGTATGGGTAGGCCTTCGCGAGCGCCGGTCGATGGGAGCCAGCCCGGCGTAGGCGGAGAGGGCCTTCCGACACCCACCAACAGGGTGGATGGACAACGCGTGAAATCGGCCCAGACCGCACAGCCTGTAAGCGTACGCCTGGACGACAAAGCGACAAAGCGACAAAGCGAGTGGTGAGAGGTGAGAAGGTGACAAGGTGGCCCGGGCGGGGAGCCTCCCTGCTCGACGTCAGCTACGGACCACGCACGACGTCACGGCCGGTCGAGATCCGGCGGAGAACGGCGAGAGCACCGCCTCGGGATATCCCGCAGCGGTGCCCTCGAGGAACTCACATCTGGGTTGGGCTCAGACGATATGGTTCCCGCCGAAGTGGTACCGGGTGCGGTAACCGATGGCCAATACCGCCCCACCCACGAGCGGCAGAACGATGGCCCACGGCACCTCGGGGATGATCGGATCGGGAGCGCAGCCGGTCAGCACCCGCAGCTGCTCCAGGCTGTCACCGCGAACCCGGAAGCCGATGGTGGCCGGTTGCGCCCCGGTGTAGGTCAGCACATCGGTGTTGTTGCCGATGAATTCCAGACCGCGGGTCAAGTTGCCGGCCGCGGGATAGGTGGTCCCCGCCGCTCCGAAGATGCTGTCGGTGACATCGAGGATCGCGCCGAGGGGGATGATGGCCACGATGGGCTGGGCGAAGGTGGCCCCGCCGGTCAGGTCAACGTTGCCGGTGCCCACACGATCAAAGTGCACCAGGTGGGACTGCACGCACAACCCGGCAGCGAGGGTGATGGACTCCATCGCCCCGTTGGCGGACATGCCGGTGGCGTTGAGTGCGGCGGTTAGGCTCCAGGTCTTCTCGTTGAACACCCGGATCGCCGTGGTCGACTGGTAGGCGTTGAGCGCCACACTGGGCGGCGCTGTCACGATCTGGGCGGCGCCGGTGACCGCGCTGACGGCAGCCCCCGCGGTGGAACTGGTGGCCACCATCAGTCCGGCCACAAACAAGGCGATCCCGCCCATTAGCTTCTTCATTGCCCACCCCTCGGATCCTTGCGGACTATTTGTGTCGCGAAGCCCATCATCCGCGACGCCACGGAGTAGGTGAAGAGTGGGGGCGGGAACTTCCCGAAAGCGTGCGGTTCGCGTTACCCGGCGGCCACGTGCCGACGGAGACGGTGGCGATGGGGAGGGTACGTGGGATGGGGGGTTGTTCCGTCACGTCGGGGGGCGGGTGGGGGTTGGGTACAGCAGCCGGATCAACCCGAACGCGATGAGCGCGCCCAACAGTTGCATGGCGATGAATGCCGGTGCTGACGCAGGCGCGATCCCTGCGAAGCTGTCTGACAGCATTCGGGCCACCGTCACTGCGGGGTTGGCGAAGCTGGTGGATGACGTGAACCAGTACGCCCCGCCGATCCAGGCACCCACGGCGAACGGTACCGCGGCCCCACGACCGGTCCGGACGCACCCCTGGATGACCAGCAGCAGACCAACGGTGGCGATGACCTCGGACAACCACAACGCCCCGCTGGACCGTTCGGTTCGGGACAATTCCACCGCCGGCAACGAGAACATGAGGTTGGCCAGGATCGTGCCGGCGCACCCGCCCACGGTCTGGGCCACGACATACAGCAGGGTATCTTTGGTGCTCAGGCTGCCCAGTAGTCGATCAACCAGGCTGACCACGGGGTTGAAATGCGCACCGGATACCGCGCCGAACATCAGGATCAACCCCACCAGGGCCCCGGCGGTGGCGGCGGCGTTCTCCAATAACTGCAGGCCCTCGTCGGTGGACAGCCGGCTGGCCATGATGCCCGAGCCCACCACCGCAATGATGAGCAGCGCCGTGCCCAGGGCCTCCGCGATCAGCCGTCGCATCAGGTTGAGGTGCAACTCGCCGGTGCCAGTGGACACTGACTCCTCGAGGCGTAGGTCAACTTCGCCATCGTGGTGGTGGCGCTCCTTGGCGCTGGCGGGTTGATTGGGGGGATTCACAGGTCAGCTCCCGGGATTGGAAAGGGTGATGATTCGGCGTCGGAGTTCGGCCACAACCGCGTCGAAATCCCGGGCCGCGGCGCCGGGGAGGGGATCGGGGATGGACCAGTGCAGCCATTGTGGTGAAGGCTCGAGCGTCTCATGGGCGCGATCACAGACCGTGATGATGAGCCGTGGCAGCCGCCTGAGGGATCGCAGATCGCATGGCCGGGCGTCGGTGAGGTCCAAACCGTGACGGGCCGCGGCGGCCAGCGTGCCGGGATGCACATACGCTGCGGGTTCCGTCCCCGCCGAGCGGGCCGGTTTGCCGGTGAGCTCACGCCACAGCGCGGCGGCCAGCTGGCTGCGGGCGGCGTTGTGGGTACAGACGAACAGGGCCGGTCCCAGGCGAAGGTGATGCACCGGTTCCGGGCGCGGTAGGCGATCCGCCAGCAATCGCACGTAACGGCGCCGGCCATCACCACTGGAGCGGGTCCGTTGAATCAGGCCGACCTCGTCGAGCACATCGAGGTGGTGGGCCAAAAGGTTGGATCCCACCCCCACCAAGCGGGCCAACTCTGCGGGGGAGCGGTCGGCCGAAAACAGCGCATCCACAATGGCCAGCCGCAGGGGATCACCCAATGCTGCGTGGCGACGCGCCCGTTGTGCCACATCCCCTTGATCCACGGCACCATCCTGCGTTGCCGTTCGGGCTCGGGTCAAGCTGTTGACTCGGCCAGCATTGCCTCAATCATGGTTGAGTGAAAGGATGAGCGGCATGGACGAGGAGATGGTGGTGGGTGCCGGTCCGGTGGTGGTGTTCCTGTGCGTGCATAACGCAGGACGCTCGCAAATGGCCATGGGGTGGTTCAACCAGCTCGCCGGCGGCCAGGCGGTAGCGCGCTCCGGTGGTAGTGAACCGGCCCATGGCCTCAATCCCATGGCGGTTGCGGCCATGGCTGAGGTTGGCATTGACATCGGCAAGGCGCGGCCGGCGCGCTGGACCATGGACCTGCTGGGCCAGGCCGACGTGGTGATCACCATGGGCTGTGGGGACTCGTGCCCGGTGCTTCCGGCCACTCGTTATGAGGACTGGCCGCTAGAGGACCCGGCCGGGCGGGACCTGGCGGATGTCAGGCCGATTCGTGACCAGATCGAACAGCAGGTTCGGGACCTGTTGGACTCTCTCGGTGTGACGCCCGTCGATGGCCCACGGCGATGAGGTTGCTGCACAGACCGAGGGTGCGGTTGCGGACAATCATCACGTGGACCTCTGGCGGGAACATGGCGCGCAACTGCGAGGCCGACACCAGGTTGAGATTGGCCGGATCGGCCCAAAAGCGCAGCCCCAGCCGTCGGAGTAGCCACCGATGCGCCCCCCGTGGCAACCAATGCACCAGCGGCAGGAACGTGTGTAACTCCAGCGGAAACCATCGGTTGGGTGTGGTGAGAAAGAACCGGTCGCTGACCCGCACCATCTCGGTCACGAAACGGCGTTGTGCTTCCGGGCCGCCCACGTGTTCGAGCACCGCCGAGCAGAACGACACGTCGAAGGACCGATCGCTGAACGGCAGACGCTCCCCGTCGGTCTGCACGAAGCGAACCCCGGGGTAGCGGCGTTCGATAGCCGACGCGTCCTCAACCGAGGTGGCGGTGATCCGCTCAGGGTGCGGATACCAACGCTCGAAGATATTGGAATCCGCCAGTTCAGCGTCGGGCGTGATGCCGATGTCGATGACGGCGCTGGTTCGATCAAAGGGAACTCGAGCAGCGAACTGGTCCAACATCCGCAGCCGGGCCCGCACCGCTCGTTGGGTGGCCCACGCGCGCAGAGGGTGACCTTTCGAGAAGTAGTCGATGGCCTGGTCGCCGGCGGTACCTGGCTGAGCGAGAGGGGCTGACACCGGTGGTCAAGCTACCGGCGAGGTGCGGACGTGGGCAGGCGTTACTGGAAGGTTCCGGATTGGGTTCGCACAACGTTTACGCCGGGTTCAGACGTTGATCCCGGACCCTCATGCCGGTGTGGGACGTTGTCATGGGATCGTAATATGTGCTAAACCCATGGAAGCGGGCAGTCGATACAGAGGGGGATGCCCGTTCTTCGGCGATCACGAGCGGCCACGTTGAGCCGCACACTTCTCGCCGTGCTGATCGCGGCGGCGGCCATGGAGGGCAGGGCTCTGCCCGAGCAGCCGGGACAGGACCGAGCGCTACAGGCACCGACGAGTGCGGTGGCGGACCGGGCAAGTGTCATGACGCCTGATCCCACCACGAGATCAACCGTACCCTCCAGAATGTCCACGGCCGACGTGTGGCCGGTGGGGCCCGGTGAGATCTTGGCCCGGGTGGCAGTCGAGCTTCCCACGGAGGTCAACCCGGTTGGACAAGTGCCGCGAGACACCTCCGGCACACCGTCCGGTATGGGGTCTGTCCCTGCGCTGCTGCCGGCAGCGGCCACCTTGCCAGACCCCACCCTGCCGCTCGGTGTGTTCAACGGTGGCTTCACGGTGTTCGGTCAGGCGCGAACGGTGATGGGTTTCAATCTTCCCCAGGCCGGAACCGATTATCGGATCAACGGCGGCTGTGGTGCCGCGATGGACCTCGACGCCTTCTTCGCCCGGCTGCCAACCAACACCGTGGTGCGGGTGTTCTTCGGTCAGGACGGGACCATCAACACCGCTGACGGTTCACGGGATTGGCGCGCCCTGGACAACATCGTGCGGGCCGCGGCCGAGAGCCCGTCGCAGCCGTTGCTGGTGGTGGGGTTGACCAACCAGTTCGGCATCTGCGACGGCGGCACGTTCAAGGGCTTCGACTGGCTGGCCGGTGGCTTCCGTTATGACGCGGATCCGGTCATCGGCCGGGTGCCGTATTGGGACTTTCTCCATGAGTTGATGGCCCGGTACGGTTCGGCGCCCTCCATCGTGATGTGGGAACCGGCGGGGGAACCGGAAGCCTCCACCTGCGCTGGCGTGGTGGATTGCTGGGGGGCCAACCTCAGCTGCCGTCCCGACGCCACCGACGCGCTGGCTGTCTTCTTTGACGCCGTGGCCCCCGTCATCCGGGCAGGATCACCGGGCCGGCTCATCGGCAGTGGTGCCATCGGCGGCGGCCAATGCGGCTGGACCGGTCCCACCGGCGCAGCGTTGGAGCGCAGTGATCACATCGATGTGCTCAGCGTGCACGAGTACACCGAGGGGCCGGGGCTGGATTCCATCGGGCTCACCACCGTGCAACGGGCCAACGAGATCGGCAAGCCGGTGCTGTTCGGTGAGTTGGGCATGAGCGCCCGGGCCGGGTTGGCCGGTTGCCGTGACCCCGCCGAGCGAGCGGTGTTCCTGGAACAGAAGATCGCGGCGGCTACCGCGTTGGGCGCGGACGGGTTCCTTCTGTGGGCCTACGGCAACGGCTCAAGGATCTGCAACACCGACATGGACGACGCTGATCCGGCGCTGCGGTTGGTGTTCGGCCCCTGAGCCCGGACGCGCCCGGGGCCCGACCGCATGACGGCCGGGCCCCGGGGCAAATCATCGTGACGGGCGCTCACCCGCCGCCGAGGATCAGGTGGTCAGGTTCACGCAGCGGCCGGGGCCGGGATCTGCGGTGTCGAGGTTGGGGTAGAAGCCCTCGGAGTTGACGGCGTTCTGGATCTGGCTGGCGTAGTTCTTGCCGGTGGCAGAGCTGTGACCGGTGCTGTCACGGCAGAGCCACTCCACGAACCCGGCGGCAGCCTTGTGGTTGTCCACCCGGGTGGCGGGGATGCGGGCCTGCGGATCACCAGGGGTCACGGCTACTTCATAGAGGTAGCGACCAGTGGGGAACGATCCGTTCTGGATGTTGGCACCGCTCGGGCTCAACCCATTGACCCGGACGATTGACGAACTGGCCCGCACGTTCAGGTTGGACTGCCAGGGCCCGTAGGACATGTACCAAAGTGAACGGCCAGCCACCGTCGCTCCCTGGTTCAGGATCGGTTGGGCGTCGTTCTCCTGGATGATCCGGGTGGTCAGCGGACCGACCCCATCGGGGTCACCAGGGGTGACGCACTGGTTGGCGCCGGCAGGGTAGGCGGAGTTGTTGGTGCCGAGGAACTCATTCCAGGTTTGGAACGTCCCCGATCCGGGCTGCACACCCCACACGTCGATGAGGGTGGTATCGGCAGCGTTGCCGTTGAGCTGACCCCAAGTGGTGATGCTGCAATCACCGAAGATGGCCTTCAACTGGGCCTGGGTCAGGTTGTTCACGCCTGAAGGTGAGGGGCTGGCGGCCGGACTACCGGCCAGGGACCGCCAGTTGATCGGGATGAGCGCATCGCGGGCGAATCCGTAGAACGTGAGGCCGGTGCAGTCCCCGGACCCGGGCTTGCGGGAGGAACGGGCCAGCTCGGTCGGCACCGTGTTGCCAACCGGGATGCCGGACTCGAGGGTGTTCTGCGCGCAGAGGTGGCGGATGCCATTGCTCGAGCCCCACAGGAACGGATCGTGCTCAACGCTGCTGTCATGGTCGTAGTTTTCGGTGTCGATGCCACCGCTGGCGAGGCAGTTGATCCACAACGATCGAAGCACGTTGGCGGTGTCGGGCCGGCAGCCCTCGGCCCCGTTATAGACGGCACCCACCTTCTGCATGGCGCCGAAGGTGGTGTCCGAACCACGTCCGTTGAACGTTTCCTGCTTGTTGGTGGAAGAAGCCGGCGGGGCGGCACCCACCATCGAGCTCGTCAGGCCGCTCAGGCTCAGCGCGGCGATTGCTACCAGGGCGCATTTCTTGAAGTTCATCATCATGGTTCTCTCTCGTACTCGTGCGTGGGGACGATCAGGCCGTGCGGCCGCGACGGAGGAGGAAGTACGCTCCGCCCAGTGCTGCAGCTCCACCGAGGGGGATCAGCACGTTCAGCGGCGCTTCGGGAATGATCGGATCAGGCGCGGTGGTGGAGGTGGTCGGGGCGGTCGTGGTCGGGGCGGTCGTGGTCGTGGTCGTTGTCACCACTGGGCCGCTGATCACGAAGCCGGGGATGAACGCCTGGTCCGAGGGGTCGAAGAAGGTTCCCACGTTGACCCGTAGGCGGCACGGCGCCGCCACGGTGCAGTCAAAATCGGCAGGATCAGTCATCGCGAAGGAATCACCGAACGAACCGTCCGAGAATGCCGGATCCACGAATACCTGCGAGTTCGTGAAGTCGCAGTCCGCCTGAGGGTCGAACGACACCCCGATATTGGTGTTCCGACACAGCGAGACGATGAGCTGCGCCGATGGGCTCACGGTCCCGGCGGAGCCGGCCACAGTGATCACCTGGCCATCAGTGAAGGTGCCGCCTTGGGGGGTGACGTTGCCGCCCACCACCACAGCGCCCGCCGGGCCACCAACGCTCAGTGCGGCACCGGCGGCGATGGCGCCGAGCGCCACCATTCGTCGTACACGATTCATGCATGCTCCTAATAGGAAAGGGGGATCCGCTCTTGCATGCAGCCCTCGCCGTGCGCACTCCGCCCGCCTCCAGCTGCGGCACCCACATTGGTGCACTTCGCGGCCCGGGTTGAGGGTGGTTCCCGAACTGTTCCCGCGATCTTTCTGCGTCCTTTACGCCAGGTTGGTTTCACGCACCGGAGAGAACCTCACGGTACGTATTGGCCAGTTCCAGCACCGTCGCCACATACTCATCGGAATGGTTGTAGGCGTACACCGCGGCCCGCACCCCTTCGGGCCGGGACAGGTCGCCACCGGCAGCGCAGAGGTAGTCCGCGGCGGCCAACGCCGCGTCGCGGTAATTCTGGGGATCGCTCAGGCCATCCCCGTTTCCGTCCCGGCCGTAGCGCGCCCAGGTGGAGGGGATGAACTGGAATGGGCCCACCGCCCGATCATGGGTGCTGTCCCCGTCAAAGCGGCCGTCATCGCTGTCACTGATGGCGGCCACGCCGTCCCCGTCTAACGCCACGCCGATGATGGGTGGGTACACGCTGCCGTCCCGCAACACCTGCGAGCCTCCATAGCGGCCGTGGTCGCCCTCAACGTTCGAGATGGCGGCCAGCAGCGACCAATCCAGTCGGCAGCGGGGATGCTCCACGAAGGCCCGGGCCGCCGTCCAACTCAGCATGTCCGACACACGGGGTGGTATGGCGGTGGTGGTGCTGCGTCCCGCGGCTGACCAAGCCCCGTTAAGGGCCACCGTGTCCTGCAACCGGCCCGCTGCTCTGTGCTCTGCCCCCAGCGCCTGGGCCAGATCCTCGACTGCCCGCTCGTAGCTGCGTCGGGTCTCAACGAGCGAAAGTCCCACGGGGGGCTGTCCAGGCGTGGACTGAGTGGATCGAGCGCGAGCGGCGCTTTGGTCGAGGGCGCCCTGCAACGCCTGACGTGCGTGGACCACGCGTTGCTCGGCGAGACCACGGGTTGCGGTCGCCTGAGCAGCGGTGCCGATGAGGTCCTCCAGTTGATGGACGGAAGGCGTCTCGTCGCTGGCGTCACTGGCAACGGTGCCGCCGGCCACCGCTACCGTGGCCACCAGGGCTCCCGCCACCAGCGCTCGTCGAGCTCGGCGGCGACCATTGATCATGGGCATGCGGAATCACCTTTCAGGACCGGCTGGGCCGCTTGGTACGAGAGGGTAGGAGCGGCCCTGAAGTGGGTTCTGGATCGTTCCCTGAACCGTACGGTCTTGTTCACTCTGGCGACGCAACGTGAACGGGGGCCGCTCCACGCTCCACCGAACACCGCAAACATGAACGAAAAGGGAAATCCCGCAACGCCAGGTGTCGTGATCGGGAAGGGATCCGGAACGGCTTCGACTCTCGCCGGCGGGCTGCAGCAAGATCGGGACACAATGGCTCGGTCCTCTGCATGGCGACGTGACTGCGGTTCATCCGGGCGAACGGGCGCCGGGGTAACAGCCGCGCCGGGGGGCGAGTGCCCATGACCGCAGCAGCGGCCGCGCCCGGGCCCCCCGGTCAGCTCGAGTTGCTGTGGCAACGGGCCCGGTTCCCCATGCTCCTGCTGGCGGTCGGCGTGGCGTACCACCAATCGCTGAGCAGCCTGTTGCGTGGGGTCATGATGGACACGCCGTTGGCGTACCTCGGTTTGGTGCCCATAGTTGCTGCCGGGCTGGCCCTGGTGCTGGCCCGGCGACCTGATCCGGGGCCGCCCATCCATGATCGTCAACTCGACTACATCATCGGTCTGCCGCTTCTGTTCGGCGCGCTGGCTGCCAACCTGGTGTTGCCGGGGCAACTCGATACCAAGTATTGGTTGTGGCGGCTCGATCTGTTGACCTTGCCGTTCTTTGTTGCCGGTGCGTCCTTCTTGCTGTTCGGCACCCGGGTCACCTGGAAGGTCCGGGGAGCGATCCTGTTCCTGTTCGCGGCATGGCCCTATCCCTACACCGAGGCGCTGTTCCGTTGGACCAACGCCTTCACGCTGCTCACCATCCGGTCGTTGGCCTGGTGCTTGCAGTACGTGCCGTGGGCCACCCACAACGCCAGCGGTGATGGGTCCAAGTTCGACATCGTGCACCAGGGCACCGAGTTCACGGTGCAGGTGGCCTCGCAGTGCTCCGGCGCCAACAGCTTGGTCGGCTTTCTGCTGATCGGTTCAGCGTTCGTGATGGTGGTAAGGGGCCCGCGCCCGGGCAAGCTGGCCTGGCTGCTGATCGGTGCGTCCATCACCTGGCTGCTGAACGTGTTCCGTATCATGTTGCTGTTCGGGATCGGCCGCCGCTGGGGTGAGCGCGTGGCCATTGACGCCTTCCATCCCTTTATCGGTCTGGTTCTGCTGAATGTGGGTCTTGTCGCCCTCATCATCGCCATGCCGCTTTTCCGCCTGTCCCGGCCGCCGCGCCCGGGGTATGTCGCACCTCTGGCGAAGGCGGTGGCGCCAATGCAGTGGGCATCGGCCCGTCAGGTGGTGATCTCCTTCGCGGCGCTGCTGGGCGTGCTCAACAGCGGCATCACGCAATACGGGTTGGTGGCTTCCGAGATGGGTGTGCCCCGGCTGGCGGCGTTTACCGCCCGTCCGGCCACACTGCCGCAGTGGCCCTCGCCCCAACAGACCAATACCTACGAATGGACCCGACGGTTCTTCGGTAATGACTCCACATGGACCCGTTTCAGCATGGCATCAGCGCCGCTCGGCACGGCCGCGTTGACCAGTAGCGTGCCCATCACCGCTGACGTTATTGCCACCTCGAGCCTGGCCCGGCTGGAGACCTACGGGGTGGAGGCCTGTTATGACTTCCACGGGTACGACGTGTCGGGCAAGGTCGAGGTGGATCTCGGTGGTGGCGTGCGAGGTACCTATCTCGCCTCGCAGAAAGATGCCGCCAGCATGCCGTATTCGGCAATGTTTTGGCATTGGCCCGTCGTTGAAAACGGGAAACGGCGCTTTGAGCGGGTGACATTGTTGTTGCCTCAAGACGCCAGGACCTCCGCACCGGTCGGTAACACCGTGGATAGCTCCGGTTCCTCCGGGGACCTCGTGGCCACCGAGGCGGGCGGCAACGGCGCTGACCGCACCACAACGGAACATCGTGACTTCCTGGTCCAAGTGGCCCGCAGCATCGTGCAGCGTCAACCCACCGCCGAGATCGAGATCTGACATGCATCGAACCGGGAACGGGCCGCGTCACCATACGTTCAGCGCGACGCCCCTGATTCTTTGCCCGCTGTGCACTGCGGTGTGGGCGGGGCACGGTTGTTGCCTTCCTAGCGTGGGCGGCACGCACGCTGGTTCCGTATGCGAGCGCGACGCGTAAGCGGGTCTGACGATGATGCAGTACGAAGGTGACACGCCGCGAGCTGTCGCCGCGGGTCATACGCTCGCTGACCGGATCTTTCGCGGCATGGCGCTGGGTAGCGGGCTCATGTCCTTTGCCATCATTGGCGGAACGCTCATCTTCCTCGCCACCTATGCCTGGCCGGCCATCAGCAGCCAGGGGTGGGGCTTTCTCACCAGCAGCGTGTGGAGCCCGGCGTCGGAGAAGCCCGTGTTCGGGATCTTCGGTCTCATCACCGGCACGTTGCAGCTGGCCATCGTGGCCTTGGTGGTGGCGGTGCCCGTTTCGTTCACCCTGGCCTTGTTCATCCACGAGTACGCGCCCCGCTGGCTGCGTAAGCCCATGGTCAACGTGGTGGACTTCATGGCCGCCATGCCCAGCGTGATCTTCGGCTTGTGGGGATGGTTGGTGTTCCAAGCGCCGCTGAAGGGGGTGGCCATTTGGCTGGGTGACAACCTCAGTGTGATTCCGCTTTTCAAACGTCCCGGGGACGCCAGTGGCTCGTTGTTCATCGCCGGTTTCGTGGTGGGCCTGATGATCCTGCCGATCTGCACGTCGGTGATGCGCGAGGTCTTCTCCCAGGTGCCGGTGGAGCACTGCGAAGCGGCCTTGGCGCTCGGCGGCACCCGCTGGGGAATGGTGCGCACCGCCATCTTGCCGTTCAGTCGCTCCGGTATGGTCGGTGCCAGCTTGCTGGGGTTGGGTCGGGCGTTGGGCGAGACCATCGCCGTCAGCCTCATCCTCATCTCGGATCCGAAGCCACGTTTGGGAATTCTGGAGCAGGGAGGTGGGTCCGTGGCCGGCACCATCGTGCTGCGCCTGGGTGAGGGTGAGTTCGCATTGCGGGCGCTGATGGGCGCCGGACTGGGACTGTTCGTGGTCACCCTCATCGTGAACTTGGGCGCACAACGTGTTGTCGCCAAGAGCCGCCGGACATGAGCCCCACCCCTACTTCCCAAGCCGGTGGTGGCCCTTCGGCGGGCTGGGCGCCGACCGATTTCCCGCCTCAGGGTTCGGCCGCGACGGTACTCGCCCCCCCCGATCCTCCCCCTTCTTGGGCCGCACCGGGCACCTCTACGCCGCCGCCTCCGCCGGTGGGAGGCTCAGGTATAGACGAGGGCGCGTTCAGCCGGTGGGCGGATGCTGACAGCCCCCGGCGTACCGGCGGCATCAGCGGTCGCGGTGTGCTCGAGGTGCTGGGCCCGCTAACGGGGTCGGCCTGTTTGACCTTCACCGTCTGCCGCTTCTTCGGCTGGGACGGTTTGCTGGCGCCCACCGTGGTGGCGCTGGTGCTGTTCCTCGGTGTGTACTCCCAGGTGGTCAAGGCCTCCGCGGGGCAAGAAGCGGCGATCGACCGGGTGATGGCGGCGTTGGTGGTGCTGGGCGCCATGGCTGCCACGGCGGTGCTGGCCGGCCTGGTGCTGTACGTGGTGGCCAAGGGGGCGGCGGCGTTGAGCCTGTCGTTCTTTGTGCAGGACATGGCCACGACCGGACCCGAGGACCCCGGGGGCGGCGCCTTTCACGCCATTGTGGGCACCGTTCAGCAATGCGGCATCGCCACCATCATCGCCGTTCCCATGGCCGTGTTGTCCGCTATCTATCTCAACGAGATCAAGGGGCGGATGGCGGTGGCGGTGCGGTTCTTGGTGGACGCCATGAGCGGGGTGCCCTCCATCGTGGCCGGTATGTTCATCTATGCGTTCTGGATGATCGGTCTGAATCAGGGCCCTTCGGGGTTCGCAGCGGCGTTGGCCCTGACGGTGTTGATGCTGCCCACCGTGACCCGCACCGCCGAGGAGGTGCTGCGAACCATCCCCGATTCCTTGCGGGAAGCCTCCTTCGCGCTGGGAGCGCCGCAATGGCGGACCGTGGTGCGCATCGTGCTGCCCACCGCCCGCAGCGGCCTGCTCACGGCCGTACTACTCGGTATGGCACGTATCGTAGGGGAGACGGCGCCGGTGCTTTTGACCGCCAAGGGCTCGCCGGCCACGAACTGGAATGCCTTCGAGGGACAACAGTCCGATCTCCCGCTGTTCATTTACGGGTTGTTGCGTCAACCGAACAAGGCGCAACTCGACCGGGCCTACTCCGGGGCACTGGTGCTGCTCATCTTGGTGGCGCTGTTGTTCGCGGTGGCTCGAATTGCCGGATCCGGGCCACGCCGACGGAGATGAGGTCTTCCCCCCACATGCCAACCACGAACGATGTCCCGCCCTCCTATCCCCACCCGGCGGCCGCTGCTGAGCCGTGGGCCCCGCCCGTCGGGTTGAGCCCGTACCCCCACGAGGTTGATCTCCGGTCACCGCCACCGCCACCGCCACGGCCACCGCTGCCATCGCCGCTTCCGGGGCCATCCGCCAATGGCTGGGGACCGCCGTCAGGACTACCGGCCGCGCCCCTCGCCCCGCCGCTGCGTACGGCTCCGTACCCCGCGCCGGCAGCGGGTGCCGCCCCATCGGCGCTGCCCGGTGGAAACGGGACGGTCCCCGCCGGCGAGGGACCCGCCAGCTTGGATGCGGTCAACGTGTCCGCCTGGTTCAGTGGCCACAAGGTGTTGGAGCGGGCATCCTTGCAGATGCAGGCCCGGCGGGTGACGGCGCTGATCGGACCCTCCGGCTGTGGCAAGTCCACCTTCATCCGGACCTTGAACCGCATGCACGAGACCATCCGGGGCGCCGAGGTGGGCGGTGAGGTGCTGCTCGATGGGCAGGACATCTACGGCGGCGCGCTGAGCGTCAACCGGATCCGACTTCTTGTGGGCATGGTGTTTCAGAAACCGAACCCCTTCCCCAGCATGAGCATCGCGGAGAACGTGCTGGCCGGATTCCGTCTCTCGGGCCGCAAGCCGGCGGATCCCGCCGGTGTGGTGGAAGCCAGTCTGCGCCGGGCCGGACTGTGGAACGAGGTGAAGGATCGGTTGGGGAACTCTGGGTCCTCGCTGTCCGGTGGTCAGCAGCAGCGGTTGTGTATCGCCCGGGCCCTGGCCGTCACCCCCCGGGTGTTGTTGATGGATGAGCCCTGTTCTGCGCTCGATCCCATCTCCACCCGGGTCATTGAAGAAACCATTCTGGAGCTCTCGGCGGAGATAACCATTGTGATCGTCACCCACAACATGCAACAAGCGCAGCGGGTATCGAGCACCTGCGCCTTCTTCCTGGTGGAGGAGGTCGGCCAGCCAGGGCGGCTGGTTGAGGCGGGCCCGACGGAGAAGATGTTCTCCGAGCCGGATGATCCCCGTACGCTGGCCTATGTCACCGGGCAGTTCGGGTGATGGCTTCCCGTCGGTTCATCAGGGCGCCGCGGCGCAAGGGGCTGTTCGCCTCCCTGGCCGTGGTGGCCATCATCGTGGCTCAACTCTTGGACGTCACCCCCGCCGGCGCCGCGGTACAGGTGATCGGTGAGGGGGCGTCCTTCCCGCTCATCGAGATCGAGCAATGGCGGGCCGATGTGGCCCAACCCCCGTACAACCTGCAGATCATCTACAACGGAACCTCCTCCGGCCAGGGTCGTGACGAGTTCAAGGCCGGCCGGGTGGACTTCGGGGTGAGCGACATCCCCTACCCGAATGGGTCGGAGCCCTCGTTTCCCTTCGGTTACGTGCCCCTCAGCGCGGGTGGTATTGCCTTCATGTTCAACCTGTCCGACGTGGCCGGGCGCCGGGTACGCGATCTCAGACTGACCCCGACCACGGTCTGCAAGTTGTTGACCGGTCAGATCACCAGCTGGACCGACCCCGAGATCGTCGCCGACAACCCCAAGTTCGTGGCCGGTTTCCTCGCCCTTGACAAGGTGAAGGTGATCATGCGCTCCGGCGCGGCGGGGACGTCCTACATCCTGGGTGACTACTGCCAGAAGTTGGCACCGGCGGTGTGGCAGAAGTTCACCGTCGATGGTCCCGGGTTCCAAGGCGGGGCGCCGTGGGCCAACCACCCCGGCCCGCCGTTGTCCCAATGGCCCGCCCCGCCCGGTGGCGCCAATGCCGGCGGATCGGACCAGAATGCCAACACCGTGGCCAGTGGAGCCACCGGTGCCGGTGCCATCACGGCAGTGGAGACCGGTTTCGCCCACGAACGCAACTTCCCGGTGGCGTCGGTGCAGAACGATGTCGGGGTCTTCGTGCAGCCCACCGAGGCCGCGGTGACCACGGCGTTGAGTTATGCCGGCAAAGACCCCCGTGGTACGCAGAAGTTGGTGTTCAACCCCGGTAATGCCGACGCGTACAACCCCTCCACGTATAGCTATGCCATCGTCAAGACCGGCGCTGGCAGCATGGACGCGGAAAAGGGCAGCGCGTTGGCCCAGTTCCTGTATTACTCGGCGGGCCCCGGCCAGTTGAAAGCCGAGGATCTGGGGTATGCGCCATTGCCCCAGAACCTCATTGAGGTGGCGTATCAGGTGGCCTCGAACATTGCCGGTGCCCCGCAACTGACGGTCTACGTCATCAGCGAGGGCGGGACCGATGTTCCCGGGGGTGGCGGTGCCGGCGGTGCCGGCGGGGGCGGTGGCGGTGCTGGCGGAGGCGGTGCCGGTGCTGGCGGTGGCGGTGGTGGAGGTGGTGGTGCGGCGGCCGGCGGCGGTGGATCCGCGGGGGGCGACGCAACATCGCAGACCGGCGATGACGGCTCAGGCGGCGGTGGGGGCGACAACGGCACGAGTGGTGGCGCGGGAGACGGCTCGGTGGGCGACGCCGCGCAGAGCGGGGGACCGTCCGGGCCCAACGCCACCGCCGCCAATCGCACGGCGGTGACCACCAAGTCCGGTGCCGTGGTCAAAACCCCCGGTGGCCCGAAGGCGGGCAACAGCACCGAGCTCGTGTCGGGGCCGCTTGAGCAGGCAAGGCCATATCCGGTGCAGCCGCTCGGTGAGGACAGTTCGGACTCCGTGCTCCCGCTGGGCTGGGTGCTGGCCATGGGCGGTGCCGGGTTCCTGTTCAGTCGCTATCGCAATCGCGCCGATCGGGGCGAGGAGGTGCCGCTCCCATGAGACGTGCCGACGGTCGTCGAGACGCAGTACCGTCTGGTACGTCGCAATCGTGGTGGAGGCTACGGCGCTCTGACGCCGTGCGCATCCCGTTGGTCCTGGGTTTGGCGCTCGGGGCCGTTGCGGTGGGGCACACCCCCTCGGTGGACGCCGCTGACCCTCCGGTGACCATCACGCTAAAGGGATCACACATGATGGATCCCCTCGTTGCCGCGTGGGACGCTGAGCTGTTCAACCTTGCGGGGTCGGTTCAGGTTGATTCGTTGAAGAGCAACTCGCTCGGCGGCCGGCAAGGGATCCTGGATGGAAATGTGGACGCGGCGCTGTCCGCGGTGGGGTTCAATGAGGACGACCTCGCCCACATCGCGGATCTGAAGACGAAGGGCGAGAACCCGGACTTCGTCACGGTACCGCTGAACGCATCCGCATTGTTGTTCGCCGAGCTCACGCCGAAGAACGCGTTGCATCCCGCCGACAGCCTGACGCCCACCTGGGACGTACCGCCCGGTCCCGCTGAGGGTTACACCACGGCACAGGCCATGCGGATGTACATGGAGCGGCCCACGCTCTATGACCCGGAGTACGCCGCTCTCCACAGTTATCAGGTCTATGACCCGGGCGAGACCGGGGAGGATCCGCCCAAGCCGGGAGATGCCCTGCCCTCGGATTTCGCGCAAATCGAGATCGCCGCCCGCACCGGCCCCAGCGCCATGGGCTGGATGATGGAACGGATGATGAAAGAACGGGCGCCGGACCTTTGGCAGCGCTATCTCACACGGATCAAGCGACCGTCGGGCACGCTGTCCGAACAGATCGACGTGCCGTTCTCGTTCAACGGCTCCGAGGCGGCTCGTTGGGCGGTCAAGTCCTACCAGCCCATGATGGAGGCCATGCTGGCGTTTGCTGCTCAGGGCGCCCGCCCCTGCTGCTTCTTTGCCGGTCTGCCCCCGTGGGTGATGCAGCAGTATCGCTATCACGCGGTCGATCTGCAACCGGAGCTTTCCCGGACCAATCAGGCCGATTTGGATAGGTGGGAACTGCGGCCGCTCAAAATCGACGGGGTGGACCCCACTCTGTCGACCATTGCCAAGGCCTTGGAGAACGGTGACGGGTTGAGTTCCACCGAGCCCGAGCTCCCGAACATGAACGGCGGCTACCCGGCGTCGTTCATCAACAAGATGATCGTGCGCACCGACACCCTCAAACCCGAGCGGGTCAATGCCATGGTCGATTTCATCGTGTACGCCGTCACGGTCGGCCAGGAGAAGGCCGTGCCGCTCGGTGATCCGAAGCTGCCGTTGTTTCACGTGTTGCGGGCCCTGGCGGGGGCCAACGAGATCGTGACCAAGTCCTGCCCGCCCGAGCGTACGGTGGACGGCGCCGATGTGTCGTTGTCCGCAGTGGAAGGTGCTGCCGGGGTGTCGGTGGCCATGAAACGTTGCGCCGCGCCCCCCGCTCCCACAACTACGACCACGACCACCACAACCACCACCTTCGACGCGCAATCCAACGTCAACGCGACCACCACCACGACCACCGCCACCACTGTGGCAAGTCGCACTCCGGCGTCGTCGGGTTTCTCCAACTCGTCCTCCAATGTGGTCATCGCCAACCCCAACGCCCGATCGGTGAACGTGTCGGTCCCGCCGGTGACGGCTGCGCCCGTTGAGACCACCACCATGGTGCCCGTCAGCGCCCCTGAGATCGACCCTGATTCCCTCAGTGGAGCAGAGCTGGTGGCGTATTACGACGTGGCTCAGGTGCCGCCACCCAGCCGTCGACGCAGCCCGGCGTTGCAGCCGTTGCTCGGCGCCGCGGCGTTCGCCGTCGGCGCCAGCCGGGGCGGCAGATCTCGCCAGAACTGGGCCCTCGCGATCGGGCCGGGCTCGTGACCGCCGTGACCGCTGGAGTGGACACCGCACGGGACACTGAACCGGCCGCGCTGCCGGCTTCACAAGGGCCGCCGCAGGGCCCGGCCGTGTATTGGACCATGCCGACACCGGCCACACCGCCGACCACGCCAACAAACCCAACTCCCGCGAAGGTACGTCGAAGCACCGGTGGTTCGATCAACGTGGAGTGGCCTGCGCTGTTGAGTTGGGTGGGCGGCGTCACGTTGATCGTCCTGGCGGTGGTGGTGGGCTTTGCGCTGTGGATGTCCGGGGGCCGCAATGAGTCGGTCCAACAGCAGGGGTTCACGGAGTTCAACGGCGCGTCGCTGCTGATCTCGGAGGGCGTGTACCCCCAGAAGGTGTGGCCCAAAGACCTGCCGGTGGCCCTGGTCCGCTTTCAACGGTTCGGCCGCTCGGTGGCCATCTTCGGGGGGATCGGCAAGAGCGAACTGCGCCGAGGCCCCGGCTATGACCCCACCACCCCCATGGTCGGTGAACTGGGTAACGCGGTGTTTATCGGGAAGTCCTCCACTTACGGCTCTCCGTTCGCGGACTTGGATCAGCTGTTGGTGGGCGATCAGCTGATTGTGGAATCCGGCTACGGGGCCCTGGCGTATCGGGTGACCGAGGTACTCCAGGTGGATCGGAATGACCCGGCGATTTATGAGCCGGTCACCGATGACAGCCGCCTGTCGCTGGTCGGTCATAGCGGCCACCCGCTGTCCAGCGAACGGGTACTGGTGCGGACCTCCCTCGATGCCACCGGCGTCCTGGGGCAGGCCGCCCTGCCCACGGTGCCACCGAGCTCCTCCACCGGCTTTGCCCCCTTGCTGGTGGTGGGACTGCTGTGTTGTGTGGCGGTGATGGTGGCGCTGGGCGAGCAGGTGCTGCCGCAGTACACCACGGCGCGCGCCGCGCGCTGGATCGTCGCCCCGCTCCTCCTGGCCATCGCCGTGCCCTTGGCCGAGCAGATCCTGCTTTTCCTACCCCGAACCTGGTGATCTGGAGACCGCTGTGAGCATACTGGACAGTACGGCTGATCGTATCGATGAGGCGGCGCCTGAAATCGACATCTCGGTGGTGATGCCGTGCCTGAATGAGGCGGACTCCATAGAGCGCTGCATCGAATGGGCCTGGGAGGGCATCAAGCGCAGCGGGCTGACGGGGGAGGTGGTGGTCAGCGACAACGGCTCCACCGATGGGTCCCCCGAGATCGCCGAGCGGGCCGGTGCCCGGGTGGTGCATCAGCCCCGCCGCGGGTACGGCAACGCCTACCGCCACGGTTTCGCCAACGCCCGGGGCCGCATGATCGTGATGGCGGACAGTGACGGAACCTATGACCTTCGCCGCCTCGACGAGCTGGTGGCGTTGCTCGATGAGGGGTATGACTACGTGCTCGGCTCCCGCTTCGGTGGTGAGATCCTGCCCGGCGCCATGCCCTGGCTGCACCGTTATGTGGGTAACCCCGTACTGACCCGGATGTTGAACCTGTTCTTCGCGTACAACAGCAGTGACGCCCACAGCGGCATGCGGGCCTTCACCCGTGATGCCTACCAGCGCATGGAGTTGGACTCGGAGGGCATGGAGTTCGCCTCGGAGATCGTCATCAAGGCGGCGCGGAAGAACCTGCGGGTGGCGGAGGTACCGATCATCTACCACCCCCGGGCCGGGGAGTCCAAGCTCCATACCTTCCGGGATGGTTGGCGGCATCTGCGGTTCATGTTGTTGTGCTGCCCCAAGTATCTGTTCCTGCTACCCGGCCTGATCCTCACGGTGTTGGGCCTGGTGGGACAGAGCGCCTTGCTGGGCGGACCGGTGCCGGTGCTGGGCCATCGCTTCGATGTCCACACCAGCGCCATGTTCGCCCTCCTGACCCTGGTAGGCAGCCAGTTGCTGGCGTTCGGGGTATTCGCCAAGGTGCACGCTCACCTACGGGGCTATGAGCGAACGGACGGGTTCACCCGCTGGCTGCAGAAGGACTTCACCTTGGAGCGGGGCCTACTGGCCGGCGGCTTGCTGTTCGGGGTGGGGTTGGCAGTGGATGTGGCCATTCTGATCGAGTGGCTCAACAGCAGCATGGGTGAGCTGGACCGTCTTCGGCCCACGCTGTTCGCCATGAGCATCATGGGCATGGGCATACAGTGCATGTTCAGCGCCTTCTTCTTGTCGCTGACAAACCAGATGGTGCAGCGCTCGGCGGCACCCCTTGAGTCCAAATCTGTCGCCTGATCGATGTCCATAACGGCGGAAGCGGAACACGACACCGGGCCCAGCGTCGATAGACATGTTGATCCGCTGGTCCATGAAGCGATCAACGGCCTTCGGCAACGCAATCCGGCGGAGTCCGCCAGCACCAATCTGACCGACCGCCAGATCGGGGTGGTGTTCAGCTGGCTGGCGCTGGTGGTGCTGGGTCTGGCGTTGTTCCCCCGGGTGTTGATCGTGGGCCACATTGCCTTGATCACCGCGGTGTATTCGGTGGTGGTGGCCTACCGGGTGATCCTGCATGGGCGGTCCTTCGATGCTGCGGCGCTGATCCAGGTGCCTGACGAGCTGGCCCGGGCCACCCCTGACAGTGACCTCCCGCGGTACACCGTGCTGGTGCCCTGTTACCGGGAGCCGGCGGTGGTGGCTGACCTGGTCCGGGCCCTGGGAGCACTGGAATACCCCGCCGACAAGCTGGAGATCATGTTGCTGTTGGAGGCCGATGATCGCGAGACCGTCGACGCCGTCCTGGCCATTGATGAGCAGGACCGTCTGGGCTTGGAGATGGTGCTGGTGCCGGCGGCGGACCCTCGGACCAAACCCAAGGCGCTGAACTACGGCATCCAACTGGCTCAGGGCGAACTGGTGACCGTGTTTGACGCCGAGGACCGACCCGATCCGTTGCAGCTGCGTCGGGCGGCCTACGCGCTGGCCAACGGCGGCCCGGAACTGGCCTGCGTGCAAGCGCAGCTCTGTTACGCCAACGCCTGGCAGAACCTGCTCACCCGCTGGTTCAATTTGGAGTACATCGCGTGGTTCGCCCAGTTCCTGCCGGCGTTGTCCCAAAGCGGTTCACCGGTACCGTTGGGGGGAACCTCCAATCACTTCCGGCGCAGCGTGCTGGCCGAAGTGGGCGGGTGGGATCCCTTCAACGTCACCGAGGACGCCGACCTGGGCCTGCGCCTGCACCGACGAGGCTACCGCACCGGGGTGTTGAACTCCATCACCTGGGAAGAAGCCAACAGTGACTTTGTGAACTGGATCAAACAACGTTCGCGTTGGTACAAGGGCTACCTCCAAACATGGGCGGTGCACCTTCGTCATCCCGTCACGTTGTACCGCGAGCTGGGCGCGGTTGGGTTCATCGAGTTCAACCTGTTCGTGGGCGGCACCCCCCTGTTGGCGTTGCTCAACCCGGTGTTCTGGTTCACCACCCTGGCGTGGTTCCTGCTGGAGCCGCCGTTCATTGAGGCACTGCTCCCGTTCCCGCTGTACCACATTTCATTGGTGTGCTGGCTGGGCGGCAACTTCACCCTGACCTACCTGAACCTGCTCATCGCCGAGCAGATCGGGGAATGGCGTTCGCATAGGGCGGCGCTACTGACCCCGCTGTATTGGGTGATGATGTCAATGGCAGCCTACAAAGCAGCGGTACAGTTCCTGTTTCAACCGTCGAAGTGGGAAAAGACCGTGCATGGTCTGGCTCCCCGGCAGACCGCCGAGGTCAAGGCGCTGGCGAAGGCGTCGTGAACGTCATCAGCTTGGTCGAGCACCGGGCGGCCGCAACCAAGATGGTGGTTGCGCCACCGCTGAAGGCTGAGGTCAAGGAGCGTTGGTGGCGGGGTTCCGTGGGTGCTCCACAGCTCATGGTGCTGGCCAGCTTGGTGCTGTACCTCGCCGCCGGACTATGGATTCGTTATGGGCTGGATTACGCCATTGGTGATGCGCTCTCCCGTAGCGCCACCGCCCGGGCGGTGCTGTTCAGCGCGGCCCCCCGAGCCGCAGCGATTGGCATGGTCTGGTTACCGTTGCCGGCCCTGCTGCAACTGCCCCTCGTGGCCCTGCTCGAGCCCTTCGGCTTGACCGAGATCGCCGGACCGCTCCTGACCGCGGTGTGCGGCGCGTTGACCGTGCGCCTGCTGTTGCGTATGGCCCGGCGGGTGGGGCTGGCACGTGGTTGGGCCATGCTCTACGTCGCCCTGTACGCCGCCAACCCCTTGATCGTCTTTCAAGCCGCCAACGGCATGAGCGAGGCCGTGTTCGCGCTGTTCTTCGTCGGGGCCCTGGACGCGCTCACGGAATGGCTGGAAAACCCCAGCAGCCGGGCCCTTTCCCGGGTGGCGTTCATGCTGGCGGCGTCCATGGGCGTGCGATATGAGACGCTACCGCTGGCCCTGATCGTGGGCGTCATCATGGGTCTGCGACGACCGGATTGGCGGGCCCGGGCCCTAACCGCAGGGGTGGTGATGCTGCCGGCCCTGTACGTCTTCGGGGTGTGGTTGGCCACCAACCGCGTCATCATGGGATCCGCGCTGTACTGGAAGCACGAACTGGATGTGATGGCGAAACCCCCCGTAACCGCAGGCTGGTTGCCGCCTCGAACCTTGTCCAACGGGGTGGTGTACGCCGCCTGGCGTAGTTTGGTGGTGGCACCGGGGCTGTTGGTGTTGGTGCCGGTGTTGCTCCGCCGCCGTTACCGGTGGGTGGGCTTCGGGTTGTTGGCAACCGGGGCGTTGTTCCCGGCCATGACTGCGGTGCTCATAGCCAGGGACGCCAGCTGGGGGAATCTGCGCTATTTCCAGCCCTTGTTGGTGACCCTGGTGGTTGCGGCAGTATGGCTGGGCGCGAAAACCGGTAGTAGCGCTCGACGGGTGCTGCTGTCCGCGGCCGTGGCCGTGAGCGTACTGACCGGTACGATCGCGGGGTCCAACGCTCGACTGACTGCGGTGGAGAGCGAGTGGCAGGTCTTTGAAGCCGCGTTCGGCCGGGTTAGTACTACCGATTTGGGTTACGCCTCGCGCTGGCGGTCGACTGCGGCGGACATTGATCGTCGCATCAAGGACCTCGAACGGAATGAGGTGATCGCCGAAACACGATCGGCCTCCCGTGCACCCGAAGCGTTGGTGGCGATTGAGATGGGCAGGAGCTTCCCGTTGTTCTTGATGAGCGGGCATCCCAAACGGTTACTGATCGACAGCGATCCCCGGTTCGAGGTGCTGGCCGCCGCCGGGTTTGACGATCTGCCGCTGGTGTTCAGCGTGGGTCCGCCTACCGGATTGTTGAAGACCGGGCTGGGCGAGCCGATCGAGCGCACCTGGACCGCTGTCGAGCTTGAGGCGGGCACCCTGTACGTCCGCCGCTACCCGCTCAGCTGAGTCAGACCGAGATCTGAGTCAGACCGAGATGGCGTCCGACGAGGGCACGCTGGCGGGGTGCTTGGCCCGCTGAGCCTTGAGCATGTACCCGAAGCCCCGTACGGTCACGATGGTGTGCCCGGCGCTGAGTGCCTCGACCTTCTTGCGGAGCCGCTTCACGTGCACGTCGAGGGTGTTGGTGCTGCCAACGTAATCGCCGCCCCAGATACTGCTGAGGATGGTGGATCGGGGCATGGCCTTACCGGCATGCAGCGCCAGCAACACCAAAAGATCGAACTCCTTGCGGGGAAGGTGTAGCGGATGGCCGCCGGCGGACACCGCCCGCTGGTTGACGTCAATGGTCAGTTCGCCCACGTGAATGGTGTCCTCGGCGGGGTTGTGACGAACGACGTGAAGATGCCGTTGTAAGGAGCGTCGGATGCGGGCCACCATCTCTCGTACGCGAATTGGTTGTAACAGGAAATCGTCAGCGCCCAGCTCGAAGGCCAGGACCAGATCGGTTTCGGTCGCCTGGGAGGCGATCACCAGCAGGGGTAGGTCGCTGTGCAGGCGGATGCTGCGGCAAAGATCGATGGCCGCGGTGGCCGGGGCCCGCATCTCGATCAGCACTAACGCCGGATCGTGATCCCGCAGAGCCATGGCGCTCGGGGTGGTGGGCGCCACGTGGGCCACGTCGATGCCCTCGTTGCGCAGGGCCTCCTCCAATGAGCGTACGAAGACGTGGTCCGTGCCGAAATACAGCACCCGCCGATCCCGGCCGGGTCCGGTTGGTGGTTGGACCGAGCGGACTTGGCGCTTTCCGTCCCGCACGTCGATGATCATTTCTGCTCGAGCGCCTTTCTGGCGTGATAGATGAAGCCGCAATCCGCAACGGAGTCGTTTTCTATCGGGAGCGGATGAACCACAGGTGACCAGAAAGGGTCCTGGGAGGGTCGAACGTCGAACCATCTCGTGGCCATCGGATGAACCTGGCGAACAGAGCCGCACGGGCGCAATGAGGGGCGGCCGGCGCAGCCGCAGAAGGGCGGCCACAATGGGAGGACCATGACGGCTAGGACCACCACCGCCCAGGCCACCACCGGCCAGGCCAACACCGCCACGGCCACGACCGCTCGGACGTTGCGAACCAAGGGACAGGTGGCGCGCTGCTGGGCCCGCCACAGTTCGGGCTACGTCCTGGGTGGGTATTGGCTGCTGGGCGCGCTGTGGCGCCACCGGCAGGGGCCGCTCCGGCGCGCTGACCTGCGAGCCGTGGTGGCGGTGGTGGCCCTGCAACCGTTCTTCGAGTGGGCGCTGCACCGCTTCGTACTGCACGGGCGGGCCCGATCGATGGGGTCGCGGGTGGTGGACCTCGGCGCGGCTCATCGGGGTCATCACGCCGTGCCCGATGACGTTGGCGGTGCGCTGCTGGGGACGGGCTTCGCGGTCTCCAACGGCGCCGCGGTGGCCGCGGTCGGCGCTGGCGTGGGGGTGCTCGCCGGCGGCACTCGTGGCGCGCTGGCCGCTGCCATGACCGCCGAGAGTGGTCTGTTGGCCTACGAATGGCTGCACCTGCTCAGTCACAGCGGCTACCAGCCCCGTACCGCCTGGTTCCGTCATCTCCGAGCCGGTCATCTCCGGCACCATTTCCGTGATGAGGGGACCAATTTCGGCGTGACGTCGCGCCTGGCGGATCGATTGCTGCGCACGGCGGCGTGACGCAACCCCGGCGGCCTAGAGTCCGGCGCCGTGACCAATAGCGAACAGACCAGCGGGGACCGAGCGCATGGCGGTTCGACGCTCAACGCCATGAGTGTGAGTGACGCCGTGGATCGCCGCAGCAGCATCCGGGCCTTCCTCGACACTCCGGTGCCGGACCCGGTCATTGCCGAGTTGCTCAACAAGGCCGCCCGGGCCCCGTCGGGAGGCAACGTGCAACCCTGGGTGGTGTACGTGGTCAACGGTGACGCCATGGCCCGGTTCCGGACGGTGGTGGCCGACGCGCCCCTCGACCCGCCCGAGTACCAGGTCTATCCCGACAACCTGTGGGAGCCGCACCGTACCGCCCGGTTCGAGCTGGGCGAGCAAATGTACGCCACCTTGGGCATCCCCCGAGATGATCGCAAGGCCCGCCTGGCGCACTTGGCCCGCAACTACACGTTTTTCAACGCACCAGCCTCGATTTTCTGTTTCGTGGATAGGCGCATGGGCCCGCCGCAATGGTCTGACCTCGGGATGTTCCTGCAGACCTTCATGCTGTTGGCCGCCGAAGCCGGGCTGGACACCTGCCCCCAAGAGGCCTGGGCCAGCCGCGGTCGGACCGTGGCCGGCTTCGTGGGCGCGCCCGATGAGCTCTTGCTGTTTTCCGGGGTGGCCATCGGTCACCGCGATCCCGAGGCCCCCGTCAACGGCCTCCGCAGTGACCGGCTGCCGCTGGACCAGTGGGCCACGTTCGTGAGCTGAGCACCCGACGAGATTGTCGGAGAGGTCTCGTGCTCAGCCGAGCAGTTCCTCGATGGCGGGGCGGATCTCCTCTGGGGTGGTCTGGGGCTCGAAGCGCCGAAGCGGGGTGCCGTCAGCGCCGATCAGGAACTTGGTGAAGTTCCAGGCGATGGCCCCTTCGCCATCCGCTTTGGGCAGCGCCGAGGTGAGCGTGGCGAACAACTCGCAAGCCCCGGCACCGTTCACCTCGACCTTGGAGAACATCGGGAACGTGACCCCGAACCGCTCGGCGACGAAGGCCGCGATCTCGGCGTCGGTGCCCGGCTCCTGCCCGCCGAACTGATTGCAGGGAAAGCCCAGCACCACGAAACCCCGGGGGCCGAGCTCATCGTGCAGCGTACGCAGACCTGCGTACTGAGGGGTGAGGCCTCAAGCCGAGGCGACGTTGACGACCAGCGCCACCTTGCCGCGATAGTCGGCAAAGTCCACGCCCTCACCGGAGATCGACGTCATTCGCAGATCATGAAAAGCGGTCATGCCCGCCAACGTAGCGGCTGGCCCCCCTGTGGCCGAGCCCGTTGCTGCCGGTGTGCGCGGCGCACGCCAGGCTGGTTGGTCGGGCGCCGAAGGGTCCGCAGCGATAGCGTCAGCGGGCCCGAAGTCCGTGTTGCGGCGAGCCCGCACCAGCCCGCAGGGGGAACCGTGCTCATCCACGCCGAGCCGCTCACCAACGTGATCGCCCAGATCTTCACCACCGCCGGGACCTCTGCGGCGGAGGGTCGTCGCATCGCCGTTTCGTTGGTCAACGCCAACCTGGTGGGCCATGACAGCCACGGCGTGGGCCGTACCTTGCGGTATACCGAGTGGTTGCGGGAAGGGGTCCAGCTGGCCGATCAGACCATCACCACGCTGGCCGAGGGCGACGCCTTCGCGCTGATCGACGGGAACTACGGCTTCGGCCAGACCATTGGGGTGCAGGCGGTGCAGGTGGGCATTGATAAGGCCCGCACCGCCGGGGTGTCCATCATCGCCCTTCGCCACAGCGGGCATCTGGGCCGCATCGGGGATTGGGCCGAGATGGCGGTGGAGGCGGGGATGATCTCCATCCACTTCGTGAACGTGGCCGGTGGTCAGCTGGTGGCGCCGTTCGGTGGCGTGGATCGGCGTATGGCCACCAACCCGGTGTGCATCGGTGTCCCGGTGCAGGGCCATCCGCCGGTGATCTTGGATTTCGCCACCTCGCTGGTGGCCGAGGGCAAGGTGCAAGTGGCGTTGGAAGGTGGTGCCACCCTGCCCGCGGGGGCCCTCATCGGTGACGACGGGACCTTCAGCGAGGACCCCACCGTGCTCTACGGCGAGCGCATCCCCGGCCGCTCACCCAACCCCCGCAAAGGTCGCGGCGCCATGGTGGCCATGGGGTTGCACAAGGGTTCCGGCCTGTCCATGGTGTGCGAGCTGTTGGCCGGTGCCCTCACCGGATCGGGTGCCGCCGGTCCGGGGAACCATCGCTTCGCCAACGGCATGTTGTCCGTCTACGTGGATCCGACGGTGCTGGATATCGAGGGTCACATGGCGCAGGACATCAAGGACTACGTCGAGTGGTTCGTGACCGCCAAGCCCGCCGCCGGTGGCCCGCCGGTGCTCAGCCCCGGTGACCCCGAGCGCACCAAGAAGGCCGATCGGCTGGCCAACGGGTTGCAGATCCCCGATGACACCTGGGAAGCGATCCTCAACGCCGCCGATCTATCCGGTCTGGGACGGGATCAGGCGCTGGGCCTGTCCGGCCTGCCGCTCTGACTTTGGCGGTTTTTGGACACGGCCCCCACCAGCCGGCCTCATTCCGTAGACGCTGCGGGCAAGCACAACCACGCTGCGTCGATATTCCGGGGGTGGCGCACGGGTCGCGTGTCCAAAATCCGCCAGGGTCTTTTCGCTTCATTGCATTTCATGTCAATTCAAACTCAGCTCAGGGTGCAGCTACCGGTGCTGGCGGTGCCCGACACAGCAGCACCACCCCGGCGGCGATCACATCCAGGGCCGCCATGGTGAGAAACGGCACGGTATAGCCGTGGGCGTCGACCAACCGGCCCACCGCCATGAGCGCCAAACCCGACCCCAGTTGGCTGGCCAACGCCACCATGCCGTACACGGTGCCGAAGCTCACCAACCCGAACAGTTCGCCGATGAGCAGTGACTGGGAAAGGTAGATGTTGCCCACCGTGAAGCCGAACACCATGGCCGCCAGGTAGATCAGCACCCGCTGGTGCACCAGCAGGTACCCGCCGATGGCCGCCGCCTGCAGCACGAACAGCGAGGCCGCCATGTACCGCTTGTCGAGCCGGTCGGCGAACATGGAAACCACCAGCCGGGCCAGGATGGAGCCGACGGTGGTGGCGGTGATGGCCAGGGCGGCGGCGCCCCTGGTGGCCAGCTTGTCCGGTTCCTGGAGAAAGGCCAGCTGGTAGATGAGCACGGCGGTTTGGGCGCCCAACGCCAGGAAGAACGCCAGGTTGGCGGCCCAGAAGCTGACCGTCCCCATGGCTTGGCGGCGGGTCCAGTGGCGGTACTGGCTGGCCACGTTGATGCGGCCACCACCGGGTGGGGCCTGCCCGCCATCGGGTAGCAGGCCCAGATCCTCCGGCGCCGCGGACACCATCAGGATGAGCACCGGTAAGGCCACGACCACAACCATGGCCCCCAACACCGGCGCCGCCAACCGCAGTCCGCCCCGTTCGATGAGCACCGCCCCGATGGGCACCAGCGTGGCCCCGCCCAGGGACACCCCGGTGGAGGAGATCATCATGGCCTTGGCCCGTTGATGGATGAACCAACGGGACATGAGCGTGGACACCGGGACCACGGCGCCCAACCCGTAGGCCGCCGCCAGCACCGTGTACGCCGCGTAGAGCTGCCAGATCTCGGTGATGAAACCCACCCAGGCCGCACCCGCCGCCGTCAGCATGATGCCGGCGAACAGGAACCGCCGGGGTCCGATGCGGTCGATGAACGGGCCGGCCAGGAACGAGGACAGCCCCGAGATCAGAAAGAAGGTGCCGGTGGCTCCCGAGACCACGGTGTTGGACCATTGGTGCTCGTCACGCAACGGTCGAAGGAACAGTGACAGCCCGTAGTAGCTGACTCCCACGGTGACGTACATCATGACCAGGCAGGCCAGCGCCACGTACCAACCGTAGAAACCCCGGCCGGCCAGCAACTTCGCCGCCAGCGGGGGGCGCGGCCGGGCATCGGTCCCGGGAGTTGCGGTGGCGCTGGTGGTGGTGGCGCCCATGATCGGAACCGTAGGGGACAGGGCGCGAGCACCGGCAACCCCGACGGCGCCTAGTGGCGGGGTATCGCTACACTGCGGGCAGGCTCGACACCTGCCGGAGGTCCCTGTCATGGCCAGCACTTCGCCGACACCCGTACCCCCGCCGGTCAGGGACTGGGCCACCGATTTTGACGTCGGTGTCCAGCGCTACCAGGCCGAGCCGTACTCGATCTGGGCCGATCTGCGCCGAGACCATCCGGTGGCGCACACCGATCGTCGGGAACGCACCTACATGCCCACCCGGTATGACGATGTGGCGGCGGTGGCCTATGACACCGGGCGCTTCACCTCCCGGGACATCGGGGTCATCCCGCCGGCGCCAGGCTCCACGCTGTTGTTCGCCCCACCCATCACCAGCGATCCGCCGTTCCATGCCGAGGCTCGGCGGTTGCTGCTGCCGGCGTTCAACCCCAAAGCCGTGGAGTTGTTGAAGTTCCAGACCGAACAGATCACCAAGGAACTGCTCGAGGAGTTGGGCGGGCGCACCGAGGCCGATGCCGCGGGGGATTACGCCCAGCACATCCCGGTGCGGGTCATCGCCAACCTCATCGGCGTGCCCCAGTCCGATGAGGAGATGTTCACCGACTGGGCCATCGCCATCCTGCAGGACAGCGCCACCGATATTGAGGCGGCCCGGGTGGCGTCCCGTGAGGTGCTGGCGTATTTCGCTGATCATGTGGCCCGGCGCCGCGCTGATCCCGGTGATGATCTCATCTCCACGTTGATCGCGTCCGAACTCGGTGGTGGACCGCTAACGGACCGGCATCTGCTGGGCACCTGTTTCCTGTTGCTGCTGGCCGGGATGGACACCACCTGGAGTTCCATCGGCTCGGCGCTGTGGCACCTGGGTACCCATCCCGCTGATCGTGACCGGCTGGTGGCGGAGCCCGAGCTGATCCCCACCGCCATCGAGGAATTTCTGCGGGCCTATGCGCCGGTCACCATGGCCCGCCTCGCCACCGTGGACACCGAGGTGGGCGGGCAGCCGATCAAGGCGGGGGAGCGGGTGCTGTTGACCTTCCCCGCCGGTAACCGTGATCCGGAGAAGTTCGATCGACCGGACGAGGTCATCATCGACCGGCAGCTGAACCGCCACTTCGCCTTCGGTATCGGCGTGCACCGCTGCATCGGATCCAACCTGGCCCGCATGGAGCTGAACGTGGCCATCAAGGATTGGCTGGAGCGGTTCCCGAACTTCACCCTCAAGCCGGGGGCGGAAGTGCGTTGGGGCGGCCAGCAGGTACGCGGCCCCCGTACCGTCCCGGTGTTGTTGCACGGCTCCTGAACCTTCCGCTCCACACGGTGGTCGACCTGCCCCCTCCCGCAGGCCGACCACCGTTGGCGGCGTACGTGCTCAGCCCAGTGTCTTGCGCCGTTCGATGGGGTCAATGAAGGCCATCGGCGTGTCGCTGGAGGTGCGTTCAATCCACACCAAGTTGGGTGCGGCCACCACGCCACGTCGCGCTGCCGCCACCTCATTCGCTTTTCCATCTGGCACCAAAACGCCGATGGAGGTGCTGTAGGTGGAAGCGAAGATAAACGGCTCGGCTTTGGCGAAATCCTCCGCTCCGGAACAGGTCAACGCCTGTTCATGGGTGACGGTGAACACGTCAATGACCATGCACAGGTCACCGGCGGCGGAGGGCATGAGCCAGACGTTGCGGATGTCGTCTTGGTAGATGAGGTGACTCTTCTCCGGTATGGGTCCCGGTCCTGACGCGTTGTTCCAACCACCGCGGACGGGCCCGGTGGGGTGCGGCGGGGCAGCCATCACCGCCGGCTTGGCGGCAGCACGATTGTCCCAACCCCCGGCACTGTCCGCCGGTGAGGACAGCAGGCCCACGCCCACCAGTGTGACGGTCAGGAATGCCACCGCCAAGCTGACGCGACGCCGTCTGATGATCTTGGTCATTCGCTTTTTCATATTGAACTTCACCATCCTCAGTAATAGGCCTTGCACCAGAAATTAACGGTACCGCTGGACGTTTGCGCGCAACGGGGAGACACGTAGTAGCCGCTGTTATTGCCGATATAGATGTAATTAGCGCCAGCACCCCAGCTGACCCACTCGCCGTTGCTGCGTACCATCCCCGCTTGGTAGGTGGGTCCCGTCGGGCCGGAGACCTCGTTGCCGTAGTAGCTCCAGTAGCCATTGACGGCGTACCAGGTGCCGGTGGTGCGGTAGCCGCTCCAGTAAGTCACCACCGAGGCGCCGGCCACGTCGGCCAACAACAGCACGCTGGCCAGCGCGCCGATCAGGCTGAGTGCTCCTCGGCGAGCGGCTCGACGCCATGGCAGGGGCCTCTCCCGCTGGGCCCCACCGCTCCGGGGATCTCGTGCGGTCCGTCGCACGGGTTCGATCATCGGTCCTCCGCTCCTGTTGCTGGGTCTTGCAGCTCTATGAGGGCGGTTGCTGCTGATTTGGGTGACACCTATCACCCAAATGCGTCAATAACGTGGCGCCCGCTACGATCGGTGCCATCGGGGACACATTGGGTTACGAAGCGTTTGAGCTCACAACGGAATCCAACGCGGCCCTCTACCGCAAGCACGCCACCGAGCTCACCCAGTACGCCACGATGTTGGTGGGTCCCGATGATGCCGCCGACGTGGTGGCCAACGCCGTGCTGAGCTGCATGAGCTCCCGTTCATGGCAAGGCGTGGCCAACCCCCGGGCCTATTTGTTCCGGGCCACCCAGCGTGAGGCCCATCGGGTGAGCCGCTCACGGTGGCGTCGTCGCTCCGCCGAGGAACGGGCCGGGCCCTTGAGCGCCGTGGATCCTCCGTCGGTGCGGGACACCGACATCACCTCGGCACTGCAGCGGCTCAGCCTGCGCCAGAGGGGCATTGTGTATCTGACCTATTGGGAGGATCGGAGCCCTCAGCAGATCGCCGCCCTGCTGGGCATCAGCGAGGGAGCCATCAAGCGTCACCTGGCCCGCGCCCGGGCCCAGCTACGAGAGGTTCTCGATGATCACCGATGATCGGTTCGACGCGGAGATTCGGGCCCTCACCCGCCGCATTGTGACCACCGCACCGCTGCCCCCTGATCTCGACCTGGACAGGCTGCGGATCAAGCGAACCTCCTCCACCGCCCGACTGGCATTGGCGAGTGCCGCCGCCGTGGCGATGATTGCCGCCGGTTCGGTGGCCCTGCGGGCAGGCGACGACACGACGGTGCAAGCCGGGGCGGATGTGGTCCTGTTGCAGCGGGTGGAGTTGGCCGACGGGACCGTTATACTGCGAACGTCTCGCTTGCCGGATCTGCAGTTGACCGTGCAGGCAGCGTCCCGCCCGGTTTTCTGCGTAGGGTCCGGAACTGTCCCGGATACGTGCGTACAAGAGGCGACCGCAGGGGTGGAGATAGCGGTCGCTGGCACCGGACCGGTCAAAGCGCTGCTGATCAGCACCGCCCCGGCAACCGTGGTTCTCGAAATCGACTTCGATGGCGAGACGGTTCGGCAGGTTCCGGTCGGTGGGCTCGGGCTGGTAGCGCTTCCCACCAAGGGCGGACTGGCGTCAATGCAGGTCACGGTCACGGCCTATGACCGAGATGGCGCTGAGATAGGCCGCCAGAGCGTCACCGCCTCAGATTGAGAGGCTTTGCACCCACCAGATCGCGAGCGGCTCGGTGGAAGGCATCCGATGGGGGTGCACACTCACACCGAACCGCTCGAGCCCTATGAGGTAACCAAGCGGTGATTTGGGTGACACCCCGGGGCAGATTCGCGCAGATTCATTCATGGCGTACGCCGGTTGGACTACGTCGACGACACCGCCTCCAGGAACGGCGTGATCCGGTCGAGGTTGGCTTCGAGGTGCTTGCTGCCCTGGCGCAGGAACGGGATCAGCAACTCGGTGACCCCGGCCTCGGCGTAGTCGTCCATCAGCGACGGTTGGATCGAGTCATTGGTGGCGCCCACGATGATCTTGAACCCGTCCAGGCTGCGGCCCTCGGCCTCCAGGCACGACCGCAGTTCGCTCACCAATCGGGCGGTCTCCTCGGGGCTGGCGTTGACGCCATACCAACCGGCACCCACCCGGGCCGCACGTCGCAGCGCCGCCGGTGAGTGGCCACCCACGGTGATGGGCACCATCGGCTGCTGCACCGGCTTGGGATACAGGTGACACGCCGGCAACGTGTAGTACTTGCCCTCGAAGGCACTGACCTCGTCGCACCACAACCGGCGGATCACCTCGAGGTACTCATCGCAGCGGGCGCCCCGGTTCTCCCAGGGCGCGCCACAGGCCTCGAATTCCTCCCAGCTCCAACCCACGCCGATCCCGAAATCCAGCCGACCGTTCGACAAGAAGTCCAACGTGGCGTACTCCTTGGCCACGTACACCGGGTTGTTCTGCGGCAGGATGCAGATCCCCGTACCCAGCCGTAGGGTGCTGGTGCACGCGGCCAGAAACCCGATCGACGCCACCATGTCCAGCAGGCCCGACTTCTCGGGAAAGCGGAACACCCCATCGCCGGAGCCGGGGTAGCTGGACTCGTAACTGGGGAACGTGACCACGTGCTCGCCTAACCACAGCGAGGCGATACCGCGCTGCTCGCACTGACGGCCCAGCTCGGAAAGGAACTCCGGGGTGGCCACCGGTGAACGCAACGGGGTGAACAATCCGATCTTCATGTGGTTCGCTCCTGCGGTTGGTGACGCCTCGGGCCCGGCGCCGGTTTGGCTGATGCTTGCACATCGGGCCGGGGCGGCGGGCGGTGAGGCTGTGGGAGACTTCCGTCGTGGTGTCGGGGCAGCACTGCGGGGGACGATGACGTTTTGATCATGGCGCGTTCCGATGAGGACTTGTTGACCTTGCGCCAGGAACTGGTCCGTCGCGGCTGGTGATGGGTTGACCGTGCTGACCGTGTTGGCCGTGCTGTCACCCGGCGGTGGGGTGGGCCACGTCTGTCCATCAACAGCACACAACGAGGAGATTGCGACATGGGCAGAGGAACCAGGCGTGGGCGGCGGATAGTGATGGCCGGAACGGTGGGTTTGGCGACGATGGCGTTGGGGACGCCGGCGGCGATGGCTCATGAACGGCCCGACCGCCATGAGATCGAAAGCGAGGGTCCGTTGGTGGATTTGCTGCTGACAACCGGGCAGCCCACCGACGGGGCGCACGCCGAGGTGGAGGCCAAGGTTCGCCATGGTTTCACCGTGGTGCGGCTGAAGGTCGAGGGCCTGGACCGGGCCGCCGCCGGTACCCACCTCGGCGCCCACGTTCATGTCGGCCCGTGCGTGGCCGGAGCCGGACCCGCAGCAGGGCCGCATTACAACGTCAGCACCGTCACGCCCCCAGCCATCGACGAAAGCACCGAGGTGTGGCTTGATTTCGAGATCAGCCGGAAAGGGAAGGGCCGGGCCGAGGCGCTGGTACCGTTTGTCATTCCGCCCGGAGGCGCCATGTCCGTGGTGATCCACGCCCAGCCCACCCACCCTGTTAGCGGTGCTGCGGGTCCCCGTTGGGCCTGCCTGCCGGTAGCGTTCTGAGCGGGGTCCGATGACCACCAGCCTGAACGTCGGGGACCGGGAGTACTTCAGTGGCGCCGCCATCCTGCGGGAGATCGGTGAGCGGCTGCGGGTGCTCCTCGTGGCCGGCATCCTGACCGGGGTGGTGGTGGGCGGGGTCGGGGGGCGGGCGGCCATGTTCATCCTCCGCCTCACCTCGCCTGACTCGGTGCGTGGTGTGACCAGCGATGACGGGTTTACGATCGGCGAGGTGACCCTCGGCGGCACGTACAGTCTGCTGGTGCTGGGTGCGTTCATCGGGCTCATCGGGGCCGCCGCGTACCGCTGGGTATCACCGTGGCTGTTGGGGCCGCGATGGTTTCGTCGGGTCACCGTCGCCGCCGCCAGCTCGGCCGTGGTGGGTTCCATGCTGGTGCACGCCGACGGGGTGGATTTCACGTTGCTGCAACCCACCTGGCTGGCGGTGAGCCTGTTCGTGGCGCTGCCCGGACTGTTCGGCTGGTTGATCGGCTGGGCCGTGGACGCGGTGGCCGCGCCGGGTTCATGGACCAGCACCGGCAAGCGACGCTGGGTGCTGCCGGTGGTGTGCGTGGCGGCCTTCCCGCCGGTCATCGTTGCCGTCGTGGCGGCCGCGGCGGCGGTGGCACTGTGGGTGATGGTGGGCCGGGTTGGCGCACCGAACCGGCCGGTTCAGCCGTTGCCGTTGCCGTTGCCGTTGTCGCTGTCGTGGGCGGTGCGGGGCTTGTGGCTGACGGTGGCCCTGGCAGGCTTGGTGGCCTTGGTGCGTGACGTTGAGGCCCTCATGTGAACGCCGGCGCTACCCGCCCCGCAGCGTTGGTGGTCGTCAGCTTCGCGGCCGTCAGCGTTTGCGGAACACCGCGTGGACGGTGGCGATGCGGTCCTCGTCAAGGTTCCGACGTTGGGCGGCGGCGATGGCGGCCAAGCGTTCGTCGCCCATGATGAGGCGTTGCACCGCATGAGGCGGCGGGGGCGGAGCGTTGCCGCTGGAGGTTGTTTCCGTCACCAACTCCCAGACCACCTCATCGAATCCGGCGGCGGCCACCACGGCGCGCAGCTCGCCGGCCGGGAGCAGGAAGCTCATCGAGGCGTCAACGGCCCACATCAACGGGAAATGTGGTGGTGACTGTTCGCCGGCCATCGGCTCCTGGAACGCCAACGTGCCGCCGGGGCGCAACACCCGATGGAAACCCCGGTACAGCGCCTCCTTATCGGCGATGTTCATCCCGGTGTTCATCGTCCATACCAAGTCGAATGTTCGCTCGGCAAAAGGCAGGTCGATGGCGTCACCGACGTGGTGGGTGACCCGATCCTGGAGGCCCACGCGCCGGGTCAGCTCCCGGGCCACCTCCACATAGGAGGGGGTCAGATCGATGGTGGTCACCACGCAACCGAAGCGATGGGCCAGCGTCCGGGCCGGCCCACCAAGCCCCCCGCCCACATCGAGCACCTGCCGAGGAGCACCATCCGCGCCCTCCCGTACCCCGGCCAGTCCGGCCAGCCCGGCTAACTCGGCCAGGCGCAACGTGGCCGGCCGACCGCCGCCGTGGAACTGATCGGTGGCGGCCAGATCCTCAACGCTGAGGCGATCCAGGTCCTTCCCCGCCGTCGCCAGCGCCCCCAGCACGGTGTCCAACAGCCCCTCCCGACCCCAATACCGAGCGGTATGTTCCGGCGAAAGTCCGGCCCCGGGGTCACGCCGAATCGACGTCGATTCGCCCCTACTGTGTTCCGGTGTGACCTCTGAGGGAGTCGTCATCGGGACGTACGGTAGCGGGCCGGCTACCGTGCTCGCCGTGGTGGCGACGCTGGACATCGGACCGGGCATCCTTGAGGGCCTGCGGATCCTCGACTTCACACGGGTGGTGGCCGGGCCCTGCCTGACCCGGGTCCTGGCCGACCTCGGCGCCGAGGTCATCAAGATCGAACCCCCCGACGGGGACCTGTTGCGCACCGCCTACCCCCGGCGCGGCGACATCGCGGTGATCTTCGCCGGCCAGAACGTCGGTAAACGCTTCGCCTCCATCGATCTGACCAAACCCGAAGGCGTTGAACTGGCCCTGCAGTTGGCCGAGCACAGCGATGTGGTGGTGGAGAACTTCCGGCCCGGCGTGGCTGACAAGTTGGGCATCGGTTACCAGCAGATCCGGGCCCGCAACCCCACCATCGTGTACTGCTCGGTCTCCGGTTACGGCCAGGATGGTCGGGCCGCCCGCCGCCGGGCCTACGCGCCGGTGGTCCACGCCGAGGTTGGCCTGCTGCACTACAAGGCCAAGGAATGGGAGCTCGAACCCAAGCCCGAGCCGGTCTCCCACGCCGACATCGCCGCCGGGATGGCCGGGGCCCAAGGGGTGTTGGCCGCCCTGTGGCGCCGGGAACGCACCGGCCGTGGCGCCCACATCGATGCCTCCATGTGTGAGGCCATGGTGGCCCAAAACGAGTGGACTCCCATCGAACTCAACGGCGGCCCCGATTACGAGCGCAGCCCGTTCCGTCCGGCCAAGGCCGCCGTGGTGCAACTCGGTGACCCCGAACGCACCTGGGTCGCCATCCCCGGCTCGCCCACCGCGGTGTTCGTGGCCTACGCCCGGTTGTCCGGTCAGCCCGAGTTGTTGGAGGATCCCCGTTTCGCCACCATGCCGGCCCGATCCCGCCACTTCGAGGAGTGCCTGGCCCACATCAAGGACTGGGCCGCCACCTTCGACAGCTTCGATGCCTTCGAACATGCCCTGTCCGACGGGGCACGCCTACCGGTGGGCCGAATCGTGAGCACCGAGGACACCCTCACCTCGGACTGGGCCGTGGACCGCAACGCCTACCTCACCGTACCCTCCGGCACGGACAGCGTGGTGGTGAACCGATCGGCGCTGCGGTTCGACGAGTTCGATTGCGGGCCCCGCAGCGGTGTGTCCCACCTCGGCGCTGACAATGCCTCGGTGCTGCACGATGTGCTGGGCCTCGACGCCGATGCGGTGGCGGCGTTGGTGGCGCACGGTGTCATGGTTGAACGCCGCGGTCCCGGCCCCGACAGCTGAGCCGGACAGCTGAGCCGGTTCGCCGGAACGCTCTACGCTGGCCCCTTCGTGAGGGCGAATCCGGGGGTAGCGATGAGCGACGGTGGGGACACCACAACCAGCCTGCAGGACATCAGGGACGAGGTTCGCACCTGGCTCGATGAGCACTGGGACGTCGATCGCCCGTTGCTGGAGTGGCGCATGCTCTTGGCGGACTCCGGTTGGGGCTGTCCCACCTGGCCCCTGCAGTGGTTCGGGCGGGGGTTGCCGGCGGCGGCGGCGGCCACGGTCAGCGAGGTGTTCGAAGAGGTGGGCGCGGTGGGCCCCGCCACCGGCACCGCCATGACCCTGGCGGCCCCCACCGTGCTCGAACGCGGCAGCGATGAGCTCAAATCGGCTTTGTTGCGCCCGATGCTGACCGGTGAGCACAAGTGGTGCCAGCTGTTCAGCGAACCGGGCAACGGATCGGACCTGGCCGGGCTCACCACCCGGGCGGACCGTGACGGTGACGAGTGGGTGGTCAACGGCCAAAAGGTCTGGAACACCGGCGCCTTCGGATCCCACTACGGCCTGCTGCTGGCCCGCACCGACTGGGACCAACCCAAGCATCGGGGCATCACGTACTTCGCGCTGCCCATGCAACAACCCGGGGTGGAGGTCCGTCCCCTGGCCCAGGCCAACTACCACTCCTCTTTCAATGAGGTGTTCATGACCGATGCCCGGGTGGCCCATGACAACATGGTGGGCGCGCAGGGCGATGGCTGGGCGGTGGCGCTGACCACGTTGATGCACGAGCGGGGATTGGCCACCGATCGCCGGCCGCGGGTGTACCGGGAACCGCACGGTCGTTGCGTGGCCGAGGCGGTGGCGGAAGCGGCGGCGTATTTCAAGACCTACGTGTGGTACCCCCAGCGCGCCGGCCGGCCGGATCTGATCCAACCCCGGCTGCAGGATACCGGTCAGAATGGTGACCCCTTGCTCCGCCAGGACGCGGTGGCGTTGGAGTCGGTGCGGCGCATCCAGGGCTGGACCGCGGCCCGGGCCCAGGCGGCGCGGACCAGCGGCCGTCCGCCAGGCCCGGAGGGTTCGTTGTCCAAGCTCACCACGTCCAACATTGCCCGGGCTTCCAACGCGCTGCACACCCGCATCGCCGCCGCCCACGGCATGCTCTCCGGTACGGACTCGCCGCTCGATGGGATCATCGCCGAGGTGCTGATCTCCACGCCGGCCCAGTCCATCGCCGGGGGCACCGACGAGATCCAGCACAACATCCTGGGGGAGCGGGTGTTGGGTCTGCCCAAGGAACCGGAACCCGACAAGGGCGCGCCATTCCGTTCGGTACGGGTGAACTGAGGCGCAGAGACGCCGGCTCAGGTGGCGCTGAGCACCCGATCCAGCCACACCCGCAGATCCATGATGGACTCGGGGCGGATCTCGTGGCCCATGGGGTACTCGTGGTACTCGGGCTCGATGCCGTGGCTGCGCAACACCGAACGGGTGTG
>JBJXFH010000004.1:0-55122 GCA_046155365.1 Acidimicrobiales bacterium | reverse complement strand
ACCCCGCCGTTGGGGACGTCGGAGAAGTAGAGGTTGCCCTCGGCGTCACCGCGAGGACCCTCCAGCAGCCCATACCCCCAGGCCAGCGTTTCCACCGGGGCTGACGGCGGCGCCATCAGAACGGGCCGACTTCTTTGAGCAGGGCGTCGAGGTCCTCGGCCATGGCCCAACCGAAGCCGATGAGCACGTCCCCGTTGTGGATGTTGAGCGGCTCGAAGAACGCCGCCACCGCGGACTGCACCTCCACGTGGGCGGGACCGACATAGTCAAAGATGGGCTGGTAGGAGCCGTCACCGGTGACGATGAAGCTGCGGTCGTTGTAGGCCGCGGTCTCAATCCCGAACCGCTTGGCCAAACGCCGGCCCCACGCCCGCTCCTCCCCGGAGACCTTGTGGTCAGGCCGAGGGATGATGTCGTTGAAGGTGGAGAACACCCCGAACGTGGAAGGGTCCGCCAAGCGGGAGCCGATCAGCACGTCCTCATCGGGGAAGGCCAGCACCGCCCGCCGCATCTGATCCCGGATGATGGCGGCCAAGATGTCCTGGCGATCATCAGACGGCGTGATCGACGCCAACCCGATGAGCACGCTAGGGGTGCCACCAATACGTTCCAGGGTGCAGAACGAGTACCCCACCAGGGCGCTTTGGTCGTCGCGGGCCAAGGTGATGAGCACCCAGGCCTCTGCTTGTTTGGACAGCACGCCGATCTCGCAAGGTCGGCCGGATCCCCCGCACAGTTCGGCCATCTCCGCCAGATCGGCGTCACACAGCGCAGTGCAGTCCTTGGTCACGACAAGGGTCGCCATCGTAGCTACAGCCCCCAACATCGGCATTGGACAGGTGGCATCGAATGAGCCTCATCTAGTTCAGTCGCTGGCAGCCTGGTGATGCAAGCTGCGGCGACGCTGCGCAGCACTTCCTCTTCCCCCGAGCCAGCGCCGAGGTTGGAACCGATCAGGGTTAGACGGCGATGCAATCCTCTCCCAGCAACGCTCGCAGCTCTCCGACCAGCCCATTTGAGGTATCCACGCAGAACTGGTCGGGCAGCCGGACCCGCCGCTCGGCCAGTTCGATAACGACCGATACCGCACCCGGATGGTCGCTCAGCGTGGCGCGGAGTTCGCCCAGCAGGCGCTGATCCAAGCGGTTGGGCGACATCCGCAACCGCAACGGCGGGGTTTCGGTGAACGTGGACAGATCCAGGATCTCCACCGAGCCCACGATCAGCTTCGGCAGATCGTCCCGGCGATCCACCCTGGCGTCGATGAGCACCACCTGATCGTTGGTCTGCTCGTTGAGGAGATGCCCGAACAACGTCATGGTCTTGGGGAACACCATGCACTCGATGGCGTCGGCCAGATCCTCCAGCATGAACACCGCCATCAGATCGCCCTTGCGGGTCCATTTGCGCAACAGGTTGGTGACCACCCCGCCCACGATGACCCGGCTCTGATCGTCCTTGGCCTCCAGTTCGGCCAGGGCGCAGTCCGTTTTTCGGGTCATCACCCGCTCATAGCCCATCAGCGGATGGTCCGATACGTACAAGCCCAGCATCTCCTTCTCGAAGGCCAGGCGGGGCCGTTTGGCCATCTCCACATCAGGAATCGCCACCCGCTCATCGAACGTGGGGCCGGCACCGCCATCGAGGGATCCGAACAGGGTCTGGACCCCCATCTCGTGTTCCCGGCGGCGGGCCACGGTCTGATCGATGATGGGCTCGAAGCTGGCCAGTAGCCCCTGGCGGGGGTGAGCCAACGAGTCGAAGCCACCCGCTTTGATCAGCGATTCCACGGTCCGTTTGTTGAGGACCTTTTCGTCGACGCGCTGGGCGAAATCGTAGAAGTCCACGAAGGGACCGCCCACTTCGCGTTCGGCCAGGATGAGCTCCACCAGCCCCTCGCCCACGTTGCGCACCGCGGACAACCCGAAGGTGATCTCGTTGAGGCTGCCGGGGGCGAAGTCACTTTCGGAGCGGTTGACGTCGGGGACCTGCACCTTGATGCCCATGGTGCGGCACTCGTTGAGGTAGATGGCGGCCTTGTCGAGGTTGGCTTTGACCGAGCTGAGCAGGCTGGCCAGGTACTCGACGGGGTAGTTGGCCTTGAGGTAGGCCGTTTGGTACGCCACGTACCCGTAGCCGTAGGAGTGGCTCTTGTTGAAGGCGTAATCGGCGAAGGGTTCGATGATGTCGAACCAGGCGGTGCCCAGATCCCGCCCGTACCCGGTGGTCTCGCAGCCCTCCACGAACTTCTCGCGCTCTTTGGCGATGAGCTCGCGGATCTTCTTGCCGCAGGCCTTGCGCAGGTTGTCCGCTTCGGCCAGGGAGTAACCGGCGAACCGCTGGGCGATGCGCATCATGGACTCCTGGTAGATCATCAACCCGTAGGTGTCCCCCAGGATCTCCTCGGCGTCGGGATGCAGGTACGACGTGGTCTTGCGGTCGTTCTTCCGGTCCGCGTAGTCGTTGTGCATGTTGGCGGCCATCGGTCCCGGCCGATACAGCGCCACCAACGCCGCCACGTCCTCGAAGCGGCTGGGTTGCATGGAGCGGATCAACGCCCGCATGGGTCCTGACTCCAGCTGGAACACCCCGATGGTGTCCCCCCGGGCCAACAGCTCGTAGGTGGGCCCGTCCTCCAGGTCCACGTTGTCAATGTCCAGGTCAACGCCCCGGTTGCGCTTGATCAGGGCCAGGGTGTCGGTGATGACATCGAGGTTGCGCAACCCCAGGAAGTCCATCTTGAGCAAGCCCAGGTCCTCCACCCCGTGCATCTCGTACTGGGTGACCACCGGGGCCAGCTCGGGATTCTGGCCGGACTCCGGTTTGCGCTGGATGGGCAGGTACTCCGTGAGCGGTTCACGGGTGATGACCACCGCCGCGGCGTGGATGCCGTCCTGGCGGCGCAGGCCCTCCAGACCCTTGGCCACGTCCACCACCCGGGCCACGTCGGGGTCGGTCTCATACATCTGGCGGAGCTCGGCGGCCATCTTGTAGCCGTCCTCGAACTTGGGGTGGGGTTCCAAGCAGGCGTAGAGCGGGGTGTCTCGGCCCATGACCAGCGGCGGCATGGCCTTGGCCACCTTGTCCCCCACGATGTAGGGGTAGCCCAGCACCCGGGCCGCGTCACGTACCGCGGCTCGGGCCTTGATCTGGGAGAACGTGACGATCTGGGCCACGTGATCGCGGCCGTAGCGCTCGGCGGCGTAGCGGATCATCTCGTCCCGGTAGCGGGAGTCGAAGTCCATGTCGATGTCCGGCATCGAAACCCGCGACGGGTTGAGGAACCGTTCGAACAGCTGGTCGTACTTGATGGGATCGAGGTCGGTGATGCGCAGGGCGTAGGCCACCGCGCAACCGGCGGCGCTGCCACGGCCGGGACCGACCCGGATGTTGGCCCGGCGGGCATGATCGATGAGGTCCCACACGATCAGGAAGTACGAGCTGAACCCCATGTCGGCGATGACCTGCAGCTCGTACACCAGCCGCTCGGTAACGTCATCGGCGAGTTGCTCGCCCCAGCGGGCCCGGGCCCCTTCGAAGGTCAGCTGCCGCAGGTAATCAGTGTCGGTGGCGAACCCTTCCGGCAGCGGGAAACGGGGCAGCTGGGACTCACCGAAGGCGATCTCCCCGTTGGCCCGTTCGGCGATCCACAGGGTGTTGTCGCACGCCGTTTCCACCTCCCGGAACGTGTAGCGCATCTCCTCGGCGGTCTTGAGGTAGTGCTGGTCGCCGTGGAACTTGAAGCGGTTGGTGTCCGCCATGAGGGCGCCGGTCTGCACGCACAGCAGCGCGTCGTGGGCCTCGCAGTCCTGGCGGTGGGTGTAATGACTGTCGTTGGTGGCCACCAGCGGGGCGCCGATCTTGCGGGCGATCTCCAGCAGCTGGGGGTTGGTCTCGGTCTGGGCGGGGATGCCGTGGTCCTGCAGTTCCACGAACAGGTTGTCCCGCCCGAAGATGTCCTGCAGCCGCCCGGCCCGTTCCAACGCCAGCTCGGGGTTGCCGTTGAGCAGGGCCTGCAGCACGTGCCCGCCCAGGCAACCGGTGGTGGCGATGACCCCTTCGGCGTGGTCCGCCAGCACCTCCCAGTCCACCCGGGGCTTGTAGTAGTACCCCTCCAGGTAAGCCCGCGAGGCGATCTGGATGAGGTTCTTATACCCGACGTTGTTCTCCGCCAGCAGCGTCAGGTGGTAGTACAGCTTGGCGCCGCCGCCGGTGTCCCCGCCGGAGTCGTCCACCTTGCCGCCGCGACGGGCAGGGCGCTCGGAACGGTGCTCGTGGGCCAGGTAGGCCTCGGTCCCGATGACCGGTTTGATCCCCGCCTTGCGGGCCGCCCGGTAAAAGTCCAGCACCCCGTACATGTTCCCGTGGTCGGTGATCCCGATGGCCGGCTGGCCGTCCTGGGCGGCCTTGGCCACCACCGCGTCCACCCGGGCGGCGCCGTCGAGCATCGAGTACTCGGTGTGCACGTGCAGGTGGGTGAAGGACTTGACGCTCTGTTTCACGGAAACTCGCTGGTTCTGGGCTTGCCCGAGGGGTAATCCCCACACCATCCACAGACGTCATACACAGCCTGTGGACGAATGACAAGGATGTGATTCAGGAGCGTAGCGGCTGTGGTGAGTTCTTGCCGCGGGTGATTGTCGCCCTGCTAGTGGCCCTGCTTGTTGCTCGGCTCCCTGTTGGTCGCACGCCGACCTGGCGCCCTTCCGGTGAGCGCAAGCACCGCTCCCCAGGTCTTGACGCAGCGCCAGCGCCACCCGCCATCCGCTCACGGCCCACAGCAACGGCCCGCCAGACCACCGGCCCGATGTCGTGTCAGGCCAGGGCCGGTGTCGTGTCAGACTGCGTCGCACCAGGCCCGCCCGTCGGGCCAGGCCCCGAGGGTGGGGTTGGGGCCCCGCCCCCGCGCCGCCAGGGAGGCGCCAGCCGACCGATCCGCGCACCGAGCAACCCTCGCCCGATAGGGGTAGGCGCCCCCGCCGCGCACCCGACCACCGCGTCGGGCTGGGCCCCGAGGGTGGGGTTGGGGCCCCACCCGAGCGCCGCCAGGGAGGCGCCAGCCGACCGATCAGCGCACCCGGCGACGCTCGCCCGATGGGGGTAGGCGCCCCCAGGGCGCCGTAGGGGGGCGCGTAGCCCCCCTTTCTAGAACGGCCAGGTCTGGTTGCCCCGCGCCATCTGGGCGAGGTCAGTGAGGGAGATGGAGCCCAGCAGGGTCCGCATGCGAATGCTGACGTCACCCCAGATGGCGAGCAACACGCACTGACCCTCGTGGTCACAGGCGCCGTCGGCGTGGGGTTCGCCGAAGTCACCGGCGGCAATCGGTCCGTCCACCGCCCCGACAATCTCGGCCAGGGTGATCTCGGCCGGGGGCCGGGCCAGCACGTACCCGCCGCCCACGCCACGTTTGGAGCGAACCAACCCGGCGCCCTTGAGCGCCAGCAGGATCTGTTCCAGGTACGGCTGAGGCAGCCCGGTCCGTTCGGCGATGTCCCGCACCGAGTTGGGGCGGCCGTCGTCAGCGTGCAGCGCCAGGCTCAGCAAGGCCCGGCTGGCGTAGTCACCGCGGGTGGAGACCTTCAACGGGTGCGCTCGACAGCAGCGGCGATCCGCGGGCGCACGCGACGCGTTCCGTTGGCGCCTGCCCCCGTCGGCCCGGTCCCATTCATGGTCGCCATCGTAGGCGGCTGAGCACCAGCCGCCATCACCACCTATGGCGTCGGTCACATTTCGGCCCTCAATGGTGCTCGGGGGACGATTCCCCTCAATCGTGTGGTTGGTTTGGCGCGCGGTGAACGGGCAAGCTGGAACCGATGCCCGAGCCGTCAGGCGATCAAGAGTGCGACCGCGAGTGGGATCTGGCGGGTCTTGTCGCGCCGGATTACCGGGGGGCCTGTATCGCCAACGTGGTCCCGGCGTTGTTGGAGTGGCAGGACACCCCGTGCTGGCTTCCCTCCGCAGCGGCGGACGCCGACCAGGTGGTGCTGCTGGTGCTCGATGGGTTGGGTTGGGAGCAGCTGCAGGCCCGGACCCGCGCCATGCCCACGTTGTGCGGGCTCGACGGGGGGCCCATCACCTCAGTGGCGCCCTCCACCACCGCCGCCGCGCTGACCTCCATCGCCACCGGTCTGCCGCCGGGTGAGCACGGTGTCCTGGGCTATCGACTGTTCCTGGAAAACGACGTGGTGAACACCCTGCGCTGGTCCATGGAACGCGGCGATGCCCGATCGGCGCATCCGCCGAAATTGGTGCAACCGCACGAGTCCTTTTGTGGGCAGCGTCCGCCGGTGGTCACCAGGGCGGAGTTCTCCTCCACTGGGTTCACCCAGGCCCACCTTTCCGGCACCAGGTTCTTCGGGTATCGGCTCATGAGCAGCCTGGTCACCCAGGTGGTGGACCTGGCCCGGGCCGGGGAGCCCTTCGTCTACGCGTACTACGAGGGCATCGACAAAGCCGCCCATGAGTACGGGTTGGGCCGGTACTACGAAGCCGAGCTGCAGGCCGCTGATCATCTGGTGGCGTGGCTGCTGCGGGAATTGCCCTCCGGCACGGCGCTGCTGGTCACCGCCGATCACGGTCAGGTGGAGACCGGCACCAACGTGATCGAGCCCCACCCGACGGTACTGGCCAACACCGCGGTGCAGTCCGGGGAGGGCCGTTTCCGCTGGTTGCACGCCCGCCCGGGCCGGGCCGCGGCGCTATTGGGCGCGGCCCGCCAGCATCACTGCGGAGACGCCTGGGTGTGCTCGCGTCAAGAAGCGGTGGCTGCGGGGTGGTTCGGGCCGCAGGTGTCGGAGGAGTCCGCCAACCGCTTGGGTGATGTGTGCCTGGTGGCCAAGGGCACGGTTTCCTTCCATGACCCCGCCGATTCGGGCCCCTACCCGCTGGTGGGTCGGCACGGGTCACTGACCTCGGCCGAGATGTGGGTGCCGTTGCTGGCGGGCGTGGCCGGCTGAAGCCGAAGCAGGTCAACCAACGGCACGCGGCTCGCTAACGTGGCCCATCGTGACAGCTGACGCAGAACGGCCCGAGATCGTCGCCCACGGCGCTGACGGCGAGCAGTCCTCGCCCGCTGCGGCCGCCCCCGCCGCCCCTGAGGGTCCCCAGGAGGTGATCGAGCAGCCGGCCAAGATCATGCGCATCGGCTCCATGATCCGCCAACTGCTGGAGGAGGTCCGCAGCGCCGAGCTGGACGAGGCCTCACGGGATCGCATGCGGGACATCTATGACCTGTCCGTCAACGAGTTGGCGGCCACGCTCTCACCGGACCTTCAAGACGAGCTGGCCCGGCTGACCATGCCTTTCGGAGACACCGAGGCACCGTCAGGTCCGGAGTTGCGGGTGGCCCAGGCCCAGTTGGTGGGCTGGTTGGAGGGGTTGTTCCAGGGCATCCAGGCCACCATGTTCGCCCAGCAGATGATGGCCCGTCAGCAGCTTGAGCAGATGCGGGGGTTACCGCCGGGGATGGGCGGTCCCGGCGGTCCGGGGGGCCAAGCCATGCCCGGTCAGCCCGGCGCTGATCACCGCCCAGGCACCTACCTGTAAGGGACCGGCACCACCGCGTCAGTGGTCGAGGTGGGGCGCCGGAAAGACGGTCTTGGCCGCCAGGGCCTGGGTGCGGAGGCGGTCCAGCACCGCCTGGAGGTCCGCGGCCAGTGGTGAGTCGAAGCTGACCGTGCGGCCGTGGCCGGGATGAATGAACGCCAAGTGGACAGCGTGCAGGAACGGACGCTGCAACCCCAGCCGCAACCGACCCCCGCCATAGGTGCCGTCAGCCACCACCGCCAGACCGATGGCTTGGAGATGCACTCGGATCTGATGGGTCCGGCCGGTTTCCAGTTCGCAGGACAACAACGCCAGCGATTCGGGCCCGTCGAAGCATTCCTCCAGGTGGTAGCGGGTGCGCGCCGCGCGGCCGGAGGCGGTAACCGCCCGCCGGGTGGGGTCATGGCGGGACCGGCCGATGGGAGCGTCGATGAGGCCGGCGGCGGCGGAGGGTTGGCCGATGACCAGCGCCCGATACTGACGATGCACGGTGTGGGTGGACAGCTGCTCCACCAACGCCACGTGGGCGGCGGGGGTTCGGGCCACGACCAGCAGCCCCGACGTGCCCCGATCCAACCGATGCACGATGCCGGGACGGTGGGCCTCCCCGACGGTGGCGCCCACCTCGACCAACTCCGGGAAGCGGGCCAGCAACCCCTGGACCAGGGTGGGACCCACCACGCCGCTGCCGGGATGCACCACCACCCCGGGGGCCTTGTTGACCACGATTACCCAGTCGTCCTCGTAGAGCACCTCCACCGGCAGTTCCGGCGCGGGCGCCAGCGGCGGGGTTTCGATCCTGGACGGTTCCCAGCTGATGGTCAGCTCTTGACCGTCCGCCAGGCGTTGGGATCGGGCGGTGACCACAGTGCCGTTGACCTGGACCGCGCCCGCGGCCACCACCTCGCTGGCGTCGCGACGCGACAGCCCGGTCAGCAACGCCACCGCCCGGTCCACCCGCTCGCCGTGCAGGGCTCCGGTCACTTCGGCCTGCAGCACCGCGGGCGCCGCCAGCGAACGTCCGTGGTCAACGTGGTCGCTGGGGGTGGGCCCGGGGTCCGCAATCTCGGGGGGTGCGATCTCGGGGTCGGTGCTCAACGGGACTCAGCTGGGGTCACGCCGAGCCCACCGGGGCGGATCAGGCCCGTGGCCACCAGTGCCAACCCGCCAAGGCTGAGCGCCATGTCGGCCACGTTGAAGATCGGCCACCATTGCAGATCGATGAAGTCGGTCACTTTGCCTCCGAACAGCCCGGCACCGGGTTGAACCACCCGATCGACGAGGTTGCCCAGCGCACCCCCGATAACCATGCCCATGCACACCACACCGAACCGGGTGGCGATGCGTGCGCTGGCCCGCAACAGGAATGCCACCACCACCAACCCGATGACACCGATGATCGAACCGGCGCCCTGAAAGCTGCTGAACGCCGCCCCACTGTTGAACGCCAGGTTGAAGCGCAAGCTGCCCACCAGATCGATGGGCTCGGTCAGGCCACGGGCCCACCACTTGGTGAGTTGGTCCAACACCAGCACCGACCCGGCCGCTCCGGCCACCAGGGCCCATCGAAGCGCGGGAGTCAGGCCCGGCCGCCCCACGGGAGCCTGGCCGGGGTCGTCTACCTCGGCCACCGCCAGTTGGTCGGGCGCGTCAGCGTCCGGCGGTGCCCGGTCGGTGTCAGCTGAAGGATCGGTAGGTGCAGCGTCGATGGTGCGCCTCCCCGCGCGTGAACCGTCGGGACCACTTTACGGGCCCGGGTCCAGCCGCCAGCGCCGCCGCTGGTGGGCCGCTCAGCGTCGACGGAACCGGGACCGCAGATCTTCGCTGCCCTCGAAGAAGCGCACGGCCGGGTCGGTGGGGTCCCGATCCTCGAAGAAGCGGATGGCCTCATCGTCCTCCTGCTGATCGCCCACGGCCCGGCGCAGCTCGTCAAGGAAGTTGTCCCCGCTGCTGTCCTCGTCATCGGTTCGGGGCTGATCGAGCACGACCGTGGTGGCGGAGGGCCGGGGCGGCGGGGCACCCGGTGAGCTGTCAGCGCCGTTGTCATCGGCCCGGCTGACGCCGGAGGGGGGCGGCGGAGGCGGCGGGGGGGCCAACCCGACCCAGGGCGGCGCCGCCGGTGACGGGGTGGATCCCGGCTCGAGTGGGCTCCTCAGCCCGGTGGAGGGCCGTTCAGAGGCCGGACGGGCCTGGGGCGGTACCCGAGAGGGGCGCTCGCTGCCGTCGCTGCGACCATGGCCCTCGAAGCCAGCGGGGCCGTCCGTTTCATCAGCTTCATCAGTGTCACGGCTGGTGTCTGTTGTGGCGGAGGCCGCAGCCAGGGCGTCGATGTCGATGACGGCGTCCTCATCGGCGGTGTACGCCGTGTGCGAGGTGTGCGCGGCACCCAGGGTGGCCTCGACGGCGGTCGCGACTGCGGGTTCGTCACCATGGCCGGGAGCACTCACCGGCAGGTTCGACGTCGTCGGGGCGAAGAACGAGGAGGGGGTAGCATTGCTGTCCACGTCGGGCGCGATCGGGTCCCGGTCAGCGGGCAGGCGGGCGGCGCGGGCTTCAAGTGCGAAGCCGAGATCGGCTGAGCGGAGCTGTGGGCGGTTCATCTGGGTGAGGGCCGAGGGGCCGTCAAGGGCCTCTTGCAGGTAGTTGAGGACGTCGGTCAGGCGCTGACGGTGGGTCCTGGCGTGCAGGTCCAGGGTTTGCACGTCCTCGGCCAGGGCGTCGCGGCGAAGCTCGAAGGAGTCCACTTCCTCGGTCAGACGGGCCAGTTTCTGTTCGGCCTGGCGGATGGCGGCGGTGTCGGCGTCCGCCAGGATCCGGTCGGCCTTTTGGCGGGCATCGACCAGCAGGCGGCTGGCCTGCTCACGGGCGTTGGACAAGGTGGCCTGGGCTTGGCCGTCGGCAACCCGCAGACGCTCGGCCGCGCCCTCGTGGGCTTGGCTCTCCCGGGCCTGGGCGGACTCCTCGGTGTGCTGGGTCAGCTGGTTCGCCCGTTCTTCGGTGGCGGCATAGTGCTGACGGGCCTGGGCTTCCGCCGCAGACACGATGGCCGCGGCGGATTCCTCTGCTTCCTTGATGGCGGCGTCGGCGGTGCGCTGGGCCAAGACGAGGGTTCGACGCAGGGTGTCGTCCCCCTCGGAAGAGTCCCGGGCCCGGGCTTCAGCACGAACGGTGCGGGCGTTGGCCGATTCCAATTGCTCGGTGGCGTCCCGGAGGCGTTCGTGGAGTTGCGAAAAAGCCACCGCAACGCGCTCAAGGAAGTCATCGACCTCCTCGGGGTCGTAGCCCCGGAACACCGCCCGGAACTCGACATCCTCCAGCAGCTTCGGGGTCACATCCATGCGGAAAAGCCTACCGAATTCTCTCCGCGAGTGGACGGATACCCTCCGAGGTTAAATCTGCAGTGCGAAATCGAAATGTCTACGAGCCGCGGTTAGGACGTCACTGAGTGATGCGAAGCGGGACCGAAGCCTGATCAGTGATCGTTTTCAAAACCGCGATCTCGGAGCCGACGGTGTTCGTCTTCGGAGACCTGCACGTCGGCCGGGGTAAGCAGGAAAACCTGGTCGGCGACCTTCTCCATGTGCCCGCCCAGGCCGTAACACAGCCCGCTGGCGAAATCGATGAGCCGGCGTTGCAGGTCCCGGTCAAGGCTTTGGAGGTTCATGATGACGGGACGGTTGGCCTTGAACTTGTCCGCCACCTCTTGCGCCGCGCCGAAACCGGAAGGGGTCACCACCTGGGGGCTGGCCACGGGCTGGGGCTCCATGGCGGGGCGGACCACTACCGGTCCCGTGTGCTGGGGTCGGGCCACCACGCGATCTCGCTCCTCGTCGTCAACGGTGTTACGGACCGGTTGGACCGGTAACGCCCGAACCGAGGCATGGCCGGTGTCGGGGTGGGTGATGGAGGCCGGACGGGCAACGGGCGCGATCGGACGCACCGGGGCGCGGGTGGAGTTGGCGCCGCGATCATCGCGCTCGCCGTAGTCCTCGACGTCCTCGTACTCGTCGTCGGGAGCAAGACCGAGATACTCGGTCACCCTGCGCATCCAGCTCATCGCTCCTCCTGCGGGGCAGGTTAGTTCCCGCCACGCGCCACGCTGAATCGGTGGGCGGCACCCGCCTGCTGAACCGATCGGTTCGAGGCCCGCGGCGGGGGTTCAGGGGCGGGTCCTTGGGCCGAACAAGGCGGTGCCCACCCGCACCATGGTGGAGCCGCACCGCACCGCGGCCTCCAGGTCCTCGCTCATGCCCATCGAGCAGCGCGCCAGCCCGAAACGGTCCACCAGTGCCCGAACCAGCTCGAAACCCGGGCGGGGATCGGCGTCCGCATCGGTGGGACCCACCGTCATGAGCCCCTCCACCACCAGCCCGGCGGCTGAGGACAACGCCAGCAGCTCCCCCACCTGCTGAGGAGCACATCCGCCCTTACCGGCGCGCCCTGGTTCCGTCGCGCCGGGCTCGACATTGGGGTTGACCTGGATCAACACGTGCGCCCCGGGCGCCCGGCGGGCCACTTCGGCGACCAGCTCGGACCGGTCCAGGCTCTGCCACAGATGGACGTGGGGGGCCAGGAGCCGGACCTTGTTGGTTTGGAGACGGCCGATGAAATGCCAGCGGGGACCTGGCCCGGCCTGCAGTCCCACGCTGGTGGCCTTGGCCACGAGCTCCTGGGCGTAGTTCTCGCCCAACTGCACCAGTCCCGCAGCCAGCGCCACCGGGACCACCGAGTACGGGTGCCCCTTGGTGACGGCCAGCACCTCGACGGTGTCGGGGTTGGCCCCCGCGGCGGCGATCCGGGCCCGCAGCATGCTCAGCCGTTGGCGAACCGTGGCGGCGTCGACCGGCGGCGGAGTGACATCGGTGTTGCCCTCACCCATCGCTGTGCACTCCCCGGTCGGCCCCTGCGCCCGGCTGGAGCCACACCAGCGCCGCGTGACGGCCCCGGTCCGCCCGGGCCCGGTGGGAGAACTGCTCGGACCCCGCGGCGGTGCACCGCCAACCGGACCGATCCACCGTCACCCCCATCGGCTCCAGCGACGCCTCCACCGCGGCCAACAGGTCCAGCGCCGGGCGGCCGTCGCCGGTCCGGGCCCGCACTTGAAAGCCCAGCCGGTTCGCCACCAGATCCAAGTCGGCGGCACCGAACTGGTAGTGCTGCGGGCAAATGCAGGGCCCGAGCAGGGCGGTGACGTCCCCCGCGCCCAGCTCCACCATGGCGCTCACGGTGGCCGGCAACACCCCCGCCACCAGACCCCGCCAGCCGGCATGGGCCACGCCCACCACGCCAGCGGCGCTGATCAGGGCCACCAGCGGGCAGTCCGCTCCCAGGACGCTGAGCACGGCTCGGGGCTGTGCGGTGACCAGCGCATCACCCTCTGCACCGACCGCCTCGCCGGGGGTGGCCACCGTGATGACCTCGGCGCCGTGGACCTGCCGCAGCCAACTCCGGCGGTGGCCCACCAGCACGTCGGCCGGGTCCACGGGACCTGCGGCGCTTGCGGGGTCCGGGCCGGGCCGGAAATCACCGTCGGCGCGATCGGTGAAGATCACGTGGGCAACGCCAGCGGCGGTGGGGACCTCGCGCCGGTAGGTCATGGCAGCTGCCCTCGACGGGGTTGGGGGGCGGCGTTCAGCGAGGGGTGGTAGTCACCGCAAGAACGAGGGCACGTCGAAATCATCGTCGTCGCCGAGGCCGAGGTCGTCCTCTTCCTCACCGAAGATGTCGGCGTTGTCCCGCAACCGGCCTTTCACGGGACCGGCGGGTTCGGGGGCGGTGGCGGCGGCGGTCTTGGGCCGCTCGTCGTACCGGTCGAATCCGGCGGCGATGACGGTGACCCGGACCTCGTCGCCCATGGCATCATCGATGACGGCCCCGAAGATGATGTTGGCGTCGGGGTGGGCCACGGAGTGGATGATCTCGGCGGCGTCGTTGACCTCGAGCAGGCCCAGGTCAGAGCCGCCACTGATGTTGAGCAGGATCCCCCGGGCGCCCTCGATGGAGCTCTCCAACAGCGGGCTGGAGATGGCGGCACGAGCGGCGGTGAGCCCGCGCCCTTCGCCGGAGCCGTAGCCGATGCCCATCAGGGCCGATCCGGCGTTGCTCATGATCATGCGGACGTCAGCGAAGTCGGTGTTGATCAGGCCGGGGGTGGTGATGAGGTCGGTGATGCCCTGCACACCTTGCAGCAGGATCTCATCGGCCATGTTGAAGGCGTTCAACATGGAGGTCTTCTCGTCGGCCACGGTGAGCAGCCGATCATTGGGGATGACGATCTGAGTGTCCACCTTGGCCCGCAGCCCGGCGATGCCCTCTTCGGCCTGCACGGCCCGGCGGCGGCCCTCGAACGTGAAGGGCCGGGTCACCACACCGATGGTCAACGCCCCGCTGCTCTTGGCGATCTCGGCGATGACGGGGGCGGCGCCGGTGCCGGTGCCACCACCCTCCCCAGCGGTGATGAACACCATGTCGGCGCCGGCGAGGGCTTCGGCGAGGTCGGCCCGGGCCTCCTCGGCGGCTTGACGACCGACGTCGGGATCACTGCCGGCGCCCAGGCCCCGGGTGATCTCGCGGCCGATGGCCAGTTTGACATCGGCGTCGCTCATCAGCAGCGCCTGAGCGTCGGTGTTGACGGCGATGAACTCAACGCCTTTCAACCCGGCGTCGATCATGCGGTTGATGGCGTTGACGCCACCTCCGCCGACCCCGACGACCTTGATCACCGCGAGATAGTTCTGCGGGATTCCGGCCATGTACTGCCTACCTTTCCCCCGTGCACGCGGCAGCCGATGCGTCTCGGCCGCGCTCGGAGAGGACGACCGTGAGCGGAGAGGCTATCGATTGAGCGGATATGCGGTCAAACGCACCCTGTTCACAGCAGGTCACGATACGTGCTCATCGCACCTGGACTTGCTGCTGCTGGTGCTCCGTCCTGCATGGTACGTCGCCGTGATGCCACCGGCCGTGCTCATTCGCTCATCCGGCGAGTTGCGCTTCGCAGTCGGCGTTGCGTTTGACCAGGGGGCGCCGCGGCACACGCACATCGACGGCCTCCAGACAGGTGAGATCCACCCGGGCCAGCACCGTTTCCAGCGCCAACAACTTCATCTGCACCTGTTCGGGCGGACCGAAGGCTACCGATCCCGACGGTGCCAGTACGAGTTCCACCTCAGGGCCGGTGGCGGTGTCCGATCCAGCCGGCCCGACATCGAAGAGCGGGGTGGCGGGCGCCGATCCCAAGGGCTCCGCCAGCACCCCGCCCGGGGGCAGAAGGCCGCCCCGATGGACGAAACGGAGCGCTTGGACCCGGCTGAGCAGGGACGGGGACATCTGGGCCAGCACGGCCACTCCCCGAGCGGCGCCGGGGGCCAGTACCGCGCCGGGGACCGCGCCGGGTGACGAACCCTCCACCGCGATGAGCTCCGGCTGGGGGGTTTCGGTCTCCTCCAGCAGGTGGCCGCCGCCGTCAAGGGCCATCCAGGTGCCCCGGTCGGTGAGGACCCGGGCCACGGGGCGTCGTTCCACCACGGTAATGAGGACCGAACCGGGCCAGTTGCGGGTGACCCGGGCCGCGGCAACCCACGGCACCAGGGCCTCGATGCGGCGGGCGGAGGCGTCGGGGTCAATGTCGGTGAGTTGGGTGCCGATGGCGATGCCCGAGGCCGCCAGGATGTCCGCCCGCTGGTCGTGGCTCCAGCCGGTGACGGCGATGTGGTCCACGTCCAGGGCCGGGGTCCGGGTCAATCCGAAGCCCGAGCCGATCACCGCCAGCACCGCCACCAGCCCCAACACCCGCAACCGCCGGCGCCGCCGCTCGTCCCGGGCGACCTCGGCTCGACGGGCCTCGAAGCGGGGATCGATCGGGGTGCTTTCCGTGGCCGCGCCTTCCTGGGCGGGGCGCGCCACCACCGCGGCGCGGTCCGCCCCGTCGCGGCCCGTCGGGTCACCGACGGCGGTGACCACCTGGAACGAGGTCGGGCTGTCGATGCTGGTGTGGGCACGGACATCGCCGTTCCCGGTGGTGACGGCGGGGTCTGGGTCGGTGACGGTGGGCGCGGTCGGGCTGTCGATGCCGACACGGAGGCGGCCACTGTCGGTGACCGGGCGGGGCACGGGGACCTCGGCGGTTGGGCTGGCCGCGCCGGCCCCGGCGTCGACCCGGGCGCGGTCGCCATCAGCCAGAAGACCACCAGCCGCCCCAAACTCGACCCGGGCGCGGCCACCGTCAGCCGCGGGACCGGGGGCCGGGTCATTGTTGGGCTCGGGTGGGGCGGCGGGGCGGCGAGCGCGGTTGCGGGGGCCCTGGTCCGGTTGGGGTCCGGCGGGTTCGGCGGCGGGGTCGGCGCTTGACACCGGCGGCCACCGGGCCGGGTTGCGGGGACCCCACCAGCCACGGCGGCTGTTGCGGGACGGGTCCGTGTCGGTCAGGTCCGCGACGTCAGCGTCGGGCACGTCGGCGGTGCTGGGGACCGCGGTGGTGGCGGACTGGTCGGGGGTGGGCGCGTGGTGGGAGGGGTGGGTGCCGCTTAACAGTTCGGTCTGGGCGGGTTCGGGGCCACCGGGGCTGGCTGCGGGGCGAACGCCGCGGGCGACGCGCCAGGGGACCAACGGTGGGCGGCGGCTGTCAGTGACCGGGAGGTGGAGTTGGGCCCGCCGGGCGTCGCGGCGCGCCGCCAGCTCGGCCCGGGCGGCTCGACGGTCGGGGCCGGCGGACACGTTGGGGCCGGCGGACACGTTGGGGTTGAGGGTCGCCTCGCCGGCCGGTGGACGGTCAATGTCGGTGCTCGTGGGTGGACTCATGGGCTCTCGGACGGGGCAGGGTCGACACCGGTAGCGGGGTCCGACGGAGGTCGATGGGGCGTTTCGTGGCCTTCGGGGGCCGGTGCGGGCGGCGCGGAGGGGAAGCCCACCAGGCGGGTTTCGGGCTGTAGCCAGGGACCGCCGTGGGCCGCCACCAGCTGTTGCACCCGTCCCATCAGCTCGAACACGTCCTGGGCGGATCCGCCGGGATCGGCCTGGATGAAGTTGGCGTGTTTGGTGGACACCTCGGCGCTGCGGTGGCGCAGGCCCTTGGCCCCCGCGGCCTCGATGAGCCGACCAGCGGAGTCCCCCGGCGGGTTGGTGAACACCGAGCCGGCGTTGGAGCCGCCGGGCTGGTTCTCCCGCCGCCAGGCCACGATGTCATCCACCAGCGCCCGAGCCTGCGCCGCGTCACCAGGTTCGAGCCGCATCCGTGCCCGCAGCACGATCTCGGCCGATCCCACGTTGGAGTGGCGATAGCGGAGGTCCAGCTCCCGTGCCGCCAGCCACCGCACCGAGCCTGCCCGGTGCAGGTCGGCCACCTCCACCTCCACGAGGCAGGCGGCGAGATCGGAGCCGTGACCGCCGGCGTTCATCATGACCGCCCCGCCAAGGGATCCGGGCACGCCGACGGCCCATTCGAAGCCCCGCAACCCGGCGGCGGCGCTGCGACGGGCCAGCACCGGCAAGGCCGCGCCGGCCCCCGCCGTCAGCCCGTCAGCGCTGAATTCGATCTCGCCGAAGCGCCGCCCAAGCACCACCGCCACTCCATCGAACCCGCGATCCGCCACCAGCAGGTTGCTGCCCCGACCGAGCACCAGGGTTGGTACCTGCCGCGGGCCGATCACCCCGGCCAAGCGGTCCAGATCGGCCTGGTCCTCAATGGTGACCAGCACCCGGGCGGCGCCACCCACCCCGTAGGTGCAACGGGGGCCCAGCGGCGCCTCAGCCCGCACCCGCGGACCGAGCGCCCCTGTCAGCAGAGCCACCAGCTCAGCCCACTCCGTGAGGTCCGTCGCCCACGGTTGCAGCCCGCGCTGCCCGGGTGCCGGATCGGCCTTGGTGCCGGGAACCCGCCTGGGACGGCGTGAGGGCGGGGGGCGGGTCATCACCGGCCGGCCCCACCGGCGCGGGCCCGCAACGCGGCTTGCACTTCGTCGGGCAGGGACGTGAGATCGCCGGCCCCGAGGGTCACGCAGCAGTCCCCCGGGCGCAGGGTGGCCAGGAGGTAGGTGACCAGATCCCGGCGGTGGGGCAGGTAGGCGGCGACGCGCCAGGGGTGGGCGTCGATCACGGCGTTGGCCACCAACCGGCCGGTGATCCCGGGGCGGGGACGCTCGCCGGCGGCGTAGATCTCGGTGAGTACCGCCACATCGGCATCCACGAAACTGTCCCGGAACTCGGTGCCGACCGCTTCGATGCGGCTGTAGCGATGGGGCTGGAACACTGCCACCAGCCGGGACCAGCCTCCGCTGCGCAACGCCGCCAGGGCCGCGGCCACCTCGGAGGGCAGATGGGCGTAGTCATCGATGAACGTGACCCCGCCGGCCTCGCCCCGGAACTGCAGCCTTCGGGCCACCCCGGCGAAACGGGCCAGGGCCCGGACGGCGGCGTCCATGGGCAGGCCCAGCTCCAGGGCGGCGGCGGTGGCGGCGGTGGCGTTGGCGGCGTTGTGGCGCCCCATGATCGGCAACGACAACAGGCCCAGGTCACGACCGCCGGCCAGCAGCCGCCAGCTCACCCCGTCCCGGGCCGAGGTCACGTCCACCATGCGGTAGTCGGCGTCAGGGTGCTCGCCGAAGGTGACCACCCGGGGGGCGCCGGCATCGGTCTCGGGCTGACTGTCGGGGGACGCGGTCCCGAGGGGGTTGGCTGACGCCGCAACGGCCAAAGCGGCGCCGTCGGGCCCGTCGATGCCGACCACCGCCACCGCCGCGGTGCTGGCCACGAACTGCCCGAAGGCGGCGCGCACGTTCTGGTAGCTGCCGTAATGGTCGAGATGGTCCGGTTCGACGTTGGTGACCACCGAGACGAAGGGGTCCAGCTGCAGGAACGTGCCGTCGCTCTCGTCCGCTTCCACCACGAAGTGCTGTCCCACGTCCCAGGCGGCACCGCTACCGATCTCATTGAGGTCCCCGCCGATGAGAAAGGACGGCTGCACACCGGCTTCGACCAGGATCAACGCCAACATCGAGGAGGTGGTGGTCTTGCCGTGGGTGCCAGCCACCGCCACCGTGGCCCGCAGCCGGCACAGCGCCGCCAGCACATCGGCCCGGCGCACCACGTCAATGCCAGCGGCGCGGGCGGCGCTCACCTCGGCGTTGCCCGCCGGGATGGCGCTGGAGATGGCCACCAGTTCCGCTGAGCCCACGTTGGCGGCGCGATGGCCCACGCTGACCGTTAACCCCAGCCCCTGGAGGCGTTGCACGGTGGGCCCGTCCTTGAGGTCACTGCCGGTGACCTGGTGACCCATGGTGGCCAGGATCTCGGCGATGGCACTCATGCCGGCCCCGCCCACGCCCACGATGTGGATTCGACGGCTGCCGCCGAGATCCACCGGCTCGCCGCTGTTGGTACCGAGCCCCGAACCGTCCACGGCGCTCACGGCAACACCGCCACCCGCGATGACGCCGCCGGACCGGCGGGCCCCGGCGACGGGTTGGGCACGGAGGACGTCCCGGCAGCGTTCTCCCAGGGGGTGCGGGCGTGACGCAGGAGCAGGTCGGCGACGCGTTCGGCGGCGTCGGGGCGACCCACGGTGGTGGCCGCCGCCGCCATGGCCGGAAGGGTGTCGGGAGCCGCCAGGAGGGCGTTGAGCTGATCGACCAGCCGGGCGGCGTCCAGCTCGGCGTCGGGGATGAGCACCGCAGCGCCGGCGTCCACCAACACCCGGGCGTTAGCGGTCTGATGGTCACCGGTGGCGATGGGTAACGGCACCAGGATCGAGCCCACCCCCACCGACGCCAGCTCGGCCACGGTGGAGGCCCCGGCGCGGCTCAACACCACATCAGCGGCGCACAGGGCGGTGGCCATGTCCTGTTCGTAGATCACCGCCCGATAGTCCAGCCCCTCCCCGCCCTGACCGCCCAGCCCGGACGCGCTCGGCGACTCATACATCGACTCACTCGACGACTCATTCGACGACATAGACAGCGACCCGCCGGCGTCATGGGCGTGGACGCCGGGGGGTCGATCGGGCCAGTCCCGGTCCCCCACCACGTGGCGAACGGCCAGGTCACCGCGGCCGGCCCACTGCTGGCGGGCGTCCCACACCGCCCGGTTGATGCGTCGGGCGCCGAGGGAGCCGCCGTAGGCCAACAGCAGCACCCGATCGGGCGCCACCCCCAGCCGTTGGCGGGCCCCGGCCCGTTCGGCGCCGCGGTCAAGGTGGGCCAGCGCCGGTCGCACCGGGTTGCCGGTCAGCACGGCACGGGGCAGGTTGGTGCCCTCGAAGGAGATGGCGCAGGCCCGGGCGGCGCGGCCCACCAATCGATTGGCGGCGCCAGGCACCGCGTTCTGCTCGGCCACCACCACCGGGATCCGCAACAGCACCGCCGCCAAACCACATGGCAGCGAGGCGTACCCACCCAGGGCCAGGACCACCGCCGGGCGGGTTTTGGTCACCAACACGATCGCCTTGGCGAACGCCCCCACCAGGCCGGCCACGGCAACCACGTTGGCCAGGGTCAGCCGGCGTTGCAGTCCCCGCCCGCCCAGCAGGGTGAGCCGGAACCCGGCATCGGGCACCCGGGTGGCCTCGACCCCTCGTTTGGAGCCCACGAAGTGCACCGCCGGTCTGGGGCAGCCCCGTCCCACCACCGCCTCAGCAATGGCTAGACCAGGGCTGACGTGGCCCATCGTGCCGCCGCCGGCCACCAGCAGCCAGGTGCGGGGGTGGCGGGGGCCATGACCAGGCCGGGCGCGCCGGGACCATCGCCCCACCAGCGGGAGGCGCGCCGCACGGGAGAGGGGGCTCGACACCGGGAGCGACTGTGGCACATCGCCGGGCCGGACGGGCGGATGCCCAACCGACCTGTCGACGGTGATCGGGACGGTGATCGGGAGGGCGCACGGGGCGGCGGGGTCGGTCATACCCCCACCGGACGGCGCGGTGGGCGCGACGGTCCCGGGATGAGCTCGTCCTCAACGTCGGCGGGTACGTCACGGTCAGACCGGTCGGACCGGTCAAGGCCGTCGGCAGTCCCGGCCCCGGTGACTTCCCCCTCGGGGTCCCCGTCCGCGTGGTGGGCGTCGGGGTGCGGTACCAGCTGCAGATCCGCACCGAGGCCGGTGACCAGCGGGGCCGGCGCGGCTTGGCGGCCGGGGCGGGGTCGGGCCTGGCGGGCCACGTTGAGCAACAACCCGCATGCCGCCATGGACGCCACCAGCGAGGACCCGCCCGATGACACGAACGGCAACGGCACCCCAGTGATGGGCAGGGCCCCGACCACGGCACCGATGTTGACCAGGGCCTGGACCACGAACCAACCGGTGATGCCGGCGGCCAGCAGCGTGCCCATGGCATCGGGAGCCCGTAACGCCGCCCGGGCACCGAGAAGGGCCAGCAGAGCGAAGATGGCGATGACCAGACCGGCGCCGAGAAAGCCGAACTCCTCGGCGATGATGGCGAAAATGAAGTCGGTGTGGGGAAAGGGCAGAAAGCCCCACTTGGCCCGGCTGGCACCCACACCCACCCCCCGCAGGCCGCCCTCGGCCATGGCCATGAACGCCTGCATGGTCTGGTAGCCCGAGCCCAGGGGATCAGCCTCGGGGTGCATGAACGCCAAGATCCGGGCCCGTCGGTAGGGCACCGCGATACCCAGCAGCAGGGCCCCGGAGAAACACACCCCCAGCGCCGCGCCCAGCCAGCGGGCGGGGGCGCCGGCCACGTGCAACATCAGCAGCGCGATGCAGCCCAGCACGATGCTGGTGCCCAGGTTGGGCTGCAACATCACCAGCAGGATGATCACCGAGGCCACCAACAGCACCGGGTTGAGGGTGGCCCGGCACAGGTGCATCAGGTGAATGCGCCGTCCCAGCAGCACCGCGCAGAACAGCACCAGGGCCAGCTTGGCCAGCTCCGAGGGCTGGATGATGACGGGGCCGTAGCCCAACCAGCGCCGGGCCCCGTTGACGTCCACGCCCACCCCGGGGATGAGCACCGCCACCAGGAGACCCATGCTGGCCAGCAGCGCCGGGCCGGCCAGTCGGGCCCACCGGTGATAATCGACGCGCTGCACCACCAGCATCACCGCGGTGCCGATCCCCGCCCAGATGGCCTGGCGTTGGAAGTAGTACCAGGAGTTGTTGTGGTCCTCGAGGGAGATCACAGAGCTGGCGGACATCACCATGACCAGCCCGATCAGGTTCAGCATGATGATGATGCCCAGCAGGGTCACCGATTCCGCGGTGCGCCGACCACGGTTGGGGCGGGTGGTCACGGCCGACGCCGCCTCCTGCTTCGCTGCTCGGGGGGTCACAACTCCACCGTTCTCGAAAGGAAATCTGCGTAGAACAGGCCCATGGCAATGGCCACGCACAGCCCGGCAATGATCCAAAAGCGCATGATGACCCGGGTTTCGGGCCACCCCCCCAGCTCGAAATGGTGATGCAACGGCGCCATGCGAAACGGGCGGCGACGCAGGGCGGGGGCGGTGGATCGCTGGGCCTGATACACCCCTACCTGCAACATCACCGAGACCGTCTCCAGCACGAACAGGCCCCCCAGGATCGGCAGGAGGAGCTGGGTTTCCGTGGTGAGCGCCAACGTGGCGAAGGCCGCTCCGATGGCCAAAGAGCCGGTGTCGCCCATGAAGATCTGCGCCGGCGCGGCGTTCCACCACAAGAAGCCGATGCTGCCACCCAGCATCGACACCGACACCACCGCCAGGTCCAGGGAGTGGAAGTTCTCGTACACGTCGAAGTTGCGGAACTGCCAGAAGCAGATCACGGTGTACGCCGCGAAGCACAGCACCGAGGACCCCGCGGCCAGCCCGTCCAACCCATCGGTGAGGTTGACCCCGTTGGAGAACCCCAGGATCCACACCACTGCCAACAGCGTCCAGCCCACTTTGCCCAGCTCGATGCCCGGCACGTGCCCGCTGGTGAAGCTGAGACGGGTGGCCTCTTGGGTCAGCGTGATGATGGCCACCGCGAAGGCCACCGCCACCAGTAGTTGCCCGGCGATCTTGGTGCGTTTGGTCAGCCCCAGGTTGCGGGCCCGGGTGACCTTGATCCAGTCATCGAGGCCGCCCACGAAGGCCGACGCGGTAATGGTGGCCATCACGATCAACCCGGTCCGGGTGGTGACCCCGCCGGGAAAGGTGGACAGCACGTAGCCGAACCCGGCGCCCACCACGATGGCGATACCCCCCATGGTGGGGGTCCCGGCCTTGATGGAATGGCCCTGGGGACCGTCCTCCCGGATGGGTTGACCCACCCGGTGGGCGGTGAGCCAACGGATCAGGTATCGGGTGCCGATGAGGGACACCAGCGTGGAGGTGGCCGCCGCCACCAGCAGTCGGATCACGAAGGAAAGCGGTCCGGGGTTCCGCCCAGCGAGCCGAGCAACTCCCTGGCCACCAGCCGATCGTCGAACTCGATCAGGGTGTCCCCGATCTGCTGGGTGCGCTCGTGGCCCTTGCCGGCGATCACCACCACATCAACGGCCGTGGCCTGCTCGAATGCCAGGCCGATGGCGACGCGTCGATCCAACTCGACCACCACCGAATGACCCTCCGCCGAGCGCTCCTGGTTGCTCGCTGTGCCGCCCGCGCCACTGTCCGTTGTCACCACAGCCCCGGAACGTACTTGGTCGGCGATGGCTTGTGGTGACTCATGGCGTGGGTTGTCCGAGGTGATAATGCTCAGCTCGGCCAGTTCGGCAGCGACCTGGCCCATGGGTGCCCGTTTGGTGCGGTCCCGGTCACCGCCGCAACCGAACACCACGATCACCCGTCCGTTGGGCCCGACCATCTCGCGCACCGAGCTCAGCACCCGCTCCAAGGCGTCGGGGGTGTGGGCGTAATCGACGATAACACCGAAGCCCTGACCAGCGTCAACGTGTTCGAACCGACCGGGTACGGCCTGGAGGGCATCGAGCCCGGCGGCGATGGCGTCCGGTTCGATGCCCAGCTGCTCCGCGGTGGTGGCTGCGGCCAGGGCGTTGGACAGGTTGTGTCGGCCGGCCAGGTGCACCGTCAGCTCCCGACCCCGCCAACGGAAACGGGTGCCCCACGCCGCCAGCTCCAGGACCTCGGCGTCGGCCAGGCGATAGCCCACCGTGGGCACCACCGCCGCGTCGCGCAACAGCCGGCCGTGGGGGTCGTCGAGGTTGACCACCGCCCGCTGGCAGTGGGCGGCCTCGAACAGCTTGGCCTTGGCCGCGAAGTACGCCGCCATGGTGCCGTGAAAGTCCAGATGGTCCCGGCTGAGGTTCGTGAAGGTGGCCACGTCGAAGCGGATCTCATCGACACGGTGCAACGCCAGGGCGTGGCTGGACACCTCCATGGCCACCGAACTCACCCCGCCCGCCACCAGCTCCGCCAGCTGCCGCTGCAGATCCGGGGCCTCCGGTGTGGTGCGGGCCGCGGACAGGGTGCCGATGATCTCGCTGGGTTGGCCGGCGGCCCGGAAGATCGCACCCAGCAGCTGGGTGACGGTGGTCTTGCCGTTGGTGCCAGTGACGCCCGCCATGCGCAGCGACGCCGCCGGGTGGCCCCAGAACGTGGCCGCCACCACCGCCATGGACGCCCGACTGTCGTGGACTTCGATCTGGGGTAGGTCCGCGGCTTTGGGACCCGCTCCCGTCCCCCGGCGAGAGAGGTTGCGTTGGACCAACAACGCCGCGGCACCCCGGGCGGCGGCCTCATCGGCGAAGCGGTGCCCGTCGGCGATGCCACCGGGGACGCAGCAGAACAGCCAACCGGGTTGCACCTGGCGGGAGTCATGGGTGACCCCGCTGATGGGCACGTTTTCCACCAGGGCCGGGTCCGAGCCGGCGGGGTGGTGCAGACGGGCCGTGGGCCCCAGCGCCGCGACCAGCTGGGAGAGCGCCACCGAGGGCACCGCCATCACCGCTATCCCCCGCCGGCGGGGACGGCCGCCGTTGGGCCCGGGGCCGATGGCGTTGCTGTTCCGGCGCCGGCGGATGGTGGGGTGGCGACGCGGGCACCGGCCGGTACCGGCTGCACCGTGGCATCGCCGGTGGAGCGCTGGGCCGCTGGGGCGGGCGACCCTGGGGCGGGCGACCCTGGGGTGGTCGACGACGGGGCGCTGGGATTCGTCGGGGCCGGCTCGGCACTAGGCGGGGCGGCGGGGTTGGGCGGGGCGGCCGAATCGGGCGGGGCGGGGTTGGGTGAGGCGGTGGCGCCAGCGTCCGCGGCGGACGGCGGGGTGGCCGTCGTGACGCTCGGCGGGGCACCGTCCGTTGGGCTGGACGGGGCAGACTCGGCGGTGGGCGGGGCGGCCGAGTTGGCGGTTGGCGGGGCGACGGTTGCCGGGGCGGGGGCGGTGCCCGTGGCCCCCGGGTTGGTGGCGGCGTCGGCGGCCGGTGCGGGAGAGGTGGCGCTGGCACCGACGGCGGCGCCGACAGGGTCAGTGGCGGCGACGGGGGGCGGCTTGCGGAGCACCACCACCGGCGGGGGCGTGGCGGCCCGGGCCGGGCGGGCCCGCAGGTTGGCGCCGTCCGCCCGTTGGACCCAACCGGGGGCCTCGGGGGCGATGTCCTTGCTGAGCAGGGCCTGCTGGGCGATGGCGGAAAACACCGGCGCCGCGGCGGCACCACCGGTATAGATGGCGCTTTGGGGTTCGTCGAGGACCACGATGATGGAGAAGCGGGGTTCGTTGGCCGGGGCGAAACCCACGAAGGTGGCCAGATAGTCCCGGTCCCCGTCCTGACCGTACTCTTCGGTCTCGTTGCGCCACTTCCAGGCGGTGCCGGTCTTGCCGGCCACCTCGTAGCCCTCCACCGCCGCTTGGGACCCGGTGCCCTGGGTGACCACCGCGCCCAACATCGCCCGCAGCTGCGCCGAGGTCTCGGTGCTGATGACCCGGCGGCGGTTGGGCACCACCCGGCTGACGTCCTCGTTGTCGGAGGACACCACCGAACGGACCACCGACGGGCTCACGTACTCACCGCCGTTGGCCACGGTGTTGTACGCCGCCAAAACCTGCAACGGGGTGGCGTTGATGGCCTGGCCGATGGCGATGGTGGGCAGGGAGGTATCGGACCAGCGGGCCCGGGGCAGCACGAAACCCGGTTCCTCATGGGCCAGGCCGATCCCGGTGGCGGTGCCGAAGCCGAAGCTGGCCAGCCCCTCCGCCAGCGCCTTGGATCCCAGGTCCTTGGCCAACAACATGGTGCCCACGTTCGAGGAGCGGGCCAGGATGTCCGTGACCGTCATGGCTTCGGGCTCGAAACGGCTGTCGTCCACGAACGTGGAGTCCGCGAAGGTGACCTCGGTGGGGACCTGGCGCACGGTGGCGGCGTTCACCAGACCGGTTTCAATGGCCCCGGCCATGGTCACGACCTTCATGACCGAGCCCGGGTCGTAGGTGGTGGTGATGGCCCGGTTCTGGTCGTCGTTGCTCACCGCGCCGGTGGTCTCGTCCGCCCGCAGCGACGCCAGCGCCAGGATCTCCCCGCTGACGGTGTCCATCACGATGGCGGTGCCGGCTTTGGCCCACACGGCGCGCATCCCGTCGGCCACCGCTCGCTCGGTCATCTGCTGCAAGGTTCGGTCCAAGGTCAACGTGACCGTGGATCCGGGCACCGCGGGCTCGATGCGTTGTCCGGCCGAGGGAATGGTGCGATCCCCGGTCAGGCTGCGCTCCCGTACCAGTTCGCCAGGGGTGCCGGTGAGGGATTCGTTGTATGCCGCCTCGACACCGGAGATACCCACGTTCTCCGTGTCCACCCGGCCCACCAGTGACAAAGCCAGATCCTCGGCCGGTTTCAGACGGGTGGCTTCATCCAGGCTGTAAATCCCCGGCAACCGCAGCGCTTCCACTGCTCGCGCCGTCTCGTCACTGACCTTGCGGGCCAGATACGCGAAGTTGCCGGGAGACTCCAACTGTTGTTGCAGCGTGGCGGCGTCCACCTGCAGCAGCGGCGCCAGTGCGGCGGCCATGGCCGGGGCCTGACCCCGCGGCACGGTGGCGGGATCGGTATAGATGGTCTTACGGGTCACGGTGGTGACCAGCGGCTCACCGTTTCGGTCCACAATCGCGCCCCGGGTAGCGGGCAGGACCTCAGCGCTGACTCGTTGTTCCTTCGCCTGCTGACGGTAACGATCAGGGCTCATGGCTTGCAGGTTGGCCAACTTGGCTGCCAGCACGATGAAACCCAGCAGGGCCACCAACACCAGCCCCGTCAGCCGCTTACTGGATACCAGACGGTATGGACCTCGCGACACCGGGGGACGGCGCCGCGTACCGCCACGTACCGTACCACCACGTACCGTACCACCCCGTACCGTACCACCACGTACCGTACCAGTCCGTACGGTACCAGTGGGTACGGCACGGGTCCGTTTCCGGCTGGAGGGGGTGGCGTCGGCGGACCCACCCTGTCGCGGTGATCGGCCGGTTCGGGCGCGCCGCGGCCTCGGGCGTTCACCCTTTTCCGCACCCTCAACCTTTGGTCGAGCCTCAACCTTTGGTTGACCTGCACCCTTGGCCGCAGCTTGAGCCTTGGAGGCGGGCTTCGAACGGGCCCGACCCTTGGTGGTTGCCGCGCCGGAACGAGCCGGTCCGGTTCCGGGCGTTGCCTTTGCCGGGGCGGAACGTCCACCCCGCTGCTTCGCCACCGACGGCGCCGGCTCATCCCGACGGTCGCCACGGTCGCCACGGAACGGATCATCCCGGCCGAACAACCCGGCCGCACCGGATCGGCCACCCGGACCGGACCGACGCCCGCTCGCCGGATCGAAGTCCGCGGCATCGAAGTGATCAATGTCGTCGAAGTCACCGAAGTCATCCAGCTCATCAAGGTCACCGATGCGGATGAGCCCGCGGGACCGATGCTCCGTGTCCCCGGCGGCGCCTTCGTCCGCAGCCCACAGCCGTTCCCAGCTGCGATCCACGCCCCGACGCGAAGCGGACGTGGCCCGATCAGCACCACCGTCGGCCGTGGCGGTGACCGGGCGCGATCCGTTGGCCGCGGCCTTACGGGCACCGCCTTTCGCCGCCTTAGGGGCCCCGGTCCGAGCCGGCGCCCGATCGCCAAGTTCGTCCGCGCCCTCAAGCAGCCCCACGCCACCGCGGGCGGGCCGGGTGGGTTTGCGTGGCGCCGCGGCATGGGGGCGGGGGCCGTTTCGCCCGGACCCGGTTCGGCGATCACCGCTGGGCGCTGACTTGGTCCGTCGAAGCGGGGGCGGGTCGCCCAATTCGTCATCGATCACGGTGACGTCCTACCTCTGGCCCGTGGCGTCAGCGGCTGGCACCGGCGGGGTGACCGCGGCCCGGGCGGCCCCGGCGTCAGGCGCAGTCCCATTGGCGCCACCGGCAGGGTCCAGGGACAGTGACACGCTGCCTGAACCGTTGTTGGTGTACGCCTCCACATCGGCGCGGGCCAAGAACACCACCTCCGGCGGACGCACCAAACCATTTTCTGCTGCGGCGGCCTGAATGCGCAACGGCGATTCGGCGGTGGCCACATCAACCTGCATGCGGGCCCGCTGCACTTCCAGATCCGCGATCCGGCGATCCAGGGTGTCCAGACCCAATTGGCCTTGCACCAGCACCGCCTGCAAGAACGCCAGCACGAACAACGTGATGAACACCACCGAGATCACCACCGTACCGAGCGGTCCGGGCCGAAGTCGGCGACCGTCCCGTACCAACTGCAGCGACGGGCGCACCGCGGTCCCGTCACGGCCACCGGCCCGACGACCGTCCGGATCAACGGCCACGCCGGCCGCGCTCACCGCGCCCGCACCAACCCCAGGGCCAACCCCATTACCAACCCCATTACCGACCCCATTACCGACCCCGGTGCCGCTGCCAGTGCCGGTGCGTCCGGTCCGGCCACGCCCCGCGCCGCCACCCACCGAGCCCGCCATCAGGCACCCCTCGATCTATCGGTTCCCGGTGCACCGGAAACGGTTCCCTGGTGCTCGGGCAACTTCACCGCGGCCCGCAGCCGGGCACTGGCGGCCCGGGAGTTGGCGGCCAATTCCGCCGGACCGGGCTTTCGGGCGCTGCGCCACAACGGCCGAACCAGACGTCGGGCCCCGCAACGGCAACCCAATTGCGGCGGGCACTGGCAGCCCCCGTTCTCGTGATGGCGCAACCGGGCCTTCACAATGCGGTCCTCGCCGGAGTGATAGGCCAGCACCGCCAGCCGCCCGCCCGGAACCAGCGTTTCCACCGCGGCGTCCAGCGCCGGGGCCAACACCTCGAGTTCCTGGTTGACCGCAATACGCAACGCCTGGAACGTGCGCTTGGCCGGATGGCCCCCGCGGCGACGGGCCGGAGCGGGAATCACTCGTTCCAGCAACGCCACCAACTCACCGGTTCGTTGCAACGGGCGACCCGCCAGCCGGTCCTCGATGATGGCTTTGGCGATGCGGCGGGCACTGGGCTCCTCGCCGTAATCGCGCAGGATCCGCACCAGTTCGCCCTCGCTGGCGGTATTCACCAACTCCGCCGCGCTGACCCCCCGGGAGCGGTCCATGCGCATGTCCAACAGCGCGTCGTGTCGGTAGCTGAAGCCGCGCTCGGGCTGGTCGATCTGCGGTGAGCTCACCCCCAGATCAAACAGGGCACCCACCAGGTCAGTACCCACCATGTCCGTGCCGGCCAGTTCGGCTGACCGTTCGGCCCACACCTCGGCCAACCGATCGAAGCGGCTGCGCACCAGGTGGACCCGGTCCCCGAAGCGGGCCAGGCGGGCACCGGCGGCGTCCAGCGCCTGTTGATCCTGATCCAATCCCAACACCGACAAATGGGCGTGATGATCCAACAACGCCTCGGCATGGCCGCCACCCCCCACCGTACCATCAAGTACGGTACCAGGAGGTACGGGCTGGAAAAGGTCAACGATCTCCTGCAGCATCACCGGCTGGTGCACGAAGGCGTTGCCATCAACGCCATCAATGCCATCAATGCCGTCGCTGCGATCGTTGCCGTCGCTGCGATCGTTGCCACTCCTGTCGCTGCTCATGTTGGTCGCGGCTCGTCGGCCGCCCGTTGCGCACGGTGTCCCACGCGGTTCTCCCGAGTTCGTTTGTGCGAGTCGAGTCCCACGTCAGTTCCATTGCACGATCGTCCATCGGCAGCCCCCCGGCCGGCCGGCGCCCGTCGGGTTGTCTCTCCCGAAACGGACAAGATGGCAAGCGGGCGGAGTTGGGGGCCTTCCATCTCGCCGGCCGGAAGGCTGCGGATGGACGATCGTGTGGTGCTGGTAGTTCGCTCTTTCGATCCTGTTGTCTGCTGCGTACTAGGTGTGCTGGATCCGCTGAATCTGCTGGATCTGCTGGATGCTCAATAAATGCCGAGGGTGTTCACTGCCTCGGCCAGTCCGTTTTCGCCTTCGTGGTTGACCGGTTCCCAGGCTTCGGGATTCCAGATCTCCACATGATCGAGCGAGCCCACCAACACCACGTTGGAGCCCAGCTCGGCGTATTCCCGCAACCGCTGCGGGACCGCGATGCGACCCTGGGCGTCCACCTTGATCTCCGCGGCGTTGGCCAACAGTGCCCGCATGGCGTGTGGTGCCGCTTCCTGGATGCGCAACTTGTCCCGTAGCCGTTCCACGAACTCCTCGAATTCCTTGGGTGACCACAGCGCCAGACAGTGCTGGTACTGCGTCAGGTACCCACCCTCCGCCAGCCGGGACCGGAACGTCGGAGGCAGTACCACCCTGCCCTTGTCGTCGAGCGAGTGCTCGAACCGTCCGACGAACACTGCCTTGATCGCTCCTTGCCGATGTCCCGCCGTGCGTTACGGCCGCCCGCCCGATTGGCGATTTCCTGGGTCGCCCCACCTGCTCGTGTTGCGCTCCCATGTCGCCCCATTCTGACCCACTCCCCCCCATAGAGCAACCTACGTCACCCCCTTTGGGCCCCGCCGGACACCGATCGGCCAAATCAATGACACCGTTCGTTCAAAAACGCTTGCCGACGAGGCGGACGCAGGGCGTGATCAGACCACCTCGCAGTGCGAGCAATGGGCGGACGCGCGCATCGACGGACCACTGTGAGCACGGGACCGGCCAGCACGGACCGGGGCCCCAGCACGGAGCTGCCTGCGGCTACACGCTGCGGAGTTCCTCGATCAGCAAGGTCTCGAGCTCGGCCAGCAGTCCGGTCCCGCCCGCATCGTGCGCCCCGGGCGGCAGCAGTTGGCCCAGCCCCACCGCCACCCCGGCCAACGCCGCGTTCCCGTCCTGCTCGCTCAGCCCGCACAGCGCAGCCAAAGGCCCGGGGTGCCAATCCAACAGCAACATCGTCTGCAGCCGAACAACGTCCCTGGTGCGCCGCTGGGACAACCCCACCAGCTTGCGCCCCTCGGCGAGCACCTCCCCGGGCCCCACCCCGGCGAAACAGATCCGCCGGGCCAACTCCCCACCTTGCATGCGGCCCTGATGCACGCTGGTGGTGACCCCCACCCGGGCCAGGGTCCGTTGCCACCACTCCCCCACCCACCACGCGGCCCGGCCGATGTCCTCCTGCCAGAGCGGATCACCACGTCCGATGAGCACATCGGCCCACAGCTGCGCGCCCGGTTCCAACAACACCGCGGCGCCACCGCTGGGACGATGAATTACTTCCACCCCCCGCCGGCGGGCCAGGTCCCGGTTCACGAAATCCTGCTGGCGGGCGCTGCTGCCCAACACCAACGCCGGGCCGGTGACCCGGCACAGCCACAGTTGGCGGACCGGGGAGGATGGCAACGCCCGGCTGTGGAGCTCCTCCGCCGATCCGACCAGCCGGTGGACCTCCCAGGCCGCCGGCGCCGGGCCGCTCATGGTCTCAGCCCGGTCCGCTCCCGCCGCAGGATCACCCGCTCCACGGTGACCTCAGCCAACGCCGTGTCCGCGGTCAGCTCCACACCCAGACCGGGGCCACCGGGCACCACCAGATGACCGTTTGGGTCGGTGAGGACGGGGTTGGTGATGTCACGGGCCACATAGGCCGTGGAGGGACCCAGATCGGTGGGCCAATCGCAGCCATCCAGCGCCGCCACCGCCGCCGCCGCCGCCCGGCCCACCCCCAGCTCCAACATCCCCCCGCAGAACGCCCGCAGACCCTCAGCTCTGGCCCACGCCACCAGGGCCGCCGCTTCCGCCACACCGCCCAGCCGGGCCGGTTTGATGTTGATGGCGTCCAGCGACCCCAGCGCCAGGGCGGTACGGGCCGCCGCCGCGGAGGTCACCGATTCATCGAGGGCGATGGGAGTACCAACCGCCCGGCGCAACGCTGCGCAGCCCAACAAATCCTCCGCCGGGTAGGGCTGTTCGAGGTAGGTCAACCCCAACCGTTCCAGACCGGCGGCGATCAACTCGGCCGGGGTCAACCCGGCCAGGGCCCCGTTGGCGTCCGCCGCCAGGGCCAGCTGGGGGAACGTGGCGCGCACCACGGCGGTCTGGGCCAAATCCTCGAGCCCGGCCACCTTCAGCTTCACCAGGACCGCGCCCGCCGACAGCGCCGAATCCACCGCCGCCAGCAACGCGTCGGTGTGGGGGTGGCGGCCCAACACCGCGGTCCGTGCCAGCGTGGTCCGGGTGGCCCCGAGATGGGCCGCCAGGGAGCAATCGGCACGGCGCAATCGCAGATCGAGCAGGGCGGTGGTGAGCGCCGCCCGGGCCATGGGATGGAACCGGTCCGGCGGCGGTGCCCCCGCCAGCAGGGCCGGGACCAGCTCGTCGCGCAGCAGCACGAAGGCCCCGCGGGTGTACTCGTGGGTGTAAGTGGGCCGGCTGAGCGCATCGCACTCCCCCAGGCCCATCGCGCCGTCTGCCGTCTCCACCCGCACCAGCACCACCTCCCGCCGCGCCTCGGTGCCGTGGGAGGCCTCGAAGGCGTGGCGCAGCGGCACCGCCAGATGCCACAGGGTGATGGCGGTGGGCGGGGTGTCGGGATGGTCGTCCTGGCGCTGCGGTGCGCTCACGCGGACAGCAGTTGCTCGCCGAGGTAGGGCTTCCAGTGCTCGGGCACCCGGTCCAGCGTGATCAGCAGCCAGGCCAGGTGGCGGGGCTGCACCGGTTGGCGTCGCAGGGTCATCGGGGTGTCCACCAGCATGTGGTTGCCCTTGGCCAGGTTGCAGCGACGGCAGGCGGCCACCACGTTGTCCCAGGTGTGGCCACCACCACGGGACCGGGGCACCACGTGATCGATGGAGTCCGCATCCTTCCCGCAGTATTGGCAGCGGTTGGCGTCGCGGTGCAACACCGCCCGACGACTGAGCGTGACCCGCCGCTGGTAGGGCACCTTGACCACGTAGCGCAGACGGATCACCGAGGGCACGTTGAACGTCAGCCGCTCGGAACGGAAGTGGTCATCGCTGTGGTGCACGACATCGGCCTTGTCCCCCAACACCAGGAGCAAGGCCCGGCGAGCGGTCACCACGCCGAGCGGTTCGTAGGAACCGTTCAGCACCAGCGCCCGACTCATGGTTCGGAGGTTAGCTGTGGACGAAGCCGTGCGAGCTTGACTTTTCGCCACCCATGGCCTGGCTGCGGATCCGGGCTGGTCCCACCGCTCAGCGCAGCAGTTGATCCAACCGTTCGGCGTCCGCATTGCGCAGTTGTTCGGCGATGCCGATGCCGTTGCGCCAGGGGTGGTCCACCAGCAGTTCCCGCAGCTGTTCACGTTCGGCCATGCGCTCGCAGAAGTTCACCAGCCGGTGCAGGCGGGCCCGGAACCCCTCGCGGCCCACCAAGCGCGCCGGACGGGACGATCGCTGCTCGAGCACCATGCCCAACGTGACCACGAAACGGTGGGAACCGAACGGCGGGCGCACCGACCCCAGATCACCGGACACGGCACAGCACGAAAGCTGATGGACCGGTAGCTCACCGTTGGGGCCCGTGGCGTGGCGGCAGAACGGCACCGCCGGCAGGGTGAGCCCCCAGTGCAAGGTGAAGCGGCGTACGTCGGGATAGGGCAGCACGTCTTCGATCATCTGGATCACCGCCATCGGGCGATCACCCACCTGGCGGTTCCACACCCCCGGCGCCACCCGCAACAGCTCGGCATCGCCGAACACGTCGGTCACCTCGTCGTTGACACCATCCCAGATCAGCGAGGACATGGGGTACTGGTGCAGCAACTGCCGGCCGATCACCTGCACCACGGTCAGCGCCACCAGGTCAGACATGTCGATTTCACCGCGCACGGTACGGACCGCTTCCACCAGGGCGTCGTCACTCAAGCTGAGAAATTGCGGCACCCCCAGGGACCGACGGAGCTGTTCGGCGATGGCGCCGCCCGCCGGCGAGTGGTCATCGGACCGCTGCTCGGCGCCCCGTTCCCCTTCGGTCAGGGCACGAAGGGCGGCACCGAGCGCCTCGATCGAGCCGTCCTCGCCGGCTCGGGGCGGACCACCGAGGGGGCTGCCATCGGCGGTATCGCTACCAGCGAGGGCACTGGCGGCCACCCGGAACAGCTCGGGAATACTCGATGGCCACAGCGCTCTATCCATGCCGCCAGGGTGGGGGGGCGGCGGCGCCGGCGCAGCGGGTCGATTTCCCCTCATTGGAGCAGCGGCAGGTCCCCCACCCAGGGGTTCGGGACACGGTTCGGGACACGGTTCGGGGTCTGGGCGGCGGGGTCGGCGAGGCGCTGCGGGGCGCGGCGTTCCGGCCGGCAGGGGCGCGCCTGCAAGAATGATCGGCCGTGAGCGCCGCACAACACCGACCCGGGCCGGCATCCGGGTGATCGCCGAGGTGCTGGCCGGCAAACGACTGTTCATCACCGGGTCCACCGGCTTCCTCGGCACGGCGTTGGTCGAGCGGCTGTTGCGGGCGGTGCCCGACGCTCACCTCACCCTGCTCATCCGCCCCGGCCGCCGGGTCAGTGCCGCTGAACGGGCTCGTCGGGAGCTGTTCCGCAACGACGCCTTCGACGCGCTGCGGGCCAGTTGGGACGCCGCTGGCGTTGCCGCGGACGCCGAGCGCCCCGGGACCGGGGTTGAGCAAGCCGCACCGGCGGGGACAGCCCGGCCGCGTAGCCGCGCCGGGCGGGCGTCGGGCGGTTTCGATCGTGAGCTGGCCCGACGGGTGGACGTGGTGGGCGGGGACGTGTCCGTGGACGGTCTCGGTCTGGACGAGGCCGGTCGGGCCGCGCTGGCCGCCGCCGACGTGGTTATCCACTCCGCCGCCGCCGTCAGCTTCGATTCGCCCCTCGACGCCGCGGTGGAGATCAACCTGCTGGGCCCGTCCCGCATCGCGCAGACCCTGACCGAGCTGGGCGTGGCGCCGCACTACCTGGCGGTGTCCACCTGTTATGTGGCCGGCAGCCGCCGCGGCAACGCCCTGGAAGAACCGGTGGATGCCAGCCCGTTCTACGTGCAGGTGGACTGGCGGGCGGAGGTGGCCGGCGCCCGACGGGCCCGAGCCGACGCCGACGCCCTCAGCCGCAGCACCGAACAGTTGCGCCGCTTCCGCAAGCAGGCCCGGGCTGAGCTGGGCGCCGCCGGCGGACCGTTGCTGGCGGCGAAAACCGAACAGCTGCGCCAGCGCTGGGTTGATGACCGTCTCATCACCGCCGGGCGGGAGCGGGCAGCATCGGTGGGCTTCCCCGACGCCTATGCGTTCACCAAGGCCCTGGCCGAGGTGGCGCTGGCGGAAACTCACGGGGCGGTACCCACCACAATCTTGCGGCCCTCCATCATCGAGTCCGCCATGGCCGACCCCTTCCCGGGCTGGATCCGGGGTTTCCGCATGGCCGAACCGGTGATCATCTCCTACGCCCGGGGTCTGCTGCGGGACTTCCCCGGCGTCCCCGAAGGCGTGGTCGATGTCATCCCGGTGGATCTGGTGGTGGGCGCCATCATCGCGGTGGCGGCGCAGGAGGCGGCCAACCCCCGGCCCGATCCCACCGTGCAACCCCCGGTGTTCCAGGTGGCGTCGGGTGGGGCCAACCCCTTGCGCTACCGCCGGTTGGTGGATCTGGTGGCCACCTGGTTCGGTGAGCATCCCCTCTATGACAGCTTGGGCCAGCCCATCAAGACCCCGCAGTGGTCCTTTCCCGGGCGGGGTCGGGTGGAGGGCCAGCTGCGCCGCACCCTGGGCGCGATCACCAAGGTGGAACGCACCCTCAACGCCTTGCCGTTGCGGGGCAAGCAGGCCGAGCTGGCCGCCAACCTGGAGGAGAAGCGGGAGCTGGCCGAGCGGGCCATGGGTTACGTGGAGCTATACGGCAAGTACGCCGAGTGCGAGGCCATCTACGGCGTGAACCGGCTGCTGGCGCTGTGGGACAGCCTCGAGGACACCGATCGGGAGCGGTTCTGTTTCGATCCCCGGATCATCGAGTGGGAGCGCTACGTCCGTGACACCCACCTGCCCTCGGTGGTGCGCAACGCCCGGGCCCGAACCAGCCCCGGCACCCGCGGCGGTGAGACCCGCAGCGAACGGTTGCGTCGCCAGGTGTTGGCCCCCGAGCGGCAGTTCGCGGCGTTTGACCTGGAGAACACCCTCATCGCCTCCAATGTGGTGGCGTCCTATGCCTGGTTGGCGTCACGGCGCCTGAGCCGAGGCGAACGGCTGCGGTTCGTGGCCAAAACCCTGGCCGAGGGACCGTCCCTGCTGCGGTTGGACAAGGCCGATCGCAGTGACTTCCTGCGGTTCTTCTATCGCCGCTATGAGGGGGCGCCGGTGGGGTTGTTGGCCGAGGACAGCGCCGAGATGTTGTCTGATCTGATCCTCAGCCGGTCCTTCCCCGCCGCCATCCGACGGGTTCGGGAACACCGGGCGGCGGGACATCGCACGGTGCTGATCACCGGGGCGCTGGATTTCATCATCGATCCCCTGCGCCCGCTGTTCGATGACATCATCGCCGCCGAGATGAGCATCGACGCCGGCTGTTACACCGGGGAACTGCTGGCGGCGCCGCCCACCGGGGAGAGCCGGGCCCAGGCGCTGTTCGATTACGCCGCCGCCCGGGGTTTCGATCCGGCCGAAGGGGTGGCCTACGCCGATTCCACCAGTGACCTTCCCATGCTGGAGGCGGTCGGATTCCCGGTGGCGGTGAACCCCGAGACCCGGCTGGCGGCGCTGGCCCGCAAACGGGGTTGGCTGGTGGAACACTTCGATCGCGCCCCCGGGTACCACCATCGCCTGCTGCCCTTGGCCCCCACCCCGTTGTCCGCCCAGCGCTAACCGGTTCAGAGCCCCGGTTCGAACTCCCCGACCCAGCGCCACCAACGAGAACACGACAGGATCCCCTATCCCATGGCCCCACGTCCCGGTTTCGTGTTGGAGGTCGACGGTTCCACGCCGCCGATCCTGTTCCACCACGGTGAGGGGTTCCGCCTCGAGCGCCTGCCGGTGGGCCGCAGCCGGGTGATCTACCCGGCCGAGCCGCTCCCGGGAGTGAAAGATCCCAACGGGGTGATCCGCCACGCGCTGGAAAACCCTTACGACAGCGAGCCGTTGTCGGCGCTGATGTTCGCCGGCATGAAGCTGACCATCGCCTTTGATGACATCTCCTTGCCGTTACCGCCCATGCGCCGGCCTGACATCCGCCAGCGGGTCATTGAGGCCGTGCTCGATACCGCCGCCGCCGCCGGGGTGGAGGACGTGGAGATCATCGCCGCTTTGGCGTTGCACCGGCGCATGACCGAAGCGGAGTTGCGCCACGCCGTGGGCGACCGGGTCTATGACGCCTTCGCCCCGTCGGGGAAGTTGTACAACCACGACGCCGAGGACCCTGAGGGCATGGTCATCGTGGGCACCACCCCTCATGGCGAGGACGTGCAGATCAACCGTCGGGCGGCGGAAAGTGACCTGTTGGTGTATGTCAACATCAACCTGGTCTCCATGGACGGTGGCTGGAAATCCACCGCCACCGGACTTTCGGGCTACACCGCGCTCAAACATCACCACAACGTGGCCACCATGCGGGCATCGAAGAGCTTCATGGATCAGCACCGCTCCGAGCTGCACTCCTCGAACTGGAGGATGGGTGAGGTGTTGCGAAAGCAGGGCCCGAAGATCTTCCAGATCGAAACCACGGTTAACAACAACAGCTTCGGTACAAGCGGCCCGCTCTCTGTTCTCCAGAAGCGCGAGTGGGAATGGAACGGCAAGGACCGGGCCACGTTCTTGGGCATGCAGGCCGGGCTCAAGCACATGCCGGCATCGGCTCGGCGAAAGGTGTTCAGCTCGTGGGAAGCACCATACGAGATCACCTCGGTGCAAGCCGGCGAGGTGGAAGCGGTGCACAAGATCACCACTGAGAACGTGTATAAACAACACCTGGTTCCGGTGGAAGGTCAGACCGATATCCTGACCATGGGACTTCCCTACATCTGTCCCTACAATGTCAACTCCATCATGAACCCGATCCTGGTCATGTGTTTGGGCTTGGGGTATTTCTTCAACCTGTATCGGGGTCGACCGTTGGTGCGGGAGGGTGGGGTATTGATCATGACCCATCCCACCCCCTGGGAATTCCACCCGGTGCATCATCCCAGTTACATCGATTTCTTCGAGCAGGTGCTGACGGAGACCACCGATCCCATCGAGATCGAGGCCCGCTACGAAAAGTCCTTCGCCGAGGACGAGTGGTACCGGCACCTGTACCGCACCAGCTACGCGTACCACGGGGTCCACCCGTTCTACATGTGGTATTGGGGCAGCCACGCGCTGGCGCATCTGGGACGGGTGATCATCGTGGGCGGTGACGCCAAGGCCGTGCGCCGGCTGGGGTTCATGCCCGCCACCGGCCTGTCCGATGCGCTGGAGATGGCCTCCGACGTGGTCGGCCGCGCCCCCACCATCACCCACTACCACAACCCGCCGGTGTTGATGGCGGACGTGACGTGATGGGTGGTACTTCATGAAACGCGTGCCCTCCCCCCAACAACTGTTGCGCCGGGCCGGGTTCCCCTGGACCGCGCCGCCGGTGCCCATGGGGGTCCTCCCGGCCGAGAAGCCCTCCGTGGTGGGCGCCGAGTTCGAGACCGACTGGGCCCGCACCCCCGCCGCCCGCACCTTCCGCTGGGTGCTGCACGAGGCGGTGCTGGAGCCCGCCGTGCGGTTGATGGCGGACCCCACCCGGCGGGGCCTGGACCGTTTGGCCCATCTGGACGGCAAGCAGCCGTTGATCTTCGTGGCCAACCACCACAGCCACCTCGACACCCCACTGCTGCTGCGGCGCCTACCCCGGCCGTGGCGGACCAAGCTGTTCGTGGGCGCCGCCGCGGACTATTTCTTCCCCAACCGCATCGCCGGCAGCGCCGCGGCCTTAGCGCTGAACGCCATCCCCATCGAACGGACCCGGGTCAACCGGCGTTCGGCGCTGGCGGCGGCAGATCTCATCGCTGACGGCTGGTCGATGTTGATCTACCCCGAAGGCGGCCGAAGCCCCGACGGGTGGGGTCAGGAGTTCAAGGGCGGCGCCGCCTACCTGGCCATCCGCCAGGAGGTGCCGGTGGTGCCGGTGCACATCTCCGGCACCGACAAGATCCTGCCCAAGGGTTCCAACCGGCCCCGCCCGGGGTCCACCGTGCTGAGCTTCGGGGAGCCGATCGTGGCCCGCCCCGGCGAGGACGCCCGGCGACTTTCAGTGCGCATCGAGGCCGGGGTGGCGGCGCTGGCCGACGAGGCCACCTCCGATTGGTGGCAGGCGCGCCAACGGGCCCATGCCGGGCAGACCCCGTCACTGGCGGGTCCGGACGTGGTGTCCTGGCGGCGGGCGTGGCTGCGCAGCGACCCCGCCCGCACCCGGCCTACACGGGCCATCGGGTCCGGCCGCCGCCGGCCCATCCCGGCAGCGGGCATCGAAACACCGGCCGGTCAGGGACCCGGTGTCGATGGGCCGAGTCGCCCGGCGCTGCCCGCCCTGCAGGACACCCGGTACCCCCGGTGGCCTCGGATCTGACCCGGCTGGGGGCGAACCGGTTGGCTGATCCCAGCTGCCACCGGCCCCCTCGATCATCCTTCGCCCTCTCCCCCACCCCGCCCGCGCCCGTGGCCTCCGACGCGTTGGCGGCCCCCGACGCACACCCGGCGAACGGCGGGCAGGGGTGATGGCAGGGGCAGGGGCAGGGACCGAGGCGGCTGCCGTAGGGGCCCGCAGAGGTGGGTCCCGGGTGCGTCAAATGGTGGCCGTGGGGCTGGGACTGGCGCTGTGCGCGAGCGCGGCGGGGGCCTGCAGCCGGGTGGGCGATCACGTTGGGGCAACGGGGCCGGCCGGAGCGGGCGCTGCGCCGACCGCCGCCGATGACCGACCCCTCGAGGGCGACGGACCTCCAATCACCCAAGACGTTCAGTCCGACGCGAAGCGTGCCGGCGACGGGCCAGGCGAGTCCACCGAATCGACGTCGAATCGACCCGACGACCCAAAAAGGTCACTGTCTGACCTAACAACGTCACCAATAGTGGGCAAGCCACGCTGGTGGGTGGACCCGGCCAGCTCCGGTCAGCCGGTCCCGGGATCGCCGGTGGAGGGCATGTTGACCTTCCGGGGCAACCCCACCCGCAGCTTGACCGGCCGTGGTCCGTCGCCGCGTTCCCCCTCGGTGGTGTGGACCTACCCGCAACCGGGCGCGCTGTGTGGCACATCGGTGGACGGTGGCGTGGCGGCGGTGTGGTGTGGGACCGGCTGGACCGGGCAGCCGGCGTTGTGGCGCTGGCCGACCACCACCAGCAGTCCCGCTGCCAACCCGTGGGCCGACCGCTGGCTGGTGGCCTTCGGGGCCTTCGATGGGGCGGTGCACCTGCTCGATGCCGAAACCGGCCGGGCGCTGCTGGAACCGTTTCCCACCGGGGACCTCATCAAGGGTTCGGTCACGGTGGACCCCGACGGCTACCCGCTGCTCTACGTCGGCTCCAGGGACAGCCACCTGCGCATCCTGGCCATCGAGCCCGACGGGTTCCGGGAGCTGTGGCGGCTGGGGGCCGACGCCGTGTCGCCCACCCTGTGGAACGACGACTGGGACGGTTCGCCGCTGGTGATCGGGGATCTCCTGCTCGAAGGCGGCGAAAACTCCCAGTTCCACGTGGTGCGCCTCAATCGCCGATTCGGTGCCGACGGCAAAGTGGCGGTGGCACCCCGGCTGGTGTTCAACGCCCCGGGCTGGGACGACGAACTGTTGGAGCAGGTGGGCACCAACGTGTCCATCGAGTCCTCGGTGGCCATGTCCAGCTCCACGGCGTACTTCGCCAACTCCGGCGGGCTGGTGCAGGGATGGGACCTGGCCGCCATCGCCGCCGGCACCCGTGGTAGCGCCGCCCGCAACTTCCGTTTCTGGATGGGCGATGACACCGACGCCACCGTGGTCATTGACGAAACCGGCGCGCTGTACGTGGCGGCGGAGTACGAACGGGCCAACGACCGGTCCCAACAGGTGGGTCAGCTGGCCAAGCTCAATCCCGCCAAGGCCGATGATCCGCTGGTGTGGTCGGTGCCGTTACGCACCGGCGGTGTCCCCTCGGGGGTGTGGGCCACCCCGGCGCTGCACCGAGACCTGGTCATCGTGGCCACCAACGCCGGGGAGATCAATGCCTTCGAGCGGGACAGCGGTCAGGAGCGCTGGCGGCTGGAACTGCCCGGACCGACGTGGTCCTCGCCAGTGGTGGTTGATGACGTGTTGATCCAAGGCGACTGCGACGGGGTGCTGCACGCCTACGACGTGGCGGACACCAGCGCCGCGCCGCGCCAGCTGTGGGCGTTGCGGCTTGGGGGCTGTATCGAATCCACCCCGGCGGTGGCCGGCGGGTACATCGTGGTGGGCACCCGCTCCGGCCAGGTGTTCGCCTTGGCGGACCCGGCCACATCGGCGGCACCGGCTGAGCCGACCCCGCGATGACCTGGACCGACCGCCCCTTCCACGGCTTGGCGTACCTGGCGGCGCTGCTGCTGGCCGGGGTGTTCGCCGTGGCCGCGGTGGCGAAGTGGCGTGACCTTCCCGGCACCGCCCGGGCGATGGCCGCCTTCGGGTTGGCCCGCCCGTGGCTGCTGGCCCGCACCGTTCCCGGCGTGGAGGCGGCGATCGCGGTGGGCCTGGTACTGACCCCGACCGGATCCGCGGTGTTGGCACTGGCGCTGCTGGCCGCCTTCACGGCGTTGGTGGCGAGCCGCCTGCATCGCGGGCTGACCGGAACCCCGTGCCGCTGTTTCGGAACCTGGGGGGCGTCGACGCTTTCCTGGGTCGACGTGGCCCGGAACGGCTGCCTAATGGTGGTGGCGGTCATCGCCATCAGCGGCGATGTGCCCCGGCGGCCGGGCATCGGTGCGCTGGCGCTGACGGCAGTGGCGGGAGCGGCCACGGCGGCTGCGCTGCGTCAGATACGGCGACGGGAGCGGCCGGCGTCGCGTCGGGCACCCGCCGCCCCTGGCGAGAACACTCCCGATCAGGCCTGACCGGAGGGGACCGAGGAGCTGGCCCGCACCCTCCGTACGCTGCATGCATGCCCGAAGGCGACGACGAGAGCCGACCCCACCACAACTCCGCCGCGGATTTCGATGGAAACCCGGTGATGGGCCCCCCGGTCCGATACCACAACCCGACTAGCTCCGTGGCCCCGGGGCTCCACCTGGGACCGCCGGCGCCACCGGCACACCTTCAGCCAGTGCCTCCGGTTAGCGGGGCTCCCTCGCGCTCGATTGCGACGTCCCGCCCTGCCCGTTCCCGCCCCAATGGAGCGACTCTCGCCTCGCTCGTCCTGGGTCTGCTGTCCCTGCCCGGGCCCCGTCTGTTGTCCGGCATCGGCGGCGTCAAATGGGGCGGTTTTCTGCTGCCACCGATCGGCCTGGCTCTCGGCCTGATCGGGCTCATCCGAGTGATGCGAAAGGACGGGAGGACCAGGGCCATCGCCTGGGTCGCCGTCTTCCTCAACCTTATCTGGCCCGTGTTGCTCGTTTTGATCGTGATGTTTCTGTTGCTCAGTATCGACGGCACGGAGATGATGTGACGGGTGCCAGACCCGAAAACGCCGAAGCGCCTGGTCCGAAAGGGGGGGAGGACCAGGCGCTTCTCGGCTACCAGCACCAACGGGGGGGTGTTGGGCTGTGCCCATCGAGCACTCCAGTGGGGGACCGGAACACGTGCTCGACGTTGTGGGGACATTGTGCCTCAGCGCACAAGATCTGTCAAACAGTTTCCTGACATACGGACTATCATCGGGGGTGATGGACCTTCGCCAGCTCGCTGCGCTGCTCGCCGTTGCCGACCATGGCACGTTTTCTGCTGCGGCTCGCTCGCTGCAGACCGTCCAATCCAACGTGTCCACTCACGTCGCCCGCCTCGAGCGGGAGTTGGGGGTCATCTTGGTGGATCGGGCCAACGGCACCTTGACCGAGGAGGGCCGGGTGGTGGCGGCCCGGGCCCGGCGTATCCGCGCCGAACTGGAAGCGCTCAGTTCCGACGTCGCCTCCATGCACGATGAGATCAGCGGCTCCGCCCGGGTGGGTGTCATCGGCACCACCGCTCGTTGGCTGGTCCCCATCCTGTTTGACCGGTTGTCCAAGGAGCACCCGGCGGTGCGCCTGGTCGTGGTGGACGCCACCACCTCCATGTTGTTACCGCAATTGGGTCGGGGCGAGATCGACCTGGCGGTGGTGAACCTGCCCACCGATGATCCCGACGTCACCGAGCAACCGCTCTTCGACGAGGACCGGGTGGTGGTGGCACCCAACGATCATCCGCTGGCCCGCTTTGATGAGCTGAGCCTGGCGGAACTGTCCAACCACGAACTGCTGCTGGCGGCGGTGGGCACCGTGTTCCGGACCGAACTGGACGCCGCCGCGGAAGCCGCCGGCGTGACCTTGCGACCCAAGGCCGAGGTGGACGGTTTGCGGCTGGTGGCGTCCCTGGCGTTTCAGGGTTTCGGCGCCGCCATCGTGCCGGCGTCCGCCGCACCGGATTGGCTGCTGTCCACCGGCCAGTGGAAGCGGATCCCGGTGGTGGGCATGCCCCGCCGTTCGGTGGGCCTGGTGCGACGTCGCCGGGGGCTGCTGTCCGCGGCCGCCCGGGCGGTGCACGAGGTGATCGTGGAGGCGGTGCGGATTGACGCCTCGTCCCAACTCGGCATCCATCCCGCTAGCCAACCGTCCTGAACCGCACCGACTCAACCCACCCCCCGGCTTCGCCCGGCGTTGCCCCACGGCCCACGTTGGCGCCAGAAGTAACCACTCAGCTCGGCGGATGGTCGGACCCCGGCATGGCTGTGCGCTGGGACCTGCCGCTGCGGTCGCGCATGACCGGAACCACCCGAGCCCGTGTGGGCCACATCGCGGACCGATCCGTGGTGCTGGTGGAATCCGAACTGGACCGCCATCAGGGTGCGCTCAGCTCCGCCGACGGGTTGCGCATCGAAGCGGCCGCCAACCACGCCCGCGCCATGGGCCTGCCGCTGGTGCTGATCTTGTCCTCGTCGGGCGCCGATGTGGCCGAGGGGCTGCCGGCGTTGCATGGCTGGGGCGGCGCCGCCCGTGCGGTGGTGGGCTGTTCAGGGGTGGTCCCGGTGCTGATAGCGGTGGACGGACCGGCCCTCAGTGGTCCGGCGTTGCTGTTGGGGCTGGCGGACCTGGTGGTGATGACGGAACGGGCCTACGCCTACGTCAGCGGTCCCAACATGGTGCGGGCCTTCACCGGTGAAGAGGTCAGCGTGGAGGAACTGGGCGGGGCCTGGACCCACGCCCGTTTCGCCGGTACCACGGTGCAGGTGGTGGCCAACCGGGAGGCCGCCGTTGAGCTCTTGGGTGCGTTGCTGACCTACCTGCCCAATAGCTGCGACGAACTTCCGCCGCTCATCCCCACCGATGACCCCCTGGACCGGGCCACCCCGGAGGCCGGCGCCCTGCTGCCCGAAGGCGATACCGGCAGTTACGACGTGCGCTCGGTGGCGGCCGCCCTGGTGGATGACGGGGAACTGCTGGAGTTGCGCGGCGGGTGGGCACCAAACCTGTTCACCGGGCTGGCGTCCCTTGGCGGCCGGCCGGTGGGGGTGGTGGCCAACCAGCCGCAATCCATCGCCGGCACGCTGGACATCCCCGCCTCGCAGAAAGGCGCCCGCTTCGTGGCGTTCTGTGACGCCTTCAACCTGCCGCTGCTGACGCTGATCGACACGCCCGGTTTCTATCCCGGCAAGGACCTGGAGTGGCGGGGCATGATCCGTCACGGCGCCCAACTGGCCTTCGCCTACGCCCGGGCCACGGTCCCCCGGCTGGCGGTGACCCTGCGCAAATCCTACGGCGGGGCCTACATCGTGATGGACTCCCGCTTCATGGGCAACGACCTGATGTTGGCGTGGCCCACGGCGCAGATCGCGGTGATGGGCGGCCCGCAAGCAGCGGAGATCATCATGCGTCGCGGGAATGCCGAGGAACGAGCGGCGTTCGTGGCGGACTACGACCGCCGCTTGCTCAATCCGTGGGTGGCGGCGTCACGGGGCACCGTGGACATCGTGATCAGCCCGGCGGAGACCCGAAAAGCGTTGTGCGAGGCGCTGGAGACGTTCTCCGGCAAGCGCGAACGGCTGGTGGGCCGCCGCCACGACAACTCCCCGTTGTGAGGTCCCGATAACGTTCGGATGGGACGAGATACCTCCTTGGCGGTCGGGGCCGCTATGTTGCAGGTCCGGGTCGGGCTCAACGTCGAGTCCACCTTCGTCTTCTGAACGCAGGACCCTCTCAGCGGAGGGTCTTCTCGAAACGCAGGGCTTGAGGGAGCACGGGTGGCCGACAGCATCACCATCACCGACAACCGCACCGGGAACTCGATGGAGGTTCCTATCGTCAACGGGGGTGTGGACGCCACCGAGTGGAGCAAGCTGCTCCCCGGCGTGTGGTTCTTCGACCCCAGTTTCGGGGCCACGGCGTCCACCGCCAGCTCCATCACCGAGCTGGACGGGGACAACGGCATCCTGCGCTATCGGGGCTACCCCATTGAGCAGTTGGCCGAGAAGTCGACCTACCTTGAGGTGGCGTACCTGCTGCTGCACGGCGAGCTGCCCACCCCGGCACAGTTCGAGGCCTGGAAGTTCGACATCACCCACCACACCTTCATCCACGAGCAGCTGCGGAAGCGGTTCATGGAGGGCTTCCACTACGACGCCCACCCCATGGGCATGTTCGTGTCCACGCTGGGCGCGCTGTCCACGCTGTACCCCGAGGCCAAGGCCATCGAGGACCCCGAAGTCCGCATGAAGCAGATCGTGCGCCTGGTGGCCAAGGCACCCACCATCGCCGCCTGCTGCTACCGCTTCAGCCAGGGTCTGCCGTTCGTGTACCCGGACAACAAGCTGGACTTCCCCACCAACTTCTTGAACATGATGTGGCGCATCGGGAACGACTACGAGGTTGATCCCACGCTGGCGCGGGCCATGGACGTGCTGTTCATGCTGCACGCCGACCACGAGCAGAACTGCGGCACCACCGCCATGCGGGTCATCGGCTCCAGCCACGCTGACCCGTACTCGGCCACCGCCGGTGCCGCCGCCGGCCTGTACGGACCCCGCCACGGTGGGGCCAACGAGCAGGTCATCCACATGCTCACCGAGATCGGCAGCTACGACCGGGTGGATGAGGCCGTGGCCGGCGCCAAGCGGGGTGATTTCCGCATCTTCGGCTTCGGTCACCGGGTGTACAAGAACTATGACCCTCGGGCCAAGATCGTGAAGGAAACCGCGTACAAGGTCTTCGAGATCACCGGGAAGAACCCGCTGCTGGACATCGCGCTGAAGTTGGAGGAGGTGGCGCTGAACGATGAGTACTTCATCAGCCGCCGCCTGTATCCCAACGTGGACTTCTACTCCGGGCTGATCTACCAGGCCATGGGCTTCCCCATCGAGATGTTCACCGTACTGTTCGGTATCCCCCGGATCACCGGTTGGTTGACCCACTGGGACGAGATGCTGGCCCAGGGTCAGCGCATCTCCCGGCCCCGCCAGGTGTACACCGGCGAGGGCATGCGCGAGTACGTCGGTATCGACCAGCGCTGAGGTGGCGGCCCCGCTGCGGGGAGAGTGCACCAGTGGGTCGCCCGCCGGAACCACGGCGCGGGCGGCCCACTGGCGCGTAAGGGCGGGCGATATACCGCGCGGTTAGCTGATCGTTCGGATGGTGATGCGTGGGCGGACGTGAGCGGCGAGCGCGCTGAGGTCGTCGGGGTCACTTGTGATGACTACGGCGCCGGTGAGCGACGCGGTGACCGCCACGTGTGCATCGACGATGTCCGAGGTCGCTGACTTCGCCAGCAGGGAACCGACCGCGTGGGCATGGGCGGCTTCGAACGCGATGATGTTGCAACCGCGGAGGAAGCGCCGTAGTTGTACCTGTCGGGGGGTGCGACTGGCTTGGGCCACAACTGGGGCGGTCGTCGCAGGGACCACGCCGGCTTCGAGCCGTGCGCGATGGTCGGCCCAGATCTGACGGTCGTCGCGGTCCGCGCCGATCAGCACGCCCGTGTCGTAGACGGTGGTCATGCTGACCGCTTGCGCGGTGTCACGAGTTCGTGAGCGACCCGTTGTCGAGCGGCGGCCATCTCGTCGGGCGTGAAGGCTCCGTTCTTGCGTTCCCACTCGGCGACAGCTGCAAGTCCGTCGCGTACGACGAGTGCTCGGCGCGCCGCCTCGGTCATCCAGGCGGACACGCTGATTCCCTCTTGGGCGGCGGCGTGTACGACGCGTTCGTGGACGTCAGGATCCACGGTGATGGCCAGTTTGGGGGACGGATTTCCGCGCGGCACATGAAAAGTATACGACCATGGTGGGATAGCTGCCACCGATCACCGAACCTGTCTCCGCTCCGGCTCGGGGGAACCCATGGAGGCTCAGGGGCCGTCGAGGGCGGCGAGGGCTCGGGCCACGCGCTCCGGGGTGAACAGCATGTCGCCGGCGGCGGTCATCTGGCCCACTGCGACCAGGTCGGCGTGCAGCTGCGGATCATCCTCCAGCAGCCGGCGGACGCCCTTCATCAGCTGGAGACTCTGGGCGACGTTGGGGCTGCGGTCACCGGTGACCTCTTCGTAGGCCGAGTCCACCAGCGTGCTGGAGCTCCAGGCGGCGCGGCTGATGGGCATGGCCGCCGGGAAAAACTCGGCGCTGAGGCCGTGAAGGCCGGCGTTGCGGGCCGAGCGGTCCGCGAGCAGGCCGTCGAGCGCCACCGCTTCCTGCCAGGCGACGGACATTCCCTGCCCGAAGATGGGGTTGAAGCTGGCCATGGCGTCACCGAGCACCAGCAGCCCCTCGGGAACGCGCGCCGCCTTGTCGAAACGGCGCCAGACGGCCTCGCTCTTGCGGAAGCTGCGGATATCGCCCTGCGGTGTGGCCCGGCGAAGGAAATCGGCCACGTCTGGCACCTCGAGGGTCTCGGCGAAGGCCACCATCTCGTCATGGGTCCTGGGCAGGTCCCGTTCGAAGCGGGTATGCAGCGAGACCATCCAGAGGCCGTCCTCCACCAGGGCCACGAACCCACCCCGCGTGATCGGCGGTTCGGGCAGCACTATCGCCACTTTGAACCCCCCGGCGGCATCAGCCGGAGCCCGGAACAGGGCGCTGGTGTAGGAGATGCCGATGTTGAGGGTGAACTGCTGGACGGGGTCATAGCCGTGCTGGGTCAACACCTCCGTCACCTTGGACACCCGGCCGGTGCAATCAACAATCAGATCGGCGGTGATCGACTCGACCGCACCGTCAGCCCCACGGACCTCAACCCCCGTTACCCGACCGGGAGCGTCGGCGCCACCGGAGCCCGCGCCGTCAAACACCAGCCGTTCCAGCTTCGTTGACCCTCGCACCTGGACCGCGGACTCCCGTCGCAACCGTTCCCGGACCACGTGCTCGAGCAAGCCCCGGGTGACGTTGAGGCTGACGAGACCGAGATCCCGGTTGGGGTGCCACACGCCGGCGTCGTAGAACCGGATGTCTTCGGCGAAGGAAACATCCACGGCGCCGGCGCTGCGAAGCTCGGCGACGGTACCGGGAAGGAGCCGTTCGACGGACTGCTGACCGCCCTGGGCCAACGCGTGGTAGTGATGGCCCTGACCCACTCCGGGCCGCGGTTCTGCGGTGGCCAGGTCGGGGTCTTTGTCCACGATGATGACCTCGCCGAAGTGGCGCGATAACGCTGCCGCGGCGGCAAGCCCGGCCATGCTGCGCCCCACCACCACGGCTCGAAGCCCATTGGACGTCATCAAGCACCCCCCTCGTCACGTGACCGATTTGGCGCCTGTCTAGCAGCTAGGAGGATGTCACCTCAGCGGCGGGGTGGGGCGACCCACCGGCCGGGGGGTGCGGCGCGACGTTTCGGAGGCGGGCTACGGTGCGGCCATGATTGAGCACCATCTGGACCTGCGGACCGCCGACGGGATGATGAACACCTTCGTCACCCATCCCGAGGAGGGTGGCCCGCACCCGGTGGTGTTCTTCTACATGGACGCTCCCGGCAAGCGTGAAGAATTGCACGACATGGCCCGCCGCTTGGGTACCGCAGGGTATGTGGTGGTGTTGCCGAACCTGTATTACCGCCAAACCCGTGAGTTCGAACTGGATTTCCACGATGCCACGGGCGAATCGCGTGCGCAGATGTTCGCCTACATGAACGCGCTGAGCGACCCCATGGTGGCGTCAGACACAGAGGCGTTGTTCGCCTATGTGGACGCGCTACCGGCCGCGGACGCCAACCGGGTGGGCTGCATGGGGTACTGCATGAGCGGCCCGTTCTCCTTCGCCATGGCCGGCATGTTCCCCGAGCGCATCCGGGCCGCGGCCTCCCTGTACGGGGTGCGGTTGTTCGGTGACAAGTCCCCGGCGCACCTCGCTGACAAGGTGAAAGGCGAGCTGTACGTCGCCTGCGCTGAGTTCGACGACTACGCCCCCAAGGAAATGATCGACGGGCTCCAGGCCCACCTACGAACGGCCGGCACCAACGCCCGCATCGAGTGGTACCCCGGCACCCATCACGGGTTCGCCTTCCCCCAACGGGCCCTGTTCGACAAGCCCGCCGCCGAACGCCACTGGGAACGCCTGCACGCGCTGTTCGCCCGCAACCTCAAGGCCTGAGCGCGGCCCGGGAACCGCTCAGGCCAGATCGATGAGGACCTTGCCAAAGCTGGCGTCCGAACCCAGGTACTCGTGGGCGGCAGCGATCTCGGCGAGGGGATAGCGACGGTCGATGACGGGGTGCAGGAGACCGGCGGCGAAGGCGGGCACCAGTTCCCGGGTGAAGCGCTGGGCCAACGCCGCTTTTTCTTCCAACGGGCGGGCCCGCAGCACGGTGCCGATGAGCCGGGCCCGTTTCATCATCAGCTTGCCCAAGGCGATGGGAGCGGTGCCCTCCCCCATGGTGCCCACCTGCACGATGGCACCCTTCAGCGCCAACGCATCCAGGTTGAGGTCCAGGTTCTCGCCGCCGATCACGTCGAGCACCACGTCCGCGCCCCGACCGCCGGACACCTGGCGAACCGCGGCCAAAGGATCACCACTGCGATAATCGATGGCGGCGGCGGCGCCGAGTTCCAAGCAACGGGCCACCTTGCCGGCGGAACAGGTGACCACGGCGTTGGCACCAATCCAGTTGGCCAGCTGAATGCCGGCGGTGCCCACCCCGGAGCCGCCGCCGTGGATGAGCGCCGTGCCGCCAGGAGCCAGGCCGCCCTGCAACACCAATGCGTCCCACGCGGTCAACCACACCTCGGGTATGGCCGCGGCATCGGCCACCGCCATACCACTCGGTACGGGGATGGCCTGACGCTCGTGTATGACGACCTGACTGGCGTAACCGCCGCCGGCGAGGATGCCCATCACCTCCGCACCAACCTGGTACGCGCTGACCCGCCCGCCTACCGCAGTCACCGTCCCGGCGAACTCCAAGCCCGGGATCTCGTGTTTCGGCTTGGGTCCGGGCTGGGGGTAGCGCCCGCTGCGCTGCATCAGATCGGCCCGGTTCAAGGCGGTGGCGGCCACCTCGACCAGTAACTCCTCGGGACCCGGCACCAGATCGTCGAGCTGTTGGACGGTCAACACCTCAGGTCCGCCATACCCGTTCAGCACCACTGCCCGCATGGATCCTCCTCATCGGCCCGGGGCCCGGACGCAGCCGCCGACCCTAGATGATCCGATCAAGGAGGATCTGCGGAGGATCTGCGGAGGATCCGTGAAGGTGCTGGTGCTCAGCCCTGGCGGCGGGCGATGGCGTGCTGCACCAACTTCACCAAGGCGTTCTTGGTTGAAGCCCGGTCCCTGGCGTCCATGGGCAGCACCGGCACCGCGGGGTCAATGGTGAGGGCGTCGCGCACATCCTGTGGGGTATGCACGAGATCGCCATCGAAGGAGTTGAGCGCCACCACGTAGGGCAAACCCCGCCCCTCGAAGTAGTCGAGACCGGCGAAGCAATCCTCCAGGCGTCGGGTGTCCACCAGCACCACCGCGCCCACCGCGCCCTTGGACAGTTCGTCCCACATGAACCAGAAGCGGTCCTGGCCGGGGGTGCCGAACAGGTACAGCATGGTGGTCTCCGACAGCGTGATCCGCCCGAAGTCCATGGCCACCGTGGTGGTGGTCTTGGTGGTCACCTCACCGGCATTGTCCACGCCAACGGACAGGTTTGTCATCGGCGCCTCCGTGGTGAGCGGGGTGATCTCCGAGATGGAGTCCACGAAGGTGGTCTTGCCGGAAGCGAACCCCCCGGCCACCACGATCTTGAGCGGCTTCATCACCGGCAACGCAACACCCGCTGCGGATTTGGACGCGTTAGAGAGCCTGGAGGTCATCGAGCAACCTTTCGAGGGTGTGCAGGTCCGGACCGATCTCGTCGAAATCGGCGGTGCTGACCGCCAGCAAGCCCTGATCTGCCATGTCGCTGACCAGTACCCGGGCGATGCCCAGATGCACGTGCAGCTTTGCGGAGACCTCAGCGACAGACAGCGGCGTGGCCGCCAGGATGGCGATCTCGGCCCGCTCGGAGGTGAGGGTGCCTTCGATCAGGTGGGCACCACAGGCCTCGGTGGTCGTGATGAGGGCGTCTAGCGGAAGGTCTCTGCCCGTTGAGACCGTCCGACCCTCGGTGAGTGCGTATTGGCGCAGGAAGCTGGGTTTGTTCATCCTGACCTCAGGCCCTCGGCAGCAGGGCCTGCAGCTCGGTGACCAGCGCCGGGGTGAGCACGTTGCCCATGCGCTTGACCAGCATGGACATCTCGTACCCGATCATCCCCACATCACCGGACTTCGAGCAGATCACCGCCAGCGATGAACCGTCGCTGATGGACATGAACAGCATGTAGCCACCGCGCAGCTCCACGATCACCTGGTCCACATCGCCGCCACCGAAGCAGCGGGCAGCTCCCTGGGTGAGGCTGGTCAACCCCGACGCCACCGCTGCCAACTGGTCACCGCCGGCTCGCCCGATACCGGGCGACATGGCCATGAGCAGCCCGTCCGAGGACACCACCACGGCATCCACGATGGCGGGCACCCGCTCGCACAAATCATCGACCAACCAATTGAGGTTGGTGGCCTCAGCACTCATCGTGCTCATCACTTTCCTCCCATGTCGTCATCGTCTTCTTCCCGAGCGTCAACCACGGCGGACTGCAGCTGCGAGATCATCTGGAACCGGCGGAGCTGGACCTGCTCGCTGTTGGTGCCTTCGCCGGGGACCGGCAGGCGCCGGAACACACCGGCATCGGCCGCCGCCGCCTTTTCGTTGCCTCCGAAAGCCTTGCCCGGGCGACGCTTCACCAACCCGGAGCTGGTCACCGCCTTGGCGGCGGGCTGATCCCCGGCGGCAGCATCCACCGGCGCGACCCCAGCATCGACCGGCTTGGCGCCAGCGCCGTTCCCCGCAGGCCCGCTCGTGGCCGTACCGTTCACGGCCTGACCGTTGCCCGACGCGCTGCTCGACTCGTGGCGCGGTGCGGCGCGGCGTTCGACCAGCCGTTGTTCCAGTGCAGTGGCGGGCGGGATGCCGTTGCCGGTGGAGCGGGACGAAGCACCCGACGGCCCGGCCGACCCGGCCGACCCAGCCGGTTCGCCAGCGCTGGACTTCGCCGTGGAGGGCGCCGCGCTCGATGTGGCGGTGACCGCCTCTGAGCGGGCTGCGACGGCCGGGGCCGCGGGGGCTGCCGGCGCTGCGGGACGGCTCGCCGCGCCTTCGAACAAGCTCAGCGGCATGGTCACACACGCCGCCAGACCACCGCCGGGGTTGTTGGACAGGGTCACGGTCACGCCGCCCACCTGGCGGGCCAGACGGCCGACCACCTGGAAGCCGACCCGGTCAATGGCCATGGAGTCAATGTCGGGCGGGTCGGCCAGGCGCTCGTTGGCCTCGGCCAGCTCAGTGGGCTCCATCCCGACGCCGCTGTCGGTGATCCACACCTTCAGATCGTCACGGGAACGCTCGGTGCGCAGCAGCACCTGGGTGGAGGGCGCCGAGGAGGACAAGCCGTTCTCGATGAGCTCGGCAAGCAGGTGGGACACGTCAACGGCGTGAGGACCGGCCAGGTCGATGTGATCCACCGCACCGAGGTCGACCTTCACCCGCGCCATGTTGGAGACCTCGGCTGCGGCGGCCCGCAGGACGTCACCGAGCGGCACGGCTTCGCTCCAGTTCCGGGCCTGCTTCTGACCGGCCAACACCACCAGGTTCTCCGCGTTACGGCGCGTGCGGGTGATGAGCTGATCGAGGCGGAACAGCTTCTCCAGCACCGCTGGATCCTCCTGACGGCTCTCCAGCTCGTCCATCAGGGCCAGCTGGCGCTCGATGAGGGCCTGGTTGCGTCGACCCAAGTTGACCAGCATATTGGTCACCGTCTTGGCACGGCGCTGGGCGTGCTCGATGGCAGTCTCTACCGAGATCCGCAACACCGCGTTGAAGGCGTTGGCCATGGTGCCCACCTCGTCGGTGGTGGTGGCCTCCACCTGGGGTAGGGCCTGGGCCAACGCTTCCGGTGTCGGGTTGCGCAAGCTCTCGAGCACCTCGGGCAGCCGAGTGGTGGCGATCTGCTCGGCCTGGTTGGCCACGGAGGCAAGCCCTCGGACCATGGCCCGGCCCAGCAGGAACGCTCCAACGATGGCGCCACCCAAGTTGATCAGACCGATGAGCAGGTAAGTGACGGCTTCGTTACGGGCGGCGGACGCCTGATTCTTGGCGGCCTGCACGAACTCATCGAAGTTCTGGTCCTCGAACTCGGTGAGGACTTCGAGCTCGGCGCTCATCACGTCCCACCACTCCCGGGCCGTGATCGTGGGCGGGGAACCGGCGCGGGCGGCGGTGAGCACCGTATCCACCGCCTCTTTGGCCCGCGTGGCCTCCTCGCCGGCGAGCAAGGCCTCAAGGGCGCCGCGGTGCTCGCCGTCGGTGCTCTCCATGTACTCACGCAAGTGCTCGAAAGCCAGAGCGTCGAGCTCTGCGATCTCCCGATAGTCGGTGAGGTCAAGGGTGTTCTGCGCCAGACCGGGCAAGGCCGCGGCGCGCACCCGGGCCACTTTGTCCTTGGCCAAGATAAGGTAGTTGAGGGTATGGCCGAAGCGGATGAGCTGCGGGTCCTGGGCCCGCTCACCCTCGTCGCCCACGAACACGACGAGCGCGTTCACATCGGCGAAATAGGCCTCGTAGAGTTCTTGACGGCCGCTGGCGTCCACATCAGCACGAACCTTGCCGAGGTTGCTCACGGCGTTGAGCGCCGTCGCCACCTCCGACACGGGGAGCTCAGACTCGCCGTCGAGGTAGGAGGTCACCGCCGTCACGGCCTCATCGGTGGCGGCACGAGCCCCGGTCAGGTCCCGCTGGACCTGCTCACCGCCCCCGCTGAAGAGCCACAAGGACAGGCCCGCCTCCTCTTCGAGGGTATCGATCACCTCCACCACATGGCGAGAGGCTTCAACTCGATGTTGGTTGTCGACGGTAGCGGACGCATCGGCGAAGCGGGGCGTGACCAACACCATCATCATGATGAGCACCAACACCAATGGAGGGCCGGTGACCAAACTTAATTTCACTCGGAAGGAATAGTTCCGTAGCACGGTGAACCTCGTGTTTCTTACGAAGACGGATTCCTGATCGACATACCAGAACCGAGACTTGAAGGGGCGATTTTCCCGCGCAGGTTGCAGGCCCAATGGCCGATATCACGTTCAGGGACCTCATCAACTTTTGCGGACAACAATGAACTTCACACAGCAGGCGTCCAGAGAAGTGCAGCAACACATCCGGTGTCCCGCGGCCATCGAGCCGTGGCTGAACAACCTGGAACGCCACCATGGCTGACATCGTCAAACGCAGCGCGGCCATTGGCCGGATCGACGCTGCGATGACCGCTCTCACCACCGGGGCCCGGGCGCAATGCTTCGTCGTGCAAGGGCTCAACGGCAGCGGTCGCAGCACGTTCCTCCAGCTCGCCGCAGGGGCGGCAATGGGTCGCGACTGGCTACGGGTTGGTGTAACCGGCAAACCCGGGTCCTGCGCCCCTGTCGCCATCGCCGCTCTCGCCGCCGAATTGGCCCGCCGGCGTCCGGGGGCTAGCACCATCGGGCGGCTGCAGGGGGCGGTCCAGCAGGTCATCGCCCACCCCGATCGCCCCTGCCCCTACCTCGGCGAGGAGCTGACCGAGGCCCTTGAGACGGCCCGGTGCGGTGTGCTGGTCACCTTCGACGATGCGCCGGGGTCCGGA
>JBJXFH010000002.1:0-32750 GCA_046155365.1 Acidimicrobiales bacterium | reverse complement strand
CGGGCGGCCACCAAGTCCACCCGCCGCCCGGTTCGCCCCCACGACGAGTGACCTGATCGGGCCGCCCACAACCCGGCTCCCGGTCCGGCCGGGGCTGGACGCGGTCGGGTGCCGTCTCCGCGGCGGGTGACCTGATCAGGCGCCTAGAAGCCGGACCAAACGTTCACATCTCGGGATGCGGGTCCGATCGCCGGGCCGCGGGGCTGCGTTCAGGCCCCCAACGGGGACCCGTAGGTGTCGGTGACGGCGATCTCGGACAGCGGGCGTCGGCTGAGGCTTTTCGGGAACGGTCGGGCGGGCCAGCCCACGGCCACATGGGCGGCGGTCATGATGTCCTCGGGAATGGCCAGCAGCTCTTTGACCTGGGGCTCGAACATGCACAGCAGCGTGGTCAGCGCCGTGCCCAACCCTTGCTCCCGGCAGCCGAGCAGGAAGTTCTGCACCGCCGGATAGATCGATCCGCCGCCCACCACCGACAGGCGTCCCAGCTCAGTGTCGGTGGGATGCACCCCCGACGGGTCGGCGCAGACCACCACGATGGCGGGCACGTCCTGCAGGCGGTCAGCCATGTAATCGGCGTTCTCCACCAGCTTGAACGGCCCGCCGATGTCGATCTGCCCGCTGCGGGCGCCCTCCATGTAGGCCTTCCACGGGATCCGGTACCACTCCGCCAGTTGCGCCTTCTTGGCGGCGTCGCGCACCACCACAAAGCGGACCGGCTGACGGTTGCCGCCCTGGGGAGCGAAACGGGCGTACTCCAACGCTGCTGCCAGCACTTCGTCAGAGACTGGTTCGTCGGTGTAGAACCGGCAGGTTCCGTTGGTTCGGACGGCTTCGTTGAGCTCCATGTCAGAAGCCTGCCTGTTTGTCGACCACGCCCACCAGTTCCTGGCTGTTGCGGAACCGGACCAGGTTGTCCACGAAGCGCTGCACATTGCGGGGGGCCCGGAGCTGGCTGGCCCCGGCGGTGTGCGGGGTCATCGCCACGTTGTCGAAACCCCAGATTGGATGGTCTGCAGCCAGCGGCTCGCCGTCGAACACGTCCAGCGCCGCGCCGCCCAGCCGGCCGCTCTGCAGGGCCCGGACCAGCGCATCGCCGTCCACCACCTCGCCACGGGTGACATTGACCAAGATGGCCCCGGGCTTCATGGCGGCGAAGGCCCGGTCGTCGAAGAGCCGGGAGGTGGCCTTGGTCAGCGGGCAGCAGATGGCCACCACGTCCGATACCGCCAGCAGATCATCGAGACGGCTGGCGGACCACACCTCGGCCACCCCATCCCCGCCCGGAACCACCATCTCGTCCAGCGCCACCAGCTTCATGCCGAACCCCAGGGCCCGGCGAGCCATGGCCCGTCCGGTACCGCCGAAGCCGACGATGCCCATGGTCAGGCCCTCCAGCTCGATCTCCACCTTCCGCATGGCCTCGCGCTGGTCCCAGGCGCCCGATCCCAGCTTGATGGCGGTGTGGATCTGACGGGTCAGCGCCAGCAGCAGGCCGAACCCGGTGTCAGCAAGATGGCCTCCCACCAGGCCCTTTTCGCCGGTCAGGATGATGTCGCTGTCCTGGAAGGCGGGATACATGAACGCGTCCACGCCCGAGGCGGTGGCATGGACCCAGCGCACGTTGGGGGAGGCGTCCAACAGGCGTTGGGGCATCACCCCCAAGATCACGTCGGTGGCTGCAGCGTGCTCCATGGCCGCCCGGACCCCGTCCACCACCACCACCTCGGAGCCATCGCCGGCGGCGTTGCCGATGGCGGCGATCTCCTGGTCGGTGACCGTGGGCAGGGTCAGACCCTTGATGACCAGCACCTTCATGGGAACCTCCGTGGGACGGCCGTGACCGGCAGCTTCGACGCCGGCACCCTAGCTTTTGCCGCCGGCGCTGCTCCGGGGACGGTGCTGATCAGCGGCAGCAGGCGTTCGGCGGGCCGGTGGCGCGGTGGGGTCTGAGAAAATGGTGGTTTGCTGGCAGTTCTCGCCGAGTGCTTCGGGAGGCCCGGCCCGTGACCAGCATGGTTGCGCAACGCAACTGACATGGTGCAGCGGAGGTTGCTACTCAATCACCATTGTCGGATGGGCCAGGCAACCCAACTGAGCCGGCACGAAGCGGACAGAACTCGCCAAAGATGCGCCAATCGAGGCGCCAGGCGGCTTCAGGAACCGATGCCGCGCCGTCTGCAACACTGTCGCGCCAGCAGCCAACGGTCTGTGCCCCACCCCTACCCGCTGTTCCGGCCGAGCAGGGAGCCCACCCATGAGCCCAACCTCCGAACCCGACACCACCGCCCGGTCAATGGTGTGCGTGATCCCTGGCGACGACGCTGCCATCGAGGCCATGGACGCCACCATGGGGGTGTTGCGGGCCATGAACCTGCCCATCGATTGGGACGTGCTGCCCAACGGGACTGAGCTGATATCGATGCCCGCCGCCGAGCGGGAAGCGTTCTGCCACGAGCACATCGACGCCGCCGACACCTGCCTGTTCGGCTCTTCCAACGGCACCACCCCGGGCATCGCCTACATGCGCTGGGGCAAGGGCACCTTCGCCAATGTCCGCCCGGTGCAGTGGCGGCCCGGGTTCCGCTCCCCGATGGCGGACCCTTCGAACATCGATTACGTGATCGTGCGGGAGAACCTCGAGGACAGCTACATCGGGGTCATGGGCGACGCCGACCAGCTGCGCAACTCCGGGCTGATCGGACCGAAAGCCCGGCTGGCCTATGACGGCGAGGGCCGGTACTCGGCCAAGATCATCACCCGCAAAGGCACCGAGGCGGTGGCCCGCTTCAGCTTCGAACTGGCCCGGCGGCGGCGCCACAAGCTCACCGTGTCCGCCAAGACCAACATGCTGCCCAAGACCGACCGGTACTTCTGCGACATCGTCCGGGAGGTCGGCCAGGACTACCCCGACGTGGCGTTCGAGCAGTTCATCGTGGACGACATGGCCCACCGTCTGGTGCTGCGACCAGGGGGTCTGGATGTGGTGTTGCTGCCCAACCTGTATGGCGACGTGCTCTCTGACGAGGGGGCGGCCACCGTGGGAGGGATGGGCCTGGCGCCGTCAGGTTGCTACGGGAACGAGTACGCCTACTTCGAATCGGCCCACGGCTCGGCGCCGGACATCGCCGGCCAGCACATCATCAACCCCACCGCCAGCCTGCTGTCAGCGGTGATGCTGCTGGAACATGTGGGCCTGGCAAGTTCGGCGGCGCAACTCGACGCGGCCATCACCGCGGTCTACGCCGCCGGCGACAGGCTGACCCCGGACCAGGGCGGCGGGGCCAGCACCGAACAGTTCGCCGAAGCGGTCATCCGCAGCCTCCCCGGTTGAGCCCAACCCACCCGATCCGCCGGCCTATCTACCTGTGATCCAACTGTGATCTAACTGGGATTCGGCTGAGATCTAACTGATGGTGTCCAACCGGCCGGTTGCTCGGCCTGAACAGGAGAGACGACATGAACGAAGCGCAACGAGGGGTCCCGGAGATGACCCGCACCAAGGGTCAAGCCACCGAGCTGCCCATCGACGGGGTGCGGGCGTTCGCCGCCACCGCCCTCACCGCCGCCGGGATGATGGCCGGTGACGCGGACACTGTGGCCGGCAACTTCCTGTGGGCGGATCTGCGGGGGGTGGACACCCACGGCGTCCAGCGGCTCTCGTGGTACCTGGGCTGGTTCGAGCAGGGCATCTGCAACCCCGCCGCCCAGCTTGAGGTGCTGCGAGAACGCCCCACCCTGGTCAGCGGCGACGGCCACCACGGCCTGGGTCAGTTGGTGGCCACCCGGCTGATGGAGCGGGTCATTCCCAAGGCCAAAGAGAGTGGCATGTGCATCGGGGTCATCCGGAACAGCAATGACTGGGGCTGCGGCGGCTGGTATCCCAACCTGGCGGCCCAGGCCGGGTTGGCCTCCATGGTGACCACCACCTCGATCCCCAACCTGGCACCGTTCGGGGCCCGCACCCGGCTGTACGGCAATAACCCCATCGCCTTCGCCTTCCCCCGCCGCAACGATCCGCCCATCCTGCTGGACATGGCCCTCACCCCGGTGGCGTTGGGCAAGGTGCTGCGAGCCCAGGCCGAGGGCACCGAACTTCCGGCGGCGTGGGGCTTCCAGGACCGTGACGGCAATCCCACCACCGATCCGGCCACGGCCATGAAAGGCATCATCCCGGCCATCGGCGGTTACAAAGGCACCGGGCTGGCGATGATCACCAACATCCTGGCCGGGGTGCTGTCGGGGTCGGCGCACTCCGCCGGGGTCGAGGTAGGCCGGCGAGGGCAGTTCTTCTTGGCCATGGACCCTGATGTGTTGCACCCCGAGGGTGTCGACGCGTACTTCGAGGCCATGGAGGACCTGGTGAGCCAGGTTCGCGCCGTCGACGTGCTGGAAGGCCAGCAGGTTTTCCTGCCCGGTGAACCCGAGCAGCGCCAACTCGAAGCCCGCAGCGCCGCCGGGGTCATCCGTTACCCCGGCTCCGTCATCGACGGCCTCCGCAAGGTCGCTGACCGCCTGGGTCTGCCCTTCGACCTGGCCTGAGCGGAACCGGGTTCCGGTCGTGGCGGGTGTCGCGCGCTCCCGTGTGGTGGATTCTGGCTTTGTTCGGTGGCCAGTCTCCGAGGGTGGGGTTGGGGCCCCGCCCGAGCGCCGTCAGGGAGGCGCTAGCCGACCGTTCAGCGCACCGGGTCGCGCTCGCCCGATGGGGGGAGGCGCGCCAGCGCCGCCGGGGGGCGCAGCCCCCCGTTCAAGAGCAAAGGCCTTCTCGGACACCGTCGGGTACCGCAGGCTACGATTTGACCCAGGTGACACCAGCTCAGGGGGCGCGGTCATGCGGTATTTCTCTTGTGATTCCCACGTTGTCGAGGGTCGCGAGGTCTTCGAGGGGCTCGAGGACCGGTTCGGCTCCCGGGCGCCGAGGGTGGAGCACAACTACAACGGCAAGCCGGGGGACTGGATTGTGCTGCCGGGCACGGCGCCGGTGCCTGTTGGCCGCCTCGGGATCGCCGGCAACCGCTTGGGTGACCCGGCCACCGACGCCAAGATCGCGCTGGGCTACGCCGGGCTCAACCCGGGGGTGAAAGACCCCCACAAGCGCCTTGAGGAGCAGGAGCTCGATGGCATCGTGGGCGAGGTCATGTACCCCTCGCTCAACATGTTCACGTTCGCCATCAAGGATCGTGACGTGGTTTCCGCGGTGTTCGAGCGGCACAACGACTGGGTGTTCGACTACTGCTCGGCCAACCCGGAGCGGCTCATCGGGATCGGCTGCTTGGGCCTGCCCGACGTGGAGATCGCCCTGGCGGAGATGAAGCGGGCGGCCACCAAGGGCGTGCGGGGCTTCGCCATTCCGGCCCACGTCTCACCGGAGCGGCCCTACAACCACCCCGATTTCGATCCGTTCTGGGCTGCCGCACAGGACTTCGGGGTGCCGCTCACCATGCACATCTTCACCGGGGAGACCTTCGATGGTGGCATGCCCCGCCATTGGGGCACGCCCGGCGGCACCATCAAGGGCTACACCATGGCCCACACCACCGCGGTCAACACCATGATCGACCTCATCTGCGGCGGCGTGGTGGAGCGCTTCCCGGGCCTGAAGTTCGTGATCAGCGAGTTCGAAACCGGCTGGTTGGCCCACACCCTGCAGCGCATGGATCATGCCATTTACCGTACCCCTAAGTATGCGGTGGATTATCTCACCATGAAGCCGTCGGAGTACTTCCATCGGAACTTCTACGCCACCTTTGAAGATGACGAGGCCGGCATCGCCACCCGCCACCTCATTGGGGTTGACAACCTGTTGTGGGGTAATGACTATCCCCATCACGACTCCATCTGGCCCAAGTCCATGGAGACCCTTGAGCGATGCTTCGCCGGGGTGCCCGAACACGAGCGGGAGAAGATGGTGTGGTCAAACACCATGAAGCTGTACCAGATCGACGAGGCAAAGCTGCCCGTGCTGGCCGGCGCCTGATCAGGGTGATCGGACGTCCGTTCGAGGCCCCGCTCTTTTGGTCGTAGACACCCCTTGACCGACGCCGCCCCCGCCGTGGTGGAAACGGACGCGCCCTCGCGGGTGGCGACAATCCCCAACGCCATCTCCTTCGCCCGGCTGCTGTGCGTGCCGGTGTATCTATGGTTGCTGTTCGGTCGGGAGCACCGGGCGGCGGCGGCGTGGCTGTTGGGCGTGCTGGGCATGACCGACTGGGTTGACGGGTTCCTGGCCCGCCGGCTCAACCAGGTTTCGGAGTTGGGCAAGAAGCTGGACCCGGTGGCGGATCGGCTGGCGTTGCTGGTGGGCATTGGCTCCATCTTGTGGGTGGGCGCGGCGCCGTGGTGGGTGGCGGCGCTGGCATTGGCCCGCGAAGCTGCGGTTTCGGTGGGAGTGCTGGTCCTCACCGGCATGGGGGCCCGCACCATGGCCGTGACCTGGTGGGGTAAGACCGGCACGTTCCTGCTGTACTTCGCCTTCCCCATGTGGTTGGGCGGCACCTCAACGCTGAGTTACGCCCCGTTCCTGGCGGCGGCGGCGTGGTTCTTCGCCCTGCCCGGCCTGGTGGCGTCGTACTACGCGGCGTACCAGTACGTGGCCCTGGGTCGCACCGCGCTGGCCACCGGACGAGCAGCCCGGGCCACCGGCTGAACGGTAGACCGGTCGGGTCACCGCGCCTGCCGGGGTGGCCATCGCCACGGTGTCGGCCCTCCCACCGAGAACGGGTGGGCAGCCCGTAGGCTCACGCCCATGAAAGCCGTGATCATGGCCGGCGGTGAGGGATCGCGGTTGCGGCCGCTCACCTCGAACCTTCCCAAGCCGATGCTGCCCCTGGTCAATCGGCCGATGATGGAACATGTGGTCAACCTGTTGGCCCGTCATGGGTTCGATGAGATCGTGGTCACGGTGGCCTATCTGGCGTCGGCCATCCGCAACTATTTCGGTGACGGATCCGAATTCGGGGTCCGCATGGCGTACGCCACCGAGGAGACCCCCCTCGGTACCGCCGGCTCGGTCCGCAACGCCATGGAACAACTGCAGGAACGGTTCCTGGTCATCTCCGGTGACGTGCTGACCGATATCGATCTCGCCGCCATCTGGGCCGAGCACGATCGCAAGCAGGCACTGGCCACCATTGGGCTCACCCCGGTGGACAACCCCCTCGAGTTCGGCATCGTCATCACCCGCGAAGACGGCACCATCGAGCGATTTTTGGAGAAACCATCGTGGGGTCAGGTGTTTTCGGACACCATCAACACCGGCATCTTCGTGCTGGAACCGGAGATCTTCGATTACATCCCCGCCGGCCGCCCGGTTGATTTCTCCAGTGAAGTGTTCCCTTTGCTACTGGAGAAAGAGCTGCCGTTGTATGGCAGCGTGGCACAGGGCTACTGGGAGGACGTGGGCACGCTCGGTGCTTATGTCACCGCTCACCATGACATTTTGGAGGGCCGGGTCAACGTGACCGTGCCTGGTTTCCGGCTGTCGGACGGGGTGTGGTTGGGGGAGGGGTCCGACGTGGACGCCACTGCCACCGTGGTGGGCCCGGCGGTGATCGGGGAGAACTGTCGCATCGGTCCGGGGGTACGCATCGGCGAATACGCGGTGCTCGGCGCCAACGTGCGGGTGCGGGGCGGGGCGGACATCGAGCGCTCGGTGGTGCACGACAACACCTACATCGGCGAATCGGCCCGTTTGCGCGGCACCGTGGTGGGCCGGGCCTGTGACCTGCGCAAGGGTGTTCGTTGCGAGGACGGCGCGGTGCTCGGTGACGAGTGCTTCGTGGCCGAGGACGCGTACATCGGAGCGTCCGTGAAGATCTACCCGTTCAAAACGGTGGAGAGCGGTGCGGTCATCAACTCCTCCATCGTGTGGGAATCCAAGGGCGCGCGCAGCCTGTTCGGTCCCAACGGGGTGGTGGGCCTGGCCAACGTGGACGTCACGCCGGAGCTGGCCACCAGGCTGGCGTTGGCCTATGCCACCACGCTGAAGGTGGGCTCTACGGTGGTCACCTCCCGGGATTCGTCACGATCGGCCCGGATGTTGAAGCGGGCCATCATGGCCGGACTGAACGCCGGGGGGATCAACGTGATCGACCTCGAGGTGGCCAGCGTGCCCGTCACCCGGTTCCACATCAACACCGGCCAACCGGTGGGCGGGCTCACGGTGCGTATCCAGGACGCCGATCCGCAGATGGTGGGCATCCACTTCTTTGACGGCACCGGCGCGGACATGTCCGACGACGCCCACCGAAAGATCGAGCGGTACGAGAACCGGGAGGACTTCCGGCGGGTGCTGCCGGGGGAGATCGGCGACATCACGTTTGCGCCACGAGCGCTGGAGAATTATGCCATCTCGCTGGAGGAGACCGTCGACATCGCCGCCATCCGCCAGGCCGGGTTCAAGGTGGTCATCGATTACGCCTACGGATCCACCGCCTTCGTGATGCCCAACCTGCTGTCCAAACTGGGCGCCGATGTGTTGGCGGTCAACCCCTTTGTGTCCACCGCCGGGCTCATCGACTTCGATGCCACCCGCCACGCCCAGTCGGTGGCCACGCTGGTGAAGGCGTCGGGGGCCCATCTTGGCGCCATCATCGACCCCGACGGCGAGCGGCTCACCCTGGTGGACGACGAGGGCCGGTTGCTGTCCGCCACCCAGGCGCTGATGGCCTACGTGAGCTTGGTGTCGGCTCGTTTGCTGGGGGACCGTATCGCCGTGCCGGTGGGCGCCACGCAGGCCATCGAGGCGCTGGCAGGTGAACACGGGATCAGCGTGCAGTACACCAAGATGGCCGGCGCGGCGTTGGCGGAGGCGGCCAAGGAACCCGGCGTGGGCTTCGTGGCCAGCCTCGATGGTGGGTTCATCCTGCCCGGGTTCCTACCGGCGTTCGATGCGGCGGCGGCGTTGGTGAAGCTGCTGGATCTGCTGGTGCATCACCACGTCACGCTGTCCTCGGTGGTGGACCGCTTGCCCCGGGTGCATCTGGCGCATGAGACGGTGGTGACGCCGTGGGATCTGCGCGGTGCGGTGATGCGTTCCCTGGTTGAGCAGACCCAGCGCGAGACGGTGCTGATCGATGGGGTCAAGGTCATGCACGAGCACGGATGGGCGCTGGCGTTGCCCGATCCCAAGGAGGCGCTGATGCATGTCTACGCCGAGTCCCGCAGTGACGCCGAGGCCCGCCAACTGGCCCGGGAGTACGTGCTGCGCATACGCCAACTGATTCGGTGAGTGGCCACCGGTAGCTGACCGCGGCCCGGGGTATTCCACCCATGGCTCCCCGGGGCAATCGCTGACCCGAACCACTAGGTTTTGCCGCCATGGAAGTTCCCGACGACCTGCGGTACTCAGCGGATCATGAGTGGGTGCGCATCGAGGTCGGGGCCGGCGGGGACGCTGGTCAGGCGGAGAGCACGGTGCTACGGATGGGGATCACCGACTACGCGCAGGATGCACTGGGAGACGTGGTTTTCGTTGAGCTGCCGGAACTCGGGAAGGTGGCCGGCGCCGGGGAGACCCTCAGCGAGGTGGAGTCCACTAAGTCCGTCAATGACATCTTCGCGCCGGTCGCGGGCGAGGTGATCGAGGTCAACGCGGCCTTGGTCGACGCACCCGAGCTGCTGAACCGGGACCCCTACGGCGAGGGGTGGATCTGCGTGCTGAAGATTTCCGGTCCGCAGCAAACGAGCGAGTTGCTCGACGCCGCGGCATACCGAGCATTGATCGAGGGTTAGGTCGGGTGTCTGATCTGGAGTGCCCGAGGTGTGGTCATCCCAACGCGGCGGGCGCCAACTTCTGCTCCTCGTGCGGTCGCGATCTGGGCGAGCGCAACGATGAAACCGCCACCATGCTGCTCGAGGTCACCGAGGCCGAGGAACACCCCGGTTTCGATGCCGGAGAGCTGTCTGATCCGGCGGTGTTGGTGGTGACCCGTGGGCCGAACGTCGGCTCCCGGATCCCGCTGGGCAATCGCCGCATCACCGCCGGCCGTCACCCCGAGTCCGATCTTTTTCTCGATGACGTCACCGTGTCCCGACGCCATGCCGAGATCCTGTACACCGAGGACGGCTATGAGGTATCCGACGTGGGTTCGCTCAACGGCACCTACGTGAACCGTCAGCGGATCGACCGGGCGCTGTTGCAACACGGGGACGAATTGCAGATCGGCAAGTTCAAGTTGGCGTTTTATTCCCCCACGGCTGAGGATCGATGATCATCGGCGCAGGGCAGATCGTGAAGCGGGGCAGGCGGTGAGCGTTACCGACCGGGGACATCTCTCCATTGGTGAGGTTCTGAGCCTTATCCAGAGCGAGTTCCCCGATGTCACTATCTCCAAGATCCGGTTCCTGGAGAGTCAAGGGCTCATCGATCCTGAACGGACACCCTCGGGCTACCGGAAGTTTTATGAGAACGACATTGATCGTCTGCGTTGGATCCTGGTGCAGCAACGTGACCACTTCCTGCCGCTGAAGGTCATCAAGGACCGCATCCGCGAGGCCGTGGCGTTGGACCTGCCCCTCGAAGCCCCCGCACCACGCCCGGAGCGACCTGGGGCGACCGACCATTCGGACAGCGCCCCTGACGATCTCACCTATTTCGCTCTGAGCGACGCTGCGATCGCGCCGGGTGTGGCCGGTTCCCTCCAGAGGGCGTCATCGGAGCAGGATTCCGCAGCGGAGCACGTCCAGGTTCCGAACGCGGAAGCGGGGGATATCGATGCCAGCGGCGCGCAGGGTCCAGTGCCCACGGTGTCGGGTCTGCAGGAGGTAGCGGCGGACATGTCGGGCCCGGTTGACCCATCGGACCAGCCAACTCAGCCGCCGGAGCCCCTTTCCAGCGAACCCGCCCACGCCCCGTCGGGTACGGAGGGGGCCCACGAGCCCGCCATCGTTGATCTCCGCCATGGCGTCGGGGAGGCGCCGCAACTGGCTGAGCCCATCTCGTCCGAGGCTGTGCAGATGACGCATGCCCCGTCGTCCCCGAATCCGGTCGAGCCCACTACGTCTGCGTCTGCGTCTGCGTCTGCGTCTGCGTCGGTGCAGGCGCTGGCCCCGCAACCGGTAGCGGCGCGGGTTGAGCCGACCGGAGCAGTTGGGCCGCAACCTTCGGGCATGGCGTCACCGGGCACGGCGCCGGTACTGACCCAACCGGCGCACATGCAGTCGGCGGAGACCCGAGCGTCGGGCATGCCATCGTCGGGCACGGGCCCGGGCGTCGCTGGCTTGCAGCCGGCGGGAGCACAGTCCGCGGGCACGGATGTCACGGGCACGGATGTCACCGGTGGGCAGCCGGCGGGAACGCAATCGGGCGGGACGCAATCGTCGGGCACGGCACCAGCGGGCACGGCGCCGCGGGGAACGCAAGCGGCAGGCGCGCCACCCACGGGCACGGAACCTGCTGGCACGGAACCGGAGCTGGTCGAGGTTGGTCCGGTCGGGTCCAACCCGAACGACGCCGGTCCTGACCAGCCGATCGTGCCCGAGGCCGGGGATGCACCCGGCGCCGCCGAGCGCACGTCAGCGCCAGCCGCCGGTCATGACCGGTTGCCGGGCGATGTGGGCCACCAGTTGCCGGCAAGGCGTCTGGCGGCTTCGGTGGACGTGTCCTCGGTGAGCTTCACCCTCTCGGAACTCGCGGCGGCGGTGGGCACCACACCGGCGGCCATTGAGGAATTGGAGCGATACGGGCTGATCGCGTCCAGGATGCTGTCCCACGGTCGCCACTACGAGGATGACTCGGTGATCATCGCCCGTTTGGCGGTGCGGTTCGCGGCGTTCGGCATCGAGGCCCGGCACCTGCGCATGTTCCGGGTGGCCGTGGATCGTGAGCTGGCGTTGTACGACCAGGTGGTGGCCCCGCAGGCTCGGGCCAGGGGCGAGCGTGGAGAACCCCGGGAAACGGAGATGTGGGCCGAGCTGGATCTGCTGGGCGCGCACTTGCGTGACGCCTTGTTCCACCGGCGTGACCACTGATCCGGCCAGGCCCCACCGCCGGAGCCGGCTGCCGGTCGCCCTGGGCATAATCACCCCAAAGCGGGGTCCGTTGCGCCTTCGGTCCCCGGGCCCGACGCGGTAGGGTCGACGGCGATGGTCGAAGTCGAGCTGGTGGAAGTTCGGGTCGAGTTGCCGGGAAACACGCCCATCGTGTTGTTGCGAGAGCGTGGCGGTGCTCGGCGGCTGTTGCCGATCCTGATCGGTGACGTGGAGGCCCGGGCCATCGTGTTCGCCGTGGACCGGGTGCAGACGCCCCGGCCCATGACCCACGATCTGTTCCGGGACGTGCTCGAAACGTTGGGTGTCGGCGTTCGGCAGATCGTGGTCACCGAGTTGCGGGACCGTACCTTCATGGCTGAACTGCATCTGGTGGAGGGCGAGAACTCCTCAGTCATCTCCGCCCGCCCGTCTGACGCCATCGCCCTGGCGGTGCGCACCGGCAGCCCGATCTATGTCGCTGACGAGGTCCTGGACGAAGCCGGGTACCTGGAGGAGACCAAGGCCCCCGTCACCGGGGAGGGCGCCGAGCGGGAGGTCATTGAGCAGTTCAAGGACTTCCTCGAGAGCGTCAACCCCGAGGATTTCAAGTCCTGAGCGTGACCTGGAGGGGTATTGACGGGGGGAGCGCGGCGCCCTACGCTGCCCGCTCTGGTCACACAGACGTAATTTCCGGCCTGTAACCCGCCCGGAGTCGGTTTGGCCGTCACCTTGCACGAGGAGCCAATGCCGGTGCCAGCACCAGACAGCAACCAGATCGGGTACTCGGGCCGCCGGGCGGCGGAGATCGTGGGCATCACGTACCGCCAGCTGGACTATTGGGCCCGGACCGATCTGATCCGCCCCAGCCTGGTTGACGCCAGCGGGTCAGGGTCCCGTCGCCAGTATTCGTACCGTGATCTGCTCGAGCTCAAGGTGGTGAAGAACCTGCTGGACGCCGGCATCCGGCTCGAATCGGTTCGGGGGGCGTTCAGCTATCTGCGGGAGCATCTGGGGGAGGACGTCTCCGCGGTGAACCTGGTCATCTCCGGGCGCCAGTCGGTGCTGGTGAGCACCGGCGCCGAGATCATTGATCTGCTCCGTCAGGGCCAGGGCGTGCTCAACATCCTGCCGCTGGCCGGCGTCAAGGAAGAAGTGGACGCCGCCATCGTGCAGTTCCCCACGGCACCGGCACCGGCCGCGGACCAGCACCGGGCACCTTCGGGGGCTGAGCCCATCCGCCGAGCGGTCAACGAGGGCTGATCGCCTCAGCGGTCTCGCTGGCGCCGGTGGAGGATTCCCCGGCGGCCGGGGCCATGCCTACCCGGTCCCCGCCGGCTCGTTTCGCTTCGTACAGGGCCTGGTCAGCACGTTCCAACGTGGCAGAGGATTGTTCCGCCGGTTGATGCAGGGCCACACCGATGGTGAGGTTGGTGGATTCGCCCAGGGCCCGCCATCCCTCCAGCAGCCGATCAGCGGCGGCCGCGGCCCCTTCGCCCACGTTGCGGGCCAGGACCACGAACTCGTCCCCGCCCAGGCGGGCCACCCCGTCACCGCCCCGTACGAAGCCGGTGAGGTACTGGCCGAGCCGCTGCAACAGGGCGTCGCCGGCCAGGTGGCCCTGGGTGTCGTTGAGGGTCTTGAAGCGGTCAATGTCGATCAGGAGCAACCCGTCCCCGGCGTGCAACGTGGCCAGCAGGGTGTTGGCGTGGCGGCGGTTGCCGGTGCCGGTGAGCACGTCATGGTTGATCTCATGGTCCAGTTGGGTGACCATCTCCAACCGTTCGATCGCCGCTGAGGCCTGCGCCGCGAACAGCCGGACCAGGTTGGCCAGATACACGTCGTCGGGGTCCGGTTCGGTGGCCAGGTGCACCCGTCCCAGCAGACCCCGCTCGCCAACCAGGGAAAACGTGAGGCGTCGCCCGCTTGGGGGCTTCGAGGCCGGTGCTGCTGCGCTGGTCAGATCGATGACGGCGGTCCCGTCGGTGTTGCCGAGATCAGCGCGGAGATCGGCACCGACGTCGGTGGCGGACGCGGCGGCGGCCTCGGTGGAACAGGCGGTGGCTTCCACGCCGTTGGCATCCACCAGGGTGACCTCGGCGTCCACCGCGAACAGGGTGGCGGCGCCGCTGGCCAGGCGGGCGGCGACGGCTCCGGGACCGCCATGGGGTGGCAGGTGGTCCAGGGTGCGGATCAGGTTGATGAACGCCGCCGCCCGGCGCTCATCGTGATGCTGCAGCCGGCGCAACTCGCCCATCAACCACGCCGCGGCCTCGCCCAGGGCGGCGCCGGCGGGTACCACGATCAGCAGCGAAGCCAGCGGGATGACCCCCCGGCCCGAGCCCAGCACCACCGCTGCCAGAGCTGCGCCACCGCACAAGCTGAAGGCCAACGCCGCCCGCCGGGGTTGGGTCAGTCCCACCCAGGTCAGGACCAGGGCCACGAAGAGGGGATAGGTCGCGGCCGCCCCGCGTGAGCGCCCGTAGTGGCCCACCAACTCAACCAGCACCAGCAAACCCAACGCCGAAACCGCTGGTAGCAACGCCCATCGGTTGTCCCAGCGCCGCCAGGGCAGGGCGACGGTGGCCACCATCATCACCAGCGAGGTGAGGGGCAGCAGCCACAGCGCCCAACGCTCGGCACCGGCGCGCTCAGAGCCGATTCGCTGCAGCGCATGGATCAGCTGAGCCCCGCCCAACGCGGCGAGGGCCACGAGCAGAAGGGCGGCCCAGCGGGCTCCGCCAGGGGTAAGGGACGAATGCTGCGGTCGGGTGATCTGAGGGGCCGATCTGCTCAGGCGGTCGACGGAACGCCGCGAAATCCAGCCCCGCCAGGCTACTGGCCGTCGACGCTAACCGCGCGTGCTTTGCGCCTCACTGTGGCCAAACGGCCGATGGCGCTGGAACGGGCGATGCGGCCGTGGGCCACGTACTGCTCGTGGTGGGCGTCGATCTTGGCCAGGTCGTAGCGGTAGTTGACCATCATCCCGTAGGACTCCCGCATGCCTGCAGGGGTGGAGTTGGCCAGCCAGTTGAGCCGCTCCACCTGGGCGCCGTTGGTCAGATGGAAGTTCGCCACCCGGTCCTGGGAGCGGCCGTCCCCGTCCCCCAACAGGTACTCACAGGCCAGGCCCAAAAGGACCTCCCGCAGCACCCGTGACAGGTTTGGGTCGGCCACCCAATCGGTGGCCAGCAGCGCCGCCAGCGCCGAGGGGCCGGTGGCGCCGTCGGGGGTGAACTCGCCGATGAGCTTGCGGTCCTCGGGGTTCAACAGGTTGGGACGGGGATCCGCCAGTGCCCGATCGAGCCAGCGACGGAAGCCCGGCAGCGGTGACAGCGTGGCGAACTCGGTGAGGCGGGGCAGGTCCCGGCTGAGATCGGCCACCACCTCCTTGATCAGCACGTCACCCAGGTTGACCCCACCCAGACCGGCCTGGCAGGCGGAGATGGAATAGAAGATGGCGGTGGTGGCCTCATCGCGCACGCCGGTGGGCGCGGCCACGTCCAGCAGGGACAGCACGTCACTGGCCATCTCCGGCAGCAGGGCCACCTCCACGAAGATCAGTGGCTCATCGGGCATGCCGGGATGGATGAAGGCGTAACAGCGACGGTCCTGGTCATCGAGGCGATTTTTCAGATCGTCCCAGCTGGTGATGGCGTGGACCGCTTCGTTCTCCATCAGCTTCTCGAGCAGCGAACCGGGGGAGTTCCAGGTGATCCGGCGCAACTCCAGCAGCCCCGCCGGGAACAACCGGGACAGCACCCGGTACAGATCGGCGTCCAGGGGTTGGAGTTCGGGATGGGCACCGAGCAGGGCCAACAGCTCCGCCCGCAGGTCCACGGTGAACTTCACCCCGCCGGCCAACCCGCAGAACAGCTCGAACAGCTGCTCCCAACGCGGGGTGCAGGCGGCCCGTATCGCCGCCAGCAGTTCCGGATCGGGCTGGGGCTCGGGGGTGATGGGCGCCGTGGCGGACCCGGCATCGGGGAGGGCCGACGCTGCTGGGGGTCCACTGACGCCAGCGGTCCCCGGGTCTGGCGCGGTGGCGGTGCTCAGCAAGGCTGATGGCGCCGGGGCGGAGGAGGGGGTGCTCAGCGCGCGGTTCAACTGTTCCAGCAGCGACGAGAGTTCCCCGGTGCGAGGGCCGAAGTCGTGCCGCAGCAGCCCGAAAAAGGCCAGCAGGCCGTCATGATCGAGCCCGGCCACCACCTCGGCCACCTCCGCGGCTCGGGTGCGAACGGCGACACCGCCCAAGCGGGGATCGAGGCAGGCGTCGATCTTGACCCGGAGGCGTTGCAGTTCGCGCTCCTCCAGCCCGGCGGAGGTGCGGTTTCGGCGGAGCAGCCGTGCGGTGCCTTTTTCGAAGCCGGCAATTCCGGCCCTGGCCGTGGCCCGGACCCGGCGCAGTGCCATGCGCTCAGCCGATCCCGGCCGGCACCTCGATCGGATCGCCGCACTGCGGACAGCTTCCGGTGCGGCGCACGGTCTTGGCGTTGACCAGCAGGAAACACGACGGGCAGGGGAACTCGAACTCCTTGCGCTGGGGCAGTTCCCCCTCATCGGTCACGACGACCGCAACCTCACCCTCCTCTTCTTCCTCCTCGTCATCGTGGGTGGCGAGGCGGTCTTTCAGGATGGTGTCGAGATCGGCCTCGACGTCGTCGCTTTCTTCTTCTTCCTCTTCCTCGTCGCCGTCCTCGGTGCGGACGCGCGGCCGGGGCGTGGGCTCCTCGAGGACCTCGACGACCGCGTCGTCCTCCTCGTCGAGGTCAGGCTCATCGAGGTCTACTTCGAGGTCTGGATCGAGGTCAACGTCAATGTCGACGTCGACGTCAACCTCCAGGCCCTCCAGATCTTCCTCGTCCAGTTCGTCGATGGTGCGCGCCCCGAAGTCTTCTTCGTCCTCCTCGTCGGGGGCGTCTTCGTTCACGGCACCGATGATCTCGGCGTCAAGTTCGTCTGCTTCGTCTTCCATGTCAGCCATCCATCACGGCGTTCGGGTTGCCGCAATCGAATTCTCTTGCCGGCGAAGTCCCTGATAAGTCCCGGTCACAGGGGTCGAATGGGGTCGCGGTGCTGTCCCAGCCGACCCAATCCCGTGTCGAGTTCGGGGCATCCTAGGGTGCCGGTGCAGCAACACCGCACGAACGGGTTGAATTCCTCTCTTGAGGGGCCGGTTCGTGGTGATCGGGCCGAGGGTTACCGGGCCGATCGGTTAGACGTCGCCGGGGAGGCGTTGCAGGACGTCGACGGTTTGTTGGCGGAGCCAGAGGTCGGCCAGGACCAGGGCGGTCATGGCCTCCACCAGTGGCACGGCACGGGGCAGGACGCAGGGATCATGGCGACCCTTGGCTGCCAGGGTGACGGCCTGGCGTTGGCGGTCAACGGTGGCTTGCTCGGAGGAGATGGTGGCGGTGGGCTTGAACGCCACCCGGAACAGCAGATCTTCGCCGTTGCTGATCCCGCCCTGCACGCCGCCGGAATGGTTGGTGGCGGTGCGCAACCCACGAGGAGCGGCAGGATCGGCCACGAACGGGTCATTGTGCTGGCGTCCGGTCAACCGGGTGCCGGCGAATCCGCTGCCAACCTCGAAGCCTTTGGCCGCGGGCAAGGACAGCATGGCCCTGGCCAACTCGGCGTCGAGCTTGTCGAAAACCGGTTCGCCCAAACCCGCGGGCACCGAGCGGGCCACGCAGGCCACCACTCCACCCAGAGAATCACCCGCGGCCCGGGCGGCTTCGATGGCTTCGATCATCGCCGCCGCGGCCACCGGATCAGGGCAGCGGGTGGGGCCTGACTCCACCTGATGGCGCTGCAGCTCGGCGGCGTCCACATCGGCGTCGATGTGATGGACCTGTGACACCCAGGCCAACACCTCAACGCCGGCCACGGTGGTCAGCAACTTTCGGGCGATGGCCCCCGCCGCCACCCGTCCGATGGTTTCACGGGCCGAGGAGCGTCCCCCGCCGCGATGGTCCCGGAATCCGTACTTGGCGTCATAGGTGAAATCGGCGTGGCTGGGTCGGTACAGGTCACGAAGGTGGTCGTAGGCGCCGGGGTTCTGATCGGCGTTACGGACCACCATGGCGATGGGAGTGCCGGTGGTGCGCCCCTCGTAGATCCCCGAAAGGATCTCCACCGTGTCGCTTTCCTGGCGTTGGGTGACCAGCCGGCTCTGGCCCGGACGACGGCGATCGAGGTCGATCTGCACCTCATCGGCGCTGAGAGCCAAGCGGGGCGGGCACCCCTCCACGATCACACCGACGGCGGCACCGTGGGATTCGCCGAAGGTGCTGATACGAAAAGTGTGACCGAACGCGGAGGACATGGGACCGTTATCGTAAGCGCCCCGGAGCGTCCCGCCCTGGGGTCAGCTGGCCAGGACCACGACCGGGTCACCGATCTGGGCCCAGTTCCACATGAACACGGCGTCGGCCCGACGTTGGCGCACACAGCCGGCGCTGCGGAAGAAACCCAGTTCGCTCTCGGACTGCAGCGGTGTGCCGTCACCGTAAACCGGGATGGTGTGGAACCCGTAGCCCAACCCGGCGGGGTTGAAGGCCACGAAGTACTCCATGGTGATGTTGTCGTGGCCGGCGGAGGCGTGACGCTGATAGGCGTAGACCTGGTAGACGCCGGGGGATGGGTCGAGGTACTTGCCCGACACCGGGTAGGAGTGGGCCACGAACCCGTCTGCTTCAACCAGCCACACCCGTTGGGACAGGTTGGCGTACACGACGCGGCGACCGGTGCCGCTGTCGGGCGGGGCGGCGCTGGCCAGCGGGCGGCACCCCAAACCCACATACCCTGGGCCGGGACCGGCGTTGATGGCATAGGCACACACGTTCTGCGCCTGGGGCCACAACCACAACGTGGCGCCGAAACCGTGCTGGGGGCCGTAACCGGGAAACAGCGCGGCCACGTCGTCTCGCTGATCCGATGCCGGAACGGACCCGGCGAAGTACCCGTCGATCCAGAAGTGCACCTCCACCGGCGAGGTCACATCGGGATCGAGCGCCCAGCCGTTCACCCGGAGCTGGTTGTCGCCCACCCGGGCTGATTCCAGTACGCCGACGGGGGTGGAGCTGATCTCCACGCTTCGGCAACCGAGCAGGCTCCACGGCGAACCGGGGCCGATACCGATGGCGTAAGCACACACGTCATGGCTGCCCGGCCCCACGGGAACGATGAAGCTGTAGCCGGCGTCCCCGCCGCTCCAGGGCAGGTTGGCGGCGATGTCCGCGCGGTGCTGATCGGCTCGGGTGACGCCCACGAAGGCGTTGTCGACGTAGTAGTGGATGTCCACGGGGTCCGCGCTGTTGGCGTCCACCGCCCACCCGCTGGCCTGGGCGGCATCGGTGCCGGGGACCCGCGATACGGCATCGAGCACCCCGACGGCGTCATTGGTGACCCGGACCACGGTGCAGCCCAGCAAGGCGTAAGGGTCCCCGGCGCCCACGTTGATGGCGTAGGCGCAGAAACGCTGCGTGCCCTCCCCGCCGGCGATGGTCTGGGAGTACCCGTGATTGGGTCCGGCCCAGGGATGCGCCGCGGCCACATCCGGGCGGGGGTCATCAGCACGCACCGCGCCCATGAACTCGTCGTTGCGGTACAGGTGCACGTCGAGCGGGGCGGCGGTGTCCGGATCGGTGGCCCAACCGCTCACCGTTACCCCTGCCGGGCCCGAAATGGCGCTATCGAGATACCCGAACGGTGAGGCCGGGGCCGCCGCTGAGCCCGGCAGCGTTTGCAGTGCCACCGCAGCCACCATGAGCGTGACCACCAACGCGCCAATACCGGCGCGCCGGCCTACCGATCTCCAGCCCGAGCTCATCTTGCTCCTGTCCAAGCCAAGCCAGCGCCGCATCCGCCGGTCGCAGCACCCTAGTCAGCGACCTTGGGCTTCACGCCGCCACCATTGCGGCTATCGGCTCTGGCTATCGGCGTTGCCGAACCTCAGCCGGTGAAGAAGCCGCCGTCGGGGTGCAGCAACTCGCCGGTGAAGTAGCTGGACTCGTCCGAAGCCAGGAACAGCGCGGTGTTGGCCACCTCAACGGGTTGGCCCAGCCGGCCCATGGGGATCTGCATCATGAACCCGGCCCGGAAATCGTCAGGAAGATCCTGCAGGCCGACGGTCATGTTGGTCTCGATGTAGCCGGGGCCGATGGAGTTGACCCGGATGCCCTTGGGGGCCAGCGCCCGGGCCGCCACCTTGGTCAGCATCCACACCCCGGCCTTGGACACGTTGTACGGCACCGGCCCGGCATCGGATCGGGCCAGGATGGAGGCGATGGTGATGAGAGATCCCGGCCGGTCAGCGTCCACCAGATGCGCCGCCACCGCCTGGACCGCCAGCAAGGTGCCGGTGAGGTTCACGTCGAGCACCGCTTGGAACTCCTCTTGGCTGACATCGAGGAACGGCACCCACGGGGTCAGGGCGTTGTCCACGGTGACCCGGATCTGTTTGCGAGCCCCCTCACGATCCCCGCTGACATAGTTGGCCCGACCCACCCCGGCTGCGGTGACCAGCACATCGATCTGGCCGAAGCGCTCCAGGGCGGTGGCCACCATGGCCTCGTTATCGGACCGGCTGGTGGCGTCGAGCTGCTGAAACACGCCCTGGCCGCCGGCAGCTTCGATCAGGCCCAGGGTCTCACGGCCCGCGGCCTCCTGCACGTCGCCGATGACGATGCCGGCGGCGCCCTCCTCGGCGAAACGCACCGCGGTGGCCCGGCCCAAGCCGTTGGCGCCGCCGGTGATGAGGGCGACCTTGCCGGCCAGCCGGGCGGGTCGGGGTGCTGTGGTCATGGTCGAACTCCGTTGGATCGGGGCGGCTGGATCGGGGTGGCTGCCCGGTGGATGGCGGCGTCGGCACCGCGGCCCGACCGTAGCCCGCCACGGTTCACCCCACTGCCGATGTCGAGGGGCCTGATCGATGAGGAAACGATCCGGTCCGGGGCCGCTCTCACCACCGAATCCTCGCGGTTAAGCATCAATGGCCCGCTCGGGGTCGCCGATCTTGGGCAGGATGATCCGACGTTCGCGCTCCGGTGCTCAACGCCAACAACGCCAACACGGTCGGCAACGCCCCCGCGCCGTGCCCGTGGCCGCGTGGTTGGGTCTGGTGGCGGTGGCGTCGGGCTGTGCCATGTTCGGCGGGGACAAGGCCGAACCAGACACCTCCACCAAACCTGAGCACGTGGAGGAGATGGCGGCCCGCACACCGGCCCCCGCTGGCGGGGAGCTCCCACACTGGGGCTACAGCGGACCCGAAGGCCCCGAATACTGGGGGTTGTTGGCGGAGGACTGGGCCACCTGCCTGTCCGGCAAAGCCCAATCACCGATCGACATCAGCGGCGGGGAACCGTTCGTGGCCGAGCCCACCACCACCACGTCCACCACCACCGCTGTCGCGGAGACCACGACCACCGCCAAGGCCTCCAAGGCCACCACCACCACGGCCTCGACCGCCAGCACCACCACCACCGAACCGGAATGGCCCGGCGCCCCCGCCGAGCAGGAAATCGACTTCCGCTACCACGCGTCGGCGTACACCACCATCGACAACGGCCACACCGTGCAGGTCAACCTGGACGACGCCGGGGAAATGGTCATCGACGGGGTGCCGTTCAAGCTCTTGCAGTTCCACTTCCACGCCCCCAGCGAACACACTCTGGGCGAGGCCGCTTACCCGCTGGAATATCACCTGGTCCACAAGAGCGAGGCTGGTGAACTGGCGGTGGTGGGCGTGCTGGTGCAGCGAGGGGCGCTCAATGAGACCCTGGCGCCGATTTTCGACCATCTGCCCGACGTCACCAAGCCGGTTGAGGGCATCAAACCCCTTGATCCGTCCGACCTGCTCCCGGCCAACCGGACCATGGTTCGCTACAACGGCTCGCTCACTACCCCGCCCTGCGCCGAGCACGTGCGCTGGCACCTGATGCTGACCCCCAAGCAGATGTCGAACCTGCAGGTCGCCCGGTTCGTGGCCCGCCACCCCGACAGCCGCCGTCCCACCCAGCCCCTCGAGGACCGTCGGGTGGTGGTGGAGGTGGACAAGGTGACCTCGGTTGAGGGCGCGGTCGACAAGGCCCACGCTGCGGACACGTCAAAGTCGGCCGACACATCCCAGACCGCTGAGACCTCCAAAACCGCTGAGACCTCCAAGGACGAGCACGGCACCACCACTGCGCCGGGTTCCACCACAACCACTGCCGGGCCCGATGATCACGCCGAAACCCCCGCACCCGCCGACGACGGTCACTGACCCGACGTAACGCACCCGGTCGCCCCCGCTCAGCTCAGCTCAGCTCTGCTCTGCTCAGCGCGGCCCGTCGCCGCGCCGGATGAGGTCCACCACCCGGGCCAGGGTGTCCAACCGTTCGGTGACGGTGGCGCCCTCGGGTTGCACCCGCAAGGTGGTGATCCCCGCCTGGCGGTAGGCGTTTATGCGTTGGGTGACCTCTTGATCCTCGCCCACCAGCGTGGTGCCGATGACCATCTCATCGGGGACCCGGGCGGTGGCTTCCTCCCGGCGCCCGTCCTGCCACAGCTGGGCGATCTCGGCGCAGGCATCGCCATAGCCGGCCCGCACGAAGGCCTCCCGGTAGAAGTTGTTGCGCTGGGATCCCATGGCCCCCACCGGGAACGCCACCCCACCCCGGAAGCGGTCCAGCAGCTGGGCCCGATCACCGAACGCCACGGAGCCGCCGGCCTGCAGATCGATGCTGGTCAGGTCCCGCCCGGCCAGAGCGGCCCCCTCGGCGATGGGTCCCACCAGCACATCGGCGGCCTCGGGAATGAACGAGGTGCCCACCCAACCGTCAGCCACCTGCCCGGTGTAGCGCAGCGCGTTGGGTCCCAGCGTGGCCAGGTAAATGGGGATGTTGGGGTTGGCCGGTTGGGCCAGCCGCAGCGCCTTGCCCTCACCGCCGGGGCGGGGGAGCACGTACTGCTTGCCGTCGTAAACCAGCTTCTCGCCGGCGAAGGCCAACCGCACGATGTCCACATGCTCCCGGAGGCGTTCCAACGGTCGGGCGAAGGGCAACCCGTTGAGGCCCTCCACCACCTGCGGGCCGCTGGCGCCCAGACCCAGGATGAAGCGGTTGTTGGACACCGTGGCCAGCGTCATGGCAGTCATGGCGGTCATCGACGGAACCCGGGCGGAGATCTGCACGATGCCGCTGCCCAGCTGCAGCCGTTCGGTGCGCGCCGCCAGGAACGCCAATGGCACCACCGCGTCCTGCCCCCAGGCCTCCGCGGACCACACCACGTCGACCCCCAGCCGCTCGGCCTCGACCACGAAGCTGACCTGCTCCTCCCAGTCGTTGCGGCGACCTGAAGCGGCGCCCCCGATGGCGATGGCGATGCGCATGTGTCGAACCCTTCTCCTCATCCGGCCCGCGGTCGGCCCGGTGCCCGCAGAGTCAAGCACCTCGGCCCGGGCTGCGGTGTCCGATGCCGGGGTGCCCGTATCGTGACGATCGCGCCGGGGCCGGTCACGGGTACCGTGGTGGCCCGATGCCCCCGCCGCCCCCTGCCGTGGTGCCGCCGCCTGCCGTGGTGCCGCTGACCGCAGACCCGCACTCGGGCTTGCTGGAGCGGCCCGACGGCGCCGGGGTCTGGTTCCAGCGCCACCCCGCCGGATGGTCCGGGCCGGCCTCGTCGCTGGTGGTGCTGTGCTCGCCCGGTGGCCGCAACGCCGCCTATTGGCCCCTGGAATGGATTGACGAGCTCGTCGCGCAGGGCCATACCGTGGTCCGCTTCGACTGGCGTCACCAGGGCCGCAGCGTCCCCCCCGCGGCGGCGGACCGCGTCGCCGAGGTGGCCGGCGCGGCGGAGGCGATGGCCGCCGATCTGGTTGCCCTGTGCCGTCACGTGCTGGCGCCGCCGCCGTCCGTGCCTGGCGGACTTGCCGAACCCGCCGAACCCGCCGGCCCTGCCGACCCTGCTGCGCTCGTCGGCCCTGCTGCGAGCGCGAAACCTGTCGAACCCGGAGCGCCTGCTGGTCCCGGCGCGCTGGGGATGACCGCGGGGCCATCGATTCGGCTGATGCTGGTCGGGGTGGGCCTGGGGGGTTGGGTGGCGGCGCGGGCGGCGCAGGACCCGGACCTGGCGGGCCTGGGACCGTCACGGTTGGTGCTGGTGGGCAGCTCGCCGTGGTTCGCCGATCCCACCATGGCCGGGCCTACCGAGCCGGTGGTGGTGGCGCTGGTGATGCGACGCCGGCTCGGTGGTCCCACCGATCTGCTGCGGGCCGTGAGCCGGGAGGTGGCCGCTGAACGTGGCGCTCCCGGCCCGGTGGACGGGCAACCGCTGCGGCACCGGGTGCAGAGTTGGTTGACCCACGGCTTCAACCCCGATGATCCCTACTGGGCCCACTGGTTGGCCGCCCCACCGATTGACCAGGCACCGTCCACCCCGATTGCGGCGTCCACACCCGCGCTGTCGGGGTCCGCGCCGGCGCAGGTTGTGGTCCTGCACGGAGCCGCCGATCCGGTGGTGCCGGTAGCCCACGGCGAGGCGCTGGCCCGCCGGTTGGGCGTTTCGATGCAGGTCATCGCCAATGTTGGTCACCTTGTGGAGGGGCCCATGTTGCAAGCCATCGCCGCCTCGTTGAGCCGAGACCCCGACGGGGACGCGTCCGATGGTGCAGGGGCGATCGTGGAGGGTCCCTGACGCAAGGGACCGACCAGCGCTAGCCTCAGCGGCGATGTCAGGTATCGCCCTGCAACTGGGCTTGGTTGCGGTGCTGATCCTGCTCAACGCCCTGTTCGCCGCCAGCGAGATGGCGCTGCTGTCCCTGGGCGAGGCCCGGGTCGCCCGCCTGTCCAGTAGAGGCCGGGCCGGCCGGGCGCTGGAACAGCTCACCCGGGACCCCAACCGGTTCCTGGCCACCATCCAGGTGGGCATCACCGCTGCGGGGTTCCTGGCCTCCGCCACCGCTGCCGTGTCGCTGGCCACACCGCTGACGGGGCCGTTGGCCTTTCTCGGCGGGGCGGCCCGACCGGTGGCCATCGTGTTGGTGACGGTGATCTTGACGTTCCTCACGCTGGTGCTGGGAGAGTTGGCCCCCAAGCGCATCGCCCTGCAACGAGCCGAGCGGTTGGCGCTGTTGGCGGCCCGGCCCATTGGCGCCATGTTCGCCCTGTTCCGGCCGGTGGTGTGGCTGCTGGGCAAGAGCACCGACCTGGTGGTCCGGCTGTTCGGGGTGGACCCCAACAAGGCCCGCCAGGAAGTCACCGAGGACGACTTGCGGGACCTGGTCTCCTCGGCGCAGACCCTCAGCCCGGACCAGCGCAGCCTGCTGGAGGGAGCCCTGGAGGTGGCCGAGCGCTCCCTTCGACAGGTGCTGCGACCCCGCCGAGAAGTGGTCACCATACCTGCAAGTATGGACGCGGAGGAGGCGCTGGATCTGCTGTCGGCGAACGGTCACTCCCGGGCGCCGGTGGTGGAGGCCGGCCTGGATCACACCGTGGGGATCGTCCACCTGCACGATCTGCTGCGACAGTCCGGCACCGCGGGGGAGTTGGCCCATCCGGCGCTGGCCCTGCCCGAGACACTGGGGGTACTGGCGGCGTTGCGGGAAATGCGCGCCAGCCGGGAACAGTTGGCCCTGGTCATCGATGAGCATGGCGGCGTGGAGGGCATCGTGACCCTCGAGGACCTGCTGGAGGAGATCGTCGGGGAGATCTACGACGAGACCGACCGGGACCTGGCGGCGGTGGTGACCCGGCCCGACGGCAGCATGGATCTGGTGGGCGGGTTCCCGGTGCATGACCTGGTGGATCTGGGTGTTGAGCTGCCCGCGGGGGAGTACGCCACCGTGGCCGGTCTGGTGATGGAGCGGCTGGGTCGGGTGCCGGCGCTGGGAGACCAGGTGACGCTGGAGGGTTGGGATATCGAGGTCACCGAGGTGGACGGCCGGGCCGTGACCCGCCTGCAACTCCGGCGCAACGAGACCCACGCCGACGCCGCCGCTTCCGGGGCTGCGGAGGGGTCCGGAGCCAGCCCGTCCGATGCTGCCACTCACCCCGACCAGCGCACCTGAGCGGGCACCTGAGCGCGGCTAACCGCCGAGCTCAGCCCAGACCCGGTCCACCTCAGCGGCCAGGGCGGCGGGGTCGCCGGCGTTGCTGATCACCCAGCGGGCCACCGCCCGGCGTTGCTCATCGGACACCTGCGAGGCGATGCGGGCCCGGGCATCCTCGGGGGCCATGTTGCGTTGGGACACCAGCCGCTCCACCCGGACCTCCAGCGGGGTCTCCACCACGATCACGTCCTGGTAGCCCTCGTTCGGCCCGTCCCCCCAGCGTCCCAGAATGGCGCTTTCCACCAGCACCGCCTGATCGAAGATGACCACCGACCCCGCCGGGGCGTCCGCCACTGCTTCTCGCAGGACCTCGTTGATGGCGGGATGGGAGATGGCGTTGAGCGCTGCCAGGTTGTCGGGATGGCCGAACACCAAGGCGGCCAGCGCCGGTCGGTTCAGCTTGCCGTCGCCCACGATGGTGGGTCCGAACCGGGCCAGCAAGGCGTCATGAGCTCGACCGCCCACCTCGGCCACCTCCCGGCCGATGCGGTCCACGTCCACCACCACCGCACCACGGGCTGCGAACTGCGCCGCGGCGGTTGATTTCCCGGAGCCGATGCCGCCGGTGAGACCCACAATGCGGGTGGCGCTCATCAGCGGACCGCCTCGGGGCCGAAGGGTGCGGCGACGCCGTCGGGCAGGGCCACCGCGAACCCGTTGAGGACGCAGGACACCAAGCAGTAGTACCCCACCAGGTTGACCAGCTCGATGACCTGGGTCTGGCCCAGTAGCGCCACCGCCTGCTGATACACGTCCTGCGGGATGCGATGGTCCGGACCCACCAGGGCGGTGGCCAGGGCGTGCACCGCCACGTCGGCCGGTTCCAGCAGCGGCGGCGGGCTCCCAACCCGCATGGCCTCGATGATGGCGTCCGGTAGGCCGGCCTGCGCCGCCATGCGGGCATGGGCCCACCATTCGAACTGCGCCCGCCATTGTTGGGCCACGCACAAGATGGCCAGCTCGGCCAGGCGCCGATCCACGGTCAGCTCGAAGCGCATGGCCTCACCCACCGCTTGGATCTTGCCCCCCACTGCGCCGAGGTGGACCCAGGCATTGAACGGGCCGACGAGGGCCCCGTCCGCCCCCACCAGTCCGGTGGTGGCACTGGCCCGACGCCCACCGGCAATGGCGTCATAGGTGGCGCGCTGCTCGGGGTTCTGCTGCTCGGGCGGTAAACCCGCAAGGCGTGACATGGCCCCGGAACCTAGCCACCCATGGACGGCGGTTGCTCCCGGGGTGCGGGCCGGGTGGGGCAGCTTGGTCCGCCATGTCGGCCGCCGGTACCATTGAACACTCTTGACACGGCCGTCAACTGGGCCGGGATGACGACGTTGAAGCAAACGCCGGAAGGAATGACATGGCGCGCATGCGATTCGGGGCCTTCATCGCCCCCCACCATCCCGTCGGCGAGCATCCGACGCTGCAGTTCGAGCGGGATCTGCAGCTGATCGAGCATCTCGACCAACTGGGTTACGACGAGGTCTGGGTGGGCGAGCACCACTCCGGCGGGTGGGAGACCATCGGCCATCCCGAGATGTTCCTGGCCGCGGCGGCGCAGCGGACCCATCGCATCAAGCTGGCCACCGGCGTGGTGAGCCTGCCCTACCACCACCCCTATAACACCGCTGGCCGCATCGCCATGTTGGACCACCTGTCCCGCGGTCGGGCCATCCTGGGTACCGGGCCCGGCGCGTTGCCCTCAGACGCCCGGACCTTCGGTATTGATCCGGTGGTATTGCGTGACCGTCAGGACGAGGCTCTTGACGCCATCATGCCATTGCTCCACAGTCCCGATCCGGTCACGCTCAAGACCGACTGGTATGACCTCAATGAGGGATATCTCCAGGTCCGTCCGGTGCAGGAGAAACTGGAAGTGGTGGCCGCGGTGTCCATCTCGCCCAGCGGCATGAAATTGGCCGGAAAGCACGGGTTGAGCGTGATCTCGGTGGCTTCCTATTCCGAGGAGGGGTTGCAGGCGCTGCCCACCCAATGGTCCTGGGCGGAAACCTACGCCGAGGAGTACGGCACCCAGATCAGCCGGGACAACTGGCGGGTGATGATGCCGTTCCATTTGGCTGAAACCCGTCAGCAGGCCTTCGATGAGATCTACGATGGATTGCTCCACTGGCACAACGGTTACAACGTGGACGTGCTGGCCCGGCCCGGTGCGGAGCGGGTGGAAGATCCCAAGGGGTTCGCCCACAAGATGGTGGACCGGGGCGGGGCCATCATCGGCACCCCCGATGACGCGGTGGAGGCCATCGCTCGCTTGTCGGAGCTGGCCGGTGGCTTCGGCACCCTGGTGGGCTTCGTACATGACTGGGCCAACCATGAGCAGGCCATGCGCAGTTATGACTTGTTCGCCCGTTACGTGATCCCCCGCATCCAGGGCCTGCTGACCCCGGTGCAACGCTCCGCCGACATGCTGCGGGCCAACAACACCGAGCTGATGAAACAAGCCGGCGCCGGCATCATGAAGGCCATCCGGGAGCACAACGCCGCCCACCCCCGGGCCTGATCAAGGGTGGCCTTGCGGCCTTGGCCGGCCGGGCCACTTCGCACCAGCCACCTAGACCCTGAGGACGGCTGGCATCAGTCCGATCCGCCCACGGTTTGCTCGAAGCGGTCGAGCAGTTGGAAGAGTTCGTCGCTGAGCCACTCCCGATCCCGCCGGCGACCAACCCGCACCGGGACCAGCACCTCCGCCGCTTCCAGACGGTTGAGCGCGCCACGGGCCGCAGTGGGGGTGACACCGTAGAGCTGGGCGACGATGTCGGCGCTGAGGATCGGATGGGCCGCCAGCCCCAGGACGATCTTTCGTGCCGCCGAGTCCGCGCGGGGCCACCCTGCCCGTTCGAGCAATGCCGACATCAGATCGTCGATCTCGCCGGAGAGCCGGTCGGTCGCGGTGGCGGCCAGACGCACAGCGTCGGCGAAGGCTCCGACCCAATCGTCGGTTCGCCCCTCTCGAAAATCGGTGAGCCCGGCGATGTAGCGGCGAGCGTCGGTGGCAAGGACCACACTGACCGGCGGCACCACTGCGGTGGCAACCCCGCGGCGGCGCAGGATCACGTGGATCAGGCAACGACCGGCGCGCCCGTTGCCGTCCCCGAAGGGGTGAATGGTCTCGAACTGGGCGTGCGCGATGGCGGCCTGGGCCACCGCCGGCAGATCATCGAGGTTGACGAAGGCCACCAGATCCTCCAGCAGCATCGGCACCCGATCCGCCGGGGCGGGCACGAATGTCGCGTCGCGTGGGCTGACCCCTCGACCGCCGATCCAGTTCTGCCCGGTACGGACCACGCCGGCGAAACGGGCCTCGGAGGTGCCCTCCAGTAGCACCCGATGGAGGTCAAGGAGGTCCGCAGTGGTGAAGGCCCGATGCTCGGTGCCGATCTCTACGGCACGTTCCATCGAACGCACGTTGCCCAACACCGCCCTGGCGGTCACGTCCGCGGCCACCGGTTCGTAGGCAGCAAGGGCCACTCGCCGGTTTGATGCCCGCAAGCCCTCGATGAAAGAGGACCCCAGCGCTTCCGCCCGCAGCAACGGTGTGGCCAGAGCCTCCAGATCATGGCCGGGTTTGCCCCCTCCCAGAGAGGCCAACGCGGCGGTGCCCTGCGCCACCGCGTCTGCGGCTTTGCTGGCCAGTGGATGATCCCGATCAGCGATGGTGTCGGGAACGAAGGCCTGAAAGCGGAATGACTGACGGTCCCGCCTGGCGCCGTAGCCACCGCCTTCCCACACGACGTCCACCAGCTCCGGCACCAGGGATCCTTTCGTCGATGCGACCTTACGAAAGGATCATACCTTGAGCTTGCGTAACGACCTCGGTGTCGAGGGGAAGGGGACAGCCGTCAGATCCCCAGGGGGGCGAGGCGCATCGCGGCAATCTGGCTGTCGTCGCCGGTCATGGTCACCGCGGCTACCGCCTGACGACCGTAGGCGAACAGCACCAGCTCGCCTGCTTGGCCGCGAACCACCACGGTCCCGCCGCCGTCGGTGGTCGGAGGGGCCGTTTCACCCGAGCGTCCACTGCGATGGGCCTTGCGGCGCAGGATCACGTCACCGTCGGGCAAACGCAGCTCCAATGCCGCAGGGGTTCGCCGTAGCAGGGCGCCGAAGCGGCGGAGGGCGGCGGTCAGGGTGCGCGTCAGATCAGCTTCGAGTTGGCGGGGTGCGGTCGGGGTGGGCTCAGCACCGTCGGCGTTGGCCGCTCGGTTCCCGCCGCGCCGCACGTCTTCGTGATGGACGAAGAACTCCACGGTGTTGGCCAGCCGATCCACGGCTTGGATCCGCATCGGGGACCAGCGAGGCGGGCCCTGGCGGATTCGCTCCACGGTGGCGGTCCAGTCAAGGGCCGGATCGGCAAGTTTTCGTTGTACGGACTCGGTGTGGCGCCGCAGGGGTCCCAGTTGGGACAACACGCCGGGCACGGCATCAGGTCGGGATTCCCGCAGGATCAGATGGGCGGCCAGATCACGGGTGCGCCAGTCCCCGCACAGGGTGGGGGCGTCCGGTCCGACCTCGTCGAACAGGTCGCAGAGGCGGTGGCGTTCGATCCGGGCCCAGTTGGTCATCAATCGACCGTACCCGGTCGCCCCGCGGTGAGCCGTCGGTACCGCTGCGGGGCGTTCGGGCCGGGACATCGATCATGGGGGCGCATCGATCAGGCGGCGTGTCCGATGGCTTCGGGGGCGGTGATGGCCAGCAACAATTCCAGTTCGCAGGCCCGCCGGCGATAGGCGGTGGCCAGGGGGGCCGGTGCGGTGAGAGCCCAGCGACGCATGCGATCGGCTCGGGAGGAAAGTTCGGCGAGGCTGGGGGTCCGCTCCATGATGGTGTTCCTTCTGTGCTTGGCAAGTGCCCGGGAGGGTCTTGCCCGTTGGTGAGCCGCTGGCTCCTGATGTGCCCATCTTCGAGCCTTCCCTAACTTCGGTGATCGGGGATCTCCCCCATTAAGGTCAGCGCCGCCGCGGTGCCACCCCGGCCTGGACCAATGGGGGATTGTCCGTGCGAGTCATAACGACCGGTCTGCGCTTTCCGGAAGGACCCATCGCCCTGCCCGGTGGCGACGTCCTCCTGGTGGAAATCGCCCGGGGCACGCTCACCCGCTGCCGGCCCGATGGCAGCACCGAGGTGGTGGCGGAAACCGGTGGTGGGCCCAACGGTGCCGCCCTCGGTCCCGACGGGAAGGTGTACATCTGCAACAACGGTGGCTTCGAGTGGCACGAGCGGGCCGGGCTGAAGCTGCCCGGGTTCCAACCGGCTGATTACGTGGGTGGTTCCATCCAACGGGTGGACATCGACACCGGCGTGGTGGAAACGGTGCACACCGAGGTTGACGGTCGGGCGCTGCGGGGTCCCAACGACATCGTCTTTGACCGTACCGGTGGGTATTACTTCACCGATCTCGGCAAGGGTCGGGCCGATGAGATGGACCGGGGGGCGGTGTACTACGTCGCCCCTGACGGCGCCGCCCATACCGTGGCGTATCCTCTGTTGACCCCCAACGGCATCGGCCTGTCCCCGGCGGAGGATCGGTTGTACTACGCCGAGACCGCCACCGGCCGGGTGTGGTTCTGGGAGCTCGACGCCCCCGGTGTGACCCGCGCCGCTGGCCCGCAGATCTCCTCCACCTCGGCCCCGGCCACCATGTTGGGCAACGTGGGCGGGATCGGCCGGTTGGATTCGCTGGCGGTGGACTCGGAGGGCAACGTCTGCGTGGCCACTCTCATGACCGGCTGCATCACCGCCATCGCCCCCGACGGTACGGTCCGGGCGGTGATCCCGGTGCCCGGCGGTGACCCGATGATCACCAACATCTGCTTCGGCGGGCCCGATCTGACCACGGCGTACATCACCGCGTCGGGTAAGGGCACGCTCTACGCCCACGAGTGGCACTGCCCGGGCCTGGCCCTCAACTTCGGAGGATTCACATGAGTGACAGCAACCCCACCGACCCCAACATCTTGGTGAGCTCCCCGGCGGAGGGCGTCACCCAGCTGACGTTCAACCGGCCCGAGAAGCTCAACGCCCTTACCTATGACCTGGTTCGGGAGTTGCACGAGGCACTGGCCCGCATCGACGCCGACCATGACTGCCGGGTGGTGATCCTCACCGGCGCCGGTCGGGGGTTCTGCGCCGGGCTGGACCTGACCGGCTTCGGCACGATCCCCGGCACCGAGAACCTGGGCACCCCACAGCAGGGCATGGCCGTGCAGCAGTTCATCGCCAGCCTGGTGCCCCGGCTGCGGGATCTGCGCCAGCCGGTGATCAGCGCCATCAACGGGCCCTGCGCCGGCGGCGGGTTCGCCCTGGCCTTGGCGTCGGACATCCGGGTCTGCGCCGACAACGCCCGCTTCGGAACCGCCTTTGTGCGCCTGGGCCTGTCCGGCTGCGACATCGGCGTGTCCTGGATGCTGCCCCGGCTCATCGGCGCCTCCCGGGCCTGGGAGCTGCTGCTGACGGGGCGGGTGTTCGACGCCGCCGAAGCGGACAAGCTGGGCCTGGTCACCGAGTGCGTTCCCCATGAGCAACTGATGGACGCGGCGCTGGCGGTGGCCGAACGGATCAAAGCCAACTCGCCGTTCGGGGTGTGGATGACCAAGGAGGTCATGTGGTCCAACCTCGAAACCGGCTCGCTGACCGCCGGCATCGACCTGGAGAACCGCACCCAGATCCTGGCGTC
>JBJXFH010000201.1:0-27342 GCA_046155365.1 Acidimicrobiales bacterium | reverse complement strand
TATCCCTCAAGCATTGTTGCGTCAGCCCCCAACGCCACCGGTGCGTCGAGGCGGACGCACGGGTTTGTACGAGCAACCATAGGACGGGCACGCGCCACCGGGCACCGGGCTGCCCTCGCGGCCCGTTGCAGGGTGAAATGATATGAAATCTACTGAAGCGAAAAGACTCTGGCGGATTTTGGACACGGACCTTTCCCAAAGACGCCGGATCTTCGACGTTGTGTGGCCAACCCGCCTCGTTGCGTCGACAAAAAGGGGCCGTGCGCCGAGAGCCGTGTCCAAAAACCGCCAGAGTCGAAATGGTCCCCACCGGCGCGGACCGCATTCATCGGAAACCGACCTCGAAATCTCGCTGAGCGTGGCCTGCACCTAACCGAGGGCGCCGGCGATGGCCAACGACGCGATCTGTTCGTCGGTGTAGGCCAGCAGCTCGGTGAGCACCTGGTGAGTGTGTTCGCCCAGGGTGGGTCCGGCCCGCCGGGCTAACGCCGGCGTGCGCGACAGCTGCTGGCGGGCGGCCTCCACCACCATGGTGCCGTGCACTGGGTGGGGGACGGTGAGGAAATGACCTCGATGGGCCACTTGGGGATCGGCCGCCAGTTCGGGGCTGTTCTGCACCCGGTGGGCCGGCACGCCGGCGGCGATCAGCGCCGCCTCACCGTCGGCGTCGCTGCGATCGGCAACCCAACCGGCCACCAGCTGATCCAGTTCGTCCTGGCGGGCCAGGCGCTCGGCCGTGCTCAGGCCGGCCAGGTCGCCCCGGTCGAGCACCTGCGCCAGGGCTGACCACTGGGCGTCGGTCTCGCAGGCCACCGCCAGCCATCGGTCGGTGCCGGTGCTGGCGTATACCCCGTGGGGGGCCAGGTGGGGGTCGGCGTTCCCGGCCCGACGGCGCGAGACCCCATTGACCGTACTCTCAAGTATGGTGCTGGAAAGGAAGTGGATGGCTGCTTCGGCCTGGGAGAAATCGATGTGCTGACCTACGCCGTGACGGCGTCGCCAGGCCAGCGCCGCCAGGATGGCCGGCACCGTGAGCCGGGGCGCCAGGTAGTCGGTGTAGGCCAGGAAGGGACCGGCGGGGGAGCGGTCGGGCCAGCCGGTGAGCTCGTAGAACCCCGTCACCGCCCCGGCGAGATTGCCGAAACCGGCGAAGCTTGCCAGCGGTCCGCTCTGACCCATCAGGCTGGTGCTGACCATGATCAGCTGAGGGTTGATCTGGCGCAGCCGCTCCCACCCCAGGTTCCAGGCATCCATGACTCCCGGCGTATAGGACTCGATCAGCACGTCGGCCCAGCGGGCAAGGTCCTCCACCACCGCCCGGCCTTCTGCGGTGGTGAGGTCCAGCGCGACGCCCAGCTTGTTCACGTTGAAGCTGCCGAACTGCACCGAGGATTCCGGGTCCAGCGCGCCGTTCAGCGCCCCCCCGCCTCCCCGGGCGGCGTCGGGCCGGTTGGGACCCTCCACCTTGACCACTGTGGCCCCGTAGTCGGCCAACACCCGGGTGGCTAGCGGGCCGGCATAGACCCAGGTGAAGTCCACCACCTTGAGTCCGGCCAGGGCCTCGGTCCGGTCCTGGTCGGGCCGGCGGGTAAGCGGCACCGCGGCCCGAGCCGTAGCCAACCCGCTCGTCGCTACCGGGGAAGGGTTCGGTGGGGTCGGGTCGGTCCCGGGGGTCAGGGCGTTCGCAAGGGTGGGCACGCTCGGGAGGGCAGGCGGGGTCGGGGTCGGGGTCGGGGTCGGCGGGCTGGCCAGGGGGGGTGGGGCCAGGGGCGCGGGTTGGGTGGCGGAGAACCGGGCGAAGGCACCGGGGCACAGAACCGGGCCGAGGTTGGGATCCTCGACCGTTTCCCAGAACCCCCGGGCCGTCAATTGCTCCGACGCCACCAACTCGCCGATGGTCACCACCGGCGCCAGCAACAAACGCCGCTGTTGAGCCTGGATGAACAACTCGGCCTTGGTGAGGCTGCGGGTCAGCTTGGTCAGCGCCGCCTTGGCCTCTTCGAGACGGGCCGGGGCGGCGGGATCGGTGAACAGGGCGGTACCGAACCCCACCCAGTCAAGGTCCCGCAGTGCCGTGTCGCAATGGCCGGCCTCGTGCACCCATCGCATCAGCCGGGCGGTGAAGGGACCGATGGTGTCCCCGAACAGCAGCGTGATGGACACGTGACCGTCGGCGGCGGGATACACGAACTGCAACCGGAACGGCCCGTAGGCGATGCCGCCGGCGATGCGTCCCAGCGACGGATTCCCGTTGGGTGCCAGCAAACCACCCGGTATGGCGGCTTGCATGATCGACAGTTGCGCCGACACGTCCACATGCTGGCCCAGCCCGCTATGCCGTCGGTGCTCCAACGCCAACAGTGCCCCACAGGCCGCGTCACCCCCGGCGTGCAACCAGGCCTGGGGAGCGGTGGTGCGCACCGGGGCCCGGTCCTCGTCCCCGGTCAGCGCCATGGCCCCTCCCGCGGCGGCCACCGTCAGATCCGATGCCGGCCAGGTCGCCTTGGGTCCGCTGCTGCCGAATGCCGATATCGACACCGTCACCAGCTGCGGATGACGCCGGCGAAACTCGTCAAGGTTCAGGTTCAATCCCGGGGCGTCCGATTCGATGAGCACGTCGGCGGTGGGCAGCAAGGCGTCCAGCTGCTCGAAGGTCACGGCGCGCCGGCCCCGGTGCAGCGCCCACCATTCCAGGGAAGTGGCGGTGTGGGGGGCCACGGGTGGGCGGTGACGATTGGGGTTGTCGGCCCCCTCGATATCGATCACGTCGGCGCCCAACGACGCCAGGATGAAACCGGCGAAATGGCCACGATGATCGCTGCAGTCGAGAACCCGGTATTGGGAGAGCATGAGCCCCCGACCCTACCGGAGCCCCCCGCCGCCGTTACCCCGCTGCCATTACTGCGGCGCGACGTCCAGGCGCACGGCGATGCCCTCCAATCCCGGGCCGGCCGCGGGGTAACGCTGCAGTACCTGTGGATCGTGGCCCGGGACGGCCCAGCGCGGATCATCGGCCAGCCGCCGCACCGTGTCGTGTCCCTCGAGCATGGCGCCCACGTCCAGCACCGTGGTGAAGGGCCGGTTCTGGTCCAGATGGTCGTAATAGTGGGCGGCGTCGGAAGCCAGCACGATCCAGCCGATCCCGGTGCGCACCCGGACCGCTTGCAACCCCGCGGTATGCCCGCCGATCAGGTGCAGGGACAAACCGGGGGTCAGCACCGTGTCCCCATCGTGGAACACCACCCGGTCCCGATACACCTGGGTCACCAGCGCCGCCACCTGCTCACCGGTGAACCCGTGGCGCAGCGACTCGCGGGTCATGTGCCGTCCGGTGGCGAAGGCCATCTCCCGATCCTGCACATGGAAGCGGGCGTTGGGGAACTGGTCCCAACCGCCGATGTGGTCGTAATGGAAATGGGTCAGGATCACGTCCTGCACGGTGGTGGCATCCACACCCACCAGCGACAAACCCTCGGCCGCGCTGCGCAGGAACGTTCGCCCCCGACCCTCGCCGTCGGCTTGGCTGAACCCGGTATCCACCACCCAGGTACCGTCCGGGCCGACCACCGCCCACACGAAATAATCCATGGCCATGGGCACATCGTGACGATCACCGCCAATGAAATGCTCCGGTCTGCGGGCCTGTCGCTCGCCATACTTCACGGCATACACCTGGTACACCGTGTCCGGTTGCGATGCGCCCTCGACCATGGCCGGACCTTACTTATCCCGATGCCGCGACGCCCGTGGGCCCTACGCTGCGACCATGCGCGCGTATCGCTTAACCGGCTCCGCAGACCAACCTCTTGAGCTTTGCCACCTCGAGGACCCCCAACCGGGCCCGGGTCAGGTGCTGGTCCGGGTGCGGGCCACGTCGCTCAACTATCGGGATCTGGTAATCGCCGGGAGCAGTCGCAGCGGCATCATCCCGTTGTCCGATGGCGCCGGCGAGGTAATGGCGGTTGGCGACGGGGTCCGCAGCGTTGCACCGGGCGATCTGGTGGCGGGCACGTTCTTTGCTGATTGGCCAGCCGGCCGCATCACCGCTGATGTGCACCGCAGCGCCTTGGGTGGGGCCATCGACGGCATGCTGGCGGAGCTGGTGGTGCTGCCCGAACACGGGGTCATCAGGGCGCCCAGGGGATGGAGCGCGGCCCAAACCGCCACCTTGCCCTGCGCCGCGTTGACCGCCTGGAACGCGCTGGTGGAGGGCGCCACCGTCCGGGCCGGGCAGACCGTCGTACTGCTTGGTACGGGCGGGGTGTCGGTGTTCGGGTTGCAGTTGGCGTCCATGATGGGGGCGCGCACCATCATCACCTCCAGCAGTGAAGAGAAGCTGGAGCGGATGCTGCAACTCGGTGCCGACGCCACCATCAACTACCAGGCCCATACCAACTGGTCTGACATCGTGCTGGCGGAAACCGGAGGCTCTGGCGCCGATGTGATTTTGGAGGTGGGCGGGGCCGGAACCCTGCTGCAATCCATCGCCGCCACCCGCTACGGCGGCCAGATCGCCCTCATTGGCATGCTGAGTGGTATGGCCGGGGAGATGAATCCCCGATCATTGGTGGCTCGAAGCGTGGATTTGCGCGGCATCTATGTGGGAAGTCGGGAAATGTTCGCTGACATGGTGGCCGCCATAGACGCCAACGGCCTCGACCCCATCATTGACCGCAGCTTCGCCTTCGAAGACGCCGCTGCGGCCTACGTGTACCTCCGCTCGCAGGCCCACATCGGTAAAGTCGTCATCGAGGTGTAGCGAGCTCAGCCGATGACGGCGATGGCCTCGATCTCGATCAACCAGTCCGGCGCCGCCAGCGCGGCCACGCCCACGAGGGTGCTTGCAGGGGGCGATCCGGCGGTGAAGTACGGGGTGCGGGCGGCGGCGATCACGGCCCGATCCGCCGGTTGGTAGTTGACCACGTAGGTGGTGATCTTGGTGACATCGTCAAAGGTGGCTCCGGCGGCGCCCAGCGCGACCTTCAGGTTGGCCATGACCTGCGCCGTCTGGGCCCCGAGATCACCGGCTCCCACGGTGTTGCCGTCCGCGTCGAGGGACACCTGCCCCGAGATGTACACCGTGGTTGATCCCCGGGCTGCCACCACCTGGGTGTAGGCGGGGTTGTTGGCCAGGCCGTCGGGCCGGATGTGGGTGAGCTCGCTCATCCCCGCACGGTAGCGGCCGGGTGCCACGAGCGGTGGGTGCCGGGTCCGCAACAGGCCGGCCGGGGCGCTCGGTCAGGGAGTTTGCAGTTCCTTGAGGCTCCAGAATCCTGCTAGCGGCCGGCGTTGGGAGCCCTTGGCGTAGCGGCTCAACCGGTCCAATCCATCGCTGTCGAGCAAACCGATGGCATCGAAGAACGCGGGGGATCCCGCCGCATGCAACGCGGTATGGGCCTCGGTGCCACGCCGTGGGAGATGGCTGCTGAGCAGTACCAGCGGCGTGGACCCCCGGGCCGGACCGGCGGCGGCGCACCGACCCAGGCTGCGCCAGACCACGTCGCTACGGGTGAGACCGCCGCGATGGCTGGTGTTGGCGCCGCACACATCGAACAGCCAGGTGCCCCCGTCACCGTCGAGGGCCTCGAAGCTGACCGTCACCCCACTGCGTCGCAAGCGTTTGTTGCGTTTCACGATCTGAAACCCGGCCTCCACCAGGGACGCCTCGGCCAGCTTGGTGGACGCCAGCGATGTGCGATCCTCCGCCGGGCCGACAGGTTCAACGGCGTCCGGGCGGTCCGGGTGGTTGGAGTTGTTCGCGGTGGCGGTGGCGGTGGTGCCAGTATTGGTCAACGGTTGCGGTTGCGGCGGGGGAGGCCCGGCCTGGAACGCCTCCACCCGGCGGCGGGAAAGCTCCACATAGGCTGGGTCCAGGTCATAACCCACGAAGCGTCGGTTCAGCGCCGCCGCCGCCAGCAGTGCGGATCCGCTGCCCATGAACGGATCAAGCACCAGATCATCTTCGAACGTGTACAGCCGGATCAGCTGTTCGGGCAGCTCCACCGGGAACGGCGCCGGATGACCCACCCGACGAGCACTTTCCGGTGGGATGGACCACACGTCAAGCGTCAACGCCAAGAAGTCCTCACTGGGCAACGTGTTGCGATGGGGAAGCCCGGCGGCGGCCCGTTGACGCACGGTCCGGGCCCGATCGAAGCGGCCCTTGCTGGCCACGATGACCCGTTCGGTGAGGTCCCGCAGCACGGGGTTGGCGGCGCTGCGGAAGGACCCCCAGGCGCAGGACCCGGTGGCACCTTCGGCCTTCTGCCAGATCAGCTCGCCCCGCAGCAACAGACCCAGATCGCGTTCGAGGATGCCGATGACGTCCGCGGACAAACTCCGGTACGGCTTGCGACCCAAGTTGGCCACGTTCACGGCGATGCGCCCGCCGGGTTCCAGCTTGCGGACACATTCGGCGAACACGTCAGTGAGCATCTGGAGATACTCGAGATACGAAGACGGGATGCCGTCACGTTGCAACTCGTTTTCGTATTGCTTGCCGGCGAAGTACGGCGGCGAGGTGACCACCAGCGCCACCGACCCATCGGCAATCTGATCCATGTGGCGAGCGTCACCGCAGATGAACGGCTCCGGCACCGGCAACGGATCAAGCACGGTGTCATCCGTGGACAACTCCGGGGCCCGGAACCGTTGATAGAACGGGGTGGCATCGTGGTTCTCACGTGCGCCCGATCCGAAGTCCGAGGTGGTGGTGCCCCGCCGCCGGCCTGGGGGGGAGCTTTGCTGCACATCCTTGTGGGCCTCAGCCATGCCCCCACACTAGCACCACCATCGAACATACGCGCGACTCTACGCGCGATAAAGAAAGAATACTAAACAGTATGTTTGCTGAGGACCGACGGCGGCCGATCGGCTCAGTCAGGTAGCCCCCGGAGCGCTTTCAGTGCGGCCGCGATTTCTTAAGCTTAAGGGCTGCTGCCCAACCGGCTCTCAGGGGTGTCAGGGGTTCGCGGCCCGAACCGAGGGGCTGGATACCGACAGAGCGCTCACTCCATTGATGAAGTTTGCCCGAACTCGTGTGGGTGCGGTGGTGAGCTGCAGGTCGGGGAGGCGGGCGTAGAGCAGGGGCAAGGTGACCTCGAGCTCCAGGCGGGCCAAGTGGGCGCCGAGACAGAAGTGGGTGCCGTGACCCAGGGCCAGATGGTCCCCGGCGTTCGATCGGCTCAAGTCAAAGCGGTGAGGATCGATGAATTGCAACGGATCGCGGTTGGCGGCGGTGAGCCACAGCATCACTTTGTCGCCCGCTTGCATCGGCACCCCGCCCAGCTCGGTGTCCTGATGCACCGTGCGACGCAGATAGTTGACCGGGGACCACCAGCGCAACACCTCCTCGGAAACCTCGGCCCAGCTCCGCTCGCCGCTCTGCAAGGCGTGGAGCTGCTCGGGAAAGTGATCGAAGGCGATGGCGGCGCCGGTGAGGGCGTTGCGGGTGGTTTCGTTACCGCCGATGAGAAAGATAAACCACATGGCGGCCTGGTGGGCGTCGTCCATGGGCTCGCCGGCCACCTCGGCAGAGGCGATGGCGGTCATGAGATCGTCTTGGGGGTGGGCTCGACGGTCGGCCAGGACCTCGGCGCCGTACGCCATGAAGGCCCGCACGGCGTCGATGACCTCGGCGCGGGAGATGACCACATCGGGATCGTCGGGGCTGACCACGATGTCGGTCCATTGCCGGAACCGATCACGATCGGAGGGTTCCACGCCCAGCAGGTCCGCGATCACCAACAACGGCACCTCGGCGGAGACCCGTGCCACCAGATCGGCGGTGTGCGGCGTGGGTCCGCTGCGTTCGTGCACGTCGGTGGCCAGCCGATCCACGGCGTCGGCGGCGATCGTGGTCACCCGCTGGCGGAGGCGCTCGATCACCCGGGGCACGAAGTTGCGGTTGACCGCCAACCGGTAGCCGCCATGCACCGGCGGGTCCATGCCCACAATGGTCAACCGATCGGAGTACAAGCCGGCGCCGCTGGGGTCCTCCATGCGGATGCCGCCATCGTGGGAGGAGAACACGGTGGGGTTGTGCAGCGCCGTGCGGACCTCGTCGTAGCCGGTGATGGACCAGTACCCGCTGCCGGGCACCATGCCGTGGCGTTGGTGATCGACGGTCCTCCAGCGCACCGGTGCCTCGGCCCGCTCGGCGTCGAACGCCTCATGCGGCACGCCAAGCTGCCACAGCGTCGGGTCGGCGAGATCAACGGTCGGCCCGGATACGTTCATGACGCGGCACTTTAGCGAGCACGCACCACGGCGCACCTGGCCATGTACCGCCACGGGGCCCTCTGCCCACCGGTCCATTCAACCCGTTTGGACGATTGGCTCTCCCGACGTCCGCCGATTCGCCGTGTGGGGCCCGCCCTGCCCGGAGGCTACAGTCGACGAGATCGGGCCAGCGGGGTGTAGCTATCGCCAGGGTATGGAGAGTCCGCCGCCCCCGCCGGCGCCGTTTTGGTCTTGTGTTTGGATGGGGGCCACTGCTCGTTGTTGGGGGCGCAGGGATCGAGGTTGTCCCGGTCAGCGCATTGGCGGGGCGCAACCCGCCAGTAAGCGCGGGAGTTACGGTGGCCGCCACCTCATAGCGGCAATGCGGGAGGTTCGATTCGCGTGACCGTCTTGACTCGATCGATGGACTTGTCGAACGACGCGATCTTGCGGATGCCGGTGCTCTCGGCTTGTGCGACGAGGTAGGCCTCGGCGAAGTCGACTCGGTCGAGTTCGTAGACCTCGATGGCGCGGAGCAGTGTTGCGGGGTCGATGGTCACCATGGTGTCCATGGCCACGAGGGACCGCATGGCGTCAGCGATCTGCGGTCGCGGCGCCTTGTAGGACTCGAGCACGTAGATCGTCTCGGCCAGGATCAGGTCGGTGAGGAGTAGTTCGTCGGCGGCAGCGAGGAACGCGGTGGCCCTCGCTGCCATGTCGGCAGGTTCACCGGTGAGGTGCCGAACCAGAACGTTGGTGTCAACGAATGCGCTCAACGGCGATCCGCGGCCCGGCTGGCGCGGGTGCGTCGCAGCACGTCGTCCCACGCGATGTTGCGACGGTTGGCGGGCACGGCGATCGTTCCTGCGAGGGACAAGAAGTCGGTGGTGCGGGCGAGCATGGCGCGCGTTCCCTCGACTCGGAACACGACATCGTCGCCCTCGGCCAGGCCGAGCGCGTCGCGCACCGCCTTGGGTACGGTCAGTTGTCCTTTGGAGCTGAGCCTCGCCGCGATCTCCACGGTCTCTCCTTACATGTGGTGCACAGTAAGGATAGGCTGGTCTGCCATCGGGCGCAACTGGTACGCATTGTTTTGTCGCGCTCGGCGTCGCCACCGGTGGCTAGGGCGTCGGGCCGGATCGGGTCGGTCGGACGTTGGTGTACTCGTTGTGTCGAGCGTTCCTGGCAGGCCGGGCCGGCGAGCTGCGGTGTGTGCGGTTGGGCCGTCGCTTGCTGGTGCCGCTGTGGGTGGTTGACGGCCTCCCTGGAGATCCGGGCCGCACCCGCAAGCACGCCTCCTACGCCCACCATCGGAGTCGGTCATGCCACCGCAGCAGCGAAGGACTGGTAGAGGTCACCCGATAGCGGGTGTTCGAGTTCCCATGTGATCGCCATCGGCCGCTCGCCGACGTGGCCGCGATAGGTAGCCGGGCCGAGGAACCAAAAGGCGCGGTCGTCGGCGTGGAGACGGGTGAACAACATGATGCTGCGTCCATCGCGCTCTTGGTTCCGGTAGCGCAGGCCGGTCGGGCCATCAGCGCGTGTCGACGACTGGCTCTCCCAGTGGATGAGGTTGCGACTGATCGCGTAGTCGCGATAGCGAGTCGTCGGGGAGAAGCCGCCGCTGCTCTTGTCAAGCGTGAACGCGAGTAGCTCGGCGTTCGCCGATTTCGCCTCGTAGACGCCGCTCTGCCAGGCGGCGATCTTGGCTCCGTTGCCGAGCCCGAACGCGGCCAGAATCTCGAGCCGGCTGTACCTGGCGTGAATCTGCAACGGGCATTCCGGATGCGTGCTGAGCGGACTGTGCAGGTGGTCGATTCGACCGTTGAGGACTCCGAACAGCTCCACAAGTTCGCCGCGAATCTGCAGGTGCGCCCAGAGCAGGTCGATCGCCTCTTGCACGTTTGTGTCCGCCTTGATCACACGATCGGTGAGGGCAGCAGCGAGCATGTGGAGAAGTCGGCGTTCTCGCTCGGGGAGAGTTGCGGTCGCCGGCGGGTCGGGTAATGCGAGATATCGGCGGTAGGTGTCGAGGCGTTCGCGATCGTCGACGTGGAGGAGCCGTCCGACAGCTCGGCGGATTACCGTTTCGTTCGGCCCCCTTGCGAGCACGGCACCACCGGCCGCCTCTTGAAGATCCGACCAGCTCTTGCTGCCGTCGTAGACGTCATCGAGATCGAGCCCCGACTCGTGCAAGAACTCGCCGAGTCCGAAGTCGGGGCGCTCTCGGCGGAGCGAACGAAGCTCATCCACCTTTGCTGGCCACCGCGTTGGGATCGCGTCTCGCAAGCTCCGCAGCACGATCTCGGACGCCAGCGCGTCGAGGTGCATATTGCAGCCGGCAGGGAGGAACGGGAACTGGAGCTTCACAGCGCGCTCGACATCTCGACGAGAGCCGCCGAGCAGCGCCCGGTAGCGGCGATCGAATCGGAACTCCTTGCGGTGCGTGCCGACGAAGTCCAAGACGGTGCACGTCGACTTGCCGGTTGTCTTGCGGAGCCCACGACCAAGCTGCTGCAGGAAGAGCGTGGGGCTTTCCGTGGGCCGCAGCATGATCACCGTGTCGACCGCCGGAACGTCGACGCCTTCGTTGAACAGATCGACCGAGAACACGACGCGGATGCGTCCGTGTGCCAGGTCCCGCAGGGCGGCCTCTCGCTCGGCGCGAGGGCTGTCGCCCCAGACGGCGACGGCCGGGATGTCGTGGTGATTGAAGTGATGGGCCATGAAGCGGGCGTGCTCGACGCTCACGCAGAAGCCGAGGGCGCGCATCGTCGAGGGCTCGGAGTTCTCGACAACCTGCTGGACGACCAGGCGTGCCCACGCGTCGGAGCTGGTGTAAGCGTTGCTGAGCGCGTCGATGTCGTAGCCGCGTCCCCTGCGCCATGGGATCTCGCGCAGGTCCAGGCCGTCGTGAATCCCGAAGTAGAGGAAGGGTGAGAGGTGTTGCTGGTCGATGGCTTCCCAGAGCCGTAGCTCGGCGGCGATACGATCGTCGAACCAGTGCAGGATCGGCAGGCCATCGCTGCGTTCCGGTGTGGCGGTCAGGCCGAGCAGTTCGACCGGCGCGAGGTGATCGAGGACTCGTTTGTACGAGGCGGCGGCAGCGTGATGGAACTCGTCGACGATCACTACGTCGAAGTGATCGGGCGGCAAGACGTCGAGGTCACCAGCGTGCAGACTCTGGATCGAGGCGAAGACATGGTCGAACCGTGTTGGTCGCGCGCCACCGACCCACTTCTCGCCGAACGATGCGTCTCGCAGTGCATACCGGAACGTGGCGAGGCTCTGGTCGAGGATCTCCTCGCGGTGGGCGATGAACAGCAACCGTGCGCGTCCAAGCCGGATACGGAGTGCTCCGTAGTCGAGTGCTGCCATGACCGTCTTGCCGGTGCCGGTGGCGGCGACGAGCAGGTTGCGGTGATGCCCCTGCTGTCGAGACAGTTCGATGAGTTCGAGCAGGCGCTCCTGGAACGGAAACGGGCGCAGCTCGATCGGACTCAGGATCACGCGAGGACCGGAATCGACGCGCCCGGCCCGTTCTCGCTCGTCGTCGAACTGGGCCGGGTCGTAGCGAACGAAGTCGTTCGCCGCCCAGTAGCTGTCGAACACGGCGCCGAACTTGGCGATGACGTCGGGGTTTCGAGCAGCGGACGCCCGGACGTTCCACTCCAGCCCAGTCACCTGTGCCGAGTGCGTGAGGTTCGAGGAGCCGACGTACGCGGTCGAGAAGCCCGATCGCCGGTGGAACACCCACGCCTTAGCGTGGAGGCGGGTGGTGCCGAGGTCGTACGAGATGCGCACGTCTGCGCCGAGGTCGACGAGTTGGTCCAGTGCCCGACGCTCGGTTGAGTCGGTGTAGGTGGTCGTGAGGACGCGCAGCCCGTTGCCGGCGTCACAGTGACGACGCAATGAGTCGAGCAGTGGCCCGATCCCGCTTCGTCGGATGAAGGCCATCACAACGTCGATCGAGTCTGCTGATTCGATCTCCGAACGCAGCTGACTCCACAAGGTCGGCTCACCCGGCGCGTTCGTGAGCAGCGTCGTGTCGAGCAGCGGGATGAGCGGCCCGGCGATCGGCGCTGGCGACCCATCGGGGTTACGCCGGAGAACGGCGTGAAGGACCGACGGCGGGTCTGCGAGCATCACCTGCCGGTCGACCTGCACCAGGTCGCCAAGACGATCGAGCAGCGCGCGTGCGACTTGAAGCCCGACCTGCACGCGCTGCTCGTCACTCACATCGAGCAGCGCCCGTTCAACCTGCCGACTGACATGCCAAGCGATCCGGTCGGAAGCGTCTGCGCTACTGAGCGAGCGCTCGTCGATCGGCAGGATCTTGGCGAGTTCGTCGAGCTGTGCTCTCAACCCTTCGGTGATGAGCCGTTCGTAGATCCCCGGCCCCAGGTCAGTCACGGTTCGACGTTAGAACAATGCCGAACACCGGTCGTGCCGTGAACAGGCCACTCCTTCCGCGTGCACCTGCGTGGTCGTGATCCCTTTTTACCTGGCGCTGCCGGGAGCAACGTACGTCGCCCGCCAGGAGCCATCGGCGCCGGGGTACACCGAGCCTTCACGGGGAGCCACGACCCCGAAAAAGGGAGCAACCGGAGGAGCAACGCGCGCTGCGCAGCGCTATGACACCGGTGGATGTCTGGCAACGAAAGACCTGTTCAGAGCATCTAAGGTTGTATGTCGGTGGAATTCGGTGAACGTCCACGAACACCCGTGGCGGAACGGGGGGGATTCCGCCGTTGGAACATACGGAGCGGTATATGTGCAGGTGGAAGGGTATTTCGGTCGTTCCAAACCATCTGGAATGGTAGCAACCTCGGCAGCAACGCCCCATTTGGGGACTGGCCTGCGCTAACGCGAATCGACGTTCAGCGCGTTCCGCCCGGCGCGGGATCAGTTTCAACGAAGGCGCAGGTCACGACCCTCCATACCGACCGGTCCCAGAGGTTCGTTGGTAGCAACGACCATCGGTATCACACCGCTGGGCACTACCAGTTCAGGACTCGGGGTCGCTATTCGTACCAGACGGGCGGGCGGACGGACCCTTCGTCGTCATCACACAGCCAGACGACTCATCCCCTTGGGCACCTCTCAGATGCGAGCGGCGTCGGCTGGCTCAAACACATAGTCAACCTCGACAGCCTGGCGGCGACCGCCACACGGGACCTTTGTCCATCGCCCTGCTTGGGTGACAAACTAGCTATGCGGCCACTACCGGGCACTACGAAGGATGGGTTCCGATTGTATCGGTGAGGTTCGCGCCGCTGAGGTCCGCGTTGCGGAGGTCTGCCTCAGTGAGGTCTGCATCTCGGAGGTCCGCGTCGCGGAGGTCCGCTCCTCGGAGGTCCGCCCCGCGGAGGTTCGCCCCGCGGAGGTCCCCGCCGCGGAGGTCCGCACCACTCAGGTCCGTCTGGGTGAGGTACGACGTGAGGTTCGCCAGGTGCATCCCGTGCGGGTTCGCCCGGGTGAGGATGGCCCCGCTGAGGTTGGCCCCGCTGAGGTTGGCCCGAGTGAGGTTGGCCCGAGTGAGGTTGGCCTCGGGGAGGTTCGCCTCGCTGAGGTCCGCGCCGGTGAGGTCCGCATCAGTGAGGTCGGCGAAGAAGAAATCCGCCTCGCCGAGCTGCGCGTTGCTGAGGTTCACCCTACGCAAGAGGGTGCCTCTGAAATCCGCTCCCCGAAGGTCTGCACCCTCCAGATAGGCGGCGCGTAGATCGGTCCGGTGAGGTGTAGCGAAAGTGAAGAGATGATCTGTTCTTGGATCGGTGTACCGGTTATGTCGTCCGAGCACAGTGAGCGCCGCTTGCACGTCGGTCGGCTGTCGGACCGGTTCGGGGTCCGTGTCACCTTCGGCCCCGTTGAGAAGAGCTCCGGCGTGCTCGCGAACGAACGCTGCGAGGACCTCGAAGGCGACGGACCGGTACTCGATTGAGTCCCGGGCGACACCTTCCAAGGAGTAGATACCACCGAGCCGTATGTCCTGATGGTCGTTGCCGAGCTGTTCGATTGCCTTCGTGAATCGCTCAGACACGTGCTCTCGTGAGGCTCGGAGATCCTCTCTGCGTGAGAGTTCGATGCGACCCCAGGCCACGAAGGCGGCGGCGATCGCGGCGACTCCGGTGGCGATCTTGAGTGCTGAGTCACGAACAGCGTTCTCGGCGTCGTTCAGGGTCTTCGCGTAGGTCACCAACTGCTCGGGCGTGAGTTGAGTCACCTTCTCGGCGTCCAGGGTGATGCGGTCCGAACCCCAAGGCCCTGGCATCACGAACAGGCCCAAGACGAGCACGAGGGCCGACAAGAGTGCTCCGGCGACGATGATCTTTCCTGCGTGGCCGATGGCCCACGGAGACCCGTCCGCCGGGGTGCCCAGGAAGCGAAGAGCCCGTTTGTGACGCCGAACGCGCTCGGTTTCATTCGTTCTTTTCATACCACCAAGGACCGTAGCCCTTAGCTCACACGGGGGGTCACAAGATGGCGAGCAGCGGGTTGCAGTTTCTTAGTTGATGCGGGGGGACCTATCCCACACCAGGGGCCGAGGGCCCACATGGGGGGCTACTCAGATCCACTTCTCGTCGTGGAGGTGCTGCCAAACGATCGTCACGTGCCGTTGACCGAAGAGTCCACGCTTCCGGGGGCTCCACTGCCTAACAAGCTCACCGAGTGTCTCGGCATCGGATGCGTGCCGCGGTGCGTCTTGCGTGGCAATCCAGTGCACGGTCGCTAGGAGTTCCATGCTGTAGGCAGTCTCGAAGCCGTCCGTGAGTTGTAGGACTCGTTCGATTCTCTCCGCTGTCACCGGATGATCCTCAATAACCCGGATCGCCGCCTCGCGCGCACCAGGTAACGGCCGCAGGGGTTCCGTTACTGGGACCTCCTTACTGCCATCACCGAAGCCTGTCAGGTAATGGCCTTCACTCGATATGAGCGAGTGGCGCAGATTGTCTGCGTAGGGTCCGTAAGGCCCTTTCGCGTACTGCAGGCGGAGCGGCTCCCCGGCGGTCTGAAGGAAGTACATGAGCTTCTGCACTTCTACGAGGGAAACCTCAAACGCTCGGTCCCCGTACTCGGAGATCAACGTGACCAGGGCCGCCTTGCCGAGCGTGAGCCGAGGACGCTCCGTTGCAGTCCGCATTTCTATGGCAGCAGGGGCGCCGGCCGGCGGGAACACCAGGACGTCCACATCGGGCAGTCGACTGAAGGCCTCCTGAATCATCGGACGGACGTCGGCCCAGTTGAGGCCTCCATTTCCGCACCCGAGGGGAGGGACCGCAACCGACTTGATGCCGTGGTCGATCAGGACGCGGGTTAGGTCTCCGAGGCCGGCTGCTATGTCTGACAACCTTGATCGCGCCTTCCAATGGCGCTTCGTTGGAAAGTTGATGATGTAGCGGGGGCCAGTGAGCGAGCCCGTTGACCACACATGCATTCGGCCCAGTTCGACCTCGCCCCGCTTACACGCTGCCGTGTACGCCTTGAACATGTCGGGATAGGCGCGCTTGAACTGCAGCGCTATTCCCTTGCCCATGACCCCGACCGTGTTAACGGTGTTTACGAGTGCCTCGGTTGGGGATTCGAGTAGGCTGCCCTGTCCTTCTCGCACCACAGCGTTCCCAGTCGTTAGTAGTACCAGTCTGGCCGTACGACGACACTAGCCGTCGGGTCGGGGTGAGTCACGCTGGCTTCCACCTGCGACTTTCCCGACCGCGACTTGACGGCGATCGCCTGGAATGCCTCCCATGGAACTGGACCCCGGGCGAGACATTCGGCCGCGCGGCGGCGCTTCCGGTCGCCATCAGTCGGTGTGTTCGCCCAATACCGCGTCCTGATGAGGGGCCAGTCCACCAAACCGTCGAGTTCGTCGAGTTCGCTGGTGAAGCGGGTCAGCCGGTCGGATGCGTTCCCGTCCGTGAAGACGAGGCTTAGGCCGAACTCAAGGAGTCGTTCAACGGTCGTGACGAGGTAGACCAAGGGCTCAAGACCGTCTCGATACTCGACTACCTGGCCCTTGTCTATGACGTACATCATCACCGACCTCGTGCCGTAGTAGAACGGCACGTAGTCGGCTACACAGCCGTAGGGCGGCGTCTTAACCTCGATCCTCCGTCGTCTCTCCTTGATAGAGCGCTGGCCGACTTCCACCGTCAGCAGACCCGCCTGTGCTTCGGCATCGCATGCGAGCCCTTGGTCCTGAATCGACGGCAAGTGCGTGGCGTGGGTGAAGTGGTACAGGAGCGTGGGTCTCGGCCGCGGCACGACGCCATTGTTGCCGCCGGCACACGTGGGGCAGTGACTCCAGCGGAGGTCGGCGGAGCGTCGGCTCGTCAAACGGTGCTCGGTGGTGCCTGGTCACCAAACGGCCATCAGGGGGTCCCGCTTCTTGACGGGTGGGTTCGGGGGGCTGAGGAGTCCGCCGTGGGCGAGGGTGATGGCCACGAGGGGGCAGATGTCGACGGTGGTGCGTTGGCGTGCCCAGGACCAGCCTCCGTCGTCCTGGGGGCGTTTGACGGCCCCCTCCAGGGCGGCGCGGAGTTCGGGTTGGGCGAAGTGGCCGAGTTGGCGGGCGTGGATGGCGGCCTCCAGCTCGACGCAGGCCCGCCGGGCGTTGGCGGGGGTGACGATCTCGCCGGGCCAGCCGGCCGCTTGGGAGCCGGAGGCGCCGCGGGCGTCGAGTAGCCAGGTGCCGCCCCAGGTGGAGCGGAGGTGGCTAACCCGGGCTGCGAGCCAGGCGACACCGGGGCGGTAGTCCACGAGTTGCACCTGGGGAACCCCGTCGGGGCGGCGCCAGGTGACCGCAATGGCGGCGCTGGCCTGGTTGGGTGACACGTCCACGGCCCAGGTGAGCCCGTCAGGGGGGCGGTCAGCGTCGGCCTGGCAGGCGTCCCACAGGTCGAGCGGGATGGGGGGGTCCGCCCGTTGGCTGGTGCGCTGGTTGAGTGAGGACCGTCGGAACAGGGCGAGGCCGTCCTCGGTGGCGGTGGCGGCGCGGTATTCATCGGCGATCACGGGCTGGGTGATGGTGTAGCCGAGGGCCGGGATGCACCCTCGCCATACCGCGGGGTCTCCTGGGTCGGCGTCGTCGGGGGCGGACCACTCGAAATGGGCGAGGCTGGTGGGTAGGTCGGACTCCGCGTGGGCTCGGCCGGCGTCGACCCAGCCGTGGAACCAGGTGGAGGAGGGGTCCCCGGCGGTGCTGACGATCCACATCTGGGGCTGCGCCCGGGTCCGCATGGCGGGTCTCATGGCCTGTTCGAGGCGGTCATCGGACTGGGCGAAGGCTTCATCGACGATGCCGAGGTCGAGTTCCTTGCCGTGGCCGGAGGAGATGGTGGAGGCCATCAGCCGCTGGATCGAACCGTTCTTAAAGATGATGGCCTCCGAGCCGTTCGAGCGGCGCACGGTCTTGACCAGCGGCCACAGTCTTGAGGCTTCCAGGGTGGGGACGTGGGAGTCCTCCCACTTCTCCCGGGCATCTTTGGCGGACTGCATGGTCCAGGCGATCTGCTGGTTGGGCCACGCGATGGCGCGGTGCAGCCAGACCGCCAAAAGCAGGGCCGTCTTTCCGGTCTGGCGCGGCACTGTCAGTACCACCGTGCGGTAGGCGAGCAGCCCGGTAGTGGGGTCGACCTCCAAGGCCACGTCCGCGACGTAGCGCTGCCAGGGCATGAGGGGGGTGCCGAGGGCCTCGGCGATGTCGGCGACCTTGCCGCCATAGGTGAGCCGGTCGGGGTTACGGGCCGTCGCCCAGCGGGGCGGACAGGCTTCTAAGCCATTGGTCGGCGGCGTCATCGGCATGGGCGGGCACCAGTCGATCGAGGATGAGGGTGAGGGCCTCCAGGATCTGGTCGTGGAGCTTTCGCAACGCGACCCGGTCCCGCCAGTCGCCCCCCTTGAGGACCGCGACCCGCAGGGCCTGGCTCTCGTCGGTTTGTTCGCAGACCACCTGCACGATCTCGATGAGGGCCGGGGGCACGTCGTCGGGTTCCGTGGTGGCCCATAGGCGCTGCCATAGGGCGAGGCCGACGGCGCCGAGGGGGCGGGAGGGTTGCATGGTTAGACCCCGCTGAAATCGTGTTCACGGCCGGTGGATTCCGCGATGGGGAGGGTGCCGGTGGCGAGTTGGTAGCGCTTGCAGATCACGTCGCAGTAGCGGGGGTCCAGCTCGATGAGGCGGGCGACCCGGCCGACCCCGTGGGCGGCGAGGAGGGTGGAGCCCGACCCGGCGAAGGGGTCGAGGACGGCCTGACCTCGGGTGGTGTGGTTCGTGATGGCCCGTTCAATGAGGGCCACCGGCTTCATCGTGGGGTGATCGGCGTTGCGCTTGGGCCGGGGGATCTCCCAGATACTGTCCTGGGTGCGGTCAGGTGGGGGTTGGTGGGCCGCGCCGGGTGCCCACCCGTACAGGATGGGCTCGTGTCGGTAGTGGTAATCGGAGCGGCCGAGCACGAACTGGTCCTTGATCCAGACCAGCCCTTGCCGGTAGATGTCGAGGGCCACCAACACTTGGAGGAACGTGAGCTGGATCGGGCCAGGTGGGCTGGCCACGAACCACGACGCGCCGGGCCGGCAGGCGGCGAGGGTGTTGGTGAACGCGGCGCTGAGGAACAACAGGAGGTCGTCGGTGTTGAGGTTGTCGTTGTCGATGGTGAGCGCGTCGGCGGTCTTGCCGACGTAGCTCACGCCGTAAGGGGGGTCGGTCCACACCATGTCGGCGAGGGTGTTGGCCATCAGGCGGTCCATGACGGTCGGCACGGTTGCGTCCCCACATACCAGGCGGTGCGGTCCGAGAACCCAGACGTCGCCGAGGACGGTGATGGCGGGTGCCGTGGGGGGTACGTCGTCGGGGTCACCGGCCACGGTGGGCAGCGGAGCGACCGCGTTGATCTGGGCCAGCAGGGTGGTGATTGCGTCGGTGTCCCAACCGGTGGCGGCGAGGAGGTCAGCGTCGACCTCCTGTACTTGCCCGATGAGGTCCGCCAGGAGTTGCTGGTCGTAGTCGCCGAGTTCCGCGGTGCGGTTGTCGGCGAGGGCGAACGCCTTGGCGGTCACGTCGTCATCGTCGGTCTGGACAACTGCAATGTGGGTCCAGCCGAGGGAGCGAGCGGCCTGCAGGGTGTGGTTGCCGGCGATCACGGTCCCGTCACTGCGGGCCACGATCGGTTTGCGCTGACCGAAGGCCGCAAGGGAGGCCGCGACGGCGTCCACGTCACCACGGCGGGGGTTGCCCGGCAGCAGAATGAGCTGATCAACGGGCACAGCGAGGGGCCTGAGTTGGGTCGCTAGGTAGTCGTGCTCACTCACCGTGAGGCTCCTGAAATGAGTTCTGGGGCGAGGGGGGATCTACGAAACAGCGGCCTGAACCGGGATTGATCTTGTCCTCAAAAAAGAGGCCCCCTGACCAGCAGGGTTGCGAAATGAAACCAACTCGGGACAATACCGGGGGGTACTTTGACATACCGAGCGGTAGGTTAGGGGCTGAGCGGCGACCACTGTGCGTGATGGAGTTGGTGGTCACCATTCGGGCATCCGGATGAGGGGCGTGCGGCGCATGGGGCCACGGGTGTTGCACCCCGCACACTGCACATGCAGGTTTCCCAGGGTGTCAGGGCCACCGTCGGCCAGGGCGATGATGTGGCCGACATGTAGGCACTCGGCACAGAAGCGCGGATTGCACTTCGGGTGGACGGCGACCCCGCAGGTCTGACAGGTCGGCCCGTCCCGCTCAATCACCAGCAGGCGGATCTTGCGCCACGCCGGAGTTGAACCATCCCGGTTGGAACGGTGGGGTTTGGGCTGATTCACGCTGACCCACCCACGGCACCGGAGTAGCTGTTGCCCTCAGCCCCCGTGTAGGAGCCCGTAGGGGCGCTCGTGCCGTCCCGGGCGGTGTCTATGCCGGGGAGGGGGTCAGAGCCTGCCAGCGCGCCCCCGGTGGTGGATGTGCGGTCCGCTTGGCCCTCACGGCGGTGTTGGGCGTGGGTAGCCACCTTGATGAGATCGGCCAGCAACTCGTCACACTCATTCGCCGGCATGAGCCCCCGGCGAGGGGTTTCACTCATACCACTAACACTACCCCACCGATACAGGCCCCCGGGTGCAGTGACTTGTTTTCTGAAGGATTCGTGTAGGACTTGTGTTTCGTGTTGGCCACCAGGGGGGCTCAACCCGGTCTTGACTTGTTCTTGACTTGTTCCCGTGAGGGCGAGTGGTCGTGGTCTGGCAGGTCGGCCCGCCCCGCTCAGTCACCAGCAAGGGGATCTTGCGCCACTTTGGAGTTGAGCCGTCCCGGTTGAAACGGTTGGCCATCCGGGCAGGCAACAGGAGGCACCATACCTACCCGTATAGAAAAGGTAGGAAGGATTTCCACCTGCCAGCACCCTTGAGCGGGAACACCCGTCGATCTCGCGCCCGAAGTGGTCTTTTGAAAGGTATTTCGAGCCCTCTAACCAACTTTCGGCCCGTTCCACACAGCGCCTCCCTCGGGGCGCTCAACCCCCAAATGTTCCTACCTTTTCTATACTCATCGGTATGGACACGATTGGGCAGCTCAGACGGCCTTTTTGGGCTCTGGATGCGTTTCTATACCAGATAGTATGTCCGCTCCGAAACGTGCGTTTGTCCAGGTCGGGGGCGCCTTCCCACCTTTCCTAGACCAATCGGTATGGCGAGGGCTGCCGACTTGGGGTCACGGGGCGCAGGGGCACGTTTGGGCTCGTCCTCCGCCGAGCCCAGAGTGGCGGTGTAGGCGTCTCGGGCCAACCCAACCTGGCACCCCGAGTGCATCAGTTCCCACGTGTATCTTGAGGGCCATGGGACTCATAGATCGTTTCAAGCGACCCCAAACGAAAGACCTTGGCCCCGTGCTCACGTTGGAGATCAACTTCTATCCTGAGTTTCAGCCGCAGGAACTTGGATCCGTCATTGTCAAACCGTTCAATCGGCCGGTTCCGGATGACCAAGAGCTTCTGTTGCTTTTCTCGTTGGTTGCCTGTCGGGAGCTGAGCAATCTCGGTCCGCAGTCCCATCCCGGAAGCGAGCTGGCATCCATTCTGCACGATGTCGGGCTTTCTCTCATTCCATTTGCGCACTATGCCAGTGAGGACGGTGTTCGACTGGTCGACCACCCCGGTCGCTCCGGCGCAGTGAACTTTCTCTATCTGTTAGTCGGAGATTCTGGAGAAGAGCAGACCTTTGAGGGTCTCATGCGTGGTGTGGATTCCATGAGCACCCTGGAGTACTACGGACCTCATGCAGTGCTCCTGGTGATCAAACGTCTTGCGTTGTCGCACCAACACGACAAGATGTTCCTCTTGTTTCTAGGGAGAACAGCGCAAAGGATCGCAGAGATCAACGCCAACGGTCGGCTTACGCGGGCCAACTGGGAGCAGGTCGGCAGGTTAGTCCTCTTGCCAGATTAGGCGTGGTTGATCTCTACACGACAGTCCCATCCGTCTCAGTGTCCGGCGCCAGCCAGATCTGTGCGCCGGCGGACATCACCATTCCGCGCTCGATCAGATCGTCGATGATGGAATCAGCGTCGCGTCGGTCGGCCGTTCGTATCCGCCCATTCTTCAGTTGGGACCGGGAGCATCTCCCCATCTTGGACAGACCGTCCAAAATCTGATTCTCAATACCGGCGATACGCTTGTCCTCCTGCGCCCGCCGAGCCATGTCGGTGAGCACAGCCGTCTCCACGTGCGTCATCTGCTTCGCCCTGGAGCGGGCCTTGGCCTCGGCGGCGCTGTGACCCTCGGCGATGGCCCGGACGCCATTCGAGTTTTCCATGATGACGCCGGCCAGCTCCCAGTCGAGGTTCGTGACGTGGAGCCGTCCATGAAGCAGGGCAATGGAGCAAGACAGCTTAAGTTGCACGTATCCGGCATGGCCATCGAGCGGCCCGCCTTCGGCGTCATCCAGCCGAACAAGATCCTCGGCAGCTTCGGCGTCGATGGTCATGGCGCGGCGTTGTTGGCCATAAACGTCGACCCACTCCCCATCCAGGCCGCACTCCCAGTCCGGTACCTGCCACCGGAGCGGTCCCGGATGCGGCGGCAGGTCACCCTGTGCCGGCGGACGAACAGCCTGGAGCCATACCATCCGTTGGGGTGTGCCACCCGCGGCGTCCTCCAGGAGCGGCGCCACGGTTGCGGGTTGAAACCCGACCACTAGCACCCACCGATATTGCTGCTCGGGCACGATCGGGCGCGTGTGATCTTTGGTGGCGTTGGCGAACCCGAGATCCTCGCCACTCCACGCCTGGCGGGCCTGGGTCCAGAACGTCGCCCCGCTCCGACCGCCCACCTTCAGAGCCTCTTCACCTTCGGCGATCTGCTGGAGCACCCCGTGGTTGCGCCAGACCGGCACTCCCTTCACGCCATCCACCTCCTCGAATGCCCGAAAGGTAGCGCTGATGCCTTCACCGGAGCCGGCGGCAATCTTCGTGTGGAGATACCTCTCATCTGTACGGGGTGGCTCGCGGAGGAGGTCGGTCCCGGTGGTGATCGACTTCCCCTTGCCCGATCCGGACGGCCCCAGCAGTAAGAACGCTTGATTGAGCGTGCCGGTCCTCGACACTGTGGTCGGCGGTACGACGTCCGGCGGCGTGAGGTACGTCACCCTGGCCAGCACCACGGCCAGGGTGCCGTCCCGTGGCGCCTTGTTGGCCCGAGCGGCGTCCGAGATGTGTCGCAGGATCGGCGTGGTGTTCCAGAACGACTCGGGCAAGAACGCTCCGGACCCTTCGGCGGACGCCGGGTGCGATGATGGGGGTGGCGTGGGTGGCGCTTCAACCTCGTTTCCCGTGGACAACACGGGCGTCGGGTCGCCCAGTAGGGGCTCGGGGTCCGGTGTCACCACGGGGGTGAGTTCCGACGGTGAGGTGACCTCGCCGATGAGATCATCGAGGTCACCCAGGTCGAGGTCGGCGTCGATGACCTCATCGGCGAGGTCAATAGGGTTGTCGAACAGCCCGTCAACCAGATCGGCCCCGTCATCGAGTGGTGAACCGAACCCCTGCCGGGCCAGCCAGCTCGCCGCGGCGATGTGGTCATCACCGAACCACACGGCAGCGAAGTAGCCGAACCGGCTGTACGACCGATTGGCCTTCAGGCCGGGCCAGTTCGGCGAGAACGGCCACAGGATGTCACTACCCTTGTGGTACAGGGTGGCATCGTGCCCTCGCTCGGATTTCGCCCCCGGCCGCAGCCAGCGCTCCACCCCGTCCCGCGTGGTGGAGTCGTACCGGGCGGCGGGAACCTTGATCCCCGTCTCCCGTTCCAACTCGGCGCAGCCTGCGAACGTCCCGGTCAGGATCTGGGGCCACGGGGTGACCTCGGCCCACCTATCTCCGGGCCGCGGATCGCCCACGTACGCCGGGGGCCGGTCCTGGGGTTTGTCCGGCACGGCAGTGAGCAGGTCAACCCACGCCGGCGGGAGGGGTGCGATGTCGCACTCCCACGGCGCCAGACCGTCCACCCACTCATACCGGCCATTGGCCAACACGGTGCCCTCAGCGGCGATGTACCCGTGATGCCCCCTGATGTCGAGCCCATCAGCGATCTTCCCGGCCGAGTTGTGGATCTCGACACCACCGGGAACCTCATACAGGCGGTGTTCACCACCGGAGGGCGTGGTCTGCGTCGGGGTCTGTTCCGGCAACGCCCCGTACAGGCGTTCGAGGTCGTGGAGGTCGTCGAAGCCCCGCTTCCCCTCTTTGTCATCGATATCCAGGGCCACGACGAACCGGCCATCAGGTTGCAGGCCCATGGTGATAGCAATGCCGTACCAGTCGGTCTTCCACGTCCGGTCGATGGTGTCGTGGTCGACGGTGGCCAACTTAGGCCACCCCTCGTCGATGGCCTTCTTCGAGGTGCGCGAGATCCGGATCACCCGCAGGCCGTGTTCGGCGTACCGGTGGGCGAACGCGCGTGCGTCGGTGTCACACGGGGTGGGTATACTGTTGGTGCTCACTTGTTCCTTTTTTGTTGGGCTGGTCACCGTTGCCGCGGTGGCCGGTTCTGTTTTTGGGGTCGATCGAGCTTCTGTGGAGTTAACTGAGGTCAATGGAGGTCAACTCACGTTGGCCGGTGGCGGGGCGTACTGGACACTCCAGCGCCGCACCTGTCCGCCGAAAGTGGTGCGCTGAGCGAATCCTTCGAAGGCCACGGTGATGGTAGCTCCGTGAGCGACACGGGGCGATCCGCTGGCGGCTACTGCCTGGCGAAGTTTCGGGATCATTCCGCCCCGCAAGTAGACCCGCCGGAGGGTTTCTCCAGTCTCATCTGGCATGCCGGTGTCGATTACCAGTACGTAGACCCAGGCGGGGCTGCCATCGGCGTTGAGCTTCGGTTCCCGTGTCCCGAACACATAGGCGCGGTGGCGTTCGGCGGATTCCACCGTCCCGCTGCAAGCGTCCCCAGGCTGCTCGAACTTGGCCACCGGGATGCCGAAAGGTCCGCCAATGTCCGGGATTAGGTCCTTGTCCCAGGGCGTGCCCTGCGCTGGTGTGGCGCCTCCCGCACGCCCCGTGAAGGCTGCTGTGCGTCCCGCTGATGCTGGAGCGGTTGCTGGCACCGTAAATCCGGTCCGTGTGCGATTGGCCACCCATACGCTGTTGTCCGGTCTTGGGTGGGGCACGGGCTTCTCCTTGGGCTCAGGCTCGGGCTCAACTCCCGTAGGCGGCTCCGGCTCAGGCTCAGGCTCAGGCTCAACTCCCGGCGGTGGCTCCGGGTCGGGCTCGTCTTCGGGCTCAACTTCACCCAGGTCGTCCTGGTGGTCGGGCTCGTCGATCACGACACCCGCGACCTCGGCAGCAGCCACGGCCAACATCCGCCCCCGCACACACGGCGGACAGAGCCCACCAACGAGGTCCGAGCGCCCGGCTCCGCAGCTCGTGCAGTGCTCACCAGCGGCGTCAACAAACGGTGCGAGCGGGTTTGCCCGGTCGGCTGGTGGCGGTGTAAGGCGCTGCTTGCCCTGGGCGGCAGGTAGCGCAGCTCCCGCTGGTGGTGCCGTGCGGATGCGGTCGCGGTCACCAGCGAGGGCCACATGGCGTCCCTCACAGCCTGGGGTCATCCGACACCGTGGCCACTGGGTTGCCTTCCGCGCACCACCTGCCGGCAACCGAACGGCGGTCATGCTCAGCGCGCCGCAGGAGGTGCAAGGGGCGAGGGCGTGGCCGGTGATCGTGCGCCCGATTAGTGCGTTGGTGACCATCCCGGCGTGCTGCTCAACCAAGGAGGTCAGCTCGACTACCTCGTCCTGCTGGCCACGGATCTGCAAACTCGCCCCGGCTGAGCCCCCCACCACCTCAACCGAGCCCCCCCCTTCACGAAGGCGTCGAGGCGGTCGAGGACGTCCAGCGGGGATAAGGCTGGCCCACTCGGAGCTGGGGGCTGGTCGGGATCGTCCACGAGAACTGTGCCAGGCCCGAAGGTGTCGACCAGTAGGTCAACCGGGTCGCAGGCGGTCAACGTTCGGCCATCTGGCGGCGCTGGTCGGCGATGAGGTTGGCGATGAACTCCCGCCGAGCCTTTTGGCGCTGGGCGATCAACCTGCGTTCCCGGCGCACGGCCAGGCGGGCTCCCAAGCGGTCCAGCAGGTGCCCGCCCAACACGAAGAACGTGATCGCGGTGAGGTTGCTGACCAATTGGCCGCCCATCACGCGGCCTCGTTGGGCTCGTCGGTGGCCTCGGTCCACGAACCGGTGGCCAGCCAGTTACGGACGGCCGAGGCCGGGATGACGACGGGCTTGCCGGTTGAGCCCATCCGAGGGATTACTCCAAGTCGGACGAGTCGGCGAACGTGGTTGGCGTCCATACCAGTTAGTGCAGCAAGTTCTTCTGCTCTTACCGAAATGCGACTGGTGATGTCGGGTGCTTCATGCATGTGAGCCACCATACACACAGCACCCAAAAGACTGGAAGCATCTTGTCGAAGATTTCCTGAGATTCTTTTATCACCAGAACAAGTCGACTGGAGATCTTGTGTAGCTGGTCAGGCTGCACATACCAGACAGTGTGTCACGTCACGACTGGCACAAACACAAGTCTTGAACGCGCAACGGCCCCCGGCGGGATGACCGGAGGCCGTGTCGCGAGTTGAGCCGACAGGTGTTGATGGGTTGCAATGGCCCTAGAGACACCTGCGAGCTTGCTCAATGTGATGCTACATGGTGCCAGCCCAGCGCAGCTCGTCGAGCTTGGCTTCCAGGTGCTCGATCCGGTTTCCCATCCGGGTCATCTCGGCGAGCTGGCTGCGGATCTGCTGTTGTTGGGTGCGGAATACAAGCACCACCATGGCCAGGATCAGCGCGCCGGCTGAGCCCACGCCCAACGTGACACTACTAGTGGCGTCATCGACCACGGCGTAGGCCATCGCGGACGTCACTGATCCGAGCCCGACGGTGGCCCGAGCGTGGTGTTGGATCAGGTTGACGATGAACACTGCTGGCCTTTCGTGTACGGCGAGCACCCTGGTTTCGACCTCCGTTGTGTCCGTGTCGCGCCCGCTTCAGGGATTATGTGGTTAGGTCGGGGTGGGGTCCTCGGCGGGCAGGAGGGCGGCGGTGCCCTTCTCGCCGATCCTGGAGGCCACCATCCCCTTCACAAACGAGCAGGAGGCGGCGATACCGGCGCCGGTGGCGATCCCTAGGAACTCGGTGCTGAACTCGTCCCCGTTGGCGGCGACGGCTGCTCCAAGGAAGGCGAAGGCGAACGTGGCGACCACCCGCTCGGAGATGTCCGTGAACAACTTCATGGTCATCAGGCGTTGCATCACACCCGTCCGTCCATGCGGGCGATTGCCCAGTTGGCGTCCCAGCCGACCGTGACCCAGGGTTTGCACTGCCCCGAGGCCACCAGCTCGTTGTAGGTGGCGAGGGGATCGGCGCCGGTGGGGGCGATCTCGTTAACGGACTTCACCTTGCCGGTTGCCGGGTTGCGAATCCAGATGGTGGGGTCATTCGGCACCCGAAACGCGTAGAGCATCAGGTTGAAGCTCCCCCTAGGAACCGGAGTCCTGATCGAGGAGTTGGGTATGGGTAGGCCTTCGAAGTTCGATGCGGAGTTTAGGGCTCACGCGGTTGAGTTAGTGCGGGTGTCGCGGAAACCGCGGCGG
>JBJXFH010000198.1:0-68078 GCA_046155365.1 Acidimicrobiales bacterium | reverse complement strand
ACTGTGCGCCCTACTCCCGAACCCACCAAACCGGCCCACCCGCACAATGCAACCGGGCTGGTACCTCGACGCAAGCGACAGGGCCTGGCTGCGATGGTATGACGGCACAAACTGGACCGAGCACGTGGCGGCGAACCCGCACCCCGGATCATCCCGGACACCTTGAGTGGCGCTGCTCCGCGGACAGAGACCGCTTCGCTCGCCGCGCCGGACCATTCGTCTGAGCCACAGGCCAAAGCCTTCCTGGAAGGGCCCAACAGGATCCCACCTGTGGTCTGAAAGAAACCGGACCCCGTGCCGCGAAATCAGATGAACCGACGTCGGACCGCATCGCCGCACAATCCAGACCAACCGGAATAGCACCGGGAGTACATGTCGGCGGGCATTGTTACAGCACTTCAAGAGCTCCTGGTTGATGTCCGCAATCGTGGGTGTGACGCATCCCGGTTTGGGGAAGTGCAGCAAATAGCGCACCTCGTGGGGTCAGGTGTTGTGTGGGGACGGGGATGGAACCCTGGCCGGGGCGCAGGTCAACGAATTGCGGGCGCAGGCGTTGGTTGACCTCGCCAACCTCGGGCTACGGGACCGACCCGGGCACGCCACCCGCAACGGGCGACACCGGGTGGTAGTCGTCGTGCGGATGGGTGAGAACGGTCGTCCGCAACCAGACGGGCCGGTACCGGCGGGAGCGTTCTGTGACTCGGCGTTCATGCGGCTGGTCCTCGGTGCTGACGGGGAAGCCCTCGACATCGGACGTGACACCCGGAATTGGCCGCACCCGATTGCGAACGCCATCCGAGTACGGGACCGGCACTGCACCTACCCTGGTTGCGACCGGCCACCATCGTGGGCGGACGTCCACCACTGCCACCCCTGGGAAGCAGGCGGCGAGACAAAGATCACCAACGGCACCCTGCTCTGCCGCTGGCACCACATCTACATCCACCGCAACAAATGGACCGTCAAACTCGACCAACACCAGAAACCCGTCTTCCGCAGACCCGACGGTACGGTCCTCCAACACCAACCCCGCAGGCCCCGACCAGGTCCAATACCCGATGGTACGGTCTTCCGAGACCAGTCCCACCGACCCCGACCGAGCCCACCGGGCCCCTGACCCACGGCGGGCACCACGCCACCCCGAACATCGGTGGACGGGCGACATGTCCCTGCGTGCGAACACCTGATCGATAGACTGCGCTCATGGCATTCAACCAGTCGGCCGGTCCTCCTGCATCCGGACGGCAGCTGGGTGAGCTTTTGCAGCTCGTCCAGGCTGCCGGCCACACCGATTTCCGCGATGCCCGGGGACCGCTGCGTCTCACCCAACGACAAGCAGCGGGCAAGTTCAGCCGAGACGAGGCCCAGGCCTTCATCACCCAGTTGACCGAGCAGGCGGAACCAACCAGCGGTGACTGCGCCCCGCCATCACCCCCCGTAGCCGCTCCGGCGCGGCAACGAGGGATCGACAAGGTACTCGAAGGACTGACCAGCCAAGCGCTCGCGGCCGAGCTGCAACGACGGGGCTGGATCGTGGTCGAACCCTGAGCCCACCACGGCACGGCACGGCACGGCACGGGGGACCTTGGTCCTTTCCGGTGGCGTCAACCGGCCCTGGCTGGTCAGACCTTTCTCGCTCATCCTCATCAATGCGGGACGGTGTCATCGGACGCCGCTCCCACCATCCGCAGCTACCCGAAGGGCCCGATCATGGGACGAATCATTGTTGGCGTCGACGGATCCGAGCACAGCCTCGAAGCCCTCCGTTGGGCCGTAGACGAGGCAGCATTACGCCACGCCACCGTGGAGGTCTATAGCGCCTGGACCTACCCGGTCATGGCAACCGATGGCATGGCCGGTGGGGCCTACGTGAGCGGGCTGGACCCAGAAACCCTGCAGGCCGCGGCCCGATCGAACCTCGAATCGGCGGTGAAGACAACCGTGCCGGACGAGGCCACCCGGGCCGGCCTCACCCTGGTGGTGGTTGAAGGCAGCGCCGGTCGAGCGCTGGTGGAAGCGTCCAAGGGAGCGGACCTGCTGGTAGTCGGCTCCCGCGGCCACGGCGGTTTCGCCAACCTGCTCCTGGGGTCGGTGAGTTCGCAGTGCGTCCATCACGCCCATTGCCCCGTCACCGTGATCCGATCCGCCGACTGAACGCCCGCAACCCAGCCTCGAAACCGAACCCTTGGATCTGTTCTCGATGGGTGCGCGCACCACAGCACCTCGACCGGAATAACTCCATCGTTGTTCGGGTTTGCCGGCGTCATCTGTGGGCATGGTTCCGGGGAGCAACCCCAACACACGGGCGCTCGACCAACAGCACCACCGGTGCTTGACTCGGAGGAACCCTCATGGGCGAAAAGATGGATGACCTGAAGGGTCGCGTCAAAGAAGGTGTCGGTGCAGCCACCGACGACAAGGATCTGGAACGCGAAGGCAAAGCCGATCGGGTCGGGAGTGACATCAAAGAGGGCGTGTCCGACGCCATCGACAAAGTGAAAGACGCCGCCAAGCGCGACTGATAGATCTGCCCAACCTTGCTGCCCCTTTTCTGACATCGCTCAGGACAACGTCGATCATGTGATCGGCGTTGTCCCGCGTCCCACACGGTGAGGCGCTGCGGGGTAATGGCGACACCCCGGCCACGGTGGCGGTTGGAGGATCCTGCGGCTGGCGGTACGCCGGCAAGAAGCTTGACACGGCCACTCGTTCCCATCCGGGCCAGTGAGAGCGCAGCAAGAGGCGACCCCGGAGCGAGGTGGACCGACCCCGGGAAGGGCCGGAACATGGCGCTGTTGGTTTCAGTACCCATTGAAAGAAAGGTGCCTCGTTTGCCGTGCAGCTCAACGGACACACCGCGCTCGGCCAAACCATCGGCTAAGCCGACGACGTGTCGACGGGACCGACCCATCTCGCTGTCCAAGAGCGCAGCCACGACGGCCTTGGGGTCCTCGCTGTCCAACACCAGCCGTGCGCCGTCACCTCGCACCTGAACCGCTACTCCATCAACGGTGAGGTCGAAAGCAACCTCGAAATGCACGCCCATCGGGTCAGGCCGGACGACGGTGATCCTTGTCGCTGGTGGTGATCCGCAGGGTACCGTTCAACCTCCATGTCGCTCGTGGGCTGCTATCGCCGGTTTCCTTCGGCACCTCAACCAACATGTTCACGAACTCGTAGTTGATTGCGGCGTCCTTTCCGGTGAGGTACTCCCACATGTCTTCCGGTTTGAGCGGTCCGGCCGCACGCGCGCCCGAACCTTATCCGGTTGAGAGGCACCCGCAACGGGTAGCGATTGCTCATGCAGAATCCTGAAAACGCCGAGACGGTTGAGACCATCGAGCCCGCTGACACCATCAGCTACGGGTCCTTCCCCGCCTCGGACGCTCCCCCGGTGGGCGAACCAGGTGCGGACCCCGTGGCCCACTCCAACGCCACCGGCCCTGCCGCCATTGACCCCGAGCACGTAACGCGGGTGGCCGCCCAGGACCCTACCGAGCCCGCCACGTGACCGACCTCACCACGGCGGGCCCCTATTGAGCCAGCGGAATTGCCTTCTGCCACAGAGTCGAGTCGTGATACCGGTAGCAGCGTCAGCCCCGCCGGTGGCAGCGGAACCCCCCGATCTGGAAGACTTCCCGGTAACTACTTCCGGGAGTTCCGAAAAAATGGCGAGTGAGTTCGACGTTGTCGTTGTGGGCGCGGGCATGGCTGGCATCTACGCCCTGTACAAGCTGCGCACGCTGGGCCTGTCGGCGGTGGCGCTGGAAACCGGCCATGACGTGGGCGGAACGTGGTATTGGAATCGTTACCCGGGCGCCCGGGTGGACATCCCCAGTACCGATTACACCTACAGCTTCGATCCAGAGCTGGAGGAACAGTGGCACTGGTCCGAAAAGTACGCCACCCAACCCGAGGTGCTGCGATACCTCCAGTTCGTAACCGACAAGCACGACCTGCGTCGGGACATCCGGTTCTCCACCCGGGTGGAAAGCGCCGCCTGGGATGAGAACACCTCGCGCTGGATGATCCGAACCGGAGACGGCGACACCGTCAGCGGACACCATTACATCATGGCCACCGGTTGTCTTTCCGCACCGAAGTCCCCCGATGTGAACGGCGTTGAGCGCTTCGGTGGTGCGGTCTATTTCACCAGCCGCTGGCCCCATGAGGGCGTTGATTTCTCTGGCATGCGCGTCGGCGTGATCGGCACCGGCTCCTCGGCGATCCAGTCCATACCGATCATCGCCAAACAAGCTTCGGCCCTGACGGTTTTCCAGCGCACCGCCAACTTCTCCGTTCCCGCCGGCAACGGTCCCATACCGCAGGGAATGGTTGATGCAGTGGAGGCCGATCGCGCGAAGTATCGCGAGGCGGCGAAATGGTCACAGATCGGTGTGCCGCTTCCTCCCGCTACCGAAAGCGCCCTTTCGGTCTCCGAGGAGGAGCGCAACCGCCGCTTCCAGCAGGGCTGGGATGACGGCACGCTCTACGGTCCGTTCAGCGCGTTCAACGACATTATCGTCAACCAGACCGCCAACGATTACGCCTCCGAGTTCGTGCGCCGCCAGATCCGCCAGAAGGTCACCGACCCCGCCGTGGCCGAACTGCTCTGCCCCTACGAGTTCCCGCTGGCCACCAAGCGCATGTGCCTGGACACCGGGTACTACGAAACCTTCAACGAGCCCCACGTGCGGCTGGTGGATCTCAAGACCGACCCCATCGTCACCATCACCGAGACCGGGATCGATACGGCGAGCACCAGCCACGAATTTGACGCCATCGTGTTCGCCACCGGATTCGACGCCATGACCGGGGCCATTGTCAACGTGGACATCACCGGTCGGGACGGGCGCAAGCTCAAAGACGAGTGGCAGCACGGTCCGGAGACCTACCTCGGTGTGGCCACCGTGGGCTTTCCCAACTTCTACATGGTCACCGGCCCCCAGAGCCCCTCGGTGCTGTCGAATATGTCCGTCTCCATCGAGCAGCACGTCGAGTGGATCTGCGATGCCATCACCCATCTCCGTGACGGCGGCTACGACACCATCGAGGCCACCGAGACGGCGCAGGCCGGGTGGGTGCAGTACAACTCCGATTGGGGCAACATCACGTTGTTCCCCAAGGCAAAATCTTGGTACATGGGCGCCAACGTCCCCGGCAAGCCACGGGTGTTCCTGCCCTTCGTGGGTGGGGTGGACACCTATCGCCACATCTGCACCGAGGTGGTGGATCAGGGCTACTTCGGGTTCTCGCTGGCGGGTCCGAAGGGGTCCCACTGCAACGACGGGGTGATCCGCCGGCTGCAACCGGACGTGCAGTTGGTGCTTGACGCCATCGCCGGGATGGACCTGCCGGCGCTGGAATCGATGTCCCCGTCGGAGGCGAGGGCGTTCGTGGCTGAGGGCAACGCAGCACGCCCCCGCGGACCCGAGGTCGGTGCGATCATCGACGGCACCCTGCCCGGACCGGCCGGGGACCTGACCTACCGCCTGTACCGACCGGCTTCGGCGGGGCCACACCCGATGGTGGCCTATTTCCACGGCGGCGGTTGGGTACTGGGCGATTCGCAGTCCGATGATCCGTTCTGCCGGGACCTGTGCGTGCAGTCCGATTCGGTGATCGTGTCGGTGGATTATCGTCACGCCCCCGAGCACCGCTTTCCTGCCGCCCCGCTGGACGGGTTCGCCGCCGTGAAGTGGCTGGCGGAGAACGCCGCGTCCCTCGGTGCGGTTCCCGGCCAGTTGTCAGTGGCGGGCTGGAGCGCCGGCGGGAACATCGCCGCGGTGGTCTGTCAGATGGCGAGGGATGCGGGCGGTCCGGCCATCAACGGGCAGCTGCTCATCACCCCGGTCACCGACGCGGACTTCTCCCGTGCCAGTTACACCGACAACGCCGAAAGCTACATTCTCACCACCGCGTTGATGCAGTGGTTCTGGGATCACTACGCCGATGTTGCGGATCGCGATGACCCCAGGGCCTCCCCGCTGCGGGCCAAGGACCTTTCCGGTCTGCCGCCGGCGGTGGTGGTGACCTGTGAGTTCGATCCGCTGCGGGACGAAGGGGCGGCCTACGCCGAGGCCCTCACGGCTGCGGGGGTTGAGGCCGTCCACCTCCCCCAGCGGGGCCAGATCCACACCTCCCTGCCGGCGGTGGACGTGGTGCTGTCGGGCGCGTCAGCCCGAGTGGCGATGGGTGAAGCGTTGCGCCGCTTCGCCGGATCCACGGTGTCAGCCGCCTGACCTTGTTCTCGCCGTCATCACGCGCCATCCGTTGAGCTGAGGCGCCTGCTCCCGCCAGGGGACCCGGGGTCACCGCTGATCCGCAGTGGCCGCTCCCGTACCAGCCGGTACCCCGGGGTTAAGGGGAACGAGGTCAGGAGCCGCCGCCGAATGCCTCGTGGCGGACCGATTGAATGGTGTCATCGATGAGCTCGATGGCGTGGGCCAGCGCGCCTTCGGTGACCTCGTCGCTGCGCCCGCGGAGCGCCTGCAGGCCGGCCGCGACGCCAAACAAGAGTTGTAGCACGATGTCATGGGTGGCTTGAGCGGTCCGGTCCCGGGCCTCGGCGTTGCGCAGGCGCGCCAACTCCGCGGCCCGACCGGCTTCCTGCTGGCGGGTGTCGGTCATGTCACGCACATTGGCCAGCACCAGCCCGGCCCCCAACGGCGCCAACCAGACATCAAGGGGGACCTGGGATCCGTCGCGCCGGCAACCCACGATGTCAAGCGAGCCGCCCATGGGTCGAACCGTCGGTGCGCGGCCGTATTTGCTTCGGGCCCGCCGATGGGGTGACCGCTGATCCTCCGGCACCAGCAGCTCCATCGGCTGACCGATCAGCTGCTCGGGGGTATAGCCGAACAGCGCCGCCACCTGCCCGCTGGCATGCACGATACGACCATCGCCGTTGACGATAAGGGTGCCGTCGGCCATGTGGTCGATGGCCTCCATCAGCTGTTTGGCGGTGAAGCGGATCGCTATGCGTGGGCTCGCGGAGCCGATGTGGTTCACTGCCTGTTCGTATACCGTCCCAGCGCCCGCTGATCAGGGCCGGAGGACCCTTTCCGCAGAACCATGCGGGCCCCGATCCTGCCGCCGCCCCGACCTCGCCCCTCCGCGTGAGCCATCATGGCCACCATGACCTTGCCCATCGGGACCATCCCCCCTAACCCCAAGGGATCCACCGGTGCGGGCTCTGCTACCGAGGATCTCATGGTTGGGGACATCGCCTTGGACCTGGCGGTGGTGTGGGCCATGCTGGACGCGGCGCCTGATGCGTCGGTGCTGTGCGACGGGGCCGGTCAGATCCTGTTTGTGAATCGCCAGCTTGAGTCGCTGTTCGGCTACCAGCGCGCCGAGCTGCTGGGCGGGCCAGTGGAGGTGCTGCTACCGGAGCCGCTTCGATCAGGCCACCAGGCTCACCGTCAGCAATTCGCAGCGCGCCCATCGACGAGGCCCATGGGTCAGGATCGGCGCTTGGCGGGACGGCGACGGGACGGCACCGTGTTCCCGGTGGAGGTCGCGCTCAGCCCATTGCGAATCCGTTCCCAGGACCTCGCGCTGGCCAACATCCGGGATATCACGGACCGGTTGGCAGCCGAAGCGCACGTTCGCTACGTGCAACAACTTCTGGACGGAACCAGCGACGGGGTGTATGTGTTCGCCGCCGACAGCTTCCATATCGAATACGCCAACATGGGCGCGGCCCTACAGAGCGGATACAGCCGGGCGGAACTGATCGACCTCACGCCGGAAGATCTGATAATGGCCGAACACGATCGGTTCGAAACGGTGGTCCGCCCGCTGCTGCAAGGCCACCAGCAGGTGGTGCGCTACGAGGATGTGCTGCAGCATCGCGATGGCTCCATGATCCCGATCGAGGTGTCCTTGAGTTACCCCGTCCGAGAAGACGGACAGCACAGGGTGGTGGCCGTGGCGCGGGACATCAGCGAACGTCGGGAGGCGGATGTCGAACGCCAAAGAGCCGAAACCGCCATGGCGCTGGCTGAGGAGCGCGAGCGGGTGGCACGAGACCTGCACGACACGGTCATCCAAGAACTGTTCGCCGCCGGCATGACGTTGGAGGCCACCTTGTCACGGGTACCGGACGAGATAGGCCAGCAACGCATCAGCTCCGTGGTGGACCAGATCGATCAGGCCATCCGCCACTTGCGTACGTCCATTTTCGCCAGTCGCCGCCCCAACAGCGGATCCACCTCATTCGTCACTGCCATCAACGCCTTGGTGGCGGAGTTGAACCGGATTTTGCCCCAACCGGCTCACACCGAGCTGATCGGCCCGCTCGATGACATGACTTGGCAGTTCGCCCGTACCGATATGCTGGCCTCGCTGCGTGAATGTCTCACCAACGTGGCCCGCCATGCAGCCGCACAGCACGTGGAGGTGGTGGTGCGCTGCGATGAGCATGCCCTCAGCTTTGAGGTGCGCGACGACGGAAAGGGCATACCGGCCCCCATGAACACGACGGGCACGACCGACACGACGACCACCGGGGGAAACGGGTTGGCCAACATTGCCGCCCGAGCCGCTCGCCATGGCGGGACCTTCACCATCATCGGCCGCTCACCCAAAGGCAGCGTGGCGTACTGGAGCATTCCTGCGGCGGTTCACCACGGTGACACCACCCAAGACCCCTCCACAAGGATGAACTGATGGCCGACCGCCCGAGCGCACCGGTGAAGGTGTTCCTCGTTGATGATCACGAAGTCGTACGGGCCGGGGTGCGAGACCTGATCGAGGCCACCGGCGAATTCACCGTGGTTGGAGAAGCAGCCACCGTTGAAGACGCCCTACGACTCGCTCGCAGCACCGAACCCGACCTCGCCGTGCTCGACGTCCGCCTACCCGACGGCAACGGCATCGAGCTGTGCCGCGAGCTACGCGAACAGATCCCCGGGCTGCGCTGCATCATGCTCACCTCCTACAGCGACGACGACGCCCTGTTCGACGCCATCCTCGCCGGAGCCGCCGGGTTCGTCCTCAAACAGATACGAGGAGCCGGCCTCATCGACGCCCTGCGCGCCGTCGCCGCCGGCCAATCACTGCTCGACCCCGAACTCACCAGCACCGTCCTCGAACGAATCCGTAACGGCGCACCCCAGGACGCGCTGCTGTCCCGCCTCACCGACCAAGAACGCGTGCTGCTCGGCCACGTCGGCGAAGGCCTCACCAACCGCCAGATCGCCGAACGCATGTTCCTGGCCGAGAAGACCGTCAAGAATTACCTGTCGAACGTCCTGCAAAAGCTCGGCATGAGCCGCCGCACCGAGGCCGCCGCCTACATCGTGAAGACCACCGAACAACAACGGCGACGCTACGAGAACTGATGCCTTCACTGGCTGCGCCGGCGGGACCGTTCCCCCGCTCTGGCCACATAGGCCGCAGCCTCCGTCCGGCGATGCATCCCCAGCTTGGACAGCAGACTGGACACGGAGTTCTTTACCGATTTCTCCGATAGCGCCAGTTCCTGCGCGATCTGACGGTTGGTGAAGCCCTGCCCGATGAAATCGAGGACCCGCCGCTCCTGCTCGGAAAGCGCGTCCAACGCGTCGCCCCGAGTGGTGCCGGAGCGGATGTGATCCAACACCTGGGTGGTGACCGCCGGATCCAGCAACGAATGCCCCGCCGCCACCCGGCGAATGGCGTTCACCAGGTCACCACCTCGTAACTGTTTGAGCACAAACCCCGCAGCACCGGCCATGATGGCGTCGATCAATGCTTCTTCGTCGTTGTACGCGCTGAGGATAAGACAACTCACCGCTGGCATCGTGGTGTGCAACTCCCGGCACACGTCCACCCCCGAAGAGTCCGGCAGCCGGACATCAAGCACCGCCACGTCCGGCGCCAAGCGCACGATCTGCTGCACCGCTTCCGCCGCGGTGCCAGCGTCACCGACAACCTCGAAACCACCGGCAGACTCGAGAAGTTCCCGCAGCCCGGCCCGCACGATCTCGTGATCATCCAAGAGGAAGACCCGCACCGGATCCTGCGCCGAGCGTGGCCGCGCCGCCGTGTCGAACCGTTGGGGTTTTGGTTGTGCGTAGGTACCCGCAGACATGGTGGAATGATCCGATCAGTCATCGGGGGTGGGTTCGAGCACCCGCAGGGACGGGCGCACCAGCAGTACCGGCCCGGCGGCATGGCGGACCAGAGCATTGGCCACTGATCCCAGCATCATCTCCGACAGGGCGGTGCGGCCGTGGGTTGCCGCCACCACAACGGTGGAGGGATCGGGGCCCACGTAGTCCAGGATGGCTCGCTCGGCCCGGGCGCCGTGCAAGGTCTCCCAACCCAGGCGAAGGCGGGGATAGGTCACGCCGAGCTTCCGCGCCATACCGGCCAGGTTGGTGGCAGACGCGGTACCCGGCTCCAGCACCTCGACCAACCACAGCTCAGTCCCGAGTTGGCCCGCGAAGGCCACACCGGCGGCGATGGCCTGCTCGGAGAATCGGCTGCCGTCCACGGTGACCATCACCCGGCGCACGGTTTCGGGGGCCGCGGCGTGAGGACCGATCACCAGCGCCGGGCGACCCAACTCCCGGATCATCACCGAGCTGACGGAGCCCAGAAGCGCTTTGGCCGCGCCGTGGCGGGCGTGTGCCGCCACTACCGGCAGCGCGCGGGGCCGCTGTGTGAAGTAGCCCACGATGGCCTCGTTCACTTCCCACGGTATCTGTTCGGTGGCCTCCACGGTGTCCAACGCCAAGCCCAGCGCAGACGCGGCGCGACGTGCGGACTCGAACTCCTTGTCCGGCAACGGCCCCTGACGGGCGTGCAAGACCCGCATCGGCACACCCAACGCGGCGGCGACGGCCGCGGCACACTGCAAGAGCGCAGCAGTTGAGGTGGACCCGTCGCTGCAGGCCACCACCTCCCCGATGACGCCACCGACGGTACCCGCGGTCCCGGCAACGGCGGGGTCGGGCTGTTGGGGGTCGATCACAGAGGTCACGCCATGGACGGTACGGAACCGTTGTCAGATCCCCCAGAGCCGACGGACCCCTTCGCCACGGTCAGAGGTCCCACCCCTCCGTGGCGCAGGACCTTGGTCCCCCGCGATGGCGCCGTGGGGCCCTACCCTGGGAGACCGACGCTGCCGCACACTGCGGAGGGTGGTGAAATCCGCCGGCCGATCTGATGTTCCGGGGTGAACCAATGGATACCCATCACGAGCGGGAAGCGTGGATCCTGACCGGCGAGGTGGTCACCCGTCACCTTTTTGGCGACGCCGACGGTCAACTCGAGGCACTGTCCACTGAAGAATGCCTGAGCTACCTTCAACGCGGCGGGGTGGGCCGGGTGGCGTTCGCTGTTGGCGGCGTGGCCGTGGTCCTCCCGGTGGACTTCACCGTATTGCACGGTCAGGAGATCGTGTTTCTCACCGGCTCCGGCTCAAAGCTGCACGCCGTGGAGTCCGGCTGCGTGATGACCTTCCAGATCGACCACTTCGAGGAACGGATCGAGGCGGGCCAGGCCCGGGGCCACCGCTCCGGCTGGAGTGTGCTGGCCACCGGCCCCGCTCGAACCAGCACCAACCCCGAACTGCTGGCTACGGTGGCCCAACTCGGCGTCCGCCCCGCAACCAACCCGGGGATGCTGCACGTGGTCGGCATCGAGGTCCGCTTCGTGACCGGACGTCGCTTCGGATGGCCCCACAACCAGACCAGACCGCTGCATCGCCGCGAACCCTGACCTCGCCGGGAGCTGACAACGTTGCCCCTTGAGACCGAGCACGACCACAACGACGTGCCTCACCAGCCGGCCGTGCCGCCCCGCCGGATCGTGGTGGGTGTGGACCCCTCAGCGCACGCCGCCAGCGCCCTTCGTTGGGCCGCTCAGATGGCCGCGGGTTGCGGCGCGTCCTTGGTGGTGGTGCACGGGCAGGGATTGCTGGAAGGCTCGGGACTTCGACCCCGCTTCGAGATCGAACGCTTCGTGGAGGACACGCTGGCATCCCTTGAACGTGAAGGGTCCTCCCGGCCCCCAACCATCATCCTCACCCACCCTGGCCCCGGCGCCCAAGCACTGATGACGGCGGCCCGGGAACAGGACGTGGACCTGATCGTGGTGGGCCAGCGCGGCGTGGGAGGCTCACTTCGGCCACTGGGCTCCACCAGCGAATGGGTGCTGGCGCAGGCCGAGGTGCCGGTGGTGGTCCTGCCCCTTCATCCATCCCCCCGCCCCGCCGGGCCTACCGACCAGTAGCATACTTACTAGTACGGCGAGGGTGACCGCGGCCAAGCCGCGGGTGTCGAGACGGCTCAGCGCCAGAACGTCCCGGGTCACCGGTGAAAGCACGGCGATGCCCAACATCAGCGCCATCGAACCGATCAACACGGTTTTGACGGCGTTGAGGGGTCGGGCCACGATGACCAACACCACCAGCGCCATGAGCGCCCAGGTGAGCGCCACCTCGGTTTGACGAAGCTCGCTGGTTGCATCGTGGGAGCCGCGGGCACCGTGAATCACCAGCACCGCGGCCGCGGTCACGGTCCCCGACCGCATCGCGAAGGAACACACTCGTCGGACGAAGCCGGGCCGGGCCGGCTGGCGGGCAGGAGCCAACGCCAGCACGAAACCGGGCACGCCGATCCCGATGGCCGAGATGAGGCTCAGATGGCGCGGCAGCAGCGGGTAGGGCTGAGCCGCCACGCCCACCACCACCGACAACACGAAGGCACACACCGTCTTGGTGAGAAAGAGGTTGGCCACTCGTTCCATGTTGGCCAGCACCCGCTGACCCTCACCCACCACCGCCGCCAGCGAGGCGAAGTTGCCGTCGAGCAACACCACCCGGGCCACCGCCTTGGTGGCGTCGCTGCCGCTGCCCATGGCGATGCCGAGATCGGCTTCTTTCAAGGCGCTGATGTCGTTCACACCGTCCCCGGTCATGGCCACCACATGACCGCGCTGCTGGAGGGCCGCCACCATGGCCCGCTTCTGGTCCGGGGTGACCCGGCCGAACACCGCGGCCCCCTCCATCACCGCCGCCAGCCGTTGCTGGGCCTCAACGCTCTCGGGGTCCTCGAGGTCCCCGGCCCCACCGCCGCCGTTGGTCCCCCCGGGCAGGGTTCGGGCATCCACGGCCCGGTCTGCTCCGGCAACACCCACTCGGCGGGCCACCGCGGAGGCCGTGTCCACGTTGTCGCCCGAGATCACCTTCAGGGTCACCCCCTGATCTTGGAACCAGGCAACGGTGGCGGCGGCGTCAGCGCGGACGCGTTCCTCGAACACCACCAGCGCCACCGGTTCCACCCCCGGCGGGAGCTGCGGCTCATCATCGTGGTGACGCCGCGGCGCGGACCCCCGGCCCAGCAGCACCACCCGTTGACCGCGTCCGGTTCGGGCCGCAACCAGCGCGGCCACACCCTCATCGCCCTCGCCGCTCCCGGACCCGAGGATCTCCGGGGCGCCCAGGTACCACCAGGTCCCGTCCTCGGCGCCCTCGGGGTCACCAGCCCGGTATGGCTTCGACAGGGCCAGCGCGGACCATTTGCGGATCGACGAGAACGCGATGGCATCCACAGCATCGGCGGTAGCAACGATGGTCCCAACGGTGGCGGTCTCCCCCACCGCCAGGGCGCTACGGGCGGCGAGCACGGTGGCGTTCGGCGTCGGGTCCGCCGCGGCGAACTCCGCCATCGCCCGGCGAGCCCGCTCCTGATCGAACATACCGAGCGGTACCACCTCGCAGAGGGTCGGGGTGCCCTCAGTCAGGGTCCCGGTCTTGTCCACACACAACGTGTCCACCCGGGCCAGCACCTCCACCGCGGGGAGTTCCTTGATCAGACAGTGCCGCCGACCCAGCCGAACCACCCCCACGGCAAAGGCCACGCTGGTGAGCAACACCAAACCCTCCGGTACGAGGGCGATGATGCCGGCGGCGGAACGCTGGGCACCCTCCCGCCATCCGAGGCCGGCTCGCATCTGGCCGGAGACCAACAGCACCGAAGCGGGGACCAAGCCCACCCCCACCCAGCGCAGCACCCGGCTGAGACCCTGCTGCAACTCGGAGGGCACGGCCCGGAATCGTTGTGCTTCCGATGCCAGTCGCACCGCGTAGGCCTGTTCTCCCACTCCTTCGGCGCGTTGCAGGCCCCAACCACCCACCACCGCGCTACCGGAGCGCACCACGTCCCCGATGTTGTGGGGGACGGGCTCCGATTCACCGGTAAGCGGTGACTCGTCCAGCTCCAGCCCCGCGGTGTGCAGCAGCGGACCGTCCACCACCACCGCCGCGCCAGCTCGCAGCACCACCACGTCATCCACCACCACCTCGGTGGCCGCCACCGTGGTCTCGACGCCGTCGCGCACCACGATGGCGCCGGGGGCGGCCAACACCGCCAGCCGACGCAAGGTCCGCCGGGCCCGTAACTCCTGGGTGACCCCAATGGCGGCGTTGGCCACCAGCACCACCCCGAACAGCCCGTCCTGCGGAGGCGCCACCAGGATCACCACCACGAAGATGGCGCCCAACACCAAGTTGAAGCCGGTCAGAACGTTGGCCCGGAGGATCTGGCCGATGGTGCGCCCCGGCGATCGCGGTGCCCGGTTGATGTGGCCCGCCCGCCGGCGCACCTCAACCTCGGCGGCGCTCAGCCCCGTCCAACCAGCAGTCGAACCGCTCATCCCGGTGAGCCCAAACCCAGCACCTGGTAGACCTGCGTACCGTCCAGTACCTCCTCCTCGGTCAGCAGGATAATGAGCCGGTCCAGTTCTGTCCTTCGGGAGCACAACAGCTCTGAGGCCCGTTTCTCCGCCCGGCGTAACAAGGCCGCCACCTCCCCGTCCATCAGCTGCTGGGTGGCCTCGCTGAAATCCCGTTCGCTGGTGCTCTCCCCCAGATACGCCGAGTGTCGCGACGAGTACCCCACCGGTCCCACCACATCGGAAAGGCCGAGTTCCCTCACCATCCGCCCCGCCAGCGCCGTGGCCGAAGCCAGATCATCAGCTGCACCCGAGGATCGCTCCCCCAACACCAAACGCTCCGCCGCCCGACCACCGAGGCGCACCGCCAGCGCGTCCTGCAGATACCCCTCGGTATACAGGTGGCGCTCATCGATCGGAAGCTGGTGGGTCACTCCCAACGCCGCTCCGGCCGGCAGGATGGACACCTTGGACACCGGATCGGCGTGGGCGGACAACGCGGCGACCACCGCGTGACCGGCCTCGTGCACCGCCACCAGGTGACGCTCGTCCTCCAACAGCACATGACCCTTGTCCCGACGGCCCAAGATGATGCGATCGCGGGCCTCGTCGAAATCGGCGGCGCTGACCACCACCCGCCGGTCCCGCACCGCTACGATGGCCGCCTCATTGGCTAAGTTGGCCAGATCCGCACCGGAAAAGCCGGGAGTGGACCGCGCCACCCGGGTCAACACCACGTCCTCACCCAGCTGCTTCGAGCGACAATGCACCGCCAGGATGGCCCCCCGTTCGGACTGGTTGGGCAACGGCACCACCACCTGACGATCAAAGCGGCCGGCCCGCAACAAGGCGGGATCCAACACGTCGGGTCGGTTGGTGGCGGCCAACACCACCACACCCACCGCCGGGTCAAAGCCGTCCATCTCCGCCAACAATTGATTGAGTGTCTGCTCCCGCTCATCGTTGGACACCGCCTGGCGCACACCGCGGCGGCCGCCAATGGCGTCGATCTCATCGATGAACACAATGGCCGGGGCTCGCGTGCGTGCCTGCGCGAACAGGTCACGCACCCTCGACGCCCCCACCCCCACGAACATCTCCACAAAACTCGATCCCGTCACCGAGAAAAACGGCACATCGGCCTCACCGGCGATGGCCCGGGCGATGTGGGTCTTGCCGGTACCGGGCGGCCCCACCATCAACACCCCGCCGGGACCCACGGCGCCGGCCTCGTGATACCGCTCGGGATGGCGCAGGTAGTCCACCACCTCCCAGACCTCGTCCTTGACCCCCTCGTAACCGGCCACGTCAGCAAAGGTGGTCCCCGGCCGTTGCTCATCGATGACCTTGGCCTTGGAACGGCCGAACGCCGAAGCCCCCAGACCACTACCGGCTTTCGAACTGCTGCGCCACAACAACACGATCAGGCCTATCGGCACCACCCAGAACACCAGACCGACGAGCCACCCCAGGGAATCCCCATCGGCGCGCACCACCCGCAAATCCACCTCAGCGCGCTCCACCCGCCCGAGGAAGTCCTCCAGCGAGGCCGCCATCGGGACCCGACTGCGTAACCGGGTCCCGTTCAAGAATTCGCCGCTGACCGCCCCATCATCGGCGAGATCGAGCGTACGCACCCGGCCCTCGTCAATGGCCGCGGTCAGTGCGCTGTAGCTCAGATCCAAGGGTTGATCGGCGTCGCGGGGAGTGGTCAAGGCGACCGCCGCCCAGATACCGCCCAGTACGACGATCATCCCGATCGTCCAGGCGATCTGCTCTCGCCGGGTGCTCTTCCCCGTCGGTGGGGGTGCGATCGAGCGCACGGATGGTCTCCTCTCGTCGCTCTGGTGGGAGCAGCGGGTTCATCTCACCCGATTCCCGTCGGCCCGTCACCGGCCAAAGGTCCTTCCCTTGATGGTCCCTTAGCCCTTGGGGAGCACGCCGCGGACAGGGAGGGTTCTCCTATGAGCCGCCCGCAGGACCCGGCAACCCTCACCAACCCGGCACCACCGGCGTTTCGCATCGTTGTGGGTGTGGACGGATCCGCACCGTCGGAACGCGCCGTGGACTTCGCCTGCGAGGAGGCTCGACGCTGGGGCGGATCGTTGCTGCTGGTCCACGGCTGGGATTATCCCTACAGCGGTGCCATGGGGGCACTGCCCGATATCGTGCCCGAGATCCTCAGCGCCGCTCATCGCCTGCTGGAATCCGCCGCCGCCCGGGCTAGGGTCCGCTGCGGCCCCGACATCCCCATCGCCACACTGTTGACACAGGGCAACGCCGCCGGCGCCCTGCTGCACCAATGCGCCGGCGCGGACAGCGGGGACAGCGGGGACGGAGGGGACAGCGCACACTGCATGATCGTGGTGGGATCTCGAGGTCGCGGCGGGTTCACCTCGTTGCTGTTGGGATCGGTGAGCCACCAAGTCGTGCACCACGCCACCGTGCCCGTGGCCATCGTCCCTGACCACGACCGCCACCACCACCGCGACCGCGCCCCTGACACCGAGCCGTGCCCGATCCGGCGGCTCGTGGTGGGTATCGACGGGTCACCGGAGTCACTGCGGGCCGTGCATTGGGCGGCCGAACATGCCCAGCGTGATCAGGCCGGGGTGCTGTTGCTCAACGTGTTCCAGGTGCCCAAGCTGACCAACCCGATGAGCCTGCTGACCCCGCCCGACGCCGCCGAGCAACTCGCGGCGCTGGGTGAGCGGTTGTGCCTCCAAGCGCGAGCCGTGGTGAACGACGTTGCCCCTGACAGCGAGGTGCACCATCGCGTCACGCAGGGCATGGTGGCCAACGAATTGGTGGCCGCCACCGAGCCGGGCGACCTGCTAATCATCGGGGCGGTCGGCGCCGACGGAGCGGTACGGGCGGTCCTGGGACGCGTCACCGAACACGTGATCAGCCACGCCCGCACGCCGGTGGTCGTGGTTCCGTGAAACCGCCCACCCCGGCGCCGCTGGTGGAGCTCATGGCCGATCACTCCAATGCACCGGGAGGCACGGAGACCCACGTGTCGGTCCTGCTGTTCGCCGGGAGCAGAGCCTTCAAGTTCTGCAAACCCGTGAAATTGGATTTTCTCGATTATTCCACCCCGCAACTTCGGGCGGCGGCGTTGCGCACCGAACTGCAGTGCAACCGACGCTTCGCCCCCGACGTCTATCTGGACGTGGTGGAACTTGTCGGAACACAGCACGAACACGGCGAAACGGACGCGCCAGGCGAGCCGGTGCTGATCATGCGCCGGATGCCCGAGGATCGGCGTTTCACCCGGCTTCTGGGAACCTCCGAAGCGGGCCCATTGACCATGGCGCTGGCCCGCAGGATCGCCGTGCTGCACGCCGAGGCCCCACGCCCCATCGGCGCCGCGGCAGCCGCAACCCGGTCCGCGGTTGGCGCCAACTGGGACAAAAACCATGAGACCCTGCGCCACCACGCCGGGGTTGTGCTGGACGAAGCAACGGTGCAGGCCATCGGCGAACGCTTCCGCCGTTACCTTGACGGCCGCGAGGCGCTGTTCAACGCCCGCATCACCGCCGGTCGGGCCATCGATGGTCACGGTGACCTGCAATGCGAGGACATTTTCTGTCTTCCCGACGGTCCCCGGGTGCTCGACTGCCTGGCCTTCGATGATCGCTTGCGTTACGGCGATGTCCTGCTCGACGCGGCGTTTCTGGCCATGGACATCGAACGGCTGGGCGGCGTCTCGTTGGCCGATGAATTCCTCCGCTGGTACGGCGAGTTCTCCGGGGAAGCCCACCCGGCATCGTTGGCCCACCATTACGTGGCCTATCGGGCACAGGTGCGCTGCAAGGTCGCCTGCCTTCGCTGGTCCCAGGGCGACCCCACCGCCGCCGCTGAGGCCGTCGATCACCTGCGTCGCTGCCAACGCCACCTGGACCAAGGGCGGGTTCGGCTGGTCCTGGTGGGAGGCGCCCCCGGTACCGGCAAGACCACCGTGGCCAACGGTTTGGGCGACCGGCTGGGTTGGGCCGTGCTCAACAGCGACACGGTGCGGAAGGAACTGGCCGGTATGGCCCCGACGGACCGAGCCATAACCGACGTGGACCAAGGCTTGTACGACCCAGCCTCAACCATGGCCACCTATCAGGAGCTGCTGCGCCGCGCCGGGATGTTGCTGGCCATGGGTGAACACGTCATCCTGGACGCGTCGTGGACCGATGAAGCCCAGCGGATCACGGCCCGCTCCCTGGCCGATGAGCGCTTCGCCGACCTGATCGAGATCCGTCTGGACACCGACCCGCTCGCCGCCCGAACCCGCATCGAATCCCGCCAGCTCGCCGGCCGTGGAGCCTCAGATGCCACCGCGGCGGTGGCCGAAGCGCTCCGCATCCGGGCTGCACATTGGCCCGAGGCCCGGTTGGTCCGCACCGACGGGCCGCTCGACGCCACGATCGACGCGGCCTGCCAGTTGGTTTCGTGAAACCGGTTCGGGGAAAGCACGGTCCTACGAGGACCAAGGGGAAATGGGGCCATAACTAGAGCCTTATAGCCCTGCGTAGTGCCCACGAAAGGGCGCTCGATGAACCCACCAGCGCAATGGGGGGAGACACCATGGGACGCTACCGGCCAACCACGGTGGCCTAACTTATTCGCTACCTCGGCCGCTATCCGGCCACGGTGGATCTGGCCAGGGTCATGCGACCGCTGCTGACCCAGGGCCACACACACGGCACGCCGCAATTGCGCCTTGGTTCCGGTCGAAGCGGGCTGACAGGCCACCCTCGCGCTCCGGCCGCCCACGCCTTCCATACCATTTGGTATCCTTCGTTGGTCGGCGCAAACGATGACGTTCCGAGAGGTTTGCAATGAACGGGTCCCACATGCCCGACGGCTTCCGGCTGGTCCGCACCACGCCGGAGTTCACCGATGTCACCACCCCCGCCGGGCTCCGCCGGGCGCACCGGGTGGCTCCCGGGGTCTGGGGACGGCTGCGCGTGTTGGAAGGCGGCCTCCGCTTCGTGTTCGAGCATCCCACCGCCTCCGACCACGCAGGTACCAACCAGCCAGGTACCAACCAGCCAGGTCCTGACCAGCCCGCTGGAGGCCGGGACCTTGTCAGCGGCGGGACCATCGACATCCCTCCCGACACCGCCCACCGGGTGGAGCCGGGTCCTGGCTGCCGCTTCGTCGTTGCGTTCTACGAGCCCGGATCAGACTGATAAAGGACCGCGGCGCGGTGCGTCAAGCCGTGGGAACCCGGTGCTCCACCTCTGCGCCCACCATGACGGCATGGCGTGTGACCCATCGTGTGAAGCGGCGATCACACTTCCTTGCACAGCACTAGCAGGACCAGCGCAGTCTCGCCGCAGCCACGTCGAGAGACAGGCGCGGGTTGTCAATCGCCGCCGCCAGTGATTGTGCCGCCTCCAGCGCGCCCGATCGGCCAAGGGCGGACGCCGCCAGCTGTGCTCGGACCAGTTCCTCGCGCAGATCAGCCCGAATGGCCAGCCCGATCCAGGCGTCGAGTAGGTCACCAACGCCTACTCCCGTGCTATTTGGTACGGCGACGTTACGAGGGCGGCCGAACGCCAGGGAAGCTCCCACCACCGGGGCCGCCGCCACCGCCGCAGCCAACACCCGCGATTGAATCCACACGTACGGACGCGGCCGGGCGCTCAGCAAGGACCGCGCCGCGGCCAGATGCTGCGCAGCCACCACAGGTTCAGCGCGGCGGGCGGCCACGCGGCTCAGGCCGGCCAGCGCCAGGGCCTGCAAGCCCACGTCGCCCAGGTGAACTGCCAGGGCGTGGGAATGCTGCAGGTCCTCCGATGCTCGGCCGGCGTCGCCCACTTCGAAATCCACCTCGGCTCTGAGGATCTCCGGCCAAGGCAGAAACGCCGACCACCGATCAGAGCGGGACACTCGCCGGGCCTCGTCCAACAGGTCGGCGGCCTCGACGAACTCACCGCGTAGCAAATGCACACGACCCAGCATGGTTGCCGCCCACGCCGCCTTCTGGTGCCGGTCACATCGTCGGGCCCGAGCGATGGCTTCGGTCAGCACCGACGCGGCTTCGGGGTAGCGGGCGCGGTCGGACAAGCTCATGCCCAGGATGCCCAAGATAGTTGACTGCTGGCTGTCATCGTCCCCGGCAAGCTCGGAAGCGGCCTGTATGTGCGTCTCAGCCTCCACGTGGAAGCCGCCCTGCACGTGCAAGAAACCCAACTCCCGGTGCGCCACCACCATGCTCTGGCGGTCACCCCCGGCCCGGGCGGCGACCAAGCCCCGTCGTAGCGTGATCTCGGCGTCCATGGCGCTGACGCCCACCCGCACCAGGCCGGCGCCCAGGCTGGTCAACGCCCGGGCAACGAGCGCACCATCGTCCCGATCCTCGGCGTCGTGCACGGCGGCACGCAGGCAATGTAAGGCCGCGGCCATAGCGCCCGCAGCTATGGCGGCGCGGCCGGCGTCGATGTTGGCCAGTACCTCGGCCCCACCCGGCTGTTGTGCACGTTTGGCCGTCACCGTGGGCCGCAGCGCCTCGTCAACCAGCTCCGAACCCTCCAATCCGAGCTCGGCCTTGAACAGCGCCAGCGCGGCGTCGCGCTGGCGGACCGCGGCGCCGTGATCACCGCTGTCGCACAAACAGCGCACCAAAAGAGCCTGGTAGTCCTCATCAAGGGGGCTGTGCTCAACCAGGCTGGCGGCGAGTTCGGTCACCTCAGCCGCGGTACCCGCAGCGATCGCCTCGTGGACCCGCTCAACCATGGCCGCCTCGGCTAGGCCGTTCACCCGGCGGCGGGCCATCAGCAACCACGTTTCGAACCCGGGGCAATGGGGAAAGTACATCCGCTCCAAGATCTCCCCCGGCAACCCCGCTTCGGTGGGACCCCGACCCCGCTCGATCTCCAGCGCATCGACCCGAACCTCAGGAGAAAGCTCCAAACGCAATGGGTCCCCACCCAACTTGGCCGCCGGGCCGAGTCCCCGCCGAATCTCCGCCACCGACCACCGCAACGCCCCCAGCGGGTCGTCAGCTTCGGAGAAGAGTAAACCGGCGAGCTCGTGGCGCGACGGCGGGCGTTCACTGAGCAACAAGTAGGCCAGCAGCGCCCAGGACTTGTGGCCCCGCAAATGCCGAAGCGCGCCGCCATCGAGTTCCACCGACGGCGATCCGAGGAGCCGGATGACGAGACGCACCGCCCCACTCTCGCGCCGTGCCGGACCAAGATCCACACCACGATCACGATGTCACCCGCTTTGTCACACGTTCGGTCACACCCCGGCGGCGTACTTTGCTCCGATCTACCATCGGGGCCGTCTCGGATTGGGGGGCCAATTGTGCCGGAGGAATCGGGCGTAACGAACGAGCATCAACCTCCGCTGACCGCGCGCCGATATCTCGTGGTGGCCAACCAGACCCTGGGCGGGCGCCACCTGATCGACACGGTCGTCGACCACGTCCGTGAGGGCGCCTCGGTGCACGTCACCGTTCCCGCCAGCGAGATCGACCGCTATGACCTACAGGGACACACGCCGGAGCGGATCGCGCAACATCGGCTTGACCGAGAGCTCGAGCGATTGGCGGCAGCGGGGGTCACCGCGACCGGCAACGTGGGCCCGGCGGACCCTATGGAAGCCATCGAGGAGCAACTGGCCACTGGGCATTTCACCGGCATCATCATCTCGACCCTCCCTCGGCCCATCTCGCGATGGCTTCGCATGGACCTTCCACACCGGGTGGTACGGGAGTTCAAGCTTCCCGTGGAATGGCTCGAGAGCCACGGCGATAACGATGATCCGATCACGGTGCACATCGCGGTTCCCCCGGACGCCCTTCGCAATCTCCGTCGCCCCAACGTGCACCACCATGACATGGACCCGATGGTCACCCACTGACGGGTCACTGATCCCCGAAAGGAGTTGACCATGCGCCAGTATCTCGTTGTCGCCCATCAGACCTTGGAGGCTGCCGAGCTCTTGGAGGTCATGCGGGAGCGGTTCAACGAAAATCCGTGCCTCTTTCACCTGGTGGTCCCGCCGACCCATGACGGGCAGGGCCTCAGCTGGACCGAGGGAAGAGCGCGTACCGCAGCCGCCCACAACCTCGACAACGCACTGCTGCGATTTCTGGCCGAGGGACTGCCAGTGAGTGGCGAGGTCGGAGACGCCAACCCGGTCTACGCCGTGCTCGACGTGTTGCGTCGCGACGGGCCCAAGGCCTTCGACGGGGTCATCGTGTCCACCTTGCCCCACGCCATGTCCCGTTGGATCCGCCTCGACGCTCCAAACCGAATACGGCGTAACACCACTCTGCCAGTGACCCACGTCGTGAGCCGGGCAGGGGCAACGGCAAACTCGGTCTGATCACTGATCGCACCGGAAATTCCTCTCTGTGAGATGGATGCTCGGGGCGAGAGGCACAGCGGTCAAGCGGCCCTCGCTTAAGGAGCGGAACCAGATGGGTAGTACCACGAGATGGATGATGTCGCATTGCTCGCGGAGCTTGGCCCGGTTGCAGAGGGGTTGTTTGAACGGCACGACCAAGCCGCCAAAGAGTGGTTTCCCCATCACTTCGTGCCCTACGGCCGCGGACAGGATTTCGATCCCACCGCGGCGTGGGCGGAGGCCGATGCTGACCTCGGCGATGTGGCGCTCAGCGACGCGGTTCGCAGTGCGCTCATGGTCAACCTGCTCACGGAGGACAACCTTCCTTTCTATTTCAGGACGGTGGAGCAACTGTTCGGTGCCGGCGGGATCTGGGGGGCTTGGGCCCGTCGGTGGACGGCAGAGGAAGGCCGCCACGCCATGGTGATCTACGGCTACTTGATGACCACCAGAGCGGTTGACCCGGTGGCGCTGGAACGATCCCGGATGGTGCAGGTCTCAAGCGGCGATACCCCGATACTGGACAGTGTGGCTGACGGGTTCATCTATCTGGCGATGCAGGAGCTGGCCACCCGCATTGCCCATGGGAACACCGGCCGACTTCTCACCGATCCGGTGGGAGCCGCGGTGATGCGAAGAGTGGCCACCGACGAAAACCTGCACCACCTCTTCTACCGGGACCTGGCCACCGCCGCCTTTGAGATAGACCCCAGCGCCATGGTGATGGCGTTGCATCGCCAGGTGACCACGTTCAAGATGCCCGGCGGTGGCATTCCTGATTTCGCGCATCATGCCCGGGCCATTGCCAGGGCCGGCATCTACGACCTCAGCTTGCACCATGAGCAGATCCTGGTGCCGTTGGTGCTTCGCCAATGGCGTCTCGAGCACCTCAACGGATTGGACCCCGACGCCGAAGTAGCACGGGATCGCCTGCTGAAACGGATGACCAGAAGCGCCAGGGCAGCCCGACGGGTGGCGGCGCGCCAAGCGGAGGACCAGGTGAGCGGCGCTGCTGGCGGAATCGACGCCCCACGAGATCTGGCCCGGGCTTGAGCTCGCTCAGGAGGTGGACGTTCGCGGCGTGATGGCCTCCATAGCGATCCTGCCGTGGTCAGGCCGGTGGCTCTGGAAAAAGATGATCACACGAGCGCTGACGCTGACGGCGGTCACGGACCTCTCCTGCCTTTCTCGGGTGGAAGCGATCATCAGCCAGCACCGGCGAGCCTGACCACGTTCACGCAGCATCCCGGCGGGCCAGGTAGCCATCGCACAGTTCGATCAGCCGCCGACGGTCAAAGCTGGGATCATGCCCGGCGTGCACCACCGCCACCGGTAACTCCCGCAGCCGGCGCATGGTCCGCACGTAGGCCTGAATGTCAGCGCCGGGTACCTCGTCCAACAACGGCCCGTCGTACACCGCGTCGCCGGAAAACAACGTGCCGGTGGCTGGTTCCCACAACCCGATGGAGCCCGGCGAGTGCCCGGGAAGGTGCAGCACCTCGAACGCCCGATCGCCCAGATCGATCACGTCGCCGTCTTGGACCAACCTCGTGGGTGCCGCCGGCGGCTGATCAAAGTGGGCCGGATCGAAGCCGGCGTAGGGCATGGCGGTGATCAGCAGCTCCCCCAAGGGGTACCCCTTCTCGATGCCCACCAGCAGCTGGGGGTCAAAATCGGCCCGCCGCAGCGGTGCCCCCGGGGTACCGGCCTCAAACGTGGACGCCTCGGCAGGATGGGCCACCCGCTGGTCGAACTCCGCGAAACCGCCCATGTGGTCGTAATGGCTATGGGTGGCCACCGCCACCACCGAACCTCCGAACAGGTCCTCAGCAGCGCGGCGGAGGCTCATGATGCCCAGACCGCTGTCGATCAGCAGGTCACCGTGAGCGCCGCGCAGGTGCCAGATGTTGCAGCGGATCAACGGATCCACGTGAGGTTCCACCAACAAGGTGAGCCCGTCCGACACGGTATGGCGTTCGAACCAACGTTCTGCGACCGCAAGCATGCCCGGCACTGTGGCACATTCCTGCCAGCGGTCCCAGCCAACCAGCCGGCCGTTCGTTTCCCCCAGGTGAACATCTCCTTGACTACCTTGACCCGACGCCTCCTCACAGGGGAGCATTCGTTTCGATGCCTCCTCGAAACCCGGCCACCGACGCCGCCCCGGGCCCGGCCCGCTTCTTGGTCCCGCCCCGCGCCTATCTGGATGCGAGCTGGCTCGAACACGAGCAAGCCACGTTGTTCGACCGGTCCTGGGCGCTGGTGGCGGCGGCAGAAGAGCTGGCGGTTCCCGGCGACTACGTGGAGGCCGTGGTGGGCCGCTGCCCGCTGATGGTGGTGCGTACCGAGCAGAATGGCCTGCGGGCGTTCCACAATCTGTGCCGACACCGAGGGATGGCGCTGGTCAGCGGGTCTGGTCGACTGGAGGGCTCGATCCGCTGCGGCTACCACGGATGGCGCTACGGGTTGGAGGACGGCACCTTGGTGCAGGTCCCGCAGCGAGCGGAGCAGTTCGCAGGAATCGACACCGGATGCTGGGGTCTGCGCGCAGCCTCGGTGGGGCAATGGGGCGGCATGATCTTCGCCCACCCCGACCCCGAGGCGGCCCCGTTCAGCGAGTTTGCCGGCGACCTGTTCGACAAGGTGGGCAGCTACCGCCCGGAACTGCTCACTCAGCGGGCCCGGGTGCGCATCGAGGGTCGGTTCAACTGGAAATTGTTCGTGGAGAACCACATCGACGTGTTGCACCTGTGGTATCTCCACGACGGAACCCTGGGCGCGTTCGATCATCCCCGCTTCGAGCATCATCACGTGGGACCACACTGGGCCAGCTACGAGCCGTTGAAGGCCTCCGTGCTTGAGGCGCGGCAGTCGCGGCACGGGCGACAGGACCACATCGGTCACATCGGTCACATCGAGCAGCGCGATCGTGACGGCATCGGGGCCCATATGCTGTTTCCCAACATCCTGTTCGCCTCCGCGGCGGACTTCTGGATTTCCTACGCCGTCACCCCGTTGGCCCCGGACCGCTCGGTGATCGATCTCCGGGTGCGGGCCGAGCCCGACGCGGACCCCGAGGCGTTGGTTTCGGCCGCCCGGGCCTTCATCGACGAGGACGTCTTCGCCTGCGAGCAAACCCAACGAGCATTGTCCTCACCCCGCTTCGCCGTGGGTCCGTTGGCCAGTGCACACGAGGCGCCCATCACCACCTTCCAACACCACCTGCTGACCATCCTGGGAGACCTAACGCCATGACGCTGGCCGAACCGGCAACCTTCCTGCTGCCCAAGGAGGCCTATTTCGATACCGGATGGTATGAGCGCGAGCAGCGGCTGCTGTTCGGCAAAATCTGGAACCTGGTGGCGGCAGTGGAGGACCTGCCCCATGCCGGGGACGTGCTCCCGGTGCAGGTGGGTCCGGAGCCCGTCCTGTTGGTTCGAGCCGCTGATGGTGAGATCCGCGGCTACCTGAACATGTGCCGCCACCGGGGTATGGCGCTGGCGTGCGGCCCCGGGCGGTTGAGCGACGGCGGAGCCCAGGCGCCAGGGGGCACCGTGCGCTGCCCGTACCACGGGTGGGAGTTCGCAGCCGAAGACGGGACGCTGGTTCGGATCCCTCAGCGCAGCGCCCAGTTCGCTGAGGTGGACCCTGCGCAGTGGGGTTTGCTGGCGGTATCGGTGGCGGTGTGGGCCGGGCTGATCTTCGTGCATCCGGACCCGGGCGCGGCGCCACTGTCGCAGTGGTTGGGTGCGTACCCCAACCGCATCGGTCCGTTTCAGCCCGACGAGCTTCCCCAGGTGGCCCGCATCCAGGTACCGCTGGCGTGCAACTGGAAGCTGTACATCGAAAACCACGTTGACGTGCTGCACCTGTGGTACCTGCACGAGCAATCCCTGGGCATGTACGACCACGCGCAGTTCGACCACACCTGGGTGGGTCCTCACTGGGTGTCCGAGGAACGCCTGCGGGCCCACCAGGACCCCCAGCAGGGCAGCGCCATGTTGCCCATCGGCCACCTACCTGACGAGGAGCGAGAGGTGCTGCGGGCCAACCTGATCTTCCCGAACGTGCCCACATCCTCCTCGGAGAACATGTGGCTGACCTTCCAGGTGGTACCCACCGGGCCCATCACCAGCGTGCTGGACATCAGGGTGAAGGCCGAGCCAGGTTCGCGCTTCGATGAGGAAGCGGAGGCCATGTTGTTGGCGGTTTTGCGGGACGAGGACGGCAGCGCGGTGGAACGCATCCAGCGGGTGTTGCGCTCCCCCCGCTTCGAGGTGGGGCCATTGGCCAGCGCCCACGAAGCACCGATCACGCAGTTCCACCGACTGCTGTTGGGCCACCTGGCGTGATACCGGAGCGTTTCGTGGGGTTGTGGCGCCGCCGATCCCTGGCCCTCGATGGCGGCCCACCGACAGAAACCCAACATGTGCTGTGGCTGCAAGCCGGCGAGGGCTTTGCCGATATGCGGGTGCCGCTTGAGGACACCGACCCCCAGCCGATGTCGGCCCCGTTGTCCTTTGCCGGGGTCACCACCTGGGACGGGACCGCGCTGTGCTGGCATCGGGACCTGGACCTGCATCAGGTGATCGAAGCCGATGAGGGCTCGATCACCTGGGACGGCGAGGACCTCATCGAAACCGGGATCTTCACCTTCGGCGGTCAGCCCACACCATACGTTGAGGTATGGCGACGGGAGGCTGGGGCCACCACCCCACGGCTGTCGATGCGGACGTTGGACTGACAGGCCCGCCTGGTGCGGGTGGGACCCCATTGCCTGACCGTGCGGGACAGCAGGGCCCACAGTGGCCACTATCATGCCGCCTACCGCCAACTGATCAACGGAAGCTGGCACGACGGCCTGCTGCTGGGACCAGAGGCGGCGGCGTTGCCGGCTGCTCCACCCCATGAGGTGGCCGCCGATCACGGGCCCGGCGTGTCGGTGGCGTGGTCAGGGCTGTTGTGGGCGCTGGAGGAGCGCACCGGCTGAGCGCTCATCGAGGTCAGTGTCGAGGTCAGTGTCGAGGTCCGCGTCGAGGCGGTCCGCCAGGCGCCGGATGAGCGGCAACCGCCGCCGATCGGCCAGCAACGCCTGCAACGCCATGGTGGCCAGGAAGGCACCGATCTCGTGCGGTTGGTAGTCCCCCTGCAACCGATGCGTCCCCAGAGGTCGGTACCAGTTCTGCACCGCCTCATCGTTGGACAGCAGCGTGAGGGCCGCCAGACGGGCGTCAAGCTCAAGGAACTCCCCGGCGGCGATGCCCTCGGCCACCAACGCCTCCACCCCGTCATTCAGGTCCTGCCGATCGCTCCAGTAGCGGGAGAATCGCTCCTCTTGCAGCGCGGTCATCCGCAGGATCTCATTGACGTCATAGGGCAGCCGGCACAACATCTCCGCATCGAACCGCAGCGTCCGGAACAGCCGCAGACCCGCGCTTTCCCCTTGGGAATTGACCTGCAGCAGCCGCTCCAGGCCCAACCGGTTCACTTCACCCACGATCTCCGCCAGGATCTCTTCTTTATTATTAAAGTAATAGTAGATCGAAGACTGACGCAATCCGGAGCTAGCGGCGATCTCGCTCATCTTCACCGCCGCGAACCCGTGCAGCGCAAACATGCGGCTGGCCACCGCCACCACCTCCTCCCGCGGCGACTGATCACGGGGCAGCGGGTTCACCCGGGGCCTTCCCACCCGTCTGGACGATGCGTTCATCAGGTCACCGTAGCAACCCCGGAACGTTGACAGATTGTGGTCAGATGCCGTTCACGAACCAGCACCTCAGGGAAACGGATACGAAATCGAAATCCCGTAGACATCACCGGTGCCCTTCGAGCGATGGTTTGACCTCCCCTCCCCGGCGCTGGACTACCACCAGCGCCACGGGGGCAGAGAAGTGGGGTTGGTGCCGGTGGGCGCCATCGAACAGCACGGCCCGCATCTGCCATCGGGAACGGACACCATCATCGCCGAACGGCTGTGCGAGCTGACCGCCGAGCGGGCCGGATGCCCGGTCCTTCCGGCGCTGACGTTCGGGGCCAGCTACGGCCACGGCACCAGCCTGCCGGGCACGCTGTCCTTTCCGCCGGAGTTACTGGCCGCCACCGTGGCGCAGGTTGCCGCCTGGGCTGCCACCAGCGGGTTGCGACGGCTGATCTTCCTGAACGCGCATCTCAACAACGTGGCGGCGCTGTCCATGGCGACGGACCATCTGCGCCTTCACCGGCCGGATCTGCGGGTGGCGTACGTCAGCTGGTACGGCCTGGATCCCACGGTGAGCTCGGAGTGTGTGGCTGACGGCGAGGACGTGCACGCCAACCGGGCCGAGACCGCCCTCATGTTGGCCCTGGCACCGCAGTTGGTTGACACCACCGCCATGCAGTCCGCCGATGACCCCGACCGTACCGCCGGGTTGGTCTTTCGCTACACGGCGGCATCGCTAAGCCGAAACGGGGTCACCGGCCGGCCGTCGGAAGCCACCGCCGAGTTGGGCCACAAACTGGTGGAGCTCACGGTATCGGCACTGGCGGATCTCATCGAACGCGGCCGCCGGGAGGAACCACCGCTCGGCGTCGCCCCACCACCCGCATTGGGTGGCGCCTATGGACCCCAAGGAGGACCATGGATACCACGCACGACATAACCGAGGACCACCGCGCCCTGGCCGCATCGCTCAAGGCACAGGGCGTGGAGTATTGCCTGGGCGGCTTCATCGACATCCAGGGTCGGTCCAAGTCCAAGATGGTGCCGATCGATCACCTCCCCAACCTGCTGGCCGGCTCGGAGCGTTACACACCACGCGGTATGGGCGATCTGGGATCGATGACGCCCAACGAGGACGAGTGCGTGGCGCTGCCGGACCCGGCCTCGCTGAAGATCCTGCCGTGGGACCGTCGCATCGCCTGGATGGCCGCCGATCTGCGCTTCGGTGGCACCACCGACTGGCCGTTGTGCCCCCGCACCATCCTCAAGAAACAACTGGCCCGGGTCGCTGATGCCGGCTGGAAGTTCAACCTCGGTGTAGAAACGGAGATCTACTGCTTTGACCCCGTGGCCACCGAGCTCGGCGGCAGGGGCGAGGTCAAGGGCTATCTGGAGCCGATGGCGGCATCGGGCAAGGCCAACCCCACCCCGGCCTATGACATCGAATCAACCCTGGATGCGCTGCGATTCCTTGATCCCATGGCCAAATACATGGAGGAACTGGGGTTCGGGCTGTTCAGCTTCGATCACGAGGGAGGCGACGCGCAGTTCGAGTTTGACTTCACCTATGACGACGCCCTGGCCATGGCCGACAAGATCACCCTGTTCCGGCTCCTGGCCAAACAGGTGGCCAAACAGAACGGCCTGGCGGTGACGTTCATGCCCAAGCCCTACACCGAGGGATGGGGGTCCGGGAACCACTTCAACATGAGCCTGGAGAGTCTGGACAATGGCGCCAACCTGTTCCGGGACCACGGCGCCACCACCGGATGGTCCAAGCTGACCTACGGGTTCATCGCCGGGGTCATGCGCCACGCCCGGGCCATCGCCGCAGTGGCCACCCCCACCGTGAACTCCTACAAGCGGCTGCAACCCCGCCTTTCCGACGGCACCATCTCTTGGGCGCCGATCTGGGCGGCCTATGGGGACAACAACCGTAGTTGCATGCTCCGGCTGCCACGCAACCGCCCGGCGTTGGAGAACCGGGCCGTGGACTCCTCCTCCAACACCTACCTGGCGGCGGCGTTCATCCTGGCCGCCGGGCTGGAAGGCATTGCCGAGGGCCTCGATCCCGGTGACCCCGTTGAGCGGGCCACCTATGACTGGTCGACCAAGACCGACGCCGTGCGGCTACCACGCAATCTGCTGGAGGCCATTGACGCCTTCGAGGCTGATCCGTTGACCCACGAGGTGTTCCCCGCCACCTTCGTGAAGGAATATGCCGAGCTGAAAAACAACGAATGGAACGAGTACCACGCGCAGGTCAGCGAATGGGAACGCGCCAAGTACCTGAACCTGTTCTGATGTTGGTCGCGGTGCTGATCGGCCGTCACCCCGAGGAGCGGTACTCGGTGCATCGGGGCTATGTGGATGCCCTGGCCCGCCTGGGCGCCCATCCGGTGCTCGTCCCGGCGGGGGCGGCGTGGAGTCGGTCCGATCCGCAACCGTTACTGGAACGCTGCGATGCGGTGCTCCTGAGCGGTGGTGGCGATGTGGATCCCGCCTCCTACCGGGCCGCGCCCACCACCGACACCCTGGACGAGGTGGACCCCGAACGAGACCACGTGGAGCTGCAGATCAGCCGGTGGGCCATCGCGCAAGGACGACCGGTGCTGGGCATCTGCCGTGGTGCGCAACTGTTGGCGGTGGCATTGGGAGGAACGCTGGTACAGGACCTTCCCACCGCCGGGTACGAGGGCCACTGGAACCTCGAGGAACAGTACGAACCGAAACACGGTATTCGGGCCACACCCGGCTCGCTGGCTGAAACGGCGCTGGCCGGCGCCCAACGGGTCAACTCCATCCACCACCAGGCGGTGGCGGACCCCGGACCCCAGCTGGTGGCCACGGCGTGGAGCGAGGACGGGGTCATCGAGGCTGTCGAGTCCACCGACAGCCGTGCGGTCCTGGGCGTGCAATGGCATCCCGAACGGCTCTTCACCGGCGACGCCCGCCATCTGGCCCCCTTCCGTTGGTTGCTGGAGGCCGGACGATGACCGCGGCGGTGGTTACCGGGGCCAGCCGGGGCCTGGGCGCTGGCATCTGCGTGTCCCTGGCCCAACGCGGCATCGACGTGGTCATCAACCACCGCCACAACACCAGCGCTGATGCCGCCGAACAAACGGCCCAGCGTTGCCGCCAGGTGGGCGGGCGCGCCGTGGTCCTCGCCGCCGACGTGGCCCAGCCCGGACAGTGCCCGGAGCTGGCTGAGGCGGCGCTGGAACAGTTCGGCTCGCTCGACATCTGGGTCAACAACGCCGGGGTCTCCACCATCGGACCCCTGCTCGACACCGGCGATGACACGTTCCGCCACCTGTTCGACACCAACGTCCTTGGCGTACTTCACGGTATGCAAGCGGCGGTGACGGTGATGAAGGCCGCCGGGCGACCGGGACGGATCATCAACGTGGCCAGTGACGCGGCGCTGGTGGCCTTCCCGTTGCTTGGGGCGTATTCGGCCACCAAGTTCGCGGTGCGGGCCATGACCCAGACCGCGGCGCTGGAACTGGCCGCCCTCAACATCACGGTCAACGCGGTCTGCCCCGGCACCGCCGAGACCGACATGAACGAACAGGAATGGGCCACCGAGATGCACCTCACCGGCCACACGCGGGACACCGTCCGCCAACGCTACCTGGCTGACATACCCGTCGGTCGGTTCGTAACCCCCGCCGATGTGGGCGAGGTGGTCGCCTGGCTGGCCACGGACCCCGGCGGTTTCGTGACCGGCCAATCGATCTGCGTCAACGGGGCCACGGTCTTGCACTGATGGTTTCACTTCTTCCCGAATCCCACCACGGAGGTCAACAGACGTGACGACTGCAGCACAGCGACGCACCCTTCCCCGGGGTAGGCGGTGGCTCCTGGCGATAGGCGCGGTGATGGCACTGTTCCTGGCCGCGTGCTCGAGCAGTGACACCGCCAACGAGGACGCCACGCAAACCGCTGCCGGTGAGGCCGATGTGTTGCGCATGGCCTTTTGGACCGACATGCAGGTGCCCGACCCCGACATCTTCTACGAGATTGAGGGCAATCAGGTGGTGCTGTCCACGTACGAGGGTCTGTTGCGCTACGTCCCGGAGTCTCCCGGCGGGAAGAGCACCGACAATGCCATCGAACCGTGGCTGGCGGAGAGCTACGAGGTGAGCGCCGACGGGCTCAGGTACACGTTCAAGCTGCGCTCGGGGGTGACCTTCGTGGACGGCACCCCGATGGACAGCGAGGCCGTGAAGTTCAGCTTCGAGCGGCGCACCGGCGTGAACTCGGCGCCGGCGTACATGCTGGCTGACGTGACCGGTTATGAGACGCCGGACCCGCTGACGTTCGTGGTGAAGTTGACCAAACCGGTTTCAGCGTTTCTGGATTATCTGGCTGCGCCGTACGGACCCAAGGCGGTCAGCCCGGCCCTCATCGCCGCCAACGAGAAGGACGGCGACGCAGCGCAGGATTGGATCAAGTCCAACTCCGCCGGTACCGGCCCCTACGCGCTGAGCGAGTTCAGCCTGGGTCAGCGTTACGTCCTCTCCCGCAACGACAGCTACTGGGGTGACAAGCCGTTCTTCCGGGAGATCGTGATCAACATCGTCCCCGACGCCGCCACCCAGCAGTTGCAGCTCGAAGGCGGCGATCTGGACATCTTGCACCAGGTACCGTCCTCCACCACCAAGGAGTTCCGCACCAAGGAGGGTTTCCAGGTCATTGACTTCCCGGTGTTGTTCAAGACCATGATCTGGGTTGATCCCAACCGGGGCGCGCTGAAGAACAAGGCCGTGCGGGTCGCTCTGCGTGAAGCGATGGATCGTGAGGCGCTGGTGGCGCAGGTGTTCGGCGAGGATGCAGTGGTCTCCAAGCAGCTGTACCCGGTGGGCGAGCTACCCGACGCGATGGCCGACGATGCCTATAGCTACAAGGGCGTGGAGCCGCTCAAGGCGATGGTTTCGAAGTTGCCTGAGGCCGATCGCACCATCCTTTTGGGTTACACCACCGGCTCCACCAATGACCAGCGCCTGACGGAGGCCATCCAAACGGTGCTGACGGAGGCCGGGTTCAAGGTCACCATCAAATCCGACGTGCTGGCCACGGTGTTCGAGTACGTGAACCAACCCGACACCCGACCCAACGTGTACGTGGGAACGGTGAACCCTGACGCCGCTCACCCCGACACCTGGGCCCGGATCTTCCATTACAGCGGCGGGGCCCTCAACTACCTGGGAGCCAGCGTGCCCGCAGCGGACGCCCTGATCGATGAGGGTCTTTCCAGCACTGATCGGGACAAGATGCTGTCCCTGTACGGGCAAGCCGGTGATCTGTGGGTGGATGATGCCACGTTCATCACCCTGGCCGACGTGCGCGACGTGTTCGTGGCCGGACCCGATATCGGTGGGTTCACCCACAAGTCACCGGCACCGTTCAACCTGGAACCGGTCGGGCTGACCCGCAAGGCGCCCTGATGGCTTCAGTGACGCTGGCCCGCAGCGGTCTATTCGGGCGCCGGGTGCCGCTGGGCTCGGCCACCTCGGCCCGGTTGCGTTCGCTGGGTCACCTGGAGAAGGTGGCGCTGGCGTCCTTCGTGGCGCTCACCGTGGCCTTGGTGTTGGTGCCGCTGTACCTGCCCCACTCGGTCACCACCGCGGTGGGCGCCCCGCTGCAGGCCCCCGGCGCCGGGCAGTGGATGGGCGTTGACGAGCAGGGCCGGGACGTGCTCAGCCGGGTACTGACCGGTATGCGCACCTCGTGGTTCTCGGCGTTCGGGGTAATCGCCTCGGGAGTGATCATCGGCGGTTCCATCGGCGCGGTGGCCGGCATGGTGGGCGGTTGGGTTGACGGCCTGCTCATGCGCATCACCGACGTGTTCTTGGCCCTACCCGGCCCGCTGCTGGTGCTGGCGGTGGTGTCAGCGTTGGGGCCCAGCCTGCGTAACACCCTGCTGGCCGTGATGGTGGTGTGGTGGCCGTTCTACTCCCGGGTGGTGCGATCAGAGGTACGGGCCATCATGAGCCGATCCCACATCGAGGCGGCCCGCATGGGTGGCGCCGGCTGGTTCACCGTGGCCCGCCGGCACGTACTGCCCGGTACGGTGGGCACGGTGCTGGTCACTGCCAGCTTGGACGTGGGCGCCCTGCTCATCACGCTGTCCGGGCTGTCCTTCCTGGGTCTCGGTTCCCCGGCGCCGGCCCCGGAGCTGGGGGCCATGAGCGCCCGGGGCATGACCTACCTGTTCACCGGGTGGTGGATCCCGGTGTTCCCGGCGCTGGGTGTGTGCCTGCTGGCGTTCGTGGCCAATCTGTGCGGGGACGCCGTGGCCGATCTGACGGAGGCCTGAGCGGTGACCGAGTTCGTCATGCGCCGCTTGGTCAGCCTGGTGGGGGTGCTGCTGGTGTTGAGCATGGCCGTGTTCCTGATCCAGTCGGTGCTGCCAGCGGACCCGGTGCGGGCCTCGCTGGGAGCCAACGCCTCGCCCGAACTGGTCGAGCAGAAGCGCCAGGAACTGGGCTACAACGACCCCATCACCACCCAATACGTCACCTTCCTTGGCAAGTTGAGCCAAGGTGATCTCTCCACCTCGTTACGAACCAAACGGCCGGTGGTGAGTGACCTGGGCCGTTTCGCCAAGCCCACCTTCGAACTGGCGGCGTTCTCGGCGATGCTGGCCATGGGCATGGGCCTGGCCTTGGGGGTGTGGTCCGCTCGTGGCGGCAAGGCCTCAGCTGTGGCCCGGGTGGTGATGCTGGGAGCGGCCTCGGCCCCGACGTTCTTCGTGGCCATCCTGGGGGTGTTGGTGTTCTACCGAAAGCTCGGATGGTTGCCGGCCTCGGGGCGGTTGGACCGCATGAAGGTACCCGCCGGTCCCTCCGGGTTCTACCTGCTCGATTCGGTCCTGCACCGCAATTGGAGCTGGTTCTGGAGCACGGTGCGGCATCTGGCGCTACCCAGCTTCTGTCTGGCCATCGGACCGGCGGTGGCCATCGGCCGGGTACTGCGCGGTACGTTGAGTGAGGTGCTGCGGCAGGATCACGTCCGTACCGCCCGGTCCAAAGGGCTGGGCGAATGGCGGATCATGCTTCGTCACGGTCTGCGCAACTCGCTGCAACCCACCTTGGCCATGGCCGGCCTGCAGGTGGGCCTGCTGCTCACCGGGGTTGTGGTAATCGAGTTGGTTTTCGCCTGGCCCGGGCTGGGGTTGTACACCACCCAGGCCATCCAGCAGGCGGACTTCCCGGCGGTGATCGGCATCGTGTTGGTCATGGGCACCGCCTATGTCGTGGTGAACGCGCTGGTTGACATCGGCCAAGTTGTGGCCGATCCCCGCCTACGGAATCGGAGCCGCGGATGAGCCTCAGGCGCGCCACCCCCGAACCGGGAGCCACCATCGAGACCGGCGCCGGTGAGCCGGGTCGCCCCTCCCCCGCCGCCCCCGGTCGCGAGGCGGCGGGTTTCGCCTCAGTGCGCGCCACGGCATCCGCGACCGTGCCGGCTACCGCGCCGACAGCGGCCACAGCAGTGGCAGGGGTATCAGCCGTGGCCGCGGTGGTGGATCTCCATGTGAGCTTGCACAGTCCCGATGGGCTGGTGCACGCCTTGCGAGGGGTTTCGCTCGACATCGCTCCGGGCGAGGTGGTGGCGCTGGTTGGCGAATCGGGCTCCGGCAAGTCGGTGCTGGGCGCCACGCTGCTGGGCCTACTGCCGGCCGCGGCTCGTCCGGAGACCAGCGGTCAGGTGTTGGTGGACGGGGTGGACATGCTCAACGGTACGGCGCGGCAACGGCGACGGGTGCTGCGCCAGGTCGTGGGCGCAGTGTTCCAGGATCCGTTGACCTCGCTCAACCCCACCATGCGGGTGGGCCGGCAGTTGACCGAGAAGGGATCCACCGTCAGCTCGGCCACCCGCCGGCTGCGGGAGATCGGCGTTCCCGAGCCGGAACGCCGCCTGAAACAGTTTCCCCACGAGCTCTCCGGCGGACTACGCCAGCGGGCCATGATCGCGCTGGCGGTGTCCGCGGAACCCCCTTCGGGCCATACCGACGAGCCCGGTACCGGGGTGGATGGCACACCCAAGCTGATTATTGCCGACGAGCCCACCACCGCCCTGGATGTGTCCGTCCAGGCCCAGATCGTGTTGTTGTTGAACCGATTGCGGAACCAACACGGATGCGCGGTGTTGCTGGTCACCCACGACCTGGGAGTGGCGGCGTCCATCGCTGATCGCATCGCGGTGCTGTACGCCGGGCGGTTGTGTGAGATCGGATCCGCGGCGGACGTGCTGCAACGTCCCCGCCATCCCTACACCCGGGCGCTGCTCGACGCCCGACTCAGCATTGACGGGCAACGCCCGGCGCAGGACCCCTTGCCCGGCAATCCCCCCGATCCTCGCGTCCCATCCGCCGGGTGCGCCTTCGAAGCTCGCTGCGGCTCCGCCCAACCGTCCTGCGCCGATGCCCTCCCCCAGCTCGCTGATGGGGTGGCCTGCTTCTTTCCGCTGCCAGCCGGCGAGCAGCGCGACCACCTGGCCGTAGCGTCCGCGCTCCCCACCGTGAAGCCCGTACCCAACGGACATACCCAACCAGATGGTATGGTTACGAGACCCACTCCGGCCCTCTCGATCCGGGTCCGCGACCGGGCAGGACCGTTCCCCACGGTGGAGCCGTCCGAGGGTCCCACCGCGGAACCGGCGCTGATCCTGGATCGCGTCTCGAAGTCCTTCCGGCTGCGGCGGGACCGATGGAGCACCCCGCCGGCCAAGCTCAAGGCGGTGGAGGAGGTCTCGCTGGTGGTACCGGCGGGGGGCGCGGTGGCGCTGGTGGGTGAGAGCGGTTGCGGGAAGACCACCACGTTGCGCATGGCCACCGGATTACTCAAACCCGATAGCGGTGCCGTGCAGTGGGCGACAGGAGCGGCCCGGCCGCAGCTGGTGTTCCAGGACGCCGGCTCCTCGCTCACCCCGTGGATGTCGGTGCTGGACCAGGTGGTGGAGCGGTTGCGCTTTGCCGGGGTGGAGCGATCCGAGCGGGTGGACGCGGCTATGGCGTTGCTGGGCCGGGTGGGGCTGGACGGGCGCGCCGCGGGGGCCAAACCCCGTGCGTTGTCGGGTGGTCAACGCCAACGAGCGGTCATCGCCCGGGCGCTGGCGTCGGGCCCCAGCCTGCTGGTGTGCGACGAGCCGGTGAGCGCTCTCGACGCCTCGTTGGCGGCCCGGGTGCTGGCGTTGCTGGAGGAGTTGCGAGCGGAACTCGGGGTGGCGTTGCTGGTGGTCACCCACGATTTGGCCGCCGCCCGCCGCCTGGGGGACGAAGTGGCCGTGATGTACCTGGGCCGCATCGTGGAGCACGCCGACGCCGACACGCTGTTCGATCAACCCGCTCACCCCTACACCCAGGGTCTGCTGGCCGCGGTGCCCACCACCGAACCCGGACGGCTGGCACCAACGCTCACCGGTGAACCCCCCAGCCCGCTCAACGCCCCCAAGGGTTGCGCCTTCCGGTCACGATGCCCCCTGCCCACCACCGATCGCTGTGAGGTGGAGGTACCGATCCTCAAACGCGCCGGTATGGCCAATGTCGCATGCCATCTGCTGCGTGACACACCCGGCTGAGCCCCCGGGGCGCCGTCCAGTTGGCACGTTGGCACGTTGGCACGTTGGCACAGCCAAGGGTTCCAGCCGCGACATCCGCACCCGCGACCACGAGCACATCGCCAGCCTCACCGCAGTGTTCGGCGCTGCAGGCCCCACCGTGCAACAGATGGCTACGAGGCTGCGGTGCGGGTGAGTTCGGTGCTGACGTGGGCCACGAGTTGGTCCAGGGTGAGGCGCTGTCCGTGGCTAAACGTCTGATCGCGTCTGGCTCGGGCGGCGGCGATGATATTCGTACGTTCGCGTGCCGTGGGCGTAGTGGGAAGCACCGTAGTGATCGGTTGCACATTGTGGGCAGTGGCGCAACCCCAGATGATCAGGGGCAGCTCGAGTTGGTTGTGGTCCGCCCATCGCTGGGCAACGATCTCAAGCACGTTCCAGATCTGCGTGAGCACTCTTGCTCGGCTGAGCTGGTCAAGAGCGAGCAGGAATGGGCCCGCTGCTTCGTGGAGCGCTCCATCGTCGCGTGCCAGATAGTCCCCGAGCTGATAGGCGCACACTGCGGTCATGAGGAGGTTGCCGCTGGCTTGGCCGTAGTCAACGCCACGGCGCAGCAACTCCAGACGTTCGGCGTTGCTGGTGGCGGCGTGGTGGCCCAGCGCGTAGGCCAGGGTGAGCTGGCTTTGGTTACCGTAGGCCTCAGCTCTGGCGATCGCTTGGAGGCCGGCCCCGCTGGCGATGTCGGGCCTGGCGCCGATACGGGCCGCGATTTGCGAACGCGACGCCACCGCTTCGATGATCCAGTAGTCGAGGTGGGCCGCCAGCGCGCCACGCACCGCGGCGTCGATGTGGTTGATCACCTGGTCGAGGTGGCCGGTATTGGCAAGGGACCAGGCGGCTTGTTCGGCATCGAACCAGGCGAGCACCTCGAACTGCATGCGGTAGGCGGCGATCTCCCCGATACCCCCCACCAGCGCCGAGGCTGCGTCAAGGTCTCCGGTGTTGACGCCATACTGCTGGGCGAGTCGCAGGTTGGCGAATTCGGCTTCGAACAACTCCAACGCCGCCAAGTGGTCCGCGCTTTCATAACCGATGCCGATCCGGCGGGCGACGGTGGTGAAGTACGCGGCATGACGTTGCGGTAACCGCGCCGACTCCTCGCCCTCAAGCCGATCGGCGGCGAACTGCCGCAGCGGCTCCAGCATCCGGTAGCGGGACCCGACGCCACGCCGTTCAACGCTCACCAACGATCGATTGACCAGCGTTTCAACCGCATCCGCCACGGCGAACACGTCACCCGCGGTGATGTCGGCAATGGCCTCGAGCGTAAACCCACCCCGGAACACCGACGCGGCCCGCAACATCCGTTGTTCGGTCCCATCGAGCGTGTCATAGGACCAGGCAATGGCGGCGGCCATGGTGGCGTGCCGCTCGTCTTTCGCCCATGAACGGTCCTTGAGCACGTCCATCTGGCGGTCGAGCCGGTCCAGTACCTCGGCGGGACTGAGGAATCGGCATCGGGCCGCAGCCAACTCGATGGCCAGCGGCAGGTGATCGAGCCGTTCACAGATCGCCTCGACGGCCGCTCGATCACTCATTGGGCTGCCGGCATGTGCGGCGCGATCCTCGAACAACGCCACCGCGCCGGCATGCAGCGGGGCGAGCCGCCACACCTGCTCGCCGGCAATGTCCAAAGGTTCGCGGCTCGTCGCTACCACCACCAGGTCGGGACAGCGTCGCAGCAGGGTTGCGGTGAGCTCGGCGGCGGCGGAGCTGACGTGTTCGCAGTTGTCGAGCACAATGAGCAAACGGCGTGGAGCGGCCCAGTCAGCCAAACTTTCGATGATGGATTGACCCGCTGCCTGTTTGACGCCCAGCCGTTCCGCCACCGTGAAGCCCACGCTGGTTGCATCCGGCACCGGCGCCAGCTCGCAGAACCAGGCACCAGCGCTGAAGCAATGGGCGTGGGCCAGGGCCAGTTCGTTCGCCAGGCGTGTCTTGCCGCTCCCACCTGGTCCCGTCACGGTGATGAGCCGCTTGGTGGCCAGCAGATCAGACAAGGCTGCCAGGTCTACCTCGCGGCCAAAGAGACGGTCGAGTGGACGCGGCACGTGCCCCGGTCTGTCCGAAGGGCCGGACCCTGACATTTCCGGCGACGGGAACGCCGAAAGCGACGGATCGTGTCGCAGGACCGCTCCTTCAAGCGCCACGAGCTCTGGCGATGGCACGATGCCGAGTTCTTCGGCGAACAATCGGCGGAGGCGCTGAAAGGCGTCAAGGGCGTCAACCTGTCGACCCGCCCGGTACCGCGCCGTGATCAGATTGGCCCACAAACCGCGCTGACGCGCCCTGTTGCCGCTGACGCTCGGGTTCCAGTCGGCGCGCATGGGACCTTTGGCCGTCATCGTGAGGACATCTCGTCCTGGCCGTAGAAGGGACGAGGTGGGCACGATCAACGCGACCAGGAGGCCTCGATGGCCACCGCGATGATTCACTCCAGCGCTGCCACCGGCGATGACCCCGCTCGGCATCGAGGAGATGGATAGCGGAACAAACACTCGTAGGGCTAGGAGGTCGACATGAGCATGGCGTTCCCGAGATCGGGGCCGGATGGATTGTTGTTGGAGCGACACAACACCGCTCCGGAACCAAGCACTGGGCCGCCCGCCAGCATTGAGGTGCGAGTCTCCAAGCAGGCACTGGCGAGAATTGCGGGGGGCCTGTACCTCATCTTGCTGGTCGGCAGCTTCTTCGGCAATTGGGTGTCCTCCGGCATCGTCAAAAGCGAGGACGCCACCGCCACCGCTGACAACATCCGCTCCTCGGCAACGCTGTTCCGAGTCGGTCTGACCGTCGAACTGGTGGCAGCCACGGCGTTCCTGTTCACCGCCATGGCCCTGTACCTGCTGCTCGCCCACGTCGACCGGTTGGTGGCGGCAGCGATGGTCATCACCGTGGCCGTCAGCGCGGCGATGATGAGCTTCAACCTCCTCAACCACTACGCCGCGCTCAAGATTGCGACCGACAACGCCCTCACCGGTGTGTTCGGCGCAACGCAATCCGACCAGTTGGCGCTGTTGTTCACCGACCTCAAGACCAACGGGTTCTTCCTGGCCCAGATGACCTTCGCGCTGTGGCTACTCCCCCTCGGATACCTGGTCAGCAAGTCCGGATACGTCCCGAAAGTATTCGCCATCCTGCTGAGTATTGCCGGCTGCAGCCTGCTGATCGAGATGTTCGCTCACCTCCTCGACGCACCCGACATCATCGCCACGGCAACCCTCCCGGTCTCTGCCGTGGCCGAACTGTCCTTCTTCGCCTGGCTCATCGTCAAGGGCGTCCGAACCAGCTGAGGTGCCACTCCCCCGCAGCCAGCGGTCACCGCTAGTCCGACAGATCCTGCTGGGGATTCGGCGCCCTGCGAACCCGACCCCGGGCTACCGCTTGCGCCGATCGGGCCAAACCGCGCAGCCGCGCCACGCCTCCCGCCGGGGCACGAATCGCCGCCCGGTACATGTCGATCTGGCGCTCAATGGCCCCCGTCAGTGCGAACCGTGGCACGAGGACACCGAGCCCGTAGTTACCCAATCTCACCCGAAGGTGGGCGTCTTCGATCAACGCGTGCAGCACGCGTTCGAGTTCATCCACATAACCGCTGCCTTCACCATGGCCATACCAGCCATTGAAGAGAAACGTGGCGGCTGAGGTCTCCTCCACCAAACGGACAAAGCCGCTGGCACCAACCACCACCACCGGCTTTCCAAAAGCCAGACCCTTGAGTGCCGAGCCCCCCATGCCAACCACGATGTCAGCGCAGTCGTAGGCGGCCCGAGGATCCAGCAACTGGCCCGCCACGGTGACCACCGGGCGTCCGGCGTGGCGGTTGACCTCGGCCGCCAAGGCGCGCACCCGGGCCTCACCCTGGCCGCCGCCCACCACCAACAGCCGTACCGCGGCCCGCCGGGTCAGCCGGCCCACACCCGCCATCGCCGCCTCGACCCCGGCCAGCTTGTCGAGCTCGTCGGTGAGGCGGCCCACGATGACGACCACGATGTCCTGCGCACCGAACCCGAAGCCGGCCCGAGCAGCGCACCCCCCCGCAATACCCGGACGATTGGCGTTCAGATCGATGGGCGGCTCGAGCAACTCGACGTGTTGGTAACCCTTCCGGCGTTGACGTTGCGCCAACTCCTCGGTGCCCACGATCAGGGGAACGTGACGGGGTAGCTCCGAGGCCACCGACATGGCTTGCACGGTAATGACCAGTGGTGTGGACCAACGGAGATGCGGACCGAAGGCCAGCTCCAACGATGGTCCCCGCTCATAGCCGTGCACCAGCCCGATGTTGCGGCTGCGTACCACCTCGATGAGCTCAGTGGCGTTCGCCCACAGACGCACGCCAGCCGATGGCGGAGCGAGGATGAACTCCAAACCGAGGTCCCGGGCCAACGGCACCAGATCACCGTCACGGCCGAAGAGCACCACCCGGTGGCCACGATCCTGAACCCCTTTAGCCAGTTCGATGGCGTTGAGTTGGCTCCCGGCCAGCTCCATGGTCTCGGGGCAGACCAGGATGCTCATGGCCTCGGACATCGCCGAGCCATGTTACGCGCACGGCTGGGTCCGGACAATCGAGGTGGGCTGGTAGCTGGCGTTGATGGTGACGATCTGAGCGTCCCAAGAGCTCAGCAGCGAACAGTTCACCGATACCGGCCCGTAGAACCACGAGCCGCTGACAATTTTCAATCCAGTGACCGATCCACTCGTCCCCAGCCGGAACGAAGAGCCACCACCGATGACCAGCAGACCATCGATCGCCACCGAGGTGTTGCCCTGGTCCGCAGGGTAGAAGAACGGCGCGGTTCCGCCACAGTCGTCTCGTTCCACCATTTCCAACGTGACGTTACGCATGGTCAGCTTAGGCCCGTCGTAGCCCTGCACGCCATCGCCATGCCAGTCTCCACACACGTCGGGACTGACCACCCGGGCGAAGGAATCCTCGATGAGGACAGGACCACACCCAGTGTGGCTTCCTCCAACCCGGAAGCCCTCCGGCACACCGTCGATCTTGACCCGCCGGGCCGTGTACCCGCCCGCTTGCAGCGAAGGTGGGTCCAGGGGCGTGGTCGCCACGCCGGCTTGTTTCAGCACCGACGTGTCCTCCACTACCAGACCACCAGCGCACGTCGCACCGGAGAAGTTGTCGATGTTCCCGCCCCGAATCTCCACCCGGCGTACGGTCACGTTTGGTGCGGCGATCACCAAGCTGCCCTCAGTGATGCGTAGGTCCTCGATAACCGCTCCCGGCGTGGTGACGCGGACATCCCCGTTCACCGACCGTGCTGGAGCCCAGCCCGCAGGCACACCGGTGGACGATGGCGACGGCACGGGCCGCCCCCCGGAAGGTAGCGCCGTGGTCGTCGGGGCGGGAAGCGATGTTGGCGAGGTGGTGGCGGTGGTCGTGGTGGTCGTGGTCGCCGCGGTGGTGGTCGTGGGCAACGGCTGGGTGGTCGTGGTAGTGGTGGTTGCCGGAAGCGTGGTGGTCGTGGTCGCCGGAGGCGCGGTACCGATTCCGTTCACGACAACCTGCATCGTTGCGGTGGCGGTGTTCCCGGCTGCGTCACGTGCGGTGGCGCTGATGGTGTGGGGCCCCGACCGCACCTGTCTGGCATCCCAGCGCACCCTATACGGGGGGGAAACATCCTCCCGGCGAAGCTTCCGCCCATCCACGCTGAACTGGACGCCCGCCACACCAACGGCGTCGGTGACCTCGGCCTGGACGGTCACGACGCCCCGAACCGGCCCACTCTGCGGTTGACTGAACGCGATTGTCGGCGGCACCCTATCGTCCGACGGCGGAGGTGTTCCTCCCCCTCCCCCCACTGGGGGCGGCGCGCCATTGCAGGTCTGCTTGCGAACCGTCGCGGTCGGCTGGTAACGGGCGTCCACAGTGACGATCTCCGCCTCCCAGGCGCTCAACAAGGAGCAATTCACGTCCGTCGGACCGTAGGACCAGGACCGGTCAACGATGCGGAGACCGACCACTGAGCCCGGGGTGCCGAGACGGAACGGAAAGCCGCCGCCCTTGACCACCAGCCCATCGATGGTGACGGTGCTGTTGTCCTGCCCTGCTGGATAGAAGAATGGTGCGGTGCCGCCGCAGCCGCTGCTCTCCACCATTTCCAATGTGACGTTACGCAGGGTGAGCGCCGGCCCGTCGTAGCCCTGTATTCCGTCCCCGTGCCAATCACCACACACATCGGGACTCACAACCCGAGCGAAGGAGTCCTCGATCACCACCGGTCCGCAGCCGACTGAACGTCCTCCGACACGAAAGCCCTCCGGCAACCCGTCGATCTTCACACGGCGAGCGGTGTAGCCACCAGCTTGGAGCGCCGGCGGCGTGCTGGCCGTGGTCCTCACGTCGGGATGTTTGAGCAGCGAGGTGTCCTCGATGATCAGGCCCCCAGCACAGGTGGCTCCACTGAAGTTGTCGATGCGTCCGCCGCGGATCTCCACCCGACGCACCGTCACGTTGGCGGCGGTGATCACCAGATTCCCCGCCGTGATTCTCAGATCCTCTACCACTGCCCCGGGGGTGGCCACCCGCACGTCACCCGTCACAGAGCGAACCGGGGTCCAACCCGCAGGGACACCTGTGGTTTCAGGTGAGGGCGCGAACCCGGACACACCCGATGCTTGTGAGGATCCCACAGCTGGGTGAACAAAAACCAGCGCCACGCTCAGCGCTGCGAACCATATTCGGCTGCGGCACCTAGAGCCCGTGAACCCAAGGAGACTTCTATACATGCGCCAGCTTCCCGCCAAGGTAACGCCGCCCTTAAGGGTCAGGCTAGGTGGCCCCACAAACTCCTGTCAACCAAACCAACCCGTCTGGAACGGCGCAATCCCCCATCTCAGGGAACCGGACTCGGCTGGCTGCTGTTCTCCGCAAAGGAACTTGGCTCGGCTCCAGGCCTTCGTACATCACCAACCTCGGCATCCGCCCTCGGCGCACGCGCCCTGAACGATAGAGCGGGGGTGGAGCCCCCGGTGCCGCCTGCAGGTCCTCCGCAGACGGTCCTAGTACATTTCCAGGTGGGTCCTGCGACCGTCTCCACATGGGTGGACCAGAAGTCGGACATGAGGCTCTACGACCACAGTCTTAGTGCGCCCGTTGGCCGTTACCGGACCAACGTCTATGCCAGTTGCTGCGTTCGTGCTCACAGCTCCGGCCCGCTTCAAGATTGCCCCAAAAGGGAGCGGCGCACCCGCCGCCATAGAGCACCTGGCCAACCAAGCTCAAAGCTGCGTCAGGTTGGTCCACCCGATTCGACCTGCACGTTTAGCACCGGGCCGCCTAATCGGCTCGGCCGCGCCCGGGGCCGACCGGGTCCCTGCGAAGCCCCCCGGCGCCGCAGGTCCATCGGCCCCACGCGAGCTGACTGCAACCCCGCCAGACCCTGACTCACTTACGACCACCTCCGCATCCAGCCCCCTGGCGGCTACCGTCAGCCTGAGCCGTGAAGTCTTAGTTCCTACTAAATCTCCTTTGGTCCACAGACCAGCTAACCCGAGCTAGGGCAACTTTCAAACTCCCAGGCCACGACCACTTTTCCGCGATCCCGGGGAAGTTACGCGGAAACCTTTAACCCCGACCTATCGCCGTCAGGAAGTGCCGTGTTACCTTTCTGACGACGTCGGACATCTAGCAGCACCCGGATACCGACAAGCGAAACCGATGGGCACCCCCTGTCAGTCCAAGGCGGAAAACATGTCACCGAGCGCAAGCTCCGACGCTTCTACTTTCTCGCGCCCCGTTTCTCCACGGGGACCGGAGAACGCGTTGAAGCGTCACGATCGCTGCAACAGGGAGATGGCTACCTCGCCGCGTACCCACCAGCATCCCGCGCCAAATCGCGATTGTCACGTCACCCCTTCCCTGGCGGATCTTCCCCCCGGACGCCGATCCACCAGACCGTTCTCACCAAGGAGCAGTTCCCAACCATGAATCCATTCGGCGCCGCCGTGATCGGAGCGGGCTACTGGGGCCCCAACCTGATTCGCAACTTTCAGGGATCACCCCATTACGACCTGCGGTGGGTGTGCGATCTCCAAGCAGACCGGGCCCGTTGCGCCGTCGGTCGCTATAGCACCGTCAAAACCACCGACACCCTGAATGACGTCCTCAACGACGAGGAGGTCCAGGTGGTAGCGGTGGCGACGCCGGCGCACACCCATCGCAAGATCGCGGGCGCAGCCCTTGAAGCGGGCAAGCACGTCCTGGTGGAGAAGCCGCTGGCCATGTCCTACCAAGAGGGCCTGGAGCTGGTGCAGCTCGCCGAGCAGCACGACCGGGTGCTTTTCTGCGATCACACGTACTGCTACACGCCGGCGGTGCAACACATCCGAGACCTGGTGCGTACGGGAGAGCTGGGTGACATTCTCTACGTGGATTCGGTGCGCATCAATCTCGGACTGGTCCAACGCGACATCGACGTGCTGTGGGACCTCGCACCGCACGACCTCTCAATCCTTGACTTCATCCTCCCGGAGGACCGTGCGCCCATCGCGGTGGCCGCTCACGGGGCTGATCCCATCGGCGCCGGCAGGGCTTGCATGGCCTACCTCACCTTGCCGTTGCAGGGCAATGCCATGGCCCACACCCACGTCAATTGGCTCAGTCCCACCAAGGTCCGGACCACCATCATCGGGGGCTCCAAGAAGACACTGGTGTGGGATGACCTCAATCCCACGCAGCGGCTCTGTCTCTATGACCGAGGTGTGGATATGGCCCACGCGGCAGATGTGGGCCGTGAGGAACGTCGCGAAGCCATGGTCTCCTACCGATCTGGAGACATGCTTGCGCCCGCCATCAAGGAACACGAAGCGCTCGGCGAGGCGCTGGCCGAGCTCGCTCGTTCCATTACAGAGCGTCGCGAGCCCCGCACTTCAGGCGCATCGGGTCTCCGGGTGCTGGACATTTTGGAAGCGGCCTCACGAAGCCTTACCACCGGTGGGTCCGTGCAGCCGCTGAGGAGCTACTGATGAGGTTGCGGTCTCTTCAACTCGAAGTACAGCCCCGTGACCTCGTTCTCGTCGGCGCCGGCGGTTTCGGCCGGGAATCGATCGAGGTCGTGCGGGCCATCAACAACCAGCAGCGCACCTGGAACCTGCTGGGGTTCCTCGATGACGCCACCACATTGCAAGGTCGCCGGGTGAGCGGCGTGTCGGTGTTGGGGTCCATCGGTGACGCCGCCCACCTTCAGACGGCCTCGGTCACGCTGTGCACCGGCAGCCCTGCGAACTATTCCTCGCGGCAGCACATCGCCCAACGCCTCGGGTTATCCCCCGACCGTTACGCGACGTTGGTCCACCCCTCTGCGGCGGTCCCACTGTCGGTGCAGCTCGGCGTCGGCTGTGTGCTCCAAGCCGGAGTCGTGGCTACCGCCGACATCGTGTTGGGCAACCACGTCCTCGTGATGCCGGGCGTGGTCTTCACCCACGACAACGTCATCGGGGATTTCGTCACCATCGGCGCCGGTGCCAGCTTCGCCGGTGGAGTTCGGGTTGAACCCGGTGCCTACATCGGCGCCGGCGTGCTGGTCGGCGCCGGATGCACCATCGGTGCCGGTTCGCTGCTGGGCCTCGGCGCAGTGGTCCTACGTGACGTTCCGCCCGGTCAGGTGTGGTGCGGCAACCCGGCACGCTATCTCCGCGACGCCTCGTGCCCACCCCACTCATCCGCAGTGAACGCGCAAGGGATTGCGTCATGAGGACCAGGTGCTTCGGTGCTCCCAGCGGATCACCCACGCCAAGGCGGGCTCGATGACAGCCCTCCTGCACGATCTCATCGCCGAGCAGGCATACCAGCACCTCGATCGACCGGCGCTCACCTCAGGCACCACCACCCTCAGCTACGGCGAGATGTGGTCAGTTATCCAAGCAGCCAGCGAAGGCCTCCGCGGCATTGGCCTGGCCCGCGGCGATCGAGTCGGGATCTACCTCGACAAGCGCGTGGAAAGCGTTGCTGCCATGTTCGCCACCAGCGCTGCGGGGGGCGTGTTCGTTCCCATCAACCCCCTCCTTCGTTCCCGACAGGTGCGGTACATCCTCAATGACTGCTCGGTCCGAATCCTGGTCACCACCGCCGACAGACTCGCCGCGTTGGAGCTTGGTGTTGATCACGGGACTCACCAACTCGACCACATCGTGGTTGTTCCTGACGGGGTCACACCGGGCCCTCCGGCCGATCAGCTGAGCTCAGCGCCCGGCGGCAAGGGCGCGGCGAAGGTCATCAGCTGGGCGCTCCTAACCACGCTGAGCGGACCCGGTGCCCCCGTGGCCCGCGGCGTAGACGTCGACATGGCCGCCATCTTCTATACATCCGGGAGCACCGGTGACCCTAAAGGCGTGGTGCTCAGTCACCGCAACATGATTGTTGGCGCTGAAAGTGTCAGCGACTATCTGGTCAACCGGCCCGATGACGTCATCTTGGCCGCGCTACCCCTCAGCTTCGACGCCGGATTCAGCCAACTGTCCACTGCGTTCCGGGTCGGCGCCCACGTCGTGTTGCACAACTATCTGCTCCCAGGTGAGGTCATCCGGCTCTGCGAACGCCATGGTGTGACCGGCCTGACCTGCGTACCGCCGTTGTGGATTCAGCTGGCTGAACGCGACTGGCCCGCTGCGGTCGGTGCTCGCCTGCGCTACTTCGCCAACACCGGAGGACGTCTACCCAAACAGACCCTGGATCGCTTGCGCCGCTGCTTTCCGAACGCCCGGCCCTACCTCATGTATGGGCTGACCGAAGCGTTCCGTTCAACGTACCTCGACCCTGCGGAGATCGATCGAAGGCCGGACTCTATCGGCAGGGCCATTCCCAATGCCGAAATCTTGGTTGTTCGGCCCGACGGAACTCCATGTCTTCCCGGCGAGCACGGCGAGTTGGTCCACCGTGGCGCCTTGGTGGCCCTCGGCTACTGGAACGATCCGGACAGGACCCGCTCCCGGTTCCGTCCAGCTCCGGGATTGTGCCAGCCATGGCGCTGCACCCCGGACATGGCGGTGTGGTCAGGGGACATCGTCTTCGCCGACGAAGAGGGATACCTCTATTTCGTCGGACGCAACGATGACATGATCAAGACCTCTGGTTACCGGGTCAGCCCTACCGAGATCGAAGAAGCGGCATACGACACCGGCATGGTGCGCGACGCGGTAGCGCTGGGATTGCCCGACGAGCGGCTCGGACAACACGTCGCCCTGGTGGTCACCGGACCCGTCGAGGTCGGAGCCGGCTGCAGCCTCGACGAGCACCGGCTCATCCGTGAGCTTCGACACCGCCTTCCGCTCTACATGGTTCCCAAGACCATCGTGGTTCGAGCTGAGGTGCCCCGCTCGCCCAATGGCAAATTCGATCGACAGCGAATCCGAGAGGAGCTGACCAGATGAGCCACATGGGCGGACCTCCCGGCCTTGCAGGATCTGTGAGCGATGGTGGGATGCTCACCGTAGGCGGCGTCGCTCTGGACCGCTTGGCGGCTCGGGTGGGATCCACGCCGTTCTTCGCCTACGACCGCGCCGCCATCACCGCTCGGGTGGCATGGCTGCGACGGGCTCTCCCCAGCGACGTCGAGTTGAGCTATGCGGTCAAGGCCAACCCTATGCCCGCCGTCGTCCAACATCTCGCGACCCTGGTCGACGGCTTCGACGTGGCCTCGGGTGCCGAGATGCGCATCGCGTTGGACACCCCCACCCCGGCGGGGCATGTCAGCTTTGCCGGGCCGGGCAAGACACCCGAGGACATCGCCCGGGCGGTAGCGGCCGGGATCATCATCGAGGTGGAGTCCGCTGTCCAGGCCCAGGTTGTGGCCTGCGCCGGAGACCGCCTCGGTGTGGCGCCACAGGTAGCGGTACGGGTCAACCCTGACTTCTCCGTCAAGGGCTCAGGCATGCGCATGGGCGGCGGGGCCCAACCCTTCGGTGTGGATGCCGAATGCGTACCCCACCTCCTCAAGGATCTGGCGCGGCGAGACGTCGATGTTGTGGGCTTCCACGTGTTTGCCGGATCCCAGAACCTCCAGGCCGAGGTCCTTTGCGAGGCGCAACGACAGACCGTGGCGCTGGTGCTGCGTCTCGCCGCCCGGGCACCCAGCCCGGTTCGTTACGTAAACCTGGGAGGCGGCTTCGGCATTCCGTACTTCGACAAGGATCGTCCTCTCGACATTGCCCGCGTCGGCGCCAACCTTGAACAGCTGCTTTCGGAAGCCATGCGCCCACAGCTACCGGACGCACGGGTCGTGATTGAACTCGGGCGATACATCGTTGGTGAATGTGGAGTTTACGTTACCAAGATCGTTGATCGAAAGGTATCTCGCGGACGCACGTATCTAGTGGTGGACGGCGGGATGCATCACCAGCTTGCGGCCAGCGGAAACCTGGGTCAGGTGATTCGGCGCAACTACCCCTTGGCTATCGGCAACCGAATGGCGGAGACCGCAGTAGAAACCGTAAACGTGGTGGGGTGTCTCTGCACTCCACTTGATGTGCTGGGGGACAATGTCCTTCTGCCTGTTGCGGATCTAGGTGACTTGGTCTGCGTGTTCCAGGCCGGGGCCTATGGGCTGAGTGCCAGCCCGACAGGGTTTCTCAGCCACCCGACGCCAGCCGAGGTGCTGGTTTGATGGACCCCAACCCCCAACCGACCTCTTTGACCAGGAGCATCACATTGACCCACACGGTTCTCAACAACGTGATCTGCATCGTGTCGAGCACACTTGGCATCGAGGACCGAGCCATGCGGTTCGATTCCGAGACCCGCCTGCTCGACAGTCTCCCAGAGCTCGATTCGATGGCAATCGTGGAACTCATCGTGGCTCTGGAGGATCACTTCGACATCGAGTTTGACGAGAGCGAGGTCACCGCCGAGGTATTCACCTCGATCGGGTCGCTCTCGCAGTTCATTGAATGTAAATACCTCTGAGCGCTCAACCCAACACAACTGGGGGGACAACCAATGACATTGAGACACAACCCTACTCCTACCGGGGACGCCCGAGCCTCGCATGTCCTCATCATCGTGCAGAACATGCCGGTCCCACTCGATCGCCGAGTGTGGCAGGAGTGCAACGCGCTGATTGCTGCTGGCTATAACGTCAGCGTCATCTGCCCGAAGGGTGCCGAGGACCCTTCCCGTCAGCAGATCAACGGCGTGTCGATCTACAAGTACCGCCCTGCGCCACCAACGGAGGGGGTCTTGAGCTTCGCCTTCGAGTTTCTCTACTGCTGGCTCCGCACCGCATGGCTGTCACTAGTGGTCTGGCGGCAGCGCCCATTCCGGGTCATACAGGCCTGCAATCCGCCCGACACCTACTGGCTGCTGGCGGCGCTGTGGCGCTCCCGCGGGGTCAGGTTCGTGTACGACCAACACGACCTCAACCCGGAGCTGTTCGTGTCCCGATTCGGACCGCCGAAAGGGCGAAGCGCCACCGTTCAATACCAGGGCCTGCAATGGCTCGAGCGTATGACCTACCGCCTGGCCGACGAGGTCATCTCACCAAACGAGTCCTACAAACGCATCGCCCTGCACCGCGGGTCACGAACCGAAAGCAACGTGACAGTGGTACGAAGCGGCCCCGACACCACCCGTATGCGTCCGATCTATCCTCCCGCGGAGGTCCGGCGGGGGGCGAAGCACCTGCTTGTCTACTTGGGCGTCATGGGCCCCCAGGACGGGGTGCACGTCATCGTCGAGGCCATGCACGATCTCGTGTACAGCCGGGGACGCACCGATGTGCGGGCGGCCTTGCTCGGCTATGGCGATTGCCTTGAGCGACTTCGTCTCCAGGCCAAACGCCTCGGCCTCGAGGACTACGTGGAGTTCACGGGCCGTGTCGGGCCCGGCGAGATCGCCAGTTACCTCAGCGCCGCCGACATCGGGCTCAGTCCTGATCTCAAGACTCCCCTGAACGATGTCTCCACCATGAACAAGACGATGGAGTACATGTGCTATTGCCTTCCGTCGGTCTGTTTCGACCTGGCAGAGACCCGCCTCTCGGCCGGGGCTACCGCGTTGTACGTTCCATCGGGTGATCTGACGGGCTATGTGGATGCGATTGAACGCCTGCTCGACGACGATCAGTTGCGGGTGCGGATGGGCGTGCTGGGCCGGGAGCGGGTCGTGCGGGCACTCGACTGGCAACCGCAGGCTCGCGCTTACGTTGGGGTCTACGACCGGCTCTTGGGCAGGGCCGATGTGAGCCCGCTGAAACCCGTGCCGCTCGATGATTCCGCCAGGCTGGCAGATTTCGTGCTCCGTCGCCCTTCCGCGCCGGACTTGCACGTTCCGCCGATCGAGCCTGCCGCGGTGGCGAGACCCGCTGCCGTGCCTGTAATGGGCGGTGGTGGTCCGAGGACACTCGCCAGTATCGTCATTCCAGCGCACAACGAGGAGCGCGTCATCGAGCGCTTGCTGCATGGTTTGCTGGCTGACAGCCGGCCGGGCGAGTTCGACATTGTGGTGGTCTGCAACGGCTGCGAAGACCGGACTGCAGAGTTGGCGCGGCTCGCGAGCCCCGAGGTCCGCGTGATCGAGACGCCTGAGGCTTCAAAAAGCGCCGCGCTGCGCTTGGGCGATGACGCCGCGCTGGGCTTTCCCCGACTGTTTATCGATGCCGATGTGCAAATCTCCGGTCAGTCTGTGCGTCAGTTGGCCAACGCCCTAACTTCGGGCGCTCTCGACGCAGGAGGCCCGCGTCGGGTGATTTCCCGTGACGGGGTTGGGTTCTTGGTCCGTTGTTACTACGACGTGTGGGAGCGGCTGCCCCGGGTGCAAGACGGCCTGTTCGGGCGGGGCGTCATTGCCCTCTCCGAGCGTGGGAACCAGCGGGTGGCGGCCTTGCCGCAGATGATGGCCGACGACTTGGTGGTTTCCGAAGCCTTCGGCCCCAGTGAACGGACCATAGTGGACTCGGCACAGGTGGTGGTGTTCCCGCCACGAACCCTGCGAGACCTCCACCGGCGACGGGTTCGTACCGCCACCGGCAACGCACAGGTCAAGCTGGCGGGCCTGCAGAGTAGCCGCAACACCTCCACTCGGTCGGCGTTGCGCACCGTGGCGACGGACCCGCGCTTGTTGGTTCGCTCTCCGGTCTATCTAGCGGTTGCCGCCGCGGCCCGCTTCAGCGCCCGTCGACCGATCAAGGCCGGCGACTACAGCACCTGGTTACGCGATGAGAGTTCGAGGGACACCGCCATCGCCACCACGCCGCCCGCTGCAGTGCGACCGCTGCGACGTTTGGCCCTGGCCTACCAAGCGATTGCCACCAGCTCACTGTACAAGTAGTCAATATGTTCCGGACGCAGGGAGTCACTACGGAACATCTTCCTGCGGGGCGAGCGCATCATCACCGAGGGGCCTATCCGCTCCCCCACCACTCGCAACTCCGCCAAGGTTCCGAGCAGGCGATGATGTACGAGCAAGTACCGGGCGAACTGACGGCGAAGTTGAACCAACAATGGTCCGTTGCTCACGTACAGCAGGTTGGCGAACACGGGCAGGTTGCGCCGTCGATCCCGACGGAAGATCACGTAGCAGTAGCCCTCACCGGATCCCGTCAGGAGCAGATGATGTGCCGCAGGGGCCAGCGCATGATCGCGGTAGATCTCCAGATCAGCACCGCGAAGGGTTGCCTGCAACTGCGAGACCTCGGCGGTGATGGCCCCCGCCCCGGGCCAGGTGGGCCAGAGAACATTGGGCATCAACGCGGTACTGGTGTCGAGAAACTGGAATCCAAGACGCTGATTCAGGGCGATGACGCTCCCGCTCGGGGACAGATCCGTGAAGTGATAACCATCCTGCGCCAACAACGCTCTCAGAAGCCGCACACTACTGAAGCGGTACTCCTGCAGCACGCTCCACGCAGCAAGGTTGCACACTCGCTCCGGTTCGCCCTCCACCATCCGGGTGGCGTAGAGCGCAAGATACGCACCTACGATTCGATCCCCCACCCGCAGGCAGTATCCATGGTTCGGGGGGTCGTTCTGCCAAGGTGCTCGCATGGCCGCCTCCCATGCTTGGGTGCCAACCCGCGGGTTCAGATGGTCATGAAGAAACGACGCAACGACACCAACATCGTCGGGGCCGATGGGGGCCACGATCGCAGGCGCGTCCTTGGACATGCGCCCAGGGTAGCCCGGCGGCTCTGGAGGTTTGCGGACCGGCCGGTCCTGCGACGAGACCTACGGGTGCTGCGCTGGATCACCATCGGAACACGGAGGTCAAAGAATGATCAACATCTGCTTTCACGGAATCGGCATCCCCGGACGCCGGCTTGAACCGGGCGAGGACCGTTATTGGATCAGGAGCGACACGTACTACACCCTGCTCGATGAGATCGCATCCCGCTCCGATGTCCACGTCTCATTTGACGATGGCAACGCCTCGGACGTGGAGATCGGCCTACCGGGTCTGCTCGAGCGGGGCCTGAGCGCCTCCTTCTTCGTCGTGGCTGGACGAGTGGGGGGGGCTGGAAGCCTCTGCCAGGACGAGCTGCGAGAACTGCAGAGGCAGGGTATGGAGATCGGCAGCCACGGTATGGATCATCGCCCGTGGCCAGATCTCAGGAACGAGGCTCGCCACGACGAACTCGAAGGTGCGAGACACCGCCTCGAGGAGCTGCTCGACGCGAAGGTCGACACGGCCGCGGTCCCGCTTGGTCGATACAATCGGCGACTGCTCAACGACCTAAAGCGGCTGGGATACCGCAGGGTCTACACAAGCGACCGCCGGCACAGCTGCTCCCCGGACGCTTGGCTCCAACCCCGCTTCAGCGTTCGGAAGCAGGACACCGTGTCCAACCTCCGCGCTGAGGTGCTTGGTCAACCTCCGGCCTCCCGTCGCCTCACTACCAACGTCAAGTCCATCTACAAACGCCTGATCTGATTTGATCAGGACCTGGCAGCATAAAGCGCTAGGGCCGAATTGAGTGGGGCCCTGGAACCTCGCAAAGGCGCTTCGGGTTGAGCAACACCCGCAACGCCCGTCGGCTGGTCTTCTTTCCGATGGCGGCCCGAGAGGTCTCGCGAAGCAGGATCACGGTCCAGAACATGATCGAGGGCGCCAGAGCGTGGCGGCGCCGGAAGAGCCGAACCCAGTTGGTGACCACGAGCGGCCACAACGACAGGGACGTCGCCGAGCCACCTTCGAGATGCACGGCCCATGCATGAGGCGTGAAACGAGTTACGAACCCGCCGTCACGAGCCCGTAAGGCGAACTCGGTCTCCTCCGAGTACAGGAAGAAGGACTCGTCCCATGACCCCACCTTCTCGAGGCACTCCGCGCTGATCATCAGCGTGGAGCCCTCGGCCCAGTCCACCACCGCTGGACGTTCATACTCCTCAGCCGCCGTCACCACCTGTCCAAGTCGGGCAAAGCGTCCCGCACGACGAGAGCCCAGCAGCAAATCTCCCACCGCACGCATGATTGTCGGCTCCCGCCGCTGCGAGTCGATGCGCTTACCGAACCGGTCGAGGAGAAGCGGCACGGCGATCCCGGTGCCCGATACGCGGAGTTCCCGCAGCAATATCGCACCGCACCCAGGGCCGAGACGAACGTCGGGGTTCAGGACCAGTACCGCGGTGTGGTGGGCACACGCGGCCAACCCGGCGTTGATCCCGGCGGCGTAGCCCGCATTCCGGCCTGTTTGCACCACCGTGGCGTAGGGGGCCGCAGCGTTGACCTGCGCCACCGTATCGTCATGTGATGCGTTGTCGACCACCGTGAGGTGCCATTCGAGGCCCGCCAGGCCGGGACCGAGCGACTCAACGAGGCCCGAGATGAGCGGCGCGCTGTTATAGGTCACCACCACCACCGCAATCGTTTCGTGACTTGGCATCAGGAGGCCCTCCTCGGAGACGGGGCCGCCGCAACCTCGGCGAGCGACGGGTCAGCAGAACGGCTGGCGGGCGCACCGAGGGATGCGGACCCGGAGCGCATCAGAAAGGCACACATCAAAGGTCTATCTCTCCATCTCGCGGACGAGGCACCTGATGGTTGCCACGGCGTGGTTCGACCAGTTCTGGTTGGTCCCCGCGGCAGCGAACTTCACACGGCGACTCGCTTTGGACCCGTTGCCAACGACTGTTGAACAACACCCCACCGACGCCGCAGCGTCCGGCGAGCGCCAACACCGCACCGGCGGGTGGACCGAGACGCCGATTGATCGAACCGCTGGCGCCTCCCAACCGGGCCAACAGCAGTGGACTCGCCAACACCCCGTAGATCAGCGTCCCGACGCTTCCCCCCACCAGCAGCCCAAGGACCGGTTCCCGCAACTGGATGGCGGCCAGCCAGGCGCAGAGCCCGGCAAGAGCGGCGATAACCGCCGGGCCCACCATCGCCCGCAGCACTCCGCCAGGTTCAACTCCCGAGCCCTTTCGCACCGCGAGCAGATAAGCCGGCAGGGCCACGATCACGACAACCAGAAGGTGCGCAATCGCCGCTCCCGTTGGACCCTCCGACCGCACCAGGACGATCATCACCGGTAGCAGCGTTGCCAGCCAAAGAGCCTGGAGCATCAACAACGTGCCCGAGCGCCCAACCCCCACCAGTGCGCTGCCCATGACCAGCGTCATGAGGAAGAGACCCCCATAAGGCGCCAGGACAGAGAGGGTGGGCGCGGCCGCAGACCACCGTGGTCCGTAGACGGTGCCGATGAGCGGTCCCGCCAGCGCGGCGATCATGGCCGCCGCTGGAAAGGCCACCATGGCCACTGTTTGCACGGTCGACTCCATCCGCGCCTGAAGTGCGGGACCCGCTACGTCTGAGAAGGCCGGCATGCTCACGCTGTTGATCGAGGCCCCCAGAATGGAGTAGGGCCATGAGGACACGCTGAAGGCCAGCAAGTAGACGCCCAGCGCTGCGGCACCTCGGTCCCGACCGACAATCACGTAGTCCAGGTTGAGAAATGCGTAGTTCAACACGTTGGCACCAGCGAGCGGAGCCCCGACCCGCAGCAGCAAGCCCGCCGCGGCGGTGTCCAACCGCGGCCGGTACCAACGACCGGCCAGATGCATGGTGACGACCGCCCCCACCAGTTGCCCACAAACCAAAGACCAGGCAAAGGCGGCCGCCCCTGCTCCCCTGGTGGCCATGATGATCAGCACCGTGCCGCTCACCACGGTGGACAGCAGCTGGGCCACAAAGACCGCTCGCTGGCGAAACTCTCGCGCCAGCAGCGCGCTAGGTACTGCTACCAACCCCGCCAGCACCACCGACACCGCCATGATGCGGATCACCGGCGCGGCGGCGGGCGCCCCAAGACCGGAAGCCAGCATCGGCGCGAACAACACCAACGTCGTGCCCAAGATCGCACTGAATGCCAGGGCGATGAACGACGCGCTGGGCGCCAGGGCCTCCGCATCGGTATCTCGGCGGATGAGGAGCGAGCCCACCCCAAGTTCTGCTGAGTTCACGGTGACGGCGTGGACGGTCAGCGCCACCGCCCATACACCGAAATCCTCCGGTGACACCATGCGCACCGCCGCCATCATGGTGAGCATTCCAGCGGTCCGAACGAAAATAGCGCGGCCGGCACTCCAAAGCACGCCGTCTCGCACCCGCTTGGCGTTGAACGCCATGCCCGCATGTGTAGAGCCCGCCGAACGTGCAGATACGAGGGACGTTACGGGACAACGGGCATGGTTGACTCGTTCCACTTCTGGCCCCACGGGTTGTTCTCCGCCTAACCCAATACCGGGGACAGCTGCTCCCGACTCCTCTATCGTATCCCCCACGTTTGTTGGTGACCTCGCCGGAGATCCATCCGGTGTTGCAACAGCATTCCGATGTCCGATGGGCACAACTGAGGTCCTTCATGCGAATGCTGTGGGAGTGGCCACAACTACCAACCCGCGGCAAGGGTTATTGGTTCAGTAGCCCATTCGCCAGCCGACCTCAGTCCGCTGCGAAGACCAGGTCCACCCAGTAGTTGCTCGCCGCCCAGGTGCCCGTGGGGAAACCTCCCCCATACCGGAACAACCCGTTGACCGCGCCCGGCGCGCTCAGCGGTCCGGCCGTGTAATCGGTGGCGAAGTAGCCGCTGCTCACGGAGTAGTTACCGCGCGGCGCAAAGTAGGACGCCACATAGCGCTGACCCGGCTGGATCCGGACCGGCGTGGGGAAAGACATGGACTGCCAGCCGCTCGCCGACTCGCCTGTAAAGGTGGTGACGGCCAGCAGCACCCCATCTTGGGTCCAAAGACGACCCACGTGTACACCGGTATTGCCGCTGCCTTTGTAGAAGCGCACGCCGCGCACCACGCCCGGCGTCGAGGCCTCGAACTGCACCCCCAGTTCGATCGGCTCCGTGTCACCCGAGGACGCCACGGCAGGCACCGCCGAGAGCGGCCACAACGAGTTCAGGCCGGCGGATGCCACCGTAAAGCTCCATACCGAGGGCGCCACCATCGGATTGCCTGCCAGGTCCCGCGCCCCAGACACCGCGGCGGTATAGGACGCCCCGCTGATCAAGGCCGATGCAGGGGTATACGTCGCCCGGCGGGTGGCGCCGTCATAGGCGAGCGTCCCGCCGAGCGTCGCTCCGCCGCCATCTCGGAGGGTGAACGATATCGACGCCGGGGTGACTGGTTCGTCGAATCCGGCCACGACGGTTGCATCGGCAAGCACATCCACTGAACCCGGGGCCGGGATCTGGCTGCTGACGCTGGGGCCGACGTTGTCCGCGAAGATCACATCGACCCAGTAGTTTGAACCATTCCAGCTGTTGGAGGGAAAGGCCCCGTTGCCGTAGGCGTACACCCCGTTTCTGGTTTCGGCGGTGCTGAGCGGCGCACGCAATGGCGAACTCCCGGCCGAGGCGGCATTGAAGTACCCCACGTCCACCGAGTATCGCCCCACAGGCGCGTAATAGGACGCCACATACATCGCACCCGGTGCCACGGCGATTGGTGTGGCGAACAGCGCCTGCTGCCAGCCCACTGCCGTCTCAGCAGCGAAGGTGGTGGTCGCCAGCAAGGTACCGTCATCCCGCCACAAATGACCGATGTGCACGCCGCTGTTGCCCACTCCCTTATAGAAGCGGATCCCGCTGATCACCCCCGGACGGTCAACCGCGAACCGCACCCCCAACTCCAGGCCCGCGTTGTCATTGGCCGCAGCGACGGCGGGCGTGATCGCACTCTCCCACAGCGTCACCGGGGTGTGGCCGGAAGGCACGGCGGTGGTGAAGCTCCAACTGTACGGTGACGCCATCACGTTACCGACCGCGTCCCGAGCCGATACCGACGCCGCGTACACACTTCCCGGCGACAGCGGCGCCGACGGAGCGAACCTGCCGGTAAAGCCCACCGCATCGTAGGTCACGGTGCCGGCCACGTTGACGCCCAGCGAGTCCCTCAGGATCATGCTCAGCCCGGCCGGATCAATCGGCTCGTTGAACGTTGCGGCGATGGCATCGTTTGGTGCCACTGCCAGCAGGCCCGGCGCCGGAACCACATTGGCCACCTCCGGTCCGACGGTGTCAGGCGGGATAGCGAACACCGCGTCAACCCAGTAATTGGAGTTGAGGTACACACTGGTGGGCATGGCGCTAGGCCCGTAGACGTACAGCCCGCTGCGTGCCCCATCCACGCTCGGATCCACGTTCAACGGCCCCCGGGTCACGCCGGTACCGGTGAAATAGCCCGTGGAATAGGGAAAAACGCCGCCGGGGTTATAACAGGACACAATGTAGGCCTGGTTCCGTCGAATGGGCACCGGGGTGGGCAGCACCGCCTGTTGCCAGCCCGAGGCGGTCTCGTTACTGAATTGCACCGTTCCCAGCAGTACCCCGGCCTCGGTCCAAAGATGACCTACGTGGGGTCCGGGACTGCCGGGCGCCTTATAGAAGCGCAGGGCGGTGATCTGCCCATCCACCGAGCTTCGGATCCGCACACCGAGTTCCACCGCGCTGGTCTCCGTGGCCGCGATTGTGCCCGGCACTGCGGATCCGTCCCATAGGCCGGTCGGCACCGTGCCGGGGTCTCCCGTCGTGGTAAACGTCCACGAGTACGGTGCGTCCATGGCATCGCCCGAGCGGTCCACTGCGGCCACCACCGTGGCGGTGTAGTACGTGTGCGCCGCCAGCGCGCCACTGGGCGTGAACGTCAAGCGCCGGAAACTGGCATCATAACTCGAGCCACCTGCCACCAGCTGAGACCCGGGCCCCCGCAGTTCGAGCACCAGCGAGGCCGCATTCATTGCTTCGCTGAGGGTCGCCGTGACGCTCTGGTTGCGTGCCACCAGCTCGACGCCGTTAGCCGGATCGTGGTCAACGACGGTGGGAGCGGCCTGGTTATCGAGGTCAAAGATAGCGTCCACCCAGTAGTTCGACGCCCCGAAACTGCTGAGCGGAAAGCCGCTGGATCCGTACCGATACAGCCCGTTGGGCCCGTCCTCCCCGTTGGCCAGCGCGCGTTGGGGCCACAGCTCATAGGGCGCATTGAAGAAGCCGGCGTCAACGGAGTATCGGCCGTTCGGCATGTACACGGACACGATGTACGTCACCCCGGCGGCGACAGGCACGGGTGGGACGGCCACGGTCTGCCATCCGCTGGGAGATTCTCCAGCAAAGGTGGCCGTGGCCAACACAACGCCAGCGCTGGTCCACAGCCGCCCCACGTGCACACCGGTATTGGCGGGAGCCTTGTAGAACCGGAAGCCGGTAATGAACCCGTCCGTGAGCGTCCGAAACTTCATCCCCACCTCGATGGGGTTGGCGTCACCGGAGTCCGGCAGCGCCGGTGTCGAGCCCGAGGCGAACAGCGGGGCCGGTAGGGCACGGGGGCTGCATTGGATCACCACGCCAGGAGCGGGGCTTTCCAAGTTCAAGCTGTCATCCACCGCCCGGCACCGCAGGGTGAGGGGACCCAACGTGAGCGGCGTGAACACAAAGCTCCAGGAGGACGTACCCGTCGCCATCCGCCACGTGGCGCCACCATCTACGGATACTTCCACCGCGGCCACCGTGCCCCCGCCGCTATCGACTGCGGTTCCGGTGACGGTGAGCGGGACACCCGCAGGAACCACTGCACCTGACAGCGGGGCGCCTAGCACTGAAACCGGCGCCAGCACATCGGTCGACGCAGCGGCAGCCAACAGGTCGGACTGCAGCGTTGCCGGCTGCACGCCCATGTCAGCCAGCAGGTTCACGGTGGCCTGCTGCATGGTTCCATCGATGAAGGCCGAGGGGTCGGTGAAATGGTAGGAGTCCAATCCGTACGCCCATTGGACCGTCCCGGCACCGAACACCAAGGCGCCACTGCTGGCCCGATAGAGGGTCATGTGATGGGTGACGGACTCCGGCCGATAGGAACGACCAAAGTCCTGCAGCACGTCCTGCGCCGTCGCGGTGGTTTGGGACAGATGAATCATCCCGGCGGGCCGGTGCCCGTTATCGACATCCTGATCCCATTCGTAGCCCAGACTGTTGGAGATGAGGCTGGTCACCCCACCAGGCGCCAAGGCCGACACCGCGGTGTTTCTCCAGAACCTCAATGCGGAATAGATCCAGGGAACCTCTATCGCGAAGTCCGGGGCGCTAGTGGGATTGATGCAGCGAAAGAGCTGGCCGGTGAGCGCGTTTTCCGGCCTCCCCCCATCAGACGGCGGACTGAAGCGGGGATCGCGCCAGGTCCCGGTCCACTCGGGATGAGGGTCGATCTTGGCGCCGTCCAGGGTCTCCTTATAACACACCAACGTCCGGTCGGCCGCACCGGCACCGTCAACGGACGGCTCGAAGCGTATTTTCCAGAAGACTTCATTTCCGGTCATGAAGATGAGGTGAACCCCAGCGTCACGAGCCGCCTCGACGTGGGAGCGCATCTGTCCCGACCAATACTCATCGTGGCCTGAGGAGACGAACACCCTGGTGTTGGCGGGGACCGAGGCCCGCCGATGCACGTCCAACCCTGTGCAGTACGCCACGTCAAAGCCGTTACGCTCCAGGAAGCGAACCAAGCTGTACTCGATATTGAGAAAATCGTTCTCCTGCTCATCCGGCACGAGCGGGCGGTTGTAGCTCACCTTGTAGGCCCGGCTGTCACCGTGGGCGGCGTCACCCCAATAGAGGCTGGTCCCACCCCAACGGTTGTACGCCTGCCAGGACGTGTCTGAGGTTTGCACCAAGATGTCGCAGGGCCCCGGCCGGCGCACTACGAACAAGGTGTGGTTACTGTCCTCGGGAGCGTCCAGGCGCTCGAACAACGCGTAATACACTCCGGAGACGGCCGTGGCCGGGATCGTCCAAGAAGCGGAGACGGCCCAGTTCCCGGCGTCAACCAGGTTCGTGGCACGCTCGAAGATCGGCGCTGGCTGGTTTTGAGGAAGCGGAACCGAGGGCGAGAGATCCGCAACTCGTCGGGCTCCGTTGCCCTGATACCAGCCGAGGCGGTACACACGGATTCGGTAATTCGTCGATGCCGTGTCGATCTTGAACGGAACCGTCTCACCCGGAAGAAACGTGAACCCGGAGGCATATCCGACGATGTTGGATGATCGAAACGACTCCCACTCTGAGGGCGGCGAGCCGGGCAGGCTGTTTTCGGCCGCGACGGAGTTTGTAGGGCCGGCTGCTCCCGCGAGATCAGCGACGCCGGCAAGGTTGGCGCTGACCACCGCCGTACCGGCCATGCCCTTGAGCATCACCCGTCGACTGATGCCCCGCTTAGGGCCGCCGGCGCGCGAGGACGCGTCGAAGTTTCTTGATCCGCCTGCCATGCCGCCGCCTTCTGGTGAACTACGCAACGCCACGCTATAGCAACATCGGGGACCGAGCAACGCACCGAGCGGACAGCGTCTCTACTGTTTTAGTCCACAATGAAGTCCAGTCTTAGGACCTTCGACTGCGAACTCTTTGTGGTTTCGCCAGAGACAAGCCACCTTGAACCGGGGGCTCAGGGCAGCGCGTGAGCCGCGAGGTATGTCATCTGCATGACGGTTGCGGGGAGGAGGAAGTACGACCCGAGGACGCGGAGTTAGCGGCCGGCTCGGATGGCGGTGATGAAGTGTTGGCGGGCCAGGTCGGTGTCACCTTGGGCGTGGGCGAGGACGCCTTCGGCAATGCGGACCGGTAGCTCGTTGGTCCCTTCGCCGGTGTCGATGATGTCCTGCCGTGCAGCTGCGACGTGCGCGGCCGCGTCGCTAATGCGCCCTGACCGCGCCAGCTGCTCGGCCAGTAGCGCTTGGCAGGTGGCGATGCCAGTGCGGCCGCCGTTGGCTCGGAAGCCCGCTCGCCCGTTGGCGAAGGTGGCCAGCGCCGCGTCAAGCTCGCCTCGCTGGGCGTCGATGAGCGCTTGGTACATCAGGATCTGACCCCCGAAGAAGGCGAACTGGCCGGCCACGCCGAGTTGGCGTGATTGTTCAACGAGGCGGGAGTGCGCGTCCCAGCGGGCGTGGTCTTACCGATGCCCGGATCTCCCTCGATCACAACGAACCGCGCGTCTTGATCGGCAGCGTTGTACGACGCAACAAGGGCTTCGAACTCCTGGTCGCGGCCCACGAAGGCACTGGTGTTGTCCGTATCCGCCCGAACCAGGACGGGCGGCGGCGGGTCGAGGGTGGGGTCCTGATTGAGGATGGCGAGCTCTAGATCAGCCAGTGGCCGACTCGGTTCGAGACCGAGTTCGTCGCGCAGCAGACGCCGGGCGTCGGCCAGGGCTCGGAGCGCTTCGGATTGGCGGCCGCTGCGGTAGAGGGCCAACGCCAGCCGGGCGTGAAGCGACTCTCTCAGGGGGTGCTCGGCGGTGAGCGCCCGCAGCTCACCGATCCTCTGCTCGTGTCGTCTCAGCCCATGGAGCAGACGAATGGGATCTACCCCATGCGCCGGGTTGTTTGACCGACCACGAACGGCCCAAACGGCCGGGATCACCTCAGATCAGACTCGAACAAAGTCGAAGTACTTGGGCTCCAGTGGTTTCGTACACAGCTCACTTACAGCTGCAATCACTCCGGTGCCAGTCCGCCACTTGAAGTAGGCGTCGTAGTTTGCCCGAGTAGCCCATTGCTCAAGAATGCGTATCAACCAAGGCGTCTTTCAGGGTCGTCTTTACTGCCTCCGCGTTTCCTGGCTTTACCGGAAACTACGCATCCGCTTGGGGCGCGTCAGACCTCGGCCGCCATGGGTGCCAGCGCCCGGGCTACATTCTCCGCGCAGCGATGAAGACCGGGATCAGCCGCATCAATCAGGAACGGCCAGGCGGACGTTGGCTGACCCTTGCCGTGGGCGCGCTGATGGCCGTTGGCGGATGCGCATCGGCAACAGAGGCGCCGGCAGCTTCCACCTCCACCTCTACCGCGGACGTTGCGTTGCCGACACCGAGCACCGGGTCACAGGTGGACCTGGACAACGCGCTCATCGCGGCTGCGTGGGCCAACGATGTGCCGCGGGCCCGGCAACTGATTGCCGATGGCGCTGACGTCAACGCCAAGGACTCAACCCAGCAGAGCGCGTACCTCATCGCCACCAGCGACGGGTACGACGAGCTGCTCGATCTCACGTTCCAGCACGGGGCTGACGTGGCGTCCCTTGACCGATTCAACGGGACCGGGCTCATACGTGCCGCCGAGCGGGGTCACGCCACCATTGTGGGCCGGCTGCTGCGGGAGGGCATCGACGCCGACCACGTGAACGGCCTGGGCTGGACGGCATTACACGAGGCGATCATCCTCGGCAACGGTACCGATCGGTATGTCGACACGGTTCGCTTGCTCGTCGCAGGGGGCGCCGACCTCGCGCTGCGATCCGCCGAGGATGGCGTGACCCCCCTCGACCATGCCCAGAGCCGGCAACAGCAAGCAATCGTCACCACGTTGCAGACCGCATTGGGCTCGAATACCCCCCTGGACCCGAACCAGCACTTGCTCGCCGCCGCCGCCAGCGGAGATGCCGATGCGGCCGCCATCGCCCTTCGCAACGGCGCCGATATCGAGACCCGTGACAGCCGTCAGCGCACACCGTTGCTGCTGGCGGTCACCGAGGATCGCGTCGCAGTGGCGCGGCTGTTGGTTGGGTACGGCGCGGACCCCGATGCGGTGGACGCCCAGCGGGATACGCCGTGGCTCGTCACCGGCGTCACCGGCAGCGTGGCCATGGTGGACGTGCTGCTGCCCGCCAAGCCGGATTTCACCCTTCGCAACCGTTTCGGGGGCATCTCCATTATCCCCGCAAGTGAACGCGGTCACGTCGAGTACGTGCGTCGGGTGGCTGGTCTCGGCATCAATATCAACCACGTCAACGACCTGGGCTGGACCGCGCTGCTCGAAGCGGTGATCCTCGGCGACGGCACGAAGCCCTACCAGGAGATCGTGCGCGTCCTGCTCGATGCCGGCGCTGACCCCGCAATCGCCGACCACAACGGCGTCACCGCCCTTGATCATGCTCGATCGCAGGGCTTCGTCGAGATCGCCGCGCTCCTGTCATGACCCGCCCTTCAGGTAAGCGCCACTTCTGGCTCGTTTGCAGGTTCCTCCACCAAAGGACGTCCGCCACGCTGGAGGAAGGGTGGGACATCCGCCAAATTCCATAGGAGCCACAGCGACGCCCCGAATGCATACGCCTGAGGTCAGCGGACCAGGGTGACGCCGAGGCGGTCGGCGACGGCGTCGAGCTCGCTGAGACCGGTGGTGAGGAGGGGCACGGGGGTCCCGATGCTGCGTAGATCCTTGCGGGCTACCCGGTCACCGAACAGCACCAGGACAAGGTCCCGGGTGCGCAATCCCAGGGCGGCCCGGCGGGAATGCCAGATGAGCCCATCGAGGGGCTGGCCGTCAGCGGCGCCAAGACCGTGGGCCTGCACCGCCCAGCGGACCGTGTCGGGGTAGGTGTCGGCGTCGGTGTCGATCAGCTCGGCACGCGGCACGCCCAGGGCCTCCAGGGCGTCATCGTCGAGCCGGCCGAGGCGAAGATCACGCCGGGCGGTGATGGTGGACCGTCTGACGGTGGCCAGATCAGCGAGGTACACCTCCGGCGGCCCCTCAGCCCGCTCAAGCACGACGTCGCGGAACACCGACTCCATCAGCACCGCGTCGAGCGTCTCCGCGGCATACAGCGTGGGCACGCATTGCCCGTCGATCACCATCGGCGCGAACCGGCTCGGTTCCCCCAGGCACGGGTTGAACTCGGTCGCACCGAACTGATCATCGGCCACCCGCAACAGACGCCGACCGGCCTTCCACACCTGCACCGCCAACGCCGGATCCGCCGGCGGCACGCCCACAGGCACGGAGAACCTGCTCAGCTGGCGACGCGATGAGCGCCCCGCCCGGCGGCGGCGATAACCGCCTCGGGGTCTGTGACCAGCAGATCAACCGGCCGCCCCTTACCGGCCAGGTACGGGTTCGGGGACGTGAACCAACTGGCAACGGCCCAGTCCCCCTCAACGAAACGTGTCCGCAGCAGCGCCAACGTGTCCGCCAGCGCCGGCAACGGTCGGCCATCCCCATCGAACTGAAATCCCAGGAACATGGTGCGCCCCTCGAACGGCACGGAGAACACACGGTTCGCTTTGCGCAACCGGCTGGCGTACTGGTGGGAGTTGGCGGCCCCCGGGGTGGCCCACTCCCCCAGCTCCGCCGCGCTGAGCGCACCGAACTCTTCAACGATCCGCTGGCGCATCGCCAAGTTGCGGCGAGCCTGCTCCCATGACGCCGGTTTACGGACCGCGCTCAACGGCCCCGACCCCAACGCGGCCAGCACGTCCGCGGCAGGGTCGTCATCCACACCGACGGCCACAACCCGACCCCAATGACGCAGGTCCGGATATCGCTTGCGCAGCCGTTCCACCTCTGCAGCGGACAGCTCCACGATCGCCGCGTCACCCATGACCACCACCGTACCGCCCTCCCGTGAGAAAGGCTAGCAACCACCACCTTCTAGCCGAGCTATCTCTCCGGTTGGCTAGGAGTCAAGCTCGCGACCGTGCAGTGCCCGGTGCAGCGCGGCGCGTTCGTCGGCCTTCCAGCGGCGGGAGAGCTCCGAACGCGAGACGGAGTTGTTCGACCCGTGGAATGCCCCGGGGTAGACGTGCAGCTCAACCGGTACCCCGGCCAGGCGCAACCGGCGGGCGTACTCCACGTCTTCGTCAACGAAAAGGTCCAGGTCACCGACGTTGATGTAGGTGGGAGGAAGGCCCGCCAACTGCTCAATGGTGGCCCGCGACGCCGCCGCATAGATGGGGATGTCGGGTGCGCCGGCGCGGCCTTCGAGATAGGAGTTCCAACCGATCAGGTTGGCGGTGCGGTTCCACAAGCGAGGATCGAGGATCTGGTGTGACATCGGCGTCTCGTTGCGATCGTCGATCATCGGGAACACCAGGAACTGGTAGCAGACCGGCACCTCGGCGCGGTCACGGGCCAACAGCCCGAGCCCGGCGCAGACCGCCCCGCCGCCGGATGCGCCTCCGATAGCGATGCGCGAGCCGTCCACGCCCAACTCCGCAGCGTGGCCGTGCAGCCAGCGCAGGCCGGTGTAGCAATCCTCGAGCGGGACCGGGTAGGGGAAATCGGGCGAGAGCCGATATTCAACGGACGCGACCACGATCTTCAAGCGGTGGGCAAGCCCGGCGCAATAGTCGTCGTCCATCTCGACGGTGCCCATCACCAGGCCCCCGCCGTGGATCCAGTACAGCGCCGGCGCAGACGCCTCCAACCCGGCGGGCCGGTAGACGCGCACCATCACATCGTCGGAGGGTCGATGGTCGCTGACCTCGAGACCCTCGGGACGCGGTGGCTTGG
>JBJXFH010000188.1:0-26631 GCA_046155365.1 Acidimicrobiales bacterium | reverse complement strand
CGCATGCTGTCGAGCTGTTCGGGGGTGGCGCTGGCCTGCATGAACACGATGAACTCCACGCCGCCTTCCCAACGGGCGGTCATGTTGCCGACCCCCTGAGCGAACACCAGGGCGGCGCCGAACAGGGTAAGGGAAACCGCCACCGTCAGCACCGACGCCAGGGTCAGGCTGAGGTTGCGGCGGAGATTGGTGGCGGTCTCTTTGGAGACGTAACGCAGGTTCACTCGTACACCCCGCGGGATTGGTCACGGATGATCTGACCGTTGTCGAGCTCGATGACCCGGCGGCGCATGGTGTCCACGATGCCCCGGTCGTGGGTGGCCATGACCACGGTGGTACCGGTGCGGTTGATGCGATCGAGCAGGCGCATGATGCCCACCGAGGTGGCGGGGTCCAGGTTGCCGGTGGGTTCATCGGCCAACAGGATCAGAGGGCGGTTCACGAAGGCCCGGGCGATGGACACCCGCTGCTGCTCCCCGCCGGAAAGCTCGTAGGGGAAACGGTCGACCTTGGCCGCCAGGCCCACCAGCTCCAAGATGGCGGGGACCTGGGACTTGATCACATGACCGGGCCGGCCGATGACCTCCAGCGCGAAGGCCACGTTCTCAAACACGGTCTTGTTGGGCAGCAGCTTGAAGTCCTGGAAGACGTAGCCGATGTTGCGCCGCAGGTAGGGCACCTTCCAGGCGTTGAGGGAGCCGATGTCCTTGCCGGCCACGAAGATGCGCCCCTCGGTGGGCTCCTCTTCTTTGTTCAGCAGGCGGATGAACGTGGACTTGCCTGACCCGGAGGCCCCCACCAGGAAGACAAACTCGCCCTTATCGATGTTGACGTTGGCGCCTCTGAGCGCGCCGATGTCGCCCTTGTAGATCTTGGTGACGTTGTCGAGCTTGATCATGCGTGTGTCGGTCCGGCCTTGCAACGGTGGCGGTACGTGCGGACGTCGGGCGCGCCGCGCCCGGCTTTGCTGTCGCCGCCCGGCGGTGGATCAGCCAGAAACGCTAGCAGCGCGGCGCGCCGCGTCGGGATCGCCCCCCGCCGCGGTGACGCGCCGTGCCGCGGGGTGTGGGGGTTGCAGATCGGCTCAGGAGGTGAGCGATTCGGCCCGCTGCCATTGCAGGTAGGCGTCGATGAACGGCTGCACGTCACCGTCGAGCACGGCGTCCACGCCGGAGGTCTGGTGCCCGCTGCGTTCGTCTTTGACCATCTGGTAGGGCTGCAGCACGTAAGAGCGGATCTGGCTGCCCCACTCCACCTTCTTCTTCTCGCCGGCCAGCGCGCTGAGCTTCTCGTCGCGTTCCTGGCGTTGGCGATCCGCCAGCCGGGCCCGCAGCGCCGCCATGGCCCGGTCCTTGTTCTGGTGCTGGGAGCGTTCCACCTGGCAGGACACCACGATGCCGGAGGGCATGTGGGTGATGCGCACCGCTGAATCGGTGGTGTTGATGTGCTGACCACCAGCCCCGGAGGATCGATACACGTCGACGCGCAGATCCTTTTCGTCGATGGTGATCTCCTCGTCGTCCTCGATGAGGGGGACCACGGTCAGCCCGGCGAAGGCGGTCTGGCGGCGGGCGTTGTTGTCGAAGGGAGAGATCCGCACCAGCCGATGGGTGCCCCGCTCGGCCTTCAACATGCCGAAGGCGTACCGGCCTTTGACCATGAACTCCGCCGACAACAGCCCGGCTTCTTGGCCCTCGCTGACGCTTTCCACCTCCAGCGTCAGGCCGTTGTTCTCCGCCCAGCGGCGGTACATGCGCAGCAGCATCTCGGCCCAGTCCTGGGCGTCGGTGCCGCCGGCGCCGGAGTGGATCTCGCAGAAGGCGTCGTACTCGTCGTAGGGCTCGGTGAACAACGATCGACGCTCGAGGTCATCGAGACGGGTGGCGACATAGGCCAGGGCGGCGTCGATCTCGGGACCGACGGAATCATCGTCCTCTTCCCGGCCCAGCTGGTACAGGGTTTCGGCGTCTTCCAGGCGGCGACGCAACCCGTCATAGGTGTCCAGGTCATCCATCACCGCGGCCAGCTCTGTCTGCACCTTGCGGGCCATCTCGGCGTCATCCCACAGGTCAGGCCTCCCCATCTCGGTCTCGAGTTGGGGGCGGCGGGCCCGCAGCACGTCCACCGCCAGGTAACGCGCCGCCTCGTCCAGCCGCCGGGTGGCGTCGGCGAAGGCGTCGCTGAGGTCCTTGAGGGCCACGGCCGGCCTCAGCTGGCGGCTGTGGGGGTGTTACCGGACTGTTTGCAGTTCGGGGTCCCCCAGCAGCTCTTGTACTTTCGACCGCTGCCACAGGGACAGGGATCGTTGCGGCCCACCCGGTTGGCGTCAGCCACGGCCCCCGCAGCGGCGTTGACGGCCCCGCCACCGCCGGCTGCGGCTTGCGCTGCGGGCAGGTTGGGGTTGTTGCGACCGCCGCGGCGGGCCACCGCCGGCGCCCGATCGGTGTCCAGGTCCGTGCCGGAGGAGCTGTAGCTGACGTTGGTCACCCGGGGCTGGGCCAATTTCGCCGGTTGGGCCGGCTGGGCCTTCGTCACCCGGCCACCTCCTGAGGCCCGACCGCCGGCTTTGGCCACGGCAGCGGGGACGGTGGGGGGGACAGCGGCGGGGGCCGCGGGCTGGCCTTCGGGGGTGTCGCTCCCGCCGAGTTCGGCTGGCGGGTTGGATCCGGGGGCCTCGGCCTCCTCGGCGGCCTCGGCAGGGACAGCAGCGGGGATCACGCCGCCGCCGGATCCGGGGGCCTCTTCGATGCGCACGTCGGCGTTCATCACCAGGCGCACGAAATCCTCGTTCACCGACTGGATCATCTGGGAGAACATGTCGAAGCCCTCCCGTTGCCACTCGGTGAGCGGATCGCGCTGGCCCATGGCCCGCAGGCCAATGCCCTCACGCAGGTAATCCATCTCGTAGAGGTGCTCCCGCCAGCGCTGATCGATCAAGGACAGCAGCACCCGCCGCTCAACCTCGCGCATGATGGGGGTGCCCAGTTCCTTCTCACGGCCCTCGTAATGGGCGGTGGCCTCCCCTGCCAGACGGTCATACATCTCGTCGGTGGTGGCGATGTCGACAAGGTCCGCTTCCGCCAACTGGGTGGGCCAGAACGTGCGGGCCTCCGTGAGCAGCTTGTGACGATCCCAATCCTCGGGGCCGTCACCGATGCAGTAGGTGGACACCAGGCCGTCAACCGCCTCGGCGAGGGACACCAGGAAGTCATCGCGCATGTCGCCCTGGGACAGGATCTGATCGCGCCGGCCGTAGATCACCTTGCGCTGCTCGTTCATCACCTCGTCGTATTTGAGGACGTTCTTGCGGATCTCACCGTTCTTTTGTTCAACGGTGGTCTGGGCCCGCTCCACGGCTTTGGTCACCATGCGCGATTCGATGGGCACGTCATCGGGCAGGGCCGCGCCCATCACCCGCTCCATCAACCCGGTGGCGAACAACCGCATGAGGTCATCTTCAAGCGAGATGTAGAAACGGCTTTCACCGGGGTCACCCTGACGACCGGAACGGCCCCGCAACTGATTGTCGATGCGGCGGGACTCGTGACGTTCGGTGCCGATGACCACCAGGCCACCGAGCTCACGAACCTTTTCGGCTTCGAGACGGGTTTGGGCGGCGTGCTGTTCGATCAGTGACTCCAACCGGGCTGCGGCCGCCTGGGCTGTGTCGACGTCGGCCCGCAAGGCTGCGAGTTGGTCGGGCTCCAGGCGGGCGCCGCCGTTGGCCTCCGACTCATTGATCTCCTCCACCAAGCGGGCACCGGTGATGGCCCGGCGGCGCACCTCGTCGGGGGTGGCGGCGTCCACGCCCTCTTGGCGCAGATCATGCAGCGCCATGAGCTCAGCGTTCCCGCCCAGCAGGATGTCCACCCCACGGCCGGCCATGTTGGTGGCCACCGTGACCGCGCCCAGCTTGCCGGCCTGGGCGATAATCTCCGCTTCCCGGAAGTGCTGTTTGGCGTTGAGCACCTCGTGACGCACCCCGCGGCGGGTTAGCAGCCTGGAGAGACGTTCAGAATGCTCCACGCTCGCCGTACCAGCCAGTACGGGACGCCCGGTCTCGTAGTTGTGGACGATCTCCTCCACCACCGCGTCGAACTTGGAGTCTTCTGATTTGTAAATCAGATCGTTGTGATCCTCGCGGATCATGGGACGGTGGGTGGTGATGGGCACCACCTGCAGGCCATAGGTGTTGGCCAGTTCCGACGCCTCGGTCTGCGCGGTCCCGGTCATACCGGACAGTTTGTTGTACATCCGGAAGTAGTTCTGCAGGGTGATGGTGGCCAGGGTCTGGTTCTCTTCTTTGACCTTCACCCCTTCTTTAGCTTCTACCGCTTGGTGGATACCTTCGGACCATCGACGTCCCTCGAGGGTGCGACCGGTGTTTTCGTCAACGATCTTCACCTCGCCGCCCTCGACGATGTAATCCTTGTCGCGGTGGAACAGCTCCTTGGCCTTGAGCGCCACCTGTAACTGATGCACCAGGCTGGTCTGGATGGCGTCATAGAGGTTCTCCACGCCCAGTTCCAGCTCCACCCGATGGATACCGGCTTCGGTGGGGGCGACGGTGCGTTTCTCCTCGTCCACCTCGTAGTCCACGTCACGGCGCAGCGGCCGCACGATCCCGGCGAAACGCTGGTACAACGTTGCCGCGTCGGCCACCCGACCGGAGATGATCAGCGGGGTTCGGGCCTCGTCCACCAAGATGGAGTCGATCTCGTCCACGATGGCGTAGTTGTGACCCCGCTGGACCTTCTCCTCCAGTGACATGGCCATGTTGTCACGGAGGTAATCGAAGCCGAACTCGTTGTTGGTGCCGTAGGTGATGTCCGAGGCGTACTGGGTGCGCTTGAAGGCCGGATCCGTGTTGCCCGGCACGATCAGACCGATGGTGAGGCCCATCCAGCTGTAGATCTGGCCCATCCACTCCGCGTCGCGGCGGGCCAGGTAATCATTCACCGTGACCACGTGGACCCCTTGGGCGCCCAGGCCGTTCAGGTAAACCGGCAGCGTGGAGACCAGAGTCTTGCCCTCACCGGTGCGCATCTCGGCCACCCAGCCGAAGTGCAGCGCGGCGCCGCCCATGATCTGTACGTCGTAGTGGCGCTGCCCGATGACCCGTCGTGAGCCTTCGCGGGTGACGGCGAAGGCCTCGATCAACAGATCATCGAGCGTGGCACCCTGATCGAGACGCTCACGAAACTGCACGGTCTTGTGACGCAGATCATCGTCGCTGAGCTTTTCGAGCTCGGCTTCGAACGCTGCGACATCGGGGACCAGGGCCTGCAGTGAGCGCAGCATCCGGCCCTCGCCGGTGCGGAGGATACGGTCGAAAACTCCCATGCGGCGGACCAGCCTACTGGCGCCACGAGGCCACTCCCCCGCGATGGGCCCCGATCAGCTCAACCGGTGAAATGACCCATCCGGCAGCTCCGGCGGTCAGGCCTGATCGATCAGCCCGAGCTGGCCGTCCTCACGCCGATAGAGCACCGCGGCCCGACCGGTGGCGGCGTTGGTGAAAAAGTAAAAGCTGTGCCCGATGAGATCCATCTGCAACACCGCGTCGTCCAACGTCACGGGGACGATGGCGAAGGACTTCTTCTTGACCACCAGCTCCCCGGCGCGGGTGATGAAGCCGTCATCGGCCATGGAGTGGTCGCTGTCCTCCTCCTCCTCGTCGTTGAGGATGGAGCCGGTGGTGGCGGCGGTCGTGCCGTGCCCGTTGGCCTTGGCCAATTCGGCGTGACGGGCCCGCCGCACGGTGGGGGTGGTGGTGCCACGCAGCTTGGTCTTGAGCCGGTGCAGCTGCTGCTCCAGCTTGTCCACCGCCAGGTCCACCGCCGCGAAGGGGTCCGCCGCCGCCACCTTGGCCCGAACCACGTGGCCGTGACCTTGCAACGTCACCTCGCAGCTGTCGGGTTCGGTGATGCGACGATTGCGCTGGCGGTCGAAATGGACTTCGGCGTGGGTCATCCCGTCGAGGAATCGCTCCAGCCGCCCGATCTTCTCGATGGCGGTAGCTCGGAGGGCGTCGGACACCTCGGCGTGGCGGCTGCTGACACTGACCTGCATGTTCAGTCTCGCTTCTGCCCCGCAACGTCACTGACCGGTGCGCTCGGCGGGCGTTCGGCGCGTACCGGTACCTACCGATGCTACGGCCGCGAAGGTCCCGCTGGGCAGGGCCAGATGGGGCAAATTTCGTACCGCAACGGCTCCTCCGGTCCCATCTGGCTATCTCGGGGTGGGGCGCATCGTCGGAGTGGGGCGCATCGTCGGGGTGGGGCGCATCCGCCGCTCCGGCCGGGACGGCGACTTCACCGGCGGGTGGGCGGGGCGGGGACCCAGGGACGCCAGGCCAGGACCAGTCCCTGGATCGGCATGGCACCAGCGCCTCGCAGTGCCGCCCCCGCGGCGGCCAGGGTGGAGCCGGTGGTGAGCACGTCATCGATCACCACCACCGCCTCGCCCACCAACGGCCGGCGGGTGTCAAAGTGGACGTTGCCACCGCGCTGGTGCGCGTTGCGGCCGGTTTGGGCCGGCCCGGCAACCCGCCACAGCAGGCGTTCCACTCCCACCGAGCGCCCGGCGGATCGCAGCTGGGATGCGGTGGCCCGGGCCAGCAACTCGGACTGATCGAAGCCGCGGTGACGAATCCGCTGGGTGGTGGTGGGCGCCCAGGTCAGCCGGCCCTCGAGACCCCGCTCCAGCCAGGCCTGGGCCAGTTCCGCCGCCATCCACTCCGTGGCGGCCCGATTGTTCCGGTACTTGAGACCCGCCAACAACCGTCGCAGGGCACCGCCGTATTCGAAGCAGACCTCGACCCGGTCCAGCGCCGGCACCAGGGGACGGCTCCGGGCCCGCTCGAATCGGGCCGCGCACGCCGCACAGGGTGAGGCCCCGAGCGCACCGCAGGCCCCGCACCGCACCGGGAACAACGCACCGGCCAGGCGCCAGACGGGAAGCTTGAAAGACATGGAAAGCCATTCAAACATGCTGACGAGCGGCGGGGTAATGGCGGGATATTCGTCCGGAGTGCGGGCGGGCGGATGGCGGACACGAGGCCGTCGGGACGGGGCTACCCGAGGCCCGGAACCTCACGGATCGTGCGGAAGACGCCGTCCTCGGTGATGTAGGCGGTGACCAGCGCCGCGGGAGTGACGTCGAAAGCCCGGTTGAGTGCGGCCATGCCCTCCGGCGCGGTGCGGCGAGCCCCGAAGGAGGTCACCTCGTCGGGGTCACGTTCCTCCACCGGGATGTCGGCACCGCTGGGGGTGGCCGGGTCGAACGTGGAGCGGGGAGCGGCCACGTAGAACGGGATGCCGTGGTGCTGGCACAGGACCGCCACGGTGTATGTGCCGATCTTGTTGGCCACATCACCGTTGGCAGCGATGCGGTCCGCGCCCACGATGGCCAGATCCACATCGCCGCTGGCCATGAGTGATCCGGCCATGACATCGGCCACCAGTGTGGCGGGGATCCCCAGCCTGCTCAGCTCCCAGGCGGTGAGCCGGGCCCCCTGCAACAACGGCCGGGTCTCGTCCACCCACACCGACAGCTCGGTGCCGGACTCCCAGGCGCTGCGGATCACCCCCAGCGCCGTGCCCCACCCCACACAAGCCAGAGCGCCGGTGTTGCAGTGGGTCAACACCCGGCTCCCGGGGCCGATCAGGGAGGCCCCGGCGGCACCGATGGCCTGGTTGCGGGCCACGTCATCCAGTGCCAGGCGAATGGCCTCCGCCACCGGGTCCGGCGCCGCCAGGGCTTGATCCACACCCCAGGCCAGGTTCACGGCGGTGGGCCGGGTGGCCTTGATCCGTGCCGCCGCCCCGGCCAGGTCCTCGCCCCGGACCGCCGCTAGGGCCACCCCCATGGCCCCTGCCGCCCCCAGCGCCGGCGCGCCCCGGATGGCCAGGGTGGCGATGTAGTCGCACAGCTCGGCAACGGTGTGGGCGCTGACCAGCTCCAGGCGGCCCGGCAGTTGCCGCTGGTCGATGAGCACGATGTGATCCCCGGCCCACGCCACGCTGTCGGGGAAGGCACCGTCAGTCGGACGGGCGGGGACGGCGGGGACGGCGGGGACGGTGGGGACGGTGGGGACGGTTGCGCGGAATGGTTGGTCGGTGCTGGCCACCCGATCGAGCTTCGCGCGCCCCCCACCGTCGGGTGCAGCCCGGACTGGCTCACCGGCTTCGTGCGGCTGGCACCCAGGCGGTGCTAGCTTGGCGGTCACCTGCTGGGGGTGCCTCTACGGAGAGGCTGAGAAAAACCCCAGGAACCTGATCTCGGTCATGCGAGCGGAGGGAATGCAGGAATGATTGTCGAAATTCAGGTGCTCCCGTTTCCCCCGGGAACGGATGAGGTGCGCTACGCCCACGTGGACGCGGCTATCGCCGTGATCCAGTCATGTGGGTTGCGCTATGAGGTGGGTCCGCTCGGCACGTCCATCGAGGGCGAGCCGGATGATGTGTGGCCGGTGATCCGGGCCGTGCACGAGGCCACCTTGCGCAGCGGGGCCGGCGCCGTGGTGAGCGTGATCAAGGTGGAACAAGCCCGGGAACGGGCCCAGCAAGCCACCATTGATTCGCTCACCGGCAAGTTTCGTTCCTGAACGGCGGCGCCAACAGTGGTGCGACGAGCAGCGCGCGAAGCCTGGCCGCCGACGGCCTTTCTGACCATACTCATCGGTATCTGGGAGCTGCGGGCCCGGGCCGTGGAGAGAGCCAACCCGGTGTTACCGGCCCCCAGCCGGATCCTGCGGGCCCTGGCCGACAGCGCCCCGCTGTTGCCCGGCCATCTACGGGCCACGCTGGTGGCCACGCTGCTCGGCGTGGTGATCGGCGTGACCACCGGGGTGCTGCTGGCGGTGTTGGTGTCGGGTTGGGGGTTCGCCCGCCGGGTGCTGCAGCCGCTGCTGGTGGCCACCCAGACGGTGCCGGTGCAGGTGCTCGGTCCGATCCTGGTGTTGTGGTTCGGGTTCGGGTTGCAGCCCAAGATCGTGCTGGTGGCGCTGGTGGTGTTCTTCCCGGTAGCGGTGGCCACCGCGGCAGGCCTGCAGGGCGTTGATCCGGCGCTGGTGGAGCTGGTGCGCAGCTTCGGTGCCGGTCGGCGCACGGTGTTGCGCATGGTGTTGGGCCCCGCGGCGTTGCCGGGGTTGTTCGCCGGGCTGCGCATCTCGTTGACCTACGCCGTGGCCGCCACCGTCATTGCCGAGGGCATCGGGGCCCGCGCCGGGTTGGGTCTGTATATGAGTCGCTCGCTGCGGGCGTTCCGTTATGACCAGCTGTGGGTGGGGGTGGGCGTGGTGATGGCGTTGTCCATTGCCCTGTTCTGTTTGGTGTCGCTGTTGGGTCGGCTGGCTTGCCCGTGGCAACGCCAGGTTGGGAGCAATCATGAGCAATGAACTGGAGCATCAAATGGCAGAGGAGTTTCGGCGGCGGGGAGCGTGGATGGGTGGTTCCGCGCTGCGCCGCGGGCGACGATGGGGGGCGGCGCTGGCGGTCATGGCGTTGGCCACGGTGCTGCTGTCCGCATGTGGTGACAGCGGGACGAACTCCGCCGTGGCGGTGACAGGCGAGGGGGCTGACGGTGGCGGCACCCGCAAGGTGACGGTGGTGTTGGACTGGACCCCGAACACCAACCACAGCGGGCTGTACCTGGCGTTGGCCAAAGGCTTCTATGCCGATGCCGGCTTGGAGGTGGAGCTCATCGAGCCCGACGCCAACGGCGGTCTGGCCCAGCTGGCGGCCGGGAACGCCCAGTTCGCGGTGACCTCCGCCGAGTACCTGCTGCCGGCACGCGCCGAGGGCGCCGACGTGGTGTCGGTGGCGGCGATCCTGGCCCACAACACCTCCTCGTTGGTCATCCCCGCCGACCGTGGCGTGAAAACGGCCAAGGACCTGGAGGGCAAGACCTACGGCGGGTTCGGTGGTCCTTTGGAGAAGGCCTTGCTGGACACCATGGTGTCCTGCGCTGGCGGTGACCCGGCCAAGGTCAACCACGTGGAGGTGGGCAACGTGGATTATCGCATCGGTCTAGACAGCAAGGATTACGACGCGGTTTGGGTGTTCGACGGGTGGGATGTGATCCGTCTGCGGGACCTCGAAGGCATGGACATCACCACCTTGCCGTTCTACGGGGCCGGTGACGCCAGCTGCGTGCCGGATTGGTACACCCCGCTGCTGGCCTCCAGCGCAGAGGTGGCGAAAGAGGATCCGCAGCTGGTGCAGGACTTCCTGGCGGCCACCGCCGCGGGGTACGAGCTGGCCCGTACCGACCCCGCCGAAGCGGCCAAGGCACTGCTGGCGGCGGCACCGGAGCTCGACGCTGAGCTGGTGAACCGTTCGGCGGTGTTCCTGGCGGACAAGTACGGCGATCGGAACCAGCCCTGGGGCGTGCAAGACGCCGACAATTGGACAACCTTCGCCGCGTTCTTGGTGGATGCGGGACTGTTGAAAGCGTCGGTCCAACCACAAGAGGCCTTCAGCAACGAGTTCCTGCCCAAAGCGGACGGCTCGTGATAAACCCCCGGCAGTGATGGACCCGGGTCCGTGATCGAGGTCACCGCGCTGTCGCACCGCTACGGGGACCTGGAGGTCCTGCGCGACGTGTCCCTGAAGGTACCGACCGGTACGTTCACGGCGCTGGTGGGCCCCAGCGGCTGCGGCAAGTCCACGGTGCTGCGGGTGCTGGCGGGTTTGGTGGTGCCCACCTCGGGCGACGCCACCATCAACGGCCACAACACCATCGGCGTAACCGGCCGGGCGGCGTTCATGGCCCAAAGCGACCTGTTGCTGCCGTGGCGCCGGGCGCTGGGCAACGCCACGGTCGGCGCCGAGGCCCGGGGACTGGACCGTCACGCGGCCCGGGCCGCGGCCGCGGCGCTGTTCGAACGGTTCGGCCTGGCTGGTTTCGAGCGGGCCTGGCCCACCCAACTGTCGGGTGGGATGCGCCAACGCCTGGCGCTGCTGCGCACGTTTGTGTCCGGCCTGGACGTGTTGTTGTTGGACGAACCGTTCGGCGCCCTCGACGCGCTCACCCGGCGGGATCTACACGGTTGGCTGGACCGGATCCTGCTGCAGGATCGTCGCAGCGTGTTGTTGGTCACCCACGATGTGGACGAGGCGCTGCTGCTGGCCGATGAGGTGCTGGTGGTCGGTCCCCGCCCGGGCCGGATCGTGGCCCGGATCGCCTCGCCCTACCCCCATCCACGATCGCCGGGCCTGGTGACGGACCGCGACTTCGTCAACCGCAAGGCGGCGGTGTTCGACGCCCTGTCCCGATGAGCGCAGGGTGAGCGGGCTCGGCGGCAACGAACTGGTCTGGCCGCCGAACCCGCCGCATCAGGTCACAACCATCAGTAGCGGTAGTGGTCCGGCTTGAACGGTCCGTCGGCGGCGATGCCGAGGTAATCCGCCTGGGAGGGGCTCAGCTTGGTGAGCTTCACCCCAAGGGCGTCGAGATGGAACCGGGCCACCATCTCATCAAGCTTCTTGGGCAGCGTGTACACACCGACCTCGTAGCTCTCGGCGTTCTTGTGCAACTCCATTTGGGCCAGCACCTGGTTGGAAAAGCTGGCGGACATGACGAAGCTGGGATGGCCGGTAGCGTTACCGAGGTTCAGCAGCCGCCCCTCGGACAAGATGATCACCGAATGTCCATCGGGGAACACGTACTGATCAACTTGGGGTTTGATGTTGACCCGCTGCACATCGGACAGCCGGTTGAGCCCGGCCATGTCGATCTCGTTGTCGAAGTGCCCGATGTTGCCCACGATGGCGCCGTGTTTCATCCGGCCCATGTGCTCGGCCATGATGATGTCTTTGTTACCGGTGGCGGTAATGAAGATATCAGCTCTCTCCAACATTGCTTCAAGAGTGTTGACCTCATAGCCGTCCATCGCCGCTTGCAGGGCGCAGATGGGATCGATCTCCGTGATTACCACCCGGCCGCCCTGGCCCCGCAGCGATTCGGCGCAACCCTTGCCCACATCGCCGTAGCCCATGACCAGGCACACCTTGCCGCCGATCATCACGTCGGTGCCGCGGTTGATGCCGTCAATGAGGCTGTGACGGCAGCCGTACTTGTTGTCGAACTTGGACTTGGTCACCGCGTCGTTGACGTTGATGGCCGGGAACAGCAACTGGCCACCCTCGTGCATCTGGTACAGACGATGCACCCCGGTGGTGGTCTCCTCGGACACGCCCCGGATGGCGGCGCCGATGGTGCTGTAGCGCTTCGGGTCCTCAGCCAACGAGCGTCGCAGCACATCGAGGATGACCTTCCACTCGTCAGGATCATTGTCCTCGGCGTTGGGCACGGCGCCGGCGGTCTCGTATTCGGTGCCCTTGTGCACCAACATGGTGGCGTCACCGCCGTCGTCGAGGATGAGGTTGGGGCCCCCGCCATCGGGCCAGCGCACCACCTTCTCGGTGCACCACCAGTATTCCTCCAGGGTCTCGCCCTTCCAGGCGTAGACCGGGGTGCCCTTGGGCCGATCGGCGGTCCCGTCGGGGCCCAGTACCACGGCGGCGGCGGCATGATCCTGGGTGGAGAAGATGTTGCAGGAGCACCAGCGCACGTCGGCGCCCAGCGTGGTGAGGGTCTCGATGAGCACCGCGGTTTGGATGGTCATGTGCAACGAGCCGGTGATACGGGCCCCGGCCAACGGTTGTTCGTCGGTGTACAGCGCCCGGATGGCCATGAGACCGGGCATTTCATGTTCGGCCAGTTCGATCTCCTTGCGCCCGAAAGCGGCCAGGGAGAGATCCCGCACGGCGTAATCGCCAGAGCGATCGATGTCAGGATTGATGTTGCTGTCGGTGGTCCCGGAGTCGGTGAGGGTCACGGGTGTCCTTTCGCGTCGAAACGGCCCGCGTGCGAGTCGTCCATTGAGCTGTTGTGCCTCCCCCGCGCCATCACGGTCCGATATGGACGGGCGCGCGGGGATCGATTCCAGGCTGGGGCCCACTGGCCCTCTCATCTCAGCCCTGGTGGAAGTCTATGGCCGCGCCGCGCCCCACCATCGCCACTGGGTCGGTCAGGGTCGGTCAGGGTCGGTCAGGGTTGATCCGCCCACAGCCGCCGGGCGTGGATCCCCACCTGGGCCCGATACAGGCTGCCGGCGCCGCTCACCCGGTAGGTCCCATGGCCGGCGGGCACAAACACCGATTGCCCCCGCCGCAACACCGTGGTGGTCTCCGCGAACACTGCGGCCCCCGCCGGGTCCACCGTTATCGCCACCTCATCGGCGACACACAGCAGGATCTCGGGGCCAGCGGCGCGCACGATCATGGCCGCGACATCGGGGCCGGCGCCGGGGCCGGGGTGGAGCGACGAGAGGGCGAACTCGTCGACCAACACCTCGAACCGCTGTTCAACTCCGCCATCACCGTGGTGGGCGTGGGCGATGAGACGGCGGGGGGTGGTGGCGTGGCTCACCAGGTGCCGGCGCAGCTCGGGGACATCGACGACCTTGGTGGTCAGCCCGCCCCGCAACACATTGTCCGAATTGGCCATGATCTCCAGCCCGAACCCGCCCAGGTAGGAGTGCAGCACCCCCGGCTCGGCGAAGGCCCCCTCGGTTGGCCGCAAGCTGGTCCGGTTGAGGCACAGACCCACCACCACCCCAATGTCGCCGGGGTGGCAAGCCGACGCGGCACGCACGAAGTCGCACTCCGCTGGAAACGCCGCCGCTGCTCGGACCCGACCGGGCTCGTCGCGGCTGCTGTCAGCCGGGACCCGTTCAGGTGAACCAGCGGCGGCGATGACCAACTCGACCAGCGTGGCTGCTTCGGTCCGGTCGAGCTGCCACAGGCGTTCGCACAGGTCCCCCGGTTCGAGCCTGCCGGCCAGCGCCACCCAGGCCGACGGGAGGCCGAAGGCGGCGAAGAGGTCGGCGATCTCGGGGCCCGGACGGAAACCGCTGAGCACCTCGAACCCATCGAGGGCCACCAGCAGCTCGGGCTTGTGGTTGGGGTCCCGGTAGCGGCGAGCGGGGTGATCGAGCGGGATCCCGGCGGCCTCTTCGGCGGCGAAACCATCGTGAGCGGCAGCTTGGTCGGGATGCAGTTGCAGCGACAACGGCTGCGCTGCGGCCAACACCTTGAACAGGAACGGCAGCACCGGACCGAAGCGGGCAAGGACCTCGGCGCCCACCCAGCGCTGCGGGTCACCGGCGATCAACTGATCGAGCGGCACCCACGTCCCGTCCTCGTCGATGCCGTCCACGCGGAGGTCGTCCACGCGGAGGTCGTCCCGGCGGGTCAGCCGGGCCAACGACGGTGCCGATGGATGGGCGCCGATCCACAGCTCGGCTTGGGGGCGGCCGTCGGGCGGCTCACCGAGGAACGTGGCCAAGCGATCCGGCGAACCCCAGTCGTAGCGCTGCACCGGGTTCCGCAAGGCCAACATGGGGCCGGGCCGGGCCGGGCTCAGGAGGAAAACGTGGGTTCGATGTGCTCGGCGGCGGCCTTGGCCAACAGACGCTGGTGCTCGGCGTCATCCACCGATTCAGCCTCGTCGATCAGCATGACCGGGATGGCGTCCTCGACCCGGTAGCGCCGCTGGAGACGGGGGTTGTACAACGCTGCCTCGTCCTCGAAGTACAGCAGCGGTCCCTTGTCCTGCGGGCAGGCAAGGATCTCCAGCAGTTGCGGATCGAGCGCCACGGGCCTCCTCAGGTCACGTCGCCGGGCACCACGTGGACCTGACGCCACATGGACCTGACGGACGAACGATATCCGCCCCCAACCGCCCGCTCGCAGGTGCCACGCGCCAGCGCCGGCCCCGCTGCCCAACAAACCCGGGCCGGGGGCAGATTGAAAAGTAATGAAACGTAACCACAATACTGACCTTCAGACCATCTGGGCACTTTTCGCGCAGGCACCGCGCAAGGGGCCGGACTTGTCGGCGAGTTCGACAGGTATTCACCGCAGCGCTGAGAGGCTCCGCTCGAACCGTACCACCGGACCCACTCCAGGCCGTCGGGGCGCGTCCACGCACGCGGCGGGTGGGCCGCGCGGTCAGCGTCCGTGTCAACCAGCTGTGACTGGCGACGTCGGTACGGGCAGCGACTGCCCGGAGCTCGGCCACCAGCTCTCTCGACTGGGTGAACCGAGTCATCGCCGCGCTGGACGACGCATCGGCGGCTCGGCCTCCCGACTGACCAGCACGTCGGCAGGCAATCGGGAGCAAGTCCGGGAGTTCCATCGGGAGCAATTACGGGATGTGGGTGTGCTTCCGGCGGCAACCCGATGGATGGTCGTGAGCCGCCTACCCTGGTGGGACCATGTCGTTGTCCGCCCGCTTTGGCGGGCCGATGCGTCTGGCGGGACACGGGCGGACGATCATGTGGGTACGTGGGGGACGATCATGCAAGTAAAGGCGGGACGATTCTTCAACTCCGACTAGGGTCGCTGGCGTGATCCCCACGATCGAGCACGTGCAGCGGTGGGCGGAACCGTTCGTCGACGACCTGCTCGACGAGGAGCCGGCGATCCTGCTCGAGGGGCCGCGAGGATCCGGCAAGTCCACACTGCTGCGTTCGATCGCCAAGCGACGGGGCGCGCTTGTACTCGATCTCGACGACGACAGCGTGCTCCAGCTCGTTCGGGAGGATGTCGGCACGGCGTTGGCATCGCCGGGGCTCGTCGCCATCGATGAGTTCCACCGAGCGCCGGAAGTGCTCTCATACGTCAAGCGCGTCGTCGACCGAGAAGGTGGTGCGGGGCGGTTCCTGCTCGCCGGATCGGTGAGCTCCTTCCTGCTCCCGCCCGGAACCGAGACGCTCACGGGTCGAGCGCATCGACTCTCGCTGATGCCGCTGGCTGCCGCCGAGACGTTCGGCGCGAAGCAGCGATGGCTAGCTGAGCTGCTCGCAGGGGGTGAGCCTCGCAACTTCCGGACCGAGCTCGGGCGCACTGATGTCTTTGACGTGGTGGCGGCGGGCGGATACCCGGCTGCCCTTCGGCGTGCGACGCCGACCCAGCGAACTCGATGGTTCGCGAGCTACCTGGCAACCGTGACCGATCGAGATCTGCCCGACCTCATCGACATCCGGCACTCCGGGGCGTTGTCACGCCTCTATCGGCTGATCGCACAGCGAACCTCGTCGACAGCGGTCAACACCGAACTCGCTCGTTCGCTCGACGTGTCGCAGCCCACGGTGGCGACCTATCGACGGCTGCTCGAACGCTTGTACCTCACGACCGAGCTGCCTGGCTGGACCGTCGGCGTCTCCGCCAAGACTGGTCACCGGGCGAAAGTCCACGTCACCGATACGGGGCTCGCCGCCGGCGCGCTGTCGCTCCCGGCTCAGCGGCTCAGCACGGCGGCGATGGGCGGTGCGTTCCTCGAATCCTTCGTGCTCGCAGAGCTGATGCGCCAAGCGACCGCGATCGACGAGGCGTTGACGTTCGCCCACTTCCGGGATCGCTCCGGGATCGAGGTCGACATCATCATCGAGCGCCCTGACGGCACTGCGATTGCGATCGAGGTGAAGTCGGCCCGCACCGTCAACCAGCGCGACGCGAGCGCCCTCACGTTCCTGAGCGAGCGCCTCGGCGATCGCTTCCAATGCGGCATCCTGCTCCACACCGGCCCCCTGACCGCTCGCCTCGGCGACCGGGTGTGGGCAGTCCCGGTCGCGGCGCTGTGGGATGGGTTCCAGACCGGGCGCGATTCGGCAGAGGAAGGCAATTCATGAGATCTCCGAAGGGGCGCCTCGAGCATTCAGGGCGGAGAGTGACAGCGAAACTACGCTCCGCGGTGGGAGGACGGGAGGGCCGGACGGGATGCCGCTTGGCCGGGGTCAGCCCTCGGGTCAGCCCTCACCGAATGCGGCACGGACCTCCGCGACGTGGGTAGCGACCTCGTCTTGGGTGGCGGCTTCGAGGTTCAGACGTAGCAACGGCTCGGTGTTTGACGGGCGGAGGTTGAACCACCAGCCCTCGGCCATGACCGTGAGCCCGTCAAGGCGGTCCTGGGCGGCACCGGGAAGCACGGTGGCGAAATGGGCCGCCACTCGCTCGATCACCGCGGCGGGATCGCTGACCTTGGTGTTGATCTCACCCGAGGCGGCGTAACGCTCGAACGGTTTGCGCAGCTCGGACAAAGGCTGGCTGGCCCGGCTGAGCAGCTCCAGGACCACCAAGGCGGCGATCAGGCCGGAGTCCGCCCGGTAATTGTCCGCGAAGTAGTAGTGGCCGGAATGCTCACCGCCGAATACCGCGCCGGTATCGGCCATGACGGCCTTGATGTAGCTGTGCCCGACGCGGGTGCGGACCGGCTTGCCGCCGCGCTCGCGCACGATGTCCGCCACGGACTGCGAGCAGATCAGGTTGTGCACAATGGTGGCCCCGGGGTGACGTTCCAGCATGGCCGCGGCCACCATGGACGTGGTCAGCGAACCCGACAACGGCTGGGCCTTCTCATCCACCAGAAACACCCGATCCGCGTCCCCGTCGAAGGCCAGACCCACGTCGGCGCCGGTCTCCAGCACCCGGCGCTGCAGGTCCACCACGTTCTCGGGCTGGATGGGATCCGCCGGATGGTTGGGGAACGTACCGTCCAGTTCGGGGTAGAGGATCTCCAGATCGAACGGCAACTCGGCGAAGACCTCGGGCACCACCAGGCCGCCCATGCCGTTGGCGGTGTCGGCGATGACCTTGAGCGGCCGCAGGGCAGCGCGGTCCACGAAGCTCCACACGTGCCGGGCGTAGTCCGCCAGCAACGCGGCCTCGGTGCGCCGGCCCGGGGACCCCGAGGGTGCAAAACCCTGCGCCGCGGCGTCTCGGATGATGTGCAACCCGGTGTCCTCACCGATGGGTCGGGCCCCGGAGCGGCACAGCTTGATGCCGTTGTACTGGGCCGGATTGTGCGAGGCGGTGAACACCGCGCCGGGCGAGTCCAGTTTGCCGGCGGCGAAATACAGCAAGTCGGTGGAGACCAGGCCGATGTCCACCACGTCCATGCCCTGTTCCAGCGCGCCCTCAGTGAACGCCGCCACCAACTCCGGCCCCGACGGGCGCATGTCACGGGCCACGATGATGCGGGTGGCGCCGTCACTGTCAGCCACGAACCGGGCGAAGCTGGCACCGATCCGTCGGCACAGCGGGGCATCGATCTGTTCGGGGTACAAACCCCGGATGTCATAGGCCTTGAAGATGGCGTGAAGATGCTGTTCTGCGAGATTGCGGTGGGCGAGGTTCTGCGGCTCCGACATGCCCGTCATACGCTACCGGCCACCCGGCTCAACCGGTTCCAGCACCTCTTGACGGTGCTCGGCGTACAGCCCCTGCTTGGCCCAGCGGCGGACCCGGACCAGGTCCCAGGCCAACCGCATGGCGTCCCGGGCCACCTTGACGGTGGAGCGCTCGGAGTTCTCCACCCGCACTGGCACCTCCAGCACCGACAGCTCGTACCGTTCGGCCAGGTGGAACAGCTCGATGTCGAAGGCGAACCCGTTGATGCGGGTCTGGGCGAACAGCAGCCGGGCGGCGTCGGAGCGGAAGGCCTTGAGCCCACATTGGGTGTCCCGGTACTGGCCCAGCAGCAAGGTGGTGGTGAGCAGGTTGATGAGCCGCCCGCCGATCTCCCGGATGCGACGGGCCTTGACCAGGGTGGTGGTGCCGGTGTGACGGCGGCTGCCCACCACCATGTCCCAGCCCCGTTCCACCTCCACCAGCAGCCCCATGAGCTGGTCGGGCGAATACGCCAGGTCGGCGTCGGTGAAGGCCACCGTCCGACCCCGCGCCACCAGCACCCCGTCGCGCACCGCGCCGCCTTTGCCGGTGTTGGCCCGCCCGTCCACCACCACCTCCGCACCGGCGTCACGGGCGGCCTGGGCGGTGGCGTCGGCGGAGCCGTCGTCCACCACGATGACCTCCAAGCCACCGTCGGCGGCCACCGCGGCCAGCTCGTGATGCAGACGGGCCACGGTTTGGCCGATGCGCTCTTGCTCGCAGTACGCGGGGACCACGACCGAAAGCCGCAGGTCACCCGGGGCGCGTTCCCGGGCCGTTTGCAGCTGTTGGGTGCGCCGGACCCGCTGGAACAGGACCCAGCGGTAGCAGACCCCGCGAAGGATCGCCGCCACCAGCACGGCGGTGAGCTTGGCCGCCACCAGCACCTGCCAGCTGGCCCGCCGACCGGGCTCGGGATCCACCAGCAGCGTCAACACCGACAGGTCCGCCAGGCCCGCCAGGGTGACCACCACCGCCACCGCGCCGGGCTGGTACACCCAGCGCACGAAGGGGTCACTGCGAAAGGTCAGGTTGCGATGGGCCAGGTAGGACGTTGACGCCGCCACCGTGATGGCCGCCAGGTCCGCCGCCGCCAGCGACCAGCCGAAGGCGTGATAGGCCACCACCAGCAGGGCCACGTCGATCGCCGTGATACCCACCGCCACCAGTGCAAAGCGACCCAGGAAGCTGCGCAGCTCCCGGGGCACAGCGCCTTCTCTGGGCGTCGGCGGGGTGGGCGCAATCGGCGAGGCGCTCATCGGGTCATCCCTTGCCCCATCAGCGCGCCCACCGATGGTTCATCGGCACGAAAACGATGACGGCACAGTGGTTCCCGGCTGACCCTCATCGCTGCGAACACCTCGCCGGCAGCGCACAGTTCAGCCGTTGGGGGGCGGACCCCACAACGCCTGGGAATCGGCACTACCGGGGCGTTGATCGGGAGCGGAAGGTTCGCCGATCCCGGGGGCCAACGGCGGCTGCGGCGACGGAGCCGACCGGTCCGAGGGAACCCAGGACGGCGCCGGTGCCCCTTCGGAGGGTCGCCACGCAGGGGTGAAGGGCTGGGTTAGGGGTGGGCTGGGGGGTTGGAGGCGAGCCGGCGGGTCCGGCGGGGGCGACTCACCGATCGGGACGGCGATGGGATCGGTGAGTGGACGGGGGATCGGGACGGCGAATGGGTGCGCCAGTGGCTCGGGCAGCAGTTCGGGCAGTGGGTCCTGGAAGGAGAGCAGGTAGCGGGAGATATCGAGCTGGTCGGGAGAGTTGATAGGAACCCGTTGCACCCGGCCCGGTCGGCGGATGGTCAGCGGCTTGGCCACCGCCAACCCCAACAAACCCATCATGCCGGCGCCGGTCAGACCCAAGCCGCCCCAGTCGGTGCTATTGCGGGCGAAGTGCATGTTGACGTGGGTGGAGGTGGGGATGACCACCATGAGGTTGGGCATCACCCGGTACGGCCCCTCACCCCCATCCACCTGCCAGTTGGGGAAGTACGAGCTCTTGACCAGCACCGGGACCCCGACCTGGTCCACGTCGAAGGAGATCGAGTTGGTGTGCTGGTTGATGTTGGTGACCGTCAGGGGCTGGGTGGCGCTGGCCTGCGGGGTGGTGTGCACGCTCACCCGCTCCCAGCTCGCGGGACCGTCAGCGGCCAACATGACGTTCCACCGATCGGGGTCGTTGTAGAACTCGGCGCTGGGACCCAACCAATCTTCCTGGTGGGTTCCCACGTCGGTGAGCACCGCCGGCTGGTGTTCCAACGGCGTCACCAGCTCGCTGTCAGCCACCTCGAAGATGGTCCAGGGCCCCGACGTGGCGACCTCGGTGAGTTGATCATTCGCCGCGGCCTGACCCTTGGCGGCATCACTGAGCGCCATGTAGTACCGAACGCCCATGAGCTGGAGGTGCTGGGTCCCGAGATCAACATCAAGGCCGTTGTAGGGCAAGTCCCGTTGCGCCCGGGATGGCTTCTCGGATAGCTCGGACTGGTTCATGAAGTGGTACGGCGTAGTGGCCGACGATTCGAAGTACAGGCCCTCCATCGAGCCGATGCAGCCTTTGGTCCAGTACGGCAACAGCATCAGCGCCATTGGCGTCCCGTAGGAGTTCAGCTTCTCGGTCTGGTACTCCCACATGGCCCGGCCGCAGCCGCGGTCCCGGCCGATCCCGGCCATGGTGTCCACCACCGCCTTGTACTCGGGCCACTTGTCCTTGCCCTGGTAGCCCCGGTAGTTCCAGCGGGCCCAGTCATCCACGAAGGTGGGTGGGGCGTCCACCAGCCCATAGAAGCTCTCCTGGCCACCCACCATTTTGCTGCCCGGCACCGCCCCCAACGGCAGCGCGGCGCAGAACAGCAACCCGACCGCGGCCACCGCCCCGCCAACGCTACGAAAACCCAGGCCCGGCAAGCTGTTGATGAACAACGTCAGCCCCACCGCCGCCAGCAGATACAACGACAGGTAGTAGAACGGCAGGAAACGGGCGTTCCACATCTGAGCGTGCGGCCAGGTGGCGAACAGCACGCCCATGGCCACCGCGCTGCTGGCGAGAAAAACCCCGATGAGCTGCCGTTCCACGATGGACAGGACCACCGCCACGATGCCCAGGGCGAACACCGCGTACCACACCAGGGTCAGGGACTTGGCGGGCCCCAGGTAGTCCCGGTAGGTCTGGATTCGTTCCCAGCCCATGTCGTTGAACAGGTCTCGATTCGCCAGGAACGGCACGGACCAAAAGGCGCTCAGCATGGCCCCGCAAAGGCCCGCCGGTGCCACCCACCACAGGGTTGAGCGCCACCCCGGCTCGGCGGAGATCGACAGAAACAGCAGCACCCCCAGCGCCAGCACCGGGAGCGCCACCGCCAACACCACCGGAACGTGCCCTTCATACCCCGCCCAGCCAGCCAGCGGCACTGACGCCACGAAGGCCCCGATGGCCGCGAGATTGGCCCCGTGCCGGGTGTCCGCCGCCAGCCGCCACAGTCCCAACAACAAGGTGGCGACCACGGCGAACATGGCCGGGATCAGGTGGTTGAGCAGCACTAGGGAGAACAGCGCGGCCCCCCAGGCTCGGTGCTTGCCGGTTTCCAGACCCCGGGCCACCACGCCGAGGTACACCAGGCAGAGCGTGAGGCTGATCGAGAAGGAGAACTCCCCGGCCATGGTGGACGCCATGTTGCCGCCGATGATGCGGAACCGCTCATCGAAGTCGAACAGGAACGGCAAGGTGGCAAAGGCCAACAGCGGCGGTCCGGGGAAGCGCAGCCGGAACATTCGGCCCATGAACCACGCCGCCAAGGGCATGGTGACCAGCCCTGATACCGTGACCAGCTTGAACGCAACGGCGTAGGGCACCCCGGGAACCAGGTCCAGGACCACCACCGCCAACGCCGGGACCACCATGTAGAACTTGTAAGCCGGAAACCCGGCGTACCAGTCCGGGGTCCAGCCTGACAGGGTCCAGTTGGGCAGCAGCTCCCGCCGCAGGTAGTCCGGGCCCCACACGTGCGCACCCATGTCCCCACCGGCGGTGAGGGTGTTGCGCAAGAGCAGGCTGGGTTGCACCTGGAGCCAGATGAACACCGTGGCCGCCACCACACCGATGACGCTGAGCGTGCCGGTGACGATCTGTTCGGTGGTGAGGCCGCGCCACCAGGTGATGATTCGCCCGGCCGGCGCCGGCGGCTGCTGCACCGTTGCGGTGGCCAGCTCACCTGCCTGGAGATGAAGGGGTCCGGCGTCCTCGCGTCCATCAGTGAGGTCCGCCGGAGCCGCGTCGGCGGTGAGGCCGGGGGGGCCAGCGGACAGGCCGACGTTTCCCGCTGCGGGCCGATTCACGTTCATGGCAGCGTCATTGGCGGCGTCGGTGGCGTCCATCGGAAAGGGAAAATGCCCACCCAACGTCGGCGCGGGACTGGGGTCAGGCTAATCGTCGCCCAGCGCCAAGACCCGGCAGCCGGGGAAATGATCGCTGAGCGGCCGAAAACGCCATCCGGTGTTCGTCCCGCGGACGGCGCGCAGAGCTGAACCCGTCCCGATCAAGCCGCGTCGAGGCGGGTGGGATGCAACGCACAACCGGTTCGGCTCAGCTCGCCTTTCGCAGCGGGAGCGCGGCCTTAATCTCCTCCAGCAACGAGCGCAGATCCACCGACTGACCGCCGCGCGCCCAGCTGCGATGGTCACAGGTGGAACACGAGGTCATGGTGACCGTCTCGCCCCGGATGTGCATGACCACTGTGACCAGGTTCCCCTTGCAGCCACGGCGGCATCGTCCCTGATCGATGCCAACCGCCCGGGCGCCGCTGGGCACGCCGGCGCTGGTCGGGTGCCGGGGCGCGTGGCCGGTACCGGCGGGAGGAGCGGGCTTGGCGGTCATCGATGCCTTTCGTCTCGGCCGTGTCGGCCAGTAGTGGCGAAGGGCTTCCGTGCCCGCACTTCAGTCCTGTTCATCGGCGCTTGGAAGCCGCGACTGAAGCGTCGCCCCGGATTACTGCCCGGCGCACACCCGCCGCACAGCCAGTGGCTACCCCCGCCGCCCCGGGCTCGAACCCGTCAAAAGGTTCGGCTACAGACGCGCCAACGCAACCACAGTGGTGGCGTTGAAGAAGGCGTGGGCCACGATGGCGGGACCCAGCCGTCCGTGGAAGTGCGCCAGACCACCGAACACCAGGCCGGCCACCAACAGGCCGGGGAGCTGCACCAACTGGAAGTGGCCGGCGGCGAAGATCAGGGCGGTGAGGGCCACTGCCGCCGGGCCTGGCAGCAGCCGGGCCAGCCCGCCTTGCAGCAGGCCCCGGAACAGCAACTCCTCCACCACCGGCGCCGCAACCGCCCATAACAGCAGCATGATCACCAACGCCGCCGCGCCCTGTCCCCTGGCGATGAGCTGTTCAGCGGCCTTTTCCACGTTGACATCGAGCCACGGTTCGAGCAGCCGGTAGAGCAGCCCGATGCCGAACTGGGCGCCGACGCCGGCCACCAAACCCACCGGTAGATCGATCAGCCTGAAGCGAAGTCCCAGGTCCCAGCGCCAACTGCGGCCCCGGGCCCACACCGCGGTGGCCACCGTGGCCAGCTGCAGGGCCCACACCGGGCTTTGCGCCAGCGCCAACGCCGCCAGGCCCGCCCCGGGAGCGAGCGCCACACTGTCACCGAGCACCGCCTCGGCCGCAGCCACCCCTGAGGCGGCACCGGGCTGGCGCAGCGTCCCGGTCACGGCCAGGAACGCCACCCCGCCCACCACCACCATGCTGATGGACCAACCGGCGACGAAGAACAAAACGAACCCCGACCGGCGTGGTTGATGGGACTCGGTCACCAGGTCAACCTAGCTTTGACCTGGCCGGCGACTGCCAGGCAGGGGCGGCCGCCATCCACAGCCCGAACGAGACAACCAGACGGACAACCGGCCCACATTCGCCTTGGGTGGCACCTAGCATGAATGGCATGGAATCCAAGGAAAATCCCCCCGCCGGTGGCAACGGGGGCCGCCCCTCGGGCACCGGGTCACGGGGTGACCAGGGCTTCCCCAAGTGGGCGATCTGGGCGTTGATCGCCTTGGTGGCGCTGGTGCTGGCCGTCAGCTCGATGGCGGGAGGCAAGCCCGGCCAGAAGGTCACCTATAGCGAGTTCATCCAATCCGTCAAGGACGACCGGGTGGAGTTCATCGAGTTCAATAACACCAACGGCGGTATCGAGGGTGAGTACCGCAACGGCCAGAAGTTCCATACCACCGGGTATCTGGAGTTCACCCAGGCGGACCGGACTCTGCTGGAAGAAAACGACGTAGAGCAACGCCCGGCCACGCCCACCTCCAGCTTCTTGGCCCAGATGTTGCCCATGCTGTTGCTCTTCGGCCTGCTCATCGGGTTCTTCATCTGGATGCAGCGACGGGCCGCGGGCCAAATGGGCAACTTCATGTCCATCGGTCGCAGTCGGGCCAAGACCTACTCCGCCGAACGGCCCTCAACCACCTTCGACGACGTGGCCGGCTACAACGGCGTCAAGCAGGAGATCCGCGAGGTCATCGACTTCCTGCGCAATCCCGCCAAGTTCGCCGCCGTGGGTGCCCGCATACCGAAAGGTGTGTTGTTGGTCGGTCCTCCCGGAACGGGCAAGACACTCATCGCCCGGGCGGTGGCCGGTGAGGCCGGGGTGCCGTTCATGTCGGTAACCGGTTCGGACTTCATGGAGATGTTCGTCGGCGTGGGCGCCTCGCGGGTGCGGGACATGTTCCAGTCTGCTCGCAAGATGGGCCGGGCCATCATCTTCATCGACGAGATCGACTCCATCGGCCGTAAGCGCGGCGCCGGTCTCGGCGGCGGGCACGACGAAAGGGAGCAGACCCTTAACCAGATGCTGGCCGAGATGGACGGGTTCGAGGCCACCGAAGGACTGGTGATCATCGCCGCCACCAACCGGCCCGACGTGCTGGACCCGGCCCTGCTGCGTCCGGGTCGTTTCGACCGCCAGGTCATTGTGCCACTGCCCGAGCACAGCGAGCGGTTGGCCATTCTGAAGGTGCACTGCAAGCACAAGCGCATCGCCCCGGACGTGGATCTGTCCATCGTGGCCCGCTCCACCCCCGGCATGGCCGGTGCCGATCTGGCCAACCTGGTCAACGAGGCGGCGTTGTTCGCGGTCCGCTCCGGTGAGGACGTGATCCGGGCCCAGCACTTCGAGGACGCCCGGGACCGTGTGATGATCGGTCAGCGACGGGAATCGGTGGTCATGAACGACCACGAGAAGGAAATGACCGCGTATCACGAGGCCGGACACGCCCTGGCGGCCACGTTGCTGCCCGGCTGTGACCCGGTGCACAAGGTGACCATCCTGCCCACCGGCATGGCGCTGGGGGTCACCATGACCCTGCCCCAGGAAGACCGTCACTCCATCTCGCAATCCGCCATCGAGGATCGCCTGTCCATGATGTTGGGCGGGCGCATCGCTGAGGAATCGGTGTACGGCGAGGTCACCAACGGCGCCTCGGACGATCTGCGCAAGGCCACCGAGTTCGCCCGCAAGATGGTGCGGGAGTGGGGCATGTCCCGCCGGGTTGGTCCCATGGCCTGGGGCGGCGGCGGTCCGGTGTTCCTGGGCGAGGACTGGATGCAGACCAAGGAGTACTCCGATGACACCGCCCGGGTCATCGACGAGGAGATCGAACGGATCCTGCGCGAGGCCGAAGATCGCACCCGCCAACTGCTGCACGACAATCGCAAGGCGCTGGAGATGATCGCCCGGGCGTTGCTGGAGCGCGAAACGGTGGACGGCGCCGAGGTGAACCGCCTCGTCGAGTTGGCCCAAGGCAAGCCGCTGTCGGTAGAGCCCATCGCCACCATGCCCCCGTCCCCGGTGCCCAGTGGGATGCTGCCCCCGCCCCCGCCACCCCCGGCCCCGGTCGGCTGAGCCGGTTCGAGCTGAGTTCGCTGCCCCCACCCGGCCCTGACCTGCCCTAACCTGCCCTCACCGGGTGGGCGGGGTGGGCCGCGGGGGTTACGAAGGCTGGCGGAGTTCGGCCACGGCGGACCAGAGATCAGCGGCGCTGACCGGGCCCAGGAAGTGCCGGCGGACCACGCCGTTACGGTCAGCGATGACCACCAACGGGACGGCGTCGATCCGGTAGCGCTGATGCAGCTTGGCCTGGCTGGACGCGTCCAGACGTTGGACGGCCACGTCGGGGCAGGCCAGCAGCTCGGTCCGTTCCCACACCGCCTGGCACGCCTCGCAGGTGGAAGAGCCGAATAGCGCCACCAGCCAGGGGGTTTCGGGATGCTCGAAGTCCGTGCGGGTGAGCTGCGCCGGCACATGCCAGCTGGTGGTGCCCACCGGAGCAGCGCCACGCCGGCGGCTCAGATACCACGCCACCGCAGCCGCCAGCGCGGCCAGCACCA
>JBJXFH010000016.1:0-31298 GCA_046155365.1 Acidimicrobiales bacterium | reverse complement strand
TGGCGACGAACGGTACTGCGTGGCGGCGGCGCTGGTGCGGTGATCTCGAAACCGGCCGCCACGACAATGGTGGATGAGTTGCAGTCCCGCCCATGCCCGACCGGATCACACCTTCCTGATCTGCACCGTTGCGTCAGACAACCGACCGGTCCGTCGCTGAACTGCCAGTAGATCTCCATTGCTGCGACGACCACACGCCTGCGGCCGCCTGGCTGGCCCGGGCCGTTTCAGGCAGGGGCCTATCCCCGGGGGGCGGCCGGCTCGGCGGGCTCGGACGTTCGCAACGCGCTCACCAGCAGCCCGAATGAGCCCAGCGCGATGAGCCCGGCGATGACCTCGGTGATCCAGTACGTGTTGGTACGGTCGATGAGCCAGCCGGCGGCGGGGGCGCCCACCAACGCGCCGAACCCGGACCCGGTGTACAGCAACCCCACCGTCCCACCCAGGCCGACCACACCGAACAAGTGAGCGGCCACCGCCGGGGACAACGCCACGTACCCGCCGTAGGAAACCCCCAACGTGAGGGCGAACACCACCAGCATCACGAAGCTGCCCCCGGCGATCAGCCAGATCCCGAAGCTGACGCACATGGTCAGAAAACACAGCTGGTACAACCGCAACATGCCCAGCTTGGCCCCGAGCGCGCCCAGCACCAACCGCCCGCCCATGCTGCCCAAACCCAGCACCGAAACCAGGGTGGCGGCGGTGGATTTGGCGATGCCCTGCTCCTCGGCGTAGCGGATCAGAAACACGAACGGCACGAACAACGACAGACCCATCAGCGTGCCGGACAGGTAAATGAGCCGGAACGTGCGGCGGGACCACAGCTCTTTGAACGTGACGATGGCTCCCGACGCCGCCAGCGGAGCCCGCTTGGCCAGCAGCCCGGCCAGGACCAACGCCACGAAGGCCACCATGGCGAAGATGCGGTAGGTGTCACGCCAACCGTGGCTGTCGATCAAGCGACGAGCCAGGGGCGCGCCGATGACCGTGCCCAGGCCGATGCCGGCTGAGGCCACACCCAGGGCCACCGTTCGCTGTTTGTCGAACCAGGCGCTGACCAACGTCACCAGCGGAACGTAGGCACACGCCACCCCAACCCCGACACTGACGCCGTAGGTCAGGTACCCGGCCTCCATCGAGCCCACCGAGGAGGTGGCCCACAACCCGCCGCCGATGAAGACCGCCGCCGCCCACGCCAACGGTCTGGGCCCGAACCGGTCCGCCAACCGGCCGCTGAGGGCGCCCAGCACGAACAGGAAGAAGATGGTCAGGCTGAACACGAAGGCGGTGGCACTGCGACTGGCGTTGAACTCGGCGGCCATGGCGCTGAAGAACGCACCGAAGGAGTACACGATGCCGAACATGGTGCTGGTGGCCATCACCGTGCCGACCACCACCAGCCATGCCCGCCAGGAATCAACCCCGGCCGGGCCCGGCTCAGCCACCGCGCCGGTCAGGACGTCTCCGCCGAGTCGCTGCCCCCTGCGCTCTCGGAACGGTCTGCCGTGGCCGGCTCCAGGGTCAAACACACCGAGTTGATGCACCACCGCTGGTTGGTGGGTACCGGGTAGCCCTCACCCTGGAACACGTGACCGAGATGGGAACCGCAGTTGCGGCAACGAACCTCGGTCCGGGGATAGCCCAGGTCATGGTCCACCAGCAGCACCACGGCGTCGTTCTCGGTGGGAGCGTAGAAGGACGGCCAACCGCAGCCGCTATGGAACTTGTGCTCGCTGCGGAACAGCTCGGCGTCACAGGCCTTGCAGCGATACACCCCCTCGGTGTCGGCGTTGTCGTACTCACCGGAGAACGGGGCCTCGGTACCGGCCTGGCGCAGCACGTTGTAGGACAGCGGATCGAGGCGTTGGCGCACCTCGTCATCGTCGAGTTGCACGGGGTACGGCTCGCCGTCGGGGAGGGTGGTGGGCAGGTGGTGGCTGGAGCGGTGCAGCATCGTTGCGTCCTTCCGTTGCGGCAGGCGAGGTGAGGGTGAACGGGGTGAGGGTGAGCGGGACGAGCGCCGACCCGGTCACCCTAACGCTGGGACCCGCTGATTTCTGCCCGGAACCTCAACCCCGCCAGAACCGACGGGTCGCCACCAACTGCACCCGGCAGCGGTAGGTGACGAACATGCCGAACAGCCCGACAGCCACCATGAACCAGGCCGAGAACCAGAAGCCCCCCATCGTGGCCAACGCAGCCACTTGCCGCATGAGGAACAACCCGCCCGCCAACGCCCACAGCAGGCGCAGCGGCATTCGAAGCCAGCGCGGTGAGGTGTGCTCCGGCGGCATGAGGGTGATGTCCTTAGTCGTGGTGTTCATGGAGCGATCCGACCATTGTCGTGACCGTCCCGGAATCGGGGTTTTCCCCTACTGCACCGCCGGTAACGGGTCCGATCACCCCGCCCGGTCAGCTGTTGTAGATGGCGTCGATCTCTGCCGCGAAGGCCCGGTGCACGCCACGACGCTTGAGCTTGGAGGTGGGGGTGAGCTGTTCGCTGTCGGGCAACCACTCCGCACCCAGGACGGCCACCTTCTTCACCGCTTCGGCGTTGTTGAACGCGGTCATGACCCGTTCCCGACCGGCTTCGATCTCGGCGAGGACCTCGGGATCCGCGGCCAACGCCTCCAGGTCGGTGCCGTCGCGTCCGTGCGCTGCAGCCCAGGCCCGGGCGGCGTCGGGATCAAGCACGACCAGCGCCGACACGAACGGGCGGCCGTCCCCGATCACGCAGACCTGTCCCACCAGGGGTATGGCCTTCAGCGCCGCTTCCAGGTTGGCGGGGGACACGTTCTTGCCGCCGGCGGTGATGATCAACTCCTTCTTGCGGTCCACGATGCGCAGGTAGCCGTCCTCATCCAGCTCGCCGATGTCCCCGCTGTGCAGCCAGCCGTCGGCGTCGATGAGTTCCGCGGTCTGGGCCGGGTTGTCCAGGTACCCGGGGGTGACCATGCCGCCACGGCAGAGCACCTCGCCGTCCTCGGCCAAACGCAGCTCGATCCCCGGCAGCGGCGGACCCACGGTGCCGGGCTTGACCCTGGTCAAGGTGGAGGTCATCAACGCCGTGGTTTCGGACATGCCGTAGCCCTCAGCCAGGGGCACGCCGATGGCCCTGAACCACTCCAACACCGGCTGCGGGCAGGGCGCGGCGCCGCTGATGGCCACCTCCACCTGATCCAGGCCGATGAGGTCCCGCACCTGCTGGAAAGCCACCGCGTCGAGGAACTTCCACAATTCAACCTGCTCGTCGGTGGCCCGTGCCCAGGACATGGCATCCACCACCGGGATCGCCGCTGCCACCCCCTCGGCGAACTTCTGCGCCTTTTCGGGGTCCGCCGCCAGCGCCGCGTGCACCCCGGCGTAGACCTTCTCCCACACCCGCGGCACACCGACCAGTATGTTCGGGCGGACCCGACGGGTATAGGCCGCCAGCTGCGTGGGGTCGGGGCAGCAGGTCACCTCCAAGCCGTGGCCCACCAGCAGGTAATGGCCCAGCACCCGCTCCATGATGTGGGCCATCGGCAGGTAGGAGACATGGCGCTTACCGGCCAGCGAGGTGAGGCCCAACTGGCCCGAAAACGCCAGCCGCAACGATTCGATGACCCAGGCCACGTTGTGGTGGGTGATCATCACGCCCTTGGGATCACCGGTGGTCCCCGAGGTGTAGATCACGGTGGCCAAATCGTCGGGCCCCGCCTGTGCCGCCGCCGCCCCCAGGTCCGATGGGGTCCCCTCCAGCAGGGTGGCCCACGGGGTGACGGCGTCGCTGAGGGTGTCCAGCCCGATGATGGTCCGCAGCGCCGGCAGCTCGGCCTGTACCGCCTGGAAACGACCAAGGAACGTGTCGTTCTCCACGATGGCGGCCACCGCCCGGCAATGACCGGCCAGGTAGCGGACCTGTTCGGTGGAGGACGAGTTGTAGATGGACACCGGGGTGGCGCCCACCGCCAGCACCGCCAGATCGGCCACGTGGAACTCGGGCCGGTTGCTCATCATCAGCACCACCCGGTCCCCCCGCGCCACGCCCAGGCTGGCCAGTGCGCCCGCCACCCGGGCCACCTGACCCGCCAGCTCAGCGAAGGTCAGGGTCTGCTCGTGGTCATCGCTTTGGACCCACCGCAGCGCCACCGTGTGGGGGTTGGCGGCCACGATGCGATTGAACGAGGTGAGCACGCTGTCGGTGCCGACGGTGGCGGAGATTTCGGCGCTGGTGGTCATGGGGCACGACGGTATCCGCCAACAGTCCACTCAGCGGCGACCAACGGCTCTCAACAAGGGCCACGGGATCTGCACCTCAAGACGTCGGCGTGCGCACGGCCGCCCCCTGACCTAAGGTTTCGTCACGCAACCTTGGTGCGCCGGCTGCGGTGGTCGGCGAGAGGGGAACTGTTCAAACCGTGTCCGTTGACCACACGCAACACGACCATGGGGCCGGGGACCGCGTCGCCGCGGTGAGCAACGCCATGGTCGAGGCCATCGAAGCGGCCTGGCAGGTCCGTTCGTCCACGTCGCCCAATCCGTGGGTCGGGGCCACCGTGATATCCGCCGATGGCCGGCGTTGGAGCGGCGCCACCGAACCCCCCGGTGGCCGCCACGCCGAGATCGTGGCCATGGACGCCGCCCGGGCCGCCGGCGCGCCCCTTCACGGCGCCACCATGGTGGTGACGCTGGAGCCCTGCGCCCACCACGGTCGCACCCCGCCCTGCACCGATGCCCTGTTGGCGGCCGGCATCGGCCGGGTGGTGTACGCCGTGGGTGACCCTGATCCGCAAGTGGCCGGAAAGGGCGAGCAGGCCCTTCGCGCCGGCGGGGTGGACGTGCAGCGGGACCCCACCGCTCTGCCGGTGGTGGAGGCGCAGTTGGCCCCGTACCTGCATCACCGCCGCACCGGCCGCCCCTATGTGGTGTTGAAGCTGGCGGCCACCGTTGATGGGGGCACCGCCGCACCGGACGGGTCTTCGCAGTGGATCACCGGCGTGGAGGCCCGAACCGACGCCCACGCGCTGCGGGCCGCGTCCGACGCGGTACTGGTGGGGGCGGGCACGGTTCGGGCGGACGACCCGTCCCTTACGGTGCGGTTGGTACCGACGGTCCGCCAGCCGATGCGGGTGGTGTTGGGCACCGCACCGGCGGGGGCCAAGGTGCAGCCCTGCCTGGAGCTGCGCGGTCCCCTCGGCGAGGTGCTTGACGAGTTGGGCCGGCGCGGGGTGTTGCAGCTGATGGTGGAGGGTGGACCCCGGGTGGCCGGCGCCTTCCACCGTGACGGTTTGGTGCAGCGCTATGTGCTGTACCTGGCACCGGCGCTGTTCGGCGGGACGGGGGCCAGGGGGCTGTTCGAGGGGAACGCGGCGTCGACCATGGCCGCGTTGTGGCGCGGCCGGATCGTGTCGGTGCGCCAGTTGGGCGAGGACCTCCGGGTCGAGATCGAACCGGCGGCGGCCGGCGACGAAGGGAAACAACGATGACCGAAGATCTCCGGGCCGCGGGGGTGATCCGGGTGGCGACCACCACGTTGCCCACCCGCTGGGCCGAGTTCCGCTGCGTTGCGTATCGATCCGAATGTGACGGCCAGGAACATCTGGCGTTGGTACTGGGACCGGACACCGTTGCGTCATCCGCCGCCACCGCCGCCACCGCCGCCACCGCCGCCACCGCAGGTCCGGCGCCGTTGGTGCGGTTGCATTCGGAATGCCTCACCGGTGATGTGTTCGGCTCCGGGCGATGTGATTGCGGGGAGCAACTGCACGCCGCGCTGGCCGCCATCGCCGCCGCCGGTGAAGGGGCGGTGGTGTACCTACGCGGTCATGAGGGCCGCGGCATCGGGTTGGCGGCCAAGATCCAGGCGTACCACCTGCAGGATCAGGGCTATGACACCGTGGAGGCCAACGAACAGCTGGGCTTACCGGTGGACGCCCGCGATTACCGGGCCGGGGCCGCCATCTTGACGGACCTGGGCCTGCGCCGCGTTCGATTGCTCACCAACAACCCGGCCAAGGCCCACGGGCTGTCAGCGGCGGGCATCAACATCGCGGAGCGGGTGCCGCTGCACACCACCGCCGGCGCCCACAACGCCCGCTATCTGCGCACCAAGCGCCAACGAATGGGTCACCTCCTCGGCGAGGTGGATCCCGCGCCGTTGGAGCCGTAAGACCCCAAGACCCAAGACCCACATGGCTGGGATCTAGGACAGCACCTCGGCCACGGCCAGGTCCGCCACCCGGTCCGCGCCGTAGCCCAGCAGGTCCGTCAGCACCTCGAAGCTGTCCTCTCCGATGGGGGGCGCGGCCCGGGTGGTGGCGCACACGCTGCGCGAGAACCGCAATCGTGGCCCCTGCACCTGGACCTCGCCGTGGTGGGGATGGCTCAACCGCTGGAAGTGCCCGCGATGATCCAGTTGCGGATCGGCCCAGCACCCGGCACTGTCCGCCACCCGGTGCGCCGGCACCCCAACCGCCTGCAACGCCTCCTCCACCGCCGCCGCGGTCCGACCCGAGGTCCACGCCGACACCACCGCGTCCAGTTCCCGACGCCGGCCCAGTCGACCCTCGGCACCGGCGAACGCCGCTTGTTCGGCCAGATCATCCCGTCCCATCACCACCGCCAGCGCCCGCCACTGCTCATCGGTGGTGACCGCGATGGCCACCCAACCCTCACGTTCGCCTTCATCCAGCGTGGTGGGGTATACCCCGTGAGGCGCGAAATCAACGTCGTCATTGCCGATACGGACCGGTATCTGCCCGGAAAGCTGATAGTCGAGCACCGCCGGCGCCAGCAACCACATGGAGGATTCGGCCTGGGACACATCGAGATACCGACCGGTATTGGTGCGGCGTCGTTCTTCCAGTGCGGCCAGGATGGCACTGAAGGTGAACCGGGGGGCCACCACGTCGGTGTACGCCAGGTACGGTCCCACCGGCGCCCGGTCCGGCCAACCGCCGATCTCGTAGAACCCGGCAATGGCCGCGGACAGGTTGCCGAACCCGGAGAACTCCGCCAGCGGACCGGTCTGACCCATCAGGCACGAACTCACCAACACCAACTGCGGATTGACAGCGGACAGCGTGTCCCAATCCAGGCCCATCTTGCGCGCCGCCCGGGGGCTGTAGTTCACCACCGCCACATCGGCCCAGCGGATCAGATCTTCCAGCACCGGACGGGATTCGGGTTTGCTGAGATCCAACGCCAGCGCCAACTTCCCGGCGTTGTGGGTCAAACCATACCCACCGGAATCGGGGTCGGACCGGCCGTTCAGGAACGGTCCCGATCCCCGGCCGGCGTCGGGCCGCTTGGCGGACTCCACCCGCACCACGGTGGCACCCCAGTCCGCCAACATCCGGGTGGTGGCCGGCCCGGCCATGAACCAGGTGAGATCCACCACCTTTACCCCCGCCAGCGGCCGAGCGGGTTCAACCCCTGTCTCAATACCTGTTTCCATACCTGTTTCCATACCTATCGGTACGTTGGATGGGACCAGACTGGTCGGTACGGTCGGTGGTAACGCGCCGAGGATCGCTTCGGTGTGGGCGCCCAGCTCCGGGGAGGCACCCAACGGGCTGAGCGCCGGACCCCCGCTGGCCGCCAGGAACGGGCCGGGCTGGCGCAACCCATCGATGTCCGCCCAATAGTGGCGGGCCTCGAGTTGTTCGCTGTCCAGCAGTTCCGGCGCGGTGGACACCGGCGCCAGCAGCACCCGCCGCTTTAAGGCCCCATCAAGCAATTCGGCCTTGGTGTGCGCCGACGTGAAGGCGGTGATGGCCTCCTGCAGCCGATCGAGGTCCGATGCCGGCAGCTTGCCCGACATGACCAGGCCGAGAAAATCGAACCAGTTGGTGGCGGCGAACTCGGCGTCGAGGAAGCCGGCCTCCACCATCCACTCCGCCAGCCGCACCGTGAACGCCGCGATGGGGCCGAACAACAACGTGATGGTCACCCACCCGTCCGCCGCCGGGTACAGCCAACGGATATCGAGAGCGCCCACCCGCAAACCACCGCCGTTGCGCAGGATCGGTTGGGCCCCGTAGCCCGCAGCCAGGATCTGGCCCTGGGTCATCATGGCGGTGGCTTCTTGGGCGGAGATGTCCACCCACTGGCCCAACCCGCTCTGGCGCCGTTCCCACAACGCCACCAACGCCCCGCAGGCGGCATCGGCGGCGGCATTGAGGAAGGCCTGGGGGTAGCTGACCCGCACCGGCGGTCGGTCGGCGTCTCCGCTGAGGAACAGCTCGCAGGCGGAGGCCTCCACGATGAGGTCACTGGCGGCCCAGTTCGCCTTGGGGCCGCTACGACCGAACGCAGATATCGACACCACCACCAGGCGGGGGTTGATCTGCTGCAACGACGGCCAGTCCAAACCCAACGCCGCCACGTCCCCGTTATCAGCGGATTCGATCAGTACGTCGGCGGTGGCCACCAGCGCCGCAAAACGGTCACGGCCCTCGTCGGTGGTCCGGTCGATGACCACGGACTTCTTGCCGCGGTTGTAGGCCAGGTGGCGGGCCGGGGTGGGCCGCAACCGGCGCGAGCGCACCCCCTCCGGCGGTTCCACGGCGATGACCTCGGCCCCCAGCTGGGCCAGGATCATGCCCGCCAGCTGCCCCCGCTCATCGGTCAGGTCCAAAACACGGCACGTGTCCAACACCGCTCAACCCCCCAGGTCGACCACCCGTCTGCTTAGCACCGATGCGCTCGCCCGGGCGTCGTGTCTGGGTAGGGACCGCGGCTGAGGAGGGTGGAGCTGGCTCGACACGCACCAAGACCTGGGGCGACCTTTCTGGACCTGCCAGACTCGGGCCCGGAACGCACCCCGATTGGGGCCATTCTCGGGGGAAGCCGCATGTTGTCGCACTACCGGGTGCTGGATCTGACCGATGAGCGGGGACATTTCGCCGGCTATCTGCTGGCCGCGTTGGGCGCTGAGGTCATCGCCATCGAGCCGCCGGGGGGCATGTCGGCACGGCGGCTGGGTCCGTTCATCGCTGACCGACCGGGGCCTGAACGGTCCCTGACCCACCTGGCCTACAACCGCAACAAGCGTTCGATCGTGCTGGACCCAACCGACGCCACCCAGCGCGACCAGCTGCTGGATCTGGTGGCGGGGGCTGACGTGTTGATCGAATCAGCCGATCACGGGGTCATGGCGGGATTGGGGCTGGACCCCGAAACGCTGGCTGGGCGCAACCCGGCGCTGGTGTACACCTCGGTGTCAGCCTTCGGGCGGACCGGGCCCAAGGCCGCCTGGCCGGCAACGGATCTCACGGTGCTGGCGTCAAGCTGCTCGCTGGTGCTCAACGGTGACGCCGATCGGGCCCCGGTGCGTGTGATGGTCCCCCAGGCCTTTGCCATGGGTTCGGCGGTGGCGGCCTGTGCCACGCTGATCGCCCTTTCCGAACGGGACCGGTCCGGGCAGGGCCAGCACATCGATGTGGCGGCGCAGACCGCGGCGATGTTGGCCAACCAGACCAGCGTGCTCAGCGCCGGGATCGGGGCGTCCACCATCACCCGCACCGCCGGCGGGGCCCGTACCGGCTCGGTGGATCTGCAGCTGGTGTACCCCGCTGCTGACGGTCACGTGTCGATCACCCATGTGTTCGGGCCGGCCATCGGGCCCCGCACCGCTGATCTCATGGCCTGGGCCTGCGAGGAGGGCCACTGCGACGAGTGGTTGCGGGACCGGGACTGGGTGAACTTCGCCAACTTGGTGGATGAGGGGTCCGAAACCGTCGATACCTGGCTGGCGGCGAAGGCTGCGGTGACGGCGTTGACCAGGTCACACACCAAGGCCGAGCTGTTCACCGAAGGTCGGCGGCGCCGATTGTTGCTGGCGCCCATCGCCGGCATCGACGAGGTGGTGGCCAGTGACCAATTGGCCCATCGGGCGTTCTTCGACAAGCTCGAGGTGCAGGCCGGGGGCGCCGATGTGCCGGCGACCGTGCTGGTGCCCGGGGCGTTCGCCAAGTTCTCAGCCCGACCATTGGCGCCCAGCGGGCCGGCTCCAGGCCTGGGGGAACACCAGCAGGTGATCCTCGCCCAGCCGCCCCGCCAGCCGGCCGTTCAACCACGAACAGCGGTTACCCCAGGGCGGGGGGTGAGCACGGCGGCCAGTAGGGACGAATCGACCAAGATTCGCCCAAACCCCGGGGCCGATTCCGGCGATTTTTCGGGGTCCGGGGGCGCCGCCGGGACGCCGGACCCGCCCGGGCCGCCCGGGGCACGGACGGGGGCCTTGGCGGGGCTAAAGGTGCTGGACTTCACCTGGTCCATCGCCGGACCTCACGGCGTGCGGATCCTGGCCGACTGCGGCGCCACCGTGGTCAAGGTCGAATCCACCACCAAACCTGACGCCGCCCGCGGTTACCGGCCCACCCACGGGGACCGACCCGGCTCGGAGAACTCGGCGCTGTTCGACACCATGGCCGCCTCCAAGCTCAGCCTGCAGTTGGACCTCAACCACCCCGACGCCCGCGAGGTGGTGTTGGACCTGGTGCGCTGGGCCGATGTGGTGATCGAGTCCTTCTCGCCCCGGGCCATGCGGGGCTGGAACCTCGACTACCAGCATCTGCGCGAGGTGAAGCCCGACCTGGTGATGGTGTCGACCTGTCTCACCGGGCAGGACGGGCCGCTGTCGACCTTCGCCGGGTACGGCAACCTGGCTGCGGCGCTGTCGGGGTTCTACGGGCTGGCCGGCTGGCCGGACCGGGCCCCCGCCGGTGCCTTCGGGGCCTACACCGATTACACGTCCACCCACCTGGTGCTGCTGTCGGTGCTGGCGGCGCTGGACCACAAACGTCGCACCGGTGAGGGCCAGTACGTGGATGTGGCCCAGGCCGAAGCGGCGTTGCACTACCTCAGCCCGGCGATCCTCGATTACACCGTCAACGGCCGTGTCGCCGCCCGGGACGGCAACCGGGATCGGGAGCTCGCCCCCCACGGGGTCTACCCCTGCTCTGGTGAGGATCGTTGGGTGGCCATCGCCTGCCAGACCGACCAGACGTGGCCGACGCTGTGCACGCTGATCGCCCGGCCCGACCTCGCCGCGGAGGCCGAGCTGTCCACCGCCGCCGGCCGCCACGCCCACCACGACCGTATCGATGAGGCCCTCACCGCCTGGACCGCGGCTCATTCTGCCGAATCCGCCGAATCCGCCCTCATCGAAGCCGGGGTGGCGGCCCACGCCGTGAACAACAGCGCCGAGTGCCTGGCCGATCCCCAGTTGGCGGCCCGGGATCACTTCCTGTGGCTTGATCACCCCGACCGCCCCTGCCTGGTGGAAAACACCCGTTTCAGGATGTCCCGCACCCCGCCACAGGTCGGCCTGCCCCCACGCAGCGGCCAGCACACCGACCAGATACTCACCGGTATCCTCGGCTACTCCCAGGAGCAGATCGCCACGCTCCGCACCGCCAACGCCCTGCGCTGACCCTCACCGATTCGTCGCCGCGGTGCGAGGGGGCTGGGGTCGGGGATGGCGCCGGCCGCTTCGAAGGGGAAACGGCCGGCGCCGAACTGACGGAAACCGGGCGAACCCGGGTTCAGATGCTCGATCGATCAGAGGCCCAGATGCGGGCGGGCGTACTCAGCGATGCGGGCGATGGCCTGGTCGGACTCGGGGACGTAACCGGCGGAGGCGTGCCACACGTGCACCATCTCCGGCCACACTTCCAGCGTCACGTCCACCCCGGCCGCCTCGGCCTTGGCGGCGAAACGGACCGAGTCATCCAGCAGCACCTCGGCGTCGCCGACCTGCAGCAGCAGCGGCGGTAACCCGGCCAGGTCACCGTGCAACGGCGAGGCCAGCGGATCCCGGGGATCGGCGTCGCCCAGGAACGCGGCGGCGATCTCGCCCAGGCCGTCAGGGGTGATCATGGGATCGGCATCAGCCCGGGTCTTCATGGTCTCGCCGGTCCCCTCGGCATCAACCCACACCGAGATACCCACCGCGGTGGCCGGCAGCGCCACCCCCTGATCTTTCAACGACAGCAACGTGGCCAGGGTCAGCCCACCACCGGCGGAGTCCCCCGCCACCATCAGGTGGTTGGCGGCGTAGCCCTCGTCGAGCAGCCAGCGATAGGCGGCCACGGCGTCCTGCACCGGCGCCGGGTGGGGATGCTCAGGAGCCAGGCGATAGTCCAAGGCCAACACCCGCACCCCCATGGCTCGGGCCAGATGCCCGGTGAGGTTGCGATGGGAATCGATCGAGCCGGCCACGTACCCGCCGCCGTGCAGGTACAGCACCGCCCGGTCCTGGGCCGCGCCGGGGGCGTCGATCCACTCTGCGGGGATGCCGGCCGCGCTGACCGGGGTACCCACCACGCCCTCGGGGAACTTCCCGCCGGCCTTGTTCTGGAAGGCGCGCATCTTCTCAATGTTGAGCGGGCCCCCACGAGGCTGCTTGCGCAACAGGTTGAGGTACTTCTCGAACTTCTCGCTGGCCATTGACCGCTCCCCCGTAGATGTCACCGGCGCCGGTCCGGTCCCGGACGCCTGAAGGACGCTGGCAAGCTACCGCGCGAGACTGCGCCCATGACCGAGCGATCCGAACCCACCGCACGATCCAGCACCGAATGGGCCGACGCGCCCTACCTCGACGGCGTGCGGGTGTTGGATTTCACGCAGTACCTGGCCGGACCGTCCTGCACCCGGTTGCTGACCGAGCTCGGCGCCGAAGTCATCAAGGTGGAGATGGCACCGTGGGGCGATCCCACCCGGGCCGGGGTGCCGCGCACCAACGGTCGGGCCGGTGGGTTCATCCAGCAGAACCGGGGCAAGCAGAGCCTGTGCGTGGATCTGACCAAACCGGAGGGTATTGCGCTGGTGATGGAGCTGATCCCCCACGTGGATCTGTTGGTGGAGAACTACAGCCACGGGGTCATGGCTCGGCGCGGCATGGACTACGAGACCCTCAAGAAGATCAACCCCCGCCTGATCTACGTGTCCGTCAGCGGTTTCGGCCAGACCGGGCCGCTGCGCCACAAGACCAGCTTCGATTTCATCGCCCAGGCCTATTCGGGGTTGATGCACATGACCGGTGACCCCGACGGCGCGCCCACCTTCACCGGTATCGGGGTCGGTGACACCAACGCCGGGGTCCACGCCTTCGCCGGGGTGGGGTACGCCCTGTACCGCCGGGACCGCACCGGCCAGGGCACCCACATCGATGTCTCCATGGTGGACGCCTTGTTCCACATGCAGGAAACCGCGGTGCACGCGCTGTCCATGACCCAGGGCAGCGACGACGAGTACGTGCCGATGCGGGCCGGCCGTCACTACCAGCCGTTGTCCCCCGCTGGCTGTTTCAAGGCGCCGCAGGGATGGATCGTGATCCTGTGCACCCAGGGCCAGATCGACGGTCTGTGGGCCGCCATGGGTCAACCGGAGTTGGCCGAACATCCCGACTTCCGTAACAACGGCGGCCGCATCCGCAAACGGGAGGAGCTGACGGCGTTGATCGAACAGTGGATGGCCACCTTCGACACTGACGACGAGGTCATCGCCGCCCTCGAAGCCCAACGCGTACCATGCGGTCCGGTATTGAGCCCGGCCGACGCGCTGCACCATCCGTACTTCCTGGAACGCAACATGGTCCGCGAGGTCCACGACGAGCGGGCCGGGACCTTCCTCATCCCCGGTTTCCCCATCAAGTTCGCCGACGCGGGCCCCGATCCGGACTTGCCCAGCTCCAACCTGGGCCAGCACAACCGCCAGGTCCTGCAGGATCTGCTGGGCTATGACCAAGCCGCCATCGCCGCCCTCGAGGCCAACGGGGTGCTCTCCTCCCGGGACCGCTGAGCCGGCTGGTGTGCCAGCACCTCTGCCACGAGATCCATGACGTACCTGAGATGATCGCGGCTGAGATCAAGCCGGCGATCCGCAACCGCTAGACCGACCAACCCGCCAGCCCCGCCAGCCCTGCCAGGAGGAACCCCCGATGGACTTCACGTACAACCAGAAGGTGCTCGACGCCAAGGAAAAGCTCGAAGCGTTCATGGACGCTCACGTGTATCCCCATGAGGTCGAACACGATGAGTTCGTCGACAGCCAGGCCAACTTGTGGCAGCAGTGGCCCCGCATGGACGGCCTCAAGGCGCTGGCCCGGGAGCAGGGCCTGTGGAACTTCTTCCTGCCGCCCGAATACGGCGAGTTCAGCGCCGGGTTTCACAACGTGGAGTTCGCCCCGCTGGCGGAGGTCATGGGCCGGGCGCCGTGGTCCTTTGAAATCTTCAACTGTTCCGCACCGGACCGCGGCAACATGGAGGTGCTGGCCCGCTTCGGCACCCAAGAACAGCAGGACCGTTGGTTGCGTCCGTTGCTGGAGGGCCGCATCCGTTCCTGTTACGCCATGACCGAGCCGCAAGTGGCGTCATCGGATGCCACCAACATCTCCCTCACCATCCGGCGCGACGGCAACCACTACGTGTTGAACGGGCGCAAGTGGTACGCCTCCAACATCTTCCACCCGTTGTGTGAAGTGTTGTTGGTGATGGGTCGCTCCAATCCCGAAGCGCCACGTCATCAGCAACATTCCACGATTCTGGTGCCCAAGGACACGCCGGGCCTGGAGGTGGTGCGCCCCATGCAGGCCTTCGGTGCCTATGACTCGCCCGGTGGGCACGGCGAGTTGGCCTTCAACGATGTACGGGTCCCGATCGACAACATCATCGTGGGTGAGGGCCGGGGCTTCGACATCGCCCAGGGCCGGTTGGGTCCGGGTCGTTTCCAGTACGCCATGACCAACGTGGGCATGGCCCAGCGGGCGCTCGAGCTCATGTGCGCCCGGGCCGAGGAGCGGGTGGCGTTCGGTCAGAAGCTGTCCGAGCAGTCCCATGTGCGCGAGGCCATCGCCGATTCCCGCTGTGAGATCGAACAGGTTCGGCTGCTGGTGCTCAAGGCCGCGGCCGAGATGGACCGTTCCGGCGCCAAGGGAGCACGGGATTTCATCTCCATGGTGAAAATCGCCGGGCCCCGCCTGGCCCAGGACGTGGCCAATCGGGCCATCCAGATCTTTGGGGCCAAGGGCGTGAGTCAGGACACCCCGCTGCCGTCCATGTGGGCGCTGGCTCGCATCATGCGCATCGCCGATGGCCCCGACATCGTGCACCAGTCCCAACTGGCCAAGCTCACCATCCGCCAACTGGTGCAGGACCCCGCCCGGGTCTGACCGAGGGACCCGACCCGGGCCGGTGAACACCAACGCCGCGCCTCAACACCGCGGCGGCGTGCAGCTCTCCTGGACCTCCCATCCCATGGTGGAACGCGGCTCGGTGCACTGCGGGCAACCGAGCCGGACGCGCGCTGCCACCAACACCCCGTCTGCCTCCTCCACACAGTGTTTGAACCGGGCGGCCCGGACCTCGAAGCCCTCGGTTTCGCCCACAGTCATCGGGTCACTCGCCGGACGCTCCACCCGGTCACTCCACTGCGCGGGCGACATCAGGTGACCGAGCAGGTGCACCGGCGCACCATCGGCTAACACCTCCCCGAACTCCGTGCGAAGCGCCGCCACCTCGGCCTCGGTGCCCTGGCCGCGCAGGAACGAGAACATCATCGGATCACCAAACACAGCGAGGCGCTGCAAAAGGCCGACTGATTTGTCAAGTGACTCGACACCCAGCACGATCCTGTTAGATGCCACATCAACACTTGCTGATGTAGTGAGCCACCCCTCCTTATACAGCTCCGGCAACACCTCACCAACCTGCTGCGATACCTTCTCAAGTTCGGCGAGGCTGAACCCAGCGTTCCGAACCTCTAGTCGATCCTTCCCCATGAAGCAGACGCCCGCTGGCCTCTGCTGGCAAGATCCGATCGCCCACCGACCAGAGGATGACACGACCGGTTGTTGGCTCAACGTACGCGCCGCCGTAGTCGTTCTCACGGCTGTTGCGGAGTTCCTCGCCCAAGACTGCCACTTCGTCGCGAAGGATCTCACGCAGCGCAAGCTCCTCCTCCTCAGGAGGCGTGGCAGCAATCAGGTAGCGCGGAGTCGACTTCGTGTAATCATGCGCACGAACTACAGGGTCAACGAAGGCGCGGTCGTGTCGGAGGCCGGACTTTTTGCGGAAATCCGCCTCATCTGTCACTACATCCTGAATCTGTCGCTCAGACAGTGGCTCGGCTGGACGAACCTCGGGAGGTCGCGTCAGGTCGACCCCCCCGGTCGGGTGGGCTCCGCGGCTGTGCCCGGTTGGCCATAACCTTTGCGACATCGGCTCTCCCCCAGAGTTAAGCCCGCAGCAGGGGTATCCAGCGCAAGAAATCAGGTGTCAAGCGGGTCCGGCATGTTTCGGGGGCTGAGTTCGATTGCCGGGCCCCGCATCGGCGGAGAACGTGATCACCCGGTTTCTTCAGATCGTCGGGGCCAAGGGCGTCCGCTAGGACACCCACTGCGCTCGACCTCGACTGGGAGTTCAACGATGCCGGCTGGGGCCAGCCCGACCTGTGAGGTCATGACCCGCACGGCCCGCTCGCTCCCGACCGAGCCGCAGAACGAACCGCCGGAGCAGGATGCTGCGCTCCGGCCGTCGCCCTTCGCTCCATGACGTTTCGTGCGGGTCGTTGGCACTGCTGCGCCTAACCGCAGCCAACTGCACCGCCTGTCTCATGTCGCTCGCGGTTGGAAACCAGGTGCTGGTGGCCGTGCCCACGCCGGAGATCGGCCGGGCAACCTTGCCCGACCGCGCTCATACCAGACTACGCTTACGAGTATGAGCACCACTGAGAGGGTTACAATCTCTCTGCCGGCTGAGGTTCGTCGGGCTGCCCAACGAGTGGCCGAAGCGACTGGTGTCCCATTCTCTGCTGTGGTGCAGGACGCGCTGGCGAATTGGTTGCGTTCTCGGCTCGTGGACGCCTGGCTTGCCGAACACCAAGCCACCCACGGCGCGTTCAGCGAGGACGAACTGCGCTCGCTTGCCGCAGAGGTCGGCGTGCCGTACCTGCCGCCCAGGACGCGTAGCAGCGCGGCATGAAGCTGCTGCTCGACGCGGGTGCGCTCATCAGCATCGACCGCAACGTCCGTCGGGTAGCGGGGCTCATTGAACTCGGTCGCCGCGCCGGCGCCGAACTCGTCAGCACCGCACCGGTCCTCGCCCAGGCGTGGCGCAATGGCCCCCGCCAAGCGCAACTCGCCCGCGCCCTCCCCATGATCGACATCCGGCCGGTCGGCACCGACGAAGCCAAAGCCGCAGGCGAACTGCTGGCCGCCTCCAACACCAGCGACGTGGTCGACGCGCTCCTCGCCCAACTCGCCCTACCCGGCGACCAGATCCTCACCAGCGACCCCGGCGATCTCGCCAACCTCCTCCAGACGCGCAACATCACCGCCACGATTGTCACTATCTAGTGCGGCCAAGCAGACTTTCCACCGAGGTAAGCAACCCATGGCGCTTTCGAGTGTAAGGCGTTTGGGGCGGCCCCCGGCGGCGCGGCTCGTTGAGCGCAGGCTGGCCCGTGCGAGGTAGCGTGGCGATCTGACCAGCCAGCATCTCGGGGGATCGCATGCGTTTCGGGGCCAGCTTCTTCATGCAGAACTACGGCGACTGGGATCGCTACGCCGAGCGGGGCTACGACCGGGCGCCGCAACGCGCCGACTGGCAGGTCTATGACGAGGGTGTGCGCCTGGCCAGCCTGGTGGAGCCGCTGGGTTTCGATTCCATCTGGACCGTGGAGCACCACTTCACGCCGTACACCATGGTGCCGAACTCGTTGCAGTTCCTGACCTTCATGGCCGGGCGCACCGAGCGGGTGGATTTCGGCACCATGGTCATCGTGCTGCCGTGGCATGACCCCATCCGGGTGGCGGAAGAGATCGCCATGTTGGACATCCTGGCCAACGGTCGCAAGCTCACCATGGGCTTCGGACGCGGGGCCGGCCGGGTGGAGTTCGACGGGCATCGGGTCCCCATGGGCGAATCTCGGGACCGGTTCCTGGAGTCGCTCGAGATCGTGCGGCTGGCGTTGTCGAACCAGGAGTTCTCCTTCGAGGGCCGGTTCCACAACATCCCGTCGATGTCGATCCGGCCCCAGCCCCGCTCCACTGACCTGGTGGATCGCATGTACTGCGCCTGGGGCAGCCCCGAGACCATCCCCATCGCCGCCAACGCCGGCCTGGGCCCGCTGTTCATCCCGCAGAAGAGCTGGCCCGAGATCGGCGAAGAGGTGGTGGCCTTCAACGCCATTCGCGAGCAGAACGGTTGGGAACCCCAAGAGCCGGTGGTGGTGTGCTGGGTGTACTGCTCACCCAATGCCGATGAGGCGTGGGACACCGCCAAGGAATACATGACCAACTACAACGATTCAGCGTTGAAGCATTATGAATTCCATGATGCCGATCACTTCACCAAGGCCGGCGGTTACGACTTTTACGCCAAAATGGCCGAGGCCCGCAAACGGGTCGGTGAAGAGAAGGTGGTGGAGATCTTCGCCCGCCATCAGGTGTGGGGCACCCCGCAGCAGTGCATCGAGAAACTGCGGGAGATCCGGGCCACCACCAACGCCAAAGAGTTCGTCGGCGTGTTCACCTACGGCGATCTCCCCGTGGAAATGGCCGAGGAGTCCATGCGCCTGTTCTCCAAGGAGGTCCTCCCCGCCCTCCACGCCGACGAGGCCGTGCCCGCCACCGTCGACTGAGACTCGACGGGAGTCCCCGCCGGTAGGATGAACACCGATGAAGACTGTGGTGTTGGGGCCCCCGCCCACTGAGCTCAAGGCGTTCATCGAACGCAGACAACAGTTGCGCCTGGACCTGTTCGATGAGGTGTGGGAGGGCTGCTATCACGTGGTACCAGCACCGCATCCCTCTCATGGCCTCGTCGAAGACCAGTTGGCAAGAATCCTCGGACGGTACGCGGATGCGGCCGGTCTCGTCGGGAGCGGTCCCTTCAACCTGGGCGGGCCGGACAATTACCGAGTACCTGATCGGGGATACCACCGCGTCCCGCCCACCACCACCTGGGTACCCACCGTTGCCATCGCCGTGGAAGTGGTCTCTCCCCACGACGAAACGTTCGAGAAGTTCGACTTCTTCGCCCAACACCACGTGGACGAACTCCTCATCGCCGAGCCCGAAACCCGACAGGTCCGTTGTTGGCGCCTCGGGGAGGACACCTACACCGAGGTTGACCACAGCGGGATCCTCGGCGTCACCACCGGTGCGATTACCGACCAGATCACCTGGCCATAGCTACGGCTGGCCGCTCAGCCGGGGCGTCTCAACAATCCAGCGTGGCCAGGGCGACGCTGCACAACTCACCTTCGCGGTCCGCCCGCAGTCGGCCCAGACCTCAGGCGTCTCACCCCACCTGTCGCCTCGTCCTCGGGCAGAGCGGCAAACCCAATGCGAAAGGCCTCGTCGATCATGCGTCTCGCTTCTTGCTCGACCACCAACTCGAGTCCGCCCCGAATGGCGTGCGAGCGGCTCTCGAAGCGCCCCCCGGCCACCAACGCATCGAGCCGATCCAGCAACTCATCAGGCAATTTGAGAGCCACCTGCCGAGTCATACCGCAGCATAACCACGAGAATGTTCCGGAATGCGCCCGCCACCCTCGGCAGCGCCAGCGCCTACGATCCTGTTCCGATCAGCTTCGTGACCACAGCAGGAAAGAGACGGTTCGGTATGGGACGGTTGGACGGCAAGGTGTGCATCGTGACCGGCGGGGCCCGGGGCCAGGGCGGCTCGGAGGCGGCGTTGTTCCGTCAGGAGGGCGCACAGGTGGTCATCACCGACATCCTCGATGACGCCGGCAAGGCCCATGCCGCTGCCATCGGGGCCAGCTTCATCCGCCACGACGTGCGCTCGGAGGAGGAGTGGGGCGAGGTGGTCCGCCAAAGCGTGGAACGTCACGGCCGGGTTGATGTGCTGGTGAACAACGCCGGCATCTACGAGCGGGGCAAGCTGCTGGACACCACCGTGGAGCAATATCGCCGCATCATCGACGTGAACCAGCTGGGCGTGTTCCTGGGCATGAAGGCGGTGGCGCCCACCATGATCGCCCAGCAGTCGGGCTCCATCGTGAACATCTCCTCCATTGCCGGCCTCTTGGGTTCAGCCGGCGCGGTGGCGTATGGGGCGTCGAAGTTCGCGGTGCGGGGCATGACCAAGGCCGTGGCCCTGGAGCTGGCGCGCTACACCATCCGGGTGAACTCCATCCACCCCGGCATGATCGACACCGACATGATGACCGTGGTCACCGGGGACAGTGCCGAACGCCATGACCGCATGGCCCGCAACGTACCCATCGGTAGGGCGGCGGAGGCTGAGGAGGTGGCGTCGTTGGCGCTGTATCTGGCCAGTGACGAGAGCCGCTACTGCACCGGCTCGGAGTTCGTGATCGACGGTGGGATCATGGCCGGCTGACCCCGCCCCGCCGACCGGCTCAGGGGATACCATACCGTCTGGCATGGACCCCGGAGTCGGCCGAATCGACGTCGATTCGCCCAGTCGCCGGGGCCGGGAGCAACCCCGCCGGATGAGCGCCGGGTCAGACGTTTCAGAGCGTTTCAGAGCGGGATACGGTAGAGCTCGGCGGCGTTGTCCTGCATGACCCGGCGGCGGGTGTACTCATCGAGGGTGGCCAAGCTGGTGCGGATGTGGGCCTGACCGTCGGGGAACAAACACGTGGGATGGGGGAAGTCGGTTTCAAACAGCACCCGCTCCGCCCCCAACGCCGCAATGTTGGTGGCCAGCCCCGTCCGCTCGAACCAGAAGCAACCATAGAACTGCCGCTTGAAGTATTCCGACGGCAGTAATGACAGCTTCCGACGGTCGTTGGGCATGGTCTCGGCCATCTCGTAATCCAGGGTGTCGAGGTAGAACGGGATCCACCCGATGCCGGACTCCACCGACACGAACGAGCAACCCGGATGACGTTCGGCCACACCGGAGTAGATCAGGTTCCCGATCACCCTGGCGTTGCCCAGGAACAGGTTGGCGGAACCGATGGCCAAGCGGCCCTCCGCCCCCAACGACGGCCACGGGGTCTTGCCGAAGAAGTCCATCTCCCGGGCGCTGGAGCCGATGTGGAAGTTGATGGGCATGGACAGCTCGGCACAGGCCTCGAAGAACGGGTCCCACTCGGGCTGGCTCAGGTCCGCCATGCCGGCGTCCTCGGGGTTGGAGCAGGTCACCACCCCCCGCAGGCCCATGGCGGCGCAGCGGCGCACCTCGGCCACCGCGGCATCGATGTCCCACCACGGCACCAACGCCATGGTGAACATCCGCCCGCCAGAGGCCTCCTGATGCTCAGCGCCGGCGTCGTTGTAGATCTGGGCGCACAGCAGGCGCAGCTCCCGGTCCTGCACCTGCAGGAACGCCTGGTTCCCGAACCCGGCGACGTTGGGATACACGATCTGGGCGTGCACCCCCATGCGGTCCATCATCGCCAGCCGGGCCGGGATCTGCGAGGACGCCGCATGGACCTCGTCAACCCGCAGCTTCATCCAGCCCACGCCGTACATCTTTGACCCGTCCGGCGCGATCACGCTGGAGGCACCGGTGCCGCCGAGGTCAATATCGCCGCCGATGACCCAGCGGGACCGCCCGTTCACCGAGTGCTGGCGGGGCACCAGGTCCTTGAAACGCGCCGGCGCCCGGGAGGTCCACAAATCCGCCGGTTCGGACAGGTGGGTGTCGGTGTCGATGATCTTCAGCCCGGCGAGGATGTCCACGTCAGGCTCGGTGATGGTCATATGGGCCTCCTGGGCCGTCCTCGGTTCGGCTGCGTGCAGCCCCAATTCTAGGGAGCGGCCATTCGCCGGCATCACCGCTCCGCGCCACCGGCCAGATCAGCCCGAAACAGGGCCGGCTGACCCCATTGGGCTGATTTGGGCCATGGCGCCGCGCGAAGGGGCACGAAGTTTCGACGCGTCGTGTCCCCGAAGCCACGAAGCGTAAGAAAATCGATCGGTTTCGGGGGCTCGATGGCCCAAATCCGCCCAATGGCCTGCGTGTTGATCTCTTTCATGCCCTTTCACGCAGCACTTCACCCAAGGCTCCACCAAAGACGGGTGCCAGCGCGCTGGCCACCGGCTCCGGCTCGGGTTCGGCTCGGGCTCGGCTCACGTCGGCGTGGTGCACATCCCGGCGATGGAGGCGATGGCCGCGCCCCGCTTGGGTTGACGGACCTCGTGGCGGTCGAAGCCGTTGGTGGTGTAGCACAACGACAGGCCGCTGACGGGGTCAGCCCAGGCCAGCTGACCGCCGGCGCCGTTGTGCCCGAAGGTCCCCGGGGACACGGTGCGGCCCATGCCCCGGGCGCTGGAGAACCCGTCGTCCCCGGCCAGGATCAAACCCAGCGAGCGGTTAGCCGGCACCTTCATGGGGTCGGGCAGGCGGGACACCACCTCACCGGTACCCCGGGCCAGCATGTCCGGATCCCAGATGCCGTGGGGGTTGTGCAACAGCTCCTGATAGAACAACGCCAGGTGACGGGCACTCCCGAAACCCCCCGCACCGGGCACCCCCACCGTCCGGTTGGCCGGATCGTTGAACCACATGACCAGTTCCTCGATGAACTCCCGCCCGATCAGCGCCGGCACCCCGAACGTGGCCCGCAGCTCCTCCTCGGTGGCCATCTCGCCAACCAGTTCCATCTGCAGGCACAACGCCTGATCCTCATCAACCACCCCCACCATGCGGGGCAGGCCAGCCGGCCCGGTGATGCGGGCGTGGATGTAGTCCCGGAAGTCGGTGCCGGTGAGGGCCTCGATGAGGTGAGCCAGCACCCAGTGGGCGGAGGTGGCGTGATAGATGAAGCGGGCGCCGGCGGGCCGATCCAGCCGCCAGGACGTCATGCGGGTCAGGCGCTGGGCCGGGTCATGCCATTCCGCCGGGGGCAGCGGGGCGTTGGGGAATCCCGAGGTGTGCAACAACACATGGCTCACCGTCACCTCCTCTTTCCCGTTGGCGGCGAAGTCGGGCAGGTAGTGGGCCACCGGCTGGGAGACATCGAGCAGCCCGTCGCTGATGAGGGTCCACACCGCGGTGGCCACGATGGCCTTGGTGGCGGAGTACAGGCAGTAGCGGTTGTCGGAGGTGGCGTCGCCGAAGGTCTCCTCCAGCACCAGCTCCCCCTGATAGGCCAGCGCCACCTGGCAGGACGGCAGCAGCCCCTCGTCGACCTCTCGCCGGGCCCGGTTGACCAACTCCGTCACCCGCGGCGCGATCACGCCCTGGTTGCCCATCGTCATCCCCCTGCATTGCTGTGGATCCCGCGGTCGGGATCACCGCCGGCATCGTAGAGGCCCCACACGCCGGCGGTGACCGTGTTAGAAACCCGCTGTCGGCCCGGCCACCCAACTGGGATCCGGTCGATACCAATCGGTATGGCATGCCCGAGCAGGTCCAGCGAACAGGTCCAGTGAATGGGTCCGGCGAACGGGTCCGGGGGAGACGACATGGCTGAGCTCGAGATGACCGTGGTGGCGGAGGGTTTGCGCTTCCCCGAGGGTCCGGTGGCACTACCCGACGGCAGCGTGTTGTTGGTGGAGATCGCCCGCCAGACCCTGTCACGGGTGTGGCCCGACGGCAGGGTGGAGGTGGTGGCGGAAACCGGCGGCGGCCCCAACGGCGCCGCGTTCGGGCCCGACGGCCGGGTGTGGATCACCAACAACGGTGGGTTCCAGTGGCGTCAGCGCAACGGCCGTGACATCCCCGGTCCGCAGCCGGCGGATTACACCAGCGGCTCCATCCAGGCCGTGGACATCAACACCGGGGCGGTGGGGATCATCTACACCCAGTGCGGCGAGCACCTGCTGCGCGGTCCCAACGACCTGGTGTTCGACGATGCCGGCGGCTTCTGGTTCACCGACCCCGGCAAGGCCCGGGAACGTGATCGTGACGTGGGCGGCCTGTACTACGCCAAGGCCGACGGGTCCGAGATCCGCCAGATGAGCTGGGGTCTGGAAACCCCCAACGGCGTGGGCCTGTCCCCCGATGGCAACACGCTGTACGTGGCCATGACCACCACCGGACGGCTGCACCAATGGAAGCTGGCCGGGCCCGGCCGGTTCGATTCGCCCTACGAGAACGATCGGGGCACCATGCTGATGGCCGATCCCGGCGAGAACGCCTTCGATTCCTTGGCGGTGGACGATGAGGGCCACATCTGCATCGCCACCATCCGCGACGGCGGCATCACCGATGTGGCGCCGGACGGTTCATGGACCCACGTGCCCACCGGGGACCGGCTCACCACCAACATCTGCTTCGGCGGCGCCGACCTCCGTGACGCGTACATCACCTGCTCCGCCAGCGGCACCCTGGTCAGAACCCGTTGGCCCCGCCCCGGCCTGAAGTTGCACCACAACCCGTACTGATCGGTACCAGACCGCGCGGTACGGCGCTGGTTCTTTAACGCCCGGTGACGATGTACTCGCGGATCTGGCGGTTCTCCTCTTCGAGCACCTCCAGCCGCTGTGCCACCACGTCCCCGATGCTGACCATACCGATCAGTTTGCCACCTTCGGTCACGGGAATGTGGCGGATGCGCAGCCGGGTCATGAGGGACATCACCAGCTCGATGCCGTCACTGGCGGTGCAGGTGACCACATCGGGGGTCATCACGTCAGCCACCGAACGCTCCATCAACTCCGCCGCGCTCTCACCGTCCAGACCATGCAGTATGTCCCGCTCGGAGACGATGCCTTCCACCCGTGAACCGTCGCGGCTCACGGGCACGGCCCCGATGCGATGACGGTTGAGCAACGCCACCAGTTCACCAACGGACGCCTCAGGTCCCACGGTGACCACCCCGTCCTCCTTGGCCCCCAACAACGTGCTCACGGCAACGCCCCGAGGTCCGGTCAACCCGTGGCCGGTGGCCCGCAGCACCTCACCGGCACTGCCGTAGAGCTCCTCCTCGCCGCTCGCGCCAGACCGGTGATGAGTAAAGCCACAGGCCGTGTAGTAATCGGCGATGCGTTCAAGATCCAGCTGATGGGCGGGGTCCACGCGGATGAGGGCTCGGGCCGGGCTGCGCCGCGCCAGCTCGTACAGCAACGTTCGCCCGATGCCACCGAAGCGATGATCGGGCAGCACCGCGTGCTCCCACACCTCGATCTCGGCCCCGCCACCGGGTTCGCCCCGCTGGGTGGCCGCCAGGTAGCCCACCGCCTGCACGCCGAGCCACGCCACCAACACCAGATCCGACGGTTCGGCGGCGCGGGTGGCGAACACGAACTCCAGCTCGGGAGTGGCGGCCTCGTGCATGGCGGCCACCAACTCCCCAGGCCGGCTCTCGGTGATCACGATGTCCTCAACAACAACCGTGCTGCGGTGCTTCGTGTTGACCTGGTTCATCTCGCTCCCCTTCCGACGGGCGATCCCAGCCTACTTAACGATCGCTAAGTCGACAAGGGCTTCGTACCCGACCATCAGCGGACCGAAACCGACGACCACGGATCTCAACTAGCGTGCCGGCCCATGGTCTCCATCGGCGTCAGCATCTTCCCCACGGACAAGTCCATCGACCCCATGCAGGTGGCCAAAGAGGCCGAGGACCGGGGCTTCGAGTCGATCTGGTTCCCCGAGCACAGCCACATCCCCACCAGCCGGGTCACCCCCTGGGGCGGCAACCCCAAGGCCCCCGAGCTGCCCGAGGAGTACTGGCGCACCTACGACCAGTTCGTGGCGCTCGGCATGGCGGCGGCGGTGACCAAGACCATCAAGGTGGGCACCGGCATCACGCTGGTGGCGCAACGCGATCCCATCTGGACCGCCAAGGAGGCCGCCACCGTGGACGCCCTGTCCGGCGGTCGGCTGCTGTTCGGTATCGGTTACGGCTGGAACAAGGAGGAGATGGCCCACCACGGCATCCGCTACACCGACCGCCGGGCCATCCTGCGGGAGAAGGTCCTGGCCATGAAGGAGATCTGGACCAAGGACGAGGCCAGCTTCAACGGCGACCACGTCACGTTCTCCTCCAGCTGGTCCTGGCCCAAGCCCGCCACCAAACCCCACCCGCCCATCATCCTGGGTGGCTCGGCCGGCCCCAAGACCATGGCCCACATCGTGGAGTTCTGTGACGGGTTCATGCCGGTCAGCGGCCGTTATGACCTGGGCGCCCAGATCACCCAGATCCGTCAGATGGCCACCGACGCCGGGCGTGATCCCGCCACGTTGGAGTTCGGCCAGTTCGGCACCCCGGCCAAACCCGAGATCGTGGAGGCCATGATCGAGATCGGTCTCAGCCGCATCGTGTTCGGCCTGCCCCCCGCCCCCGCCGACAAGGTCCTGCCGCTGCTGGACCGCTACGCCGAGCTGGCCGGCCGCTACCAGGCCTGAGGCGAACACCGATGGACATCGGACTGCTGGCTTTTCCCAGCGACATCACCATGGGTCCCGCCGAGTTGGCCCGGGCCGCGGAGGAGCGCTGCTTCGAGTCCGTCTTCTACCCCGAGCACAGCCACCTCCCGGCCAACAGCGGCCCCTGGCCCGGCGGCCCGGTCATCCCCCCGCACTACGCCCACACCCTGGATCTGTTCACCGCCCTGGGCGCGGCTGCCGCGGTGACCACCACCATCAAGCTGGGCAGCGGCATCTGCCTGGTGCCCCAACATGACGCCATCTGGCTGGCCAAACAGGTGGCCTCCATCGATTACATCAGCGGCGGCCGCTTCGTGTTCGGCATCGGCTTCGGCTGGAACAAGCCCGAACTGGCCCATCACGGGGTGGTGTTCAACCAACGCCGGGAACGCACCCGGGAACACATCGCGGCCATGAAGACGCTATGGGCCGCAGCACCGGACGGATCGGACGCCACGGTTTCCTTCGCGGGGACCTGGACCAACTTTGGGCCGTCACAGGTGTTCCCCAAGCCCATCCAACAGCCCCACCCGCCCATCCTCATCGCCGCGGGGGCCGGGCCCAAACTGCGGGCTGCGGTGGCGGAGTACGCCGATGGGTGGGGTCCCATCCAGGGCCGTAACGAGATCCTGGCCGAGATCCCCGCCATGCGTCAGGCCTGGGCGGACGCCGGACGGGACCCCGACAGGCTGGCACTCACCGTGTTCGGCGCCGATCCGGCCCCGGAGAATCTGGCGGCACTGGCCGACGCCGGCGTGCAGCGGGCGGTGCTCGGACTCCCGGTGGCTCCTGCGGACAAGTTGCTGAGGGCCATGGACCGCTACGCCGCCCTGCTCAGTTGAGCCAGGCCGTCAGCGCTCTTTGATCTCCGGGCTGGGGACCCCGCGGTTGCAGCGGACGATGATCCGGCTGCGGTTGTCCTGGCTGTCGTTGAACTCCACGTCCACCTTCTCTGGCCCGCTGTCATGCACCGACATGGTCCAGCCGGCGATAGGGGTGGCGAAGGCCAGCGCCGCGGCATCACCGCTGCAGCGCATCCCAACACTGCCCCCACCGGCATTGAAGTACTGCAAGGGACCCGAAGCCGGCGGGGTGGTCGCGGTGGGCGCCAGGGTGGAGGTGGTGGTGTCCTCACCGCTGCGATCCTGCGTGACCGACGTTGCGGGGGCCGTGGTCCCACTGTTCGGTACCGATCCCCCATCCTCGGGTCCGGTGCTGTTCGGCACCACGGCCGGCGGGATGGTCTGCGTTGCTGGCGGAGTGGTCACGGTGGTGGCGGTGGTGGTGGTGCTGGCCGCAGGAGCCGCCATGGTGACCCGGGTAACGGACCCCGCCGACGAACTGGTGGCACCGGGCAACGTGCTGATGCTGACCGCTCTGGCCACCTGATCCGCGGAGAGGGACCCGCCGTCGCTGTTGGTCACCTGGCCGCCCACGATGGCTACCGCGCTCCAGGCCAGCGTGATGGATGCCACCGTGCCGAGGAGCCAAACCGCCATGAACGCCAACCGCTTCTTCATTGCTGCCAGTGTGGCGCGGATTCTTTAAAGATCGCACTAAGCTTTCAACCTCGTGGCCATAATCGTGCTGGTCGAGGACGATCCCCAGATAAGAACCGCTCTGACCAGGGCCCTTGAAGGCTTGGGACACGTCGTTCGGGCCTATCCCACCGGCATGGCGGGCCTCAGCGGTGCCGTGGCGGACGCCCCTGATCTGGTGGTGTTGGATCTCGGCTTGCCCGACATAGACGGCCTGGAGGTGCTGCGCATGCTCCGGGCGGTCAGCAAGGTCCCCGTCATTGTGGCCACCGCCCGTGATGACGAGGCGGAGATCGTCCGCACCCTTGATGCCGGCGCCGACGATTACGTGGTCAAGCCGTTCTCGGCCAGCCAACTCGACGCCCGGGTTCGGGCCGTGATGCGCCGCCACGACGAGGGACTGGCCCCCACCACCGCCGCCATCGTGCTGGGCGGGCTGCACATCGATCCCGCCATCCGCCAGGTCACCCTGGACGGGAAGGTGTTGGAACTCTCCCGCAAGGAATTCGACCTGCTCCACCACCTGGCCTGCGCCGGGGACCGGGTGGTGACCAAGCGGGAGTTGCTGGCGGAGGTCTGGCAACAGGCGTACGGCGGGGCCGACAAGACCGTGGACGTCCACCTGTCCTGGCTGCGACGCAAGCTCGGCGAGACCGCCGCCGAACCTCGTTACCTCAAAACGGTGCGGGGTGTGGGTGTGCGGTTGGTTGCGCCCGAGCAGTGATCTGAACCGGTGAGGCGCAGGTTGGCGCTGTCCTTCGCGGCGGTTACGGCCATGGTGGTATTGGCCTTCGTATTGCCGTTGGGGGCGCTGATCCAGCGGGTGGCCGCGGACCGGGCGTTGAACTCGGCGAGGCAAGCGGCCGCCACGGTGGGCCCGGTACTGGCGGTGGAGCAGGACCCTACCCAGTGGCCGGGGTTGATCGAGCTGCTGAGGGGCACCAGCTCCCAGCAGCTCAGCGTGATCCTGCCCGACGCCACGGTGCTGGGCGCCCCGACCGACATCGATGACAACGTGGAGTTGGCCCGTCGCGGCCAGGCCTTCACGGTGGACACCGCCGCCGGCAAGGCCCTGTATCTGCCGGTGGTGGAACGCGATGGCGTCCTGGTGGTCCGGGCCTTCGTCCCCAACTCGCAGCTGCGCCAGGGCGTGGCCGCGTCCTGGGCGATGCTGGCGGCGTTGGCGCTGACCCTGATGGTGGTGGCGGTGGCGGTGGGAGACCGTCTGGGTCGCAGCCTGGTACGGCCCATCCGTGATCTGGCGGCGGTGGCCGGTGAGCTGGGCGAGGGCAACCTGTCCGCCCGGGTGGTGCCCAGCGGCCCTCCGGAGCTGCTGGAGGTGGGTCACGCCCAGAACCGTCTGGCAGCTCGCATCGTGATGCTGTTGGCCCAGGAGCGCGAAGCGGTGGCCGACCTGTCACACCGGCTCCGAACGCCCATCACCGCGCTGCGCCTGGACGCGGACACGCTGCAAGATCCCGAGGAATCCGCCCGCATCGCCGCCGGGGTGGACTCCTTGACCAGGACCGTGACCACCATCATCGCCGAGGCCCGCCGTACCGATCGGCATGATCCCACCAGGTACACCGACCTGGCGGAGACAACCCGGCAGCGGGTGTCGTTCTGGTCGGCGCTGGCGGAGGAGGAAGGCCGGCCGTTCCAGGTGGACACGCCGGAGCTGCCCTGCCCGGTCCGGGTGGGGTCCGAGGATCTGGTGGCGGTACTGGACGCCTTGTTGGGCAACGTCCTGGCGCACACACCGCCCGGTACGGCGTTCCGGGTGACGGTGCAACGCAGCCCGGACGCGCCAACCCGGCTCGTCGTAAGTGACGACGGGCCGGGCCTGGCGGAATCCTCGGTGGAGCGGGGGGTGAGCGGCGCCGGGTCCAGTGGGTTGGGCCTGGACATCGCCCGGCGAACCGTGGAAAGCGCCGGCGGGCGACTGGTGGTGGGCCGCTCGGCCAGCGGTGGCGCCAGGATCAGCCTGGAGTTCCCCACCGGGTCCTGAACAACGGCCGCTCAGCTGTTGTCGTCATCTGAGCCCGAACCGGAGTTGGACCCGGAGTCGGACCCGGAGTCGGAGTCACCGCCGCGCCCACGGCCACGGCCCTGACCCGAATCGCTGGAGTCGCTGGAGTCACTGGAATCGGAGCTGTCCTCGATACGGACGCCGGTGCCGGTGCAGCGGGGATCGTTGATGTGCTCAGCCTCATCGCAGGGACCGGAGATGTCCACCCCGGTGGTCAACGTGGAGGACGTCGAAGAGCTCGACCGGTTGGCCGCCGAGGTACCGGCGCAACGGGGGTCGTTGGCGTGTTCGGCCTCATCGCACGGACCGGAGATATCCACCCCGGTGGTCAACGTCGAGGACGTCGCGGACGTCGAACCGGTCGACGAGCCGGAACCCGACGTGGTTGATGTGCTGGCAGCGCTGGTTGACGTGTTGGACCCCATTGCAGCCGGTGCCACCGCCGCGCAGCGGGGATCGTTGGCGTGTTCGGCCTCATCGCAGGGACCGGATACATCGACCGATGTGGTGATGGAGCCACCGGTGCGATCGTCGGCTCCCTGACGGGCCAGCGCGGAGCCGGTGAAGGCGATGGTCAGCACCGCGGCCACGGGGGCTGCGATCCACAGCTTGTGTCGCATCCTCCTGGGGGTGGAGGCGGTGGGGTTGGTGTTGTCGGCGGGAACCTTGTGCATGCCACCACCATGACGGCCGGTACCTCAGGTGCGCCTCCCATGACGGGAAAGCCTGCCTTAAGAGCTGGCTCGGGCAGGTGGCCTAAGACCCCAGCGCCCGCAGGCCAGAGACCCTAAGACCGTCCAAAGGGTTCCCAAAAGGTCTGCCCTGTTCGCTACCCGAGCGTCAACCGACGCACCTCAGGCGGTCAGGCCGAAATGGGAGGGCCACACACGTGTCACGATTCAGGTCAGTAAAGGATCCGCTCCAGCCGAAGGCGAAGCGGGCAGTCCCCCGCCGTTGGCGGCGACGGGCATTAGCGTCTCTTCTCAGCCCGGCCATCTTCGCCGGGCTTCTGGTCGGAAATGCGTCGGTCAGCCCCGCAGCGGCCCCCACCGGTGCCGGCTTCACCATCACCAAGGGTGACATTTCCTACATCATCGAGCAGATCCGCATCGCCGAGGCCCACGACGCCCGGACCAACTCCACCACCGGCCCCTGTGGTGCCATGATCAAGCCCGTCGGCACCGCCACCGCACTGCCCTACCAGCTGGACCACGCCGGTCTGCCGTTCGGTCTGCGTACCGTCGATGGCTCCTGCAACAACCTCGTCCAGGATCAGGAGTACTTCGCCACCGCCGCCGGGTTCGAGACCAACCCCGCCACCGGTGCCAACCCGCTGGCGTACGACTACATCCCGGCGCTGTTCCCCCGTTACGCCGACCCGGTGTTCCGCGATGCGCAGGTCAACACCTTCAGCACCCGCATCGGCGT
>JBJXFH010000185.1:0-14997 GCA_046155365.1 Acidimicrobiales bacterium | reverse complement strand
TCCGGGGGAGTTTGGGGTCGGTGTCGATGGTTGGTGGGTCGCGTTTGACGGTGTAGATGCGGGTGTCGTTGGTGCCGCGGGTGAGCCCGACGTAGACGGCTTGGGGGTTGGATGCGTCGTTGGCGATGATCCGCCCCGAACGGTAGGTGTCCCCTTGGGCGGCGTGGGAGGTGACGGCGTAGGCGGGGGCCAGTCCACCTACCACTCCTGGCCGTACGGGGAGGGTGAGCCAATCGTGGGGCACCCGAATAGGCCCGCGGTCAGCGAAGATGACGATGAGATCCTGCCGGCCGGTCTTGCCGGTGATGGCGGTGACGGTGCCGGTGGTGCCGTTGCGGATATAGCTGTTGCGGTCACCGCCGGCGGGCCGGAGCTTGCGGTTCTGCGCTCGGGCGATGACCTCGTCACCCACATGAAAGGTTGATTCGCCGATCCGGACACCCTCCCCGGTGAGGGTCCCGTCCGCTCGCAGCAGGGCTTGGGCTCTGGTGTTGAGGGCGCGGCGTTCGTGGTGGTGCTCAGCGATCATCCTCGACGACGGCACACCCTCGGGGTTGTTGCGGTGGGTTTGTCGGTCCACGTACCAGTCCGCCGCAAGCGCATCGAGGAGTTCGGGGGCGGTGGGGGCGGTGATGATGCGCTGGTTGGTGTCGAGCCGGGCGAGGGCGTCAGCGATGCGCCCGGCGCGGTAGTCGACCCCGGCGAGGCGGACGTCGGTCATCTCGACGGCGGCTTGTCGGCGGTTCTCGGTGAGGGCGGGGGTGCGGTCGGGCCAGCGGCGCACGAGCTGCGCCCACATGCCGCCGGCTTCCACGGCGCCGTGCTGTGCGGGGTCCCCGATCGCTCGCATGGCCACACCAGACACGTGGATGTGGTGGACGAGGCGGGCGTGTTGGCGGTTGCCGAGGGTGGAGGCCTCATCGACGACCACGACGGTGCGGTTGTTGAGGATGGGGGTGGTGGCGGTGTCGAGTCGGGTGACGAGGCTGGCGACGGTGCGGGTCTCGATGCCGGTGGAGCGGGCGAGGACCTCGGCGGCGGTGCCGTTGACGGCGACGCCGATGACCCGGAACCCGGCGGACTCCCAGGCTCGGGCGGCGACTTCGAGCGCGGCGGTCTTACCGGCACCGGCGGGGCCGACGACGGCTTGGAACCGGTCCCCGGAACCGCAGATCGCGTGCACCATCGCGGCTTGGTCGTCCCCGAGCCGGAGCCCGGTGGCGTGTTCCCAGCTATGGATGGCGTCGTCGACGGCTTCGACGGGGACGACCGCGGCGCAGGTGTCGTGGCCGTGTTCCCATCCGGCGGCGATGGCTTGTTCGAGGGCGATCATGGTTGGGGTCGAGTAGTAGGTGGCGTCCGCGGCGAGCGCGACCTTGCCTGAGTGGCCGATCACCTCACCTCGGGCGTACGGGGTGGCGGCGAGGGGGATGACGGCGTCGGTGTGCAACCACCGATCCGTATGCGCTTGGACTTCATCGGCGGAGAGACGCCCGCCGGTGTGGTCGACGACGGCCTGGATGACGTCGCGGCGATCGAAGATCGCGGCGAGTTCGGTGACCCCGTGCGGACCGGTGAGATACGCGTCGAGGCGGCGGATGTCGTCCGGGGTCCACAACCGCGCCTGCGCGGCGGATGTCGCGGCGGCGAGTTCCCTCGGTCCGAACCCGACCGCGGTGAGCCGGTCCCGCCAACGATCACGAAGCCGGTCGGGTTGGACGCCGTGGTCCTTGGCGGCACGGGTGGCGAGCGCCGCGGCCTGGCGGGCTTGGGTCGTGTGCGCGCCGAGCTCGGTGGTCAAGGTGAGGATCTGTTCACGCCGGGTCGACATCGCCCGGATCGCGTCGTCGGACACGCCGACCACGTTGGCGATGCCCCGTTGCGTCGGGGTCCACGCGAAGCCGCGGCGGTTGGTGACGTGTTGCATCTCGGCCTCGGCGAGATACCCGGCGGTGGTGGCATGGGCGAACAGGCCGCGGGCGTCGATAGCTTGGACACGGCCGTCGGCGCCGCGGGCCATGTTGGCGATCACGACATGCTCGTGCAGTTGCGGTTCGAGTTCCCGGTTGGTGTCATGCCGGTACGACGCGGCGTGCATCCCGCCGGCCGCCTCGTAGCCCCGCCCGCGCCGGACCCAGATGGCGTGGGACTCCAAGTAGTCGACGGCTTTCGCGACGCCGGCCTCGAACGCTTCCTCACACAATCCCCGCACCTCGGCGTCGCCGGTGGCCCACACGATCGACAGCGACTTGGCCGCGGAGAACGTCACGTCGTAACCGATGACCACCTGCGGCTCGTGCCGGGCCGAGACGATCCGTTCGACCTCTCCCCGGGTGATCCGCCATTCGCCGTTGATCTTCGCCGCGTCGAGGAATGCGCCAGTAGGTGCATTGGTGCTGGTCGCACCGGTAGTAGATGGGTCGTGGGTGGAGCGGTAGGTGGCTGTCTTCGCGGCGAGGCGCCGTAGGTATCCGGCGTCAACGCCGATTGACGCGGCGGCTTGGCTGAGTGTGACAAGGTCATCTTGTTCTCCTGCGGGGAGCTCGACACGGCGTTGCGTTGCGCGACCCGACGATCCCTGCGCGGAGACGAGCTGGGCGCCGGTGGCCGGGTCTTGACCGAGCAGGGCTCGGTGCAGCATCTCCGGCTGGACGACCTCGCCGAGCCGTGCGGCTTCAGAACCTCGCCATCGCCCGGCCCGGTCGGTCGAGTCGGCGTAGTAGGCGCCAGGGCCTGATTCCTGGGCGAGGACTGGTTTGCCGTCGCCGAGCGAGCCGCCACGGCTGAGGTCGCCGGCGCAGCCTCCTTCGAGGTAGGCGACGACATGGCCGGCGGCTGCGTTCGTCATGTCGGGCCGAGCGCCGAGCGCGGTGACGCTCACGAGCATGTCGGCCCCGATCGTGCTGGTGCTTCCTTCACGCGTGTCCGAGGGACGGCTTCGGACTCGCAGTCGGACGCGCGTCAGCCGTCGCCGCGCGGCGCGTTCACGTTGCGTGGCCGGTTTCAGCTACTGCTGGGGGAGGTCGCCCGCGACCTCCAGATGTGTCTCGGAGTTTTCCTTGCTTGGGAGCGCAGCCTGGGTCGGTCACGGGGCGTGGTCGCGAACGGGAGGTGGTGGCCATGGCGCCCGCGGGTCATCGTTGGCCCGGTGGCAGTGGCAGTGGCAGTGGCAGTGGCAGTCGCTGGCGCGGGCTGGCGAAGCGCAAGGCCGCCGGCGGCTGGGAGAGGCACGGCGGCCGGCGGACCCCGCAACCCCCCGTGCCGGCGCGGGGCGATGACGGCGACGCGGATGAGGGCCCCGGCGTCGGGGCCCTCATCGTGGGGTTGGTGAACCGCCTTGGCGGTCAGGCTGACCGGTCGAGTAGCCGGTGGCGGGCCAGGGCGCTTTGGTGTTCAGCAGTCAGGGCGGCGGGCCAGCGTGCGGCTTGGCGGGTGGAGACCGGTGGGAGGTGGTCCGCGATGAGCAGATGCCCGTCGGTGTCCGGGTCAGGTTCGGGATTCCACGCAGCGACGTTGTAGAGGCACAACCGGCGGAGGGTTCGCATGAGCGGTGCGTTGCGGCCGAGGCTGGGTTGCAGTCCCAAGCGGACCGCGAGCTCGGCGAGGTCGACGGGAACGGCTTTGCCGGGGGTGAGGTGCCCGGCGGTCCAGCGCAGCAAGGCGACGCAGGTAGGGCCGAGGATCGGCGTGTAGAACTCGGCGACGTAGGGGTGCTCGATCGGGAAGGCCTCGTTCGGGCGGGCCACGAGGTAGGCGGTGACGTACGGAAGCGCCATCGACCGGGTCCTTTCACGCGGCCTGGTCGGCGGCGGCCAACCCGAGGTCGGTGAGGATTCGTCGGGCGCAGCCCAGCGCTCGGGCGGCGGTGGTTCGGATGAGCTCGAGGTCGCTCCCGGACCAGCGGGCGAGGTAGGGGAAGCTGTAATCGTCGGTGTCGATCCCGAGGGTGGCGCAGACCAGATAGGCGACCGATTCGGCCTCCACCTCGAACCGTGCCCGGTCCGGGGCGGTGCGGTCGGTGTCGTCGTGGAGCAGCACGTGGCCCAGTTCGTGGGTGAGCGTCTTGACGGCCTGGACGGGGGAGAGGTCCGCCCGAACGGTGACCTGTCGGGTGGTGAAGTTGGTGGTCCCGTTCGCCGGTGAACAATCCGCCCGCCGTACCGTGAACCCTGAGGTGGTCACCAGCACTGCGACCTGCTCATACCAGCCGGTAGGGTCCTGCCCGGCGAGCATGGTCGGCGCGACGTCGGGTAGGGGGTTGCCGTCGGTTTGGGCCAGGTCGAAGACGTACACCACCCGGAACCCGCGTAGCACCCGGACCAGCCCGGGATGGGAGGCGGTATCGGTGTCGTCGATCGGTCGAGCTCGGGACACCATCGGGGCGAGAATGGCGATGCCTCGTTCGCCTTTGCGGACCTGCCGTCCGATCTTGCGCCAGGTGTGAAACCCTGCAACCTGGGTGGCGTCGGGGTGCTGAGCCAGGATCAGCCACACGTTGTTCGGGCTGTAGGTGTGGAACCGGGCGGCGACGTCGAGCATCTCACGCCATTGATCGCCGGTCACGATGGCTTGCACGGCGTGTTCGATGCGCTGGTGGGCCTGGGCGAGCTGATCGGTATGGGCCATTGGTGAAACTCCCTCTGGTGTTGCCTTGGCAGCAAGGGCGCCGCCTTGTTGCCATAGGAAGCCGAACCCGCACGGTCGGCGGTGGAGTCAAGGGACAGCCGCAGGCTGAGAGAGGACACGAAGCGCAGCGCAGGCCCGCAACGACCCTTGACGCCACCGGTGGACGGGCAACCCCCAAACATCACGCCCGCGAAGCGGCCCGTCAGTCACCCCTCTCGGCGCAGCGCCAGGATCCTCAACAAGGAGCGATGCCAACGAAAAGCGGTGGTGGGTCCGCTGACATGGTTAGTCCTGAACCAGCGGATCGCTGCGGGGGCTCGGCCTCACCAAGTCCGTCGATACAACGTCGTAGGCGTCGCCAAGGGGAGAACGGCGTCTGTAGCGACCTCCCGGCTGGCTCCAAGCGACCTACTGCGCATCAAGCATAAAGCGGACGCTCGTCGAGACTCACGCTGATGGGTTAGCTCCGCACGGTCCCGACAATTCACATGACGTGCGGGAAGCGAGTGCATCTGCAGCGGCAGAGGCAGGCGCGTTCGGCAAAGGTTTGTCCCACCGCTTGGCGGCGAGGTCAAGTACGCAGAGCGCTCCGGTGGCGAGAAGCACCAGCGCGACGGCGGGCGCGATGAACGGCAAGCCGATGGCAGCAACCACGGCGGCACCCCACTGACGGCCCCACAGCACTCCGGCCACCAGCAGCAGCGCCAGGCCGTAGACCACAGCAAGCAGCGGCCGTCCTGTGGCCAGCAGCCACGCAGTGCCACCGATGCCAGCCACGCTCGACAGCGCCCACAATGCCACTTTGGCCCGCTTCCAAGCGCCGGCGTGGTAGCGGGTTCGTAGTGCCACTGCGCTTCACATGATCCAGCGCCTCATGAACGAGGTGTGGCAGGCATGAAGCATCTCGCGAAAGAATCGGTCTGCGACCACATCGCTGCGCAGTACGCCACCGTCGGGCCAATCGGTTATTAGGCGATCGTGGATTATGGCGGCCAGCGTGTGCGTACCGTAGGAGTTCACGATCCAGCGCACGAACGGCGGGATCGACGCCAAATCTGTGCACCCGTCATTCGGCCCGTAACCGGCCGCCTCCGCTATCGCAGTGCGCCGCTGGATGTCGTCATCGAACGCGCCGACCTTGCCAAGGTGACCAACCAACCGCTCCGTCACTGCTGGGCTCGTGAACCGGAACTTCGCCCCCACACGGAAACGCTTGGCGTCCACCTGCAGCAGCGGAACCATCCCAGCAGGCTCATTCCCGAGGACCTCGAACCCGTCCCCGCAGACCACCCACGGCTGCCATTTCCCGACGTCGGCCATACCCCAAAGCCTGCCAGAGCGAACACGCGAGCGCACCGAGAAGTCAGCTGCAGCCGCAGAGGGCGTCGACACCGGGGCCCTGACCTCGCCACGCTGTGGGCCTGCCGCCAGCGCGCTGGCTAGCGAAAGAGACGACTGGTCTAACCTGTATCGTGCAGGTGGAGCAGGACGGAGCCGCCCGACCTCGGCTCTGACGGTAGCCTGGGCCTGGTGAATACAGCTTTCAAACGGCTCGGGCGCTCCGATGAATCGCCACTGCCCGGTGTGCGTTGCTGGCCCGGGTGTGAGATGGGATACGCTGATCGTCTCAGTTGGTCGGCGTCGAGGTGCTTGCTGGCGCTCCTCGCCGATGCAGCGTTGCAGGGCCGCGAACAAGGGGTGGGAGATGAGCTTGCCGGTTGACTCGCTGGCCATGGTGCTGACGGCGCCGAGGAACATCGAGGTGGCGCGCTTCCCGCTCCCACAGATCGGGGCCGACGACGGTCTGCTCCGGGTGGAGGCCTGCGGTCTTTGCGGCACCGACCATGAGCTGTACTCGGGTCACCTGCCCACCCGCCGTCCGGTGATTCCGGGACATGAGACCGTGGGGATCATCGAAGCGGTGGGTGAGGTTGCGGCGCGGCGGTGGGACGTGGCTGTGGGGGATCGGGTGGCGCTGGAGTGCTTCCAGTCCTGCGGGGTCTGTGCCGCCTGTCGCGGTGGCGCGTATCGCCGCTGTGAGCGCCACGGGACCCGCACGCTGTACGGCATGACCTCCACCGAGGTGCAACCTTCGCTGCTGGGTGGTTATGCGGAGTACCACTACCTGGCACCTGATTCGATGCTGTTGCCGGTGCCGGACTCGCTCAATGCCATCGATGCCACGTTGTTCAATCCCATCGGAGCGGGCATCCGCTGGGGCGCGGACCTTCCTGGTACTGGTCCGGGGGACGTGGTCGCCGTGCTGGGCCCGGGCATCCGGGGTCTGGCGGCGGTGGCGGCGGCCCGGGAGGCCGGCGCGGAACGAATCCTGATCACCGGGTTCGGGGAGCGAGACCGGCCACGACTGCAGGCTGCTCGGGACTTCGGTGCCACTGTGACGGTTGATGCCGCCACCGAGGACCCCGTGGCTGCGATACGTGAGCTCAGTGGCGGCGAGGGTGCGTCGGTCGTGGTTGACGTGACGGCCAATGCCCCGGCGGCGTTGGGTCAGGCCGTTCGGATGGCGGCGCGAGGTGGGCGCATCGTGTTGGCCGGGGTTCGCAACTCCGATGACACGCCGGGGTTCCGGCCCGATGCCATCATGTACAAGGAGCTCACCATCATCGGGGCGCTTGGGGTGGACGCCCCCGTGTACCGACGGGCGCTTCGGCTGCTTGCCAGCGACAAGTATCCGTTCCGTGACGTGCCCCGGCGGGTTGAGCCCTTGATCAACGCCGCGGAACTGCTTGCCACGATGGCCGGCGAGACCGAGTCCGTGCCACCGGTGCACGCCGTGCTGGTGCCCGAGTAATTCTTCTGAACAATCAGATACGGCAACCCACAACAGATCGTGAAGAGGCCCGTGAGCAGCGTGCAGTTCGAGGTTTTCAACGAGGAGTTCGTGCGCGGCATCGTGGGCCGCAAATCACGAAAGGGAATCGACGGGTACCTTGGCATTGAGGTCACCGAGCTCACCGCGGGCCGGTTGGTGGCGCAATTCGACGCTCGAGCTGAGTTGATCACCGCCATGGGGAACATGCACGGGGGCTGCCTGTCAGCACTGATCGACCACTGCCTGGGGGTCATCATGTACCCGGTCATGCCGCCGGGTTACTGGGCGGCGACCACGGAGTTCAAAGTCAACCTGCTCAATCCCGTTGGGGGTGGGATGTGCATTGCCACCGCAGAGATTCGCTCTATGAGCCGTCGACTGGCGGTCGTGGGGATTTCCGTGGAGAACGGAGACCGGCTTGTGGCCCTGGCCCAAGGAACCTGCACCATCGTCGCCCCGAAAGGACCTCAAGCCGCGTGAACCGCGATCTGCAAACCCAACTGACCGCCCGCATCCAACACCATGTGCTCGCCAACAGCACTGACATGGCTGACGCAGAGTTCTACAACCCGGTGTCCACTTACGCCGGAGAGGCTCACGCGGCGGCCGAGCAGACCCAGTTGTTCCGGCGCTACCCGTTGGTGGCTGGTCATGTGTCCCAACTCGATGGTCCCGGATCGTACTTCACGGTGGAATTGTGCGGCCTGCCGGTGCTCGTGGTGCGCGACGCCGACGGCACGGTGTCAGCGTTTCTCAACGTGTGCCGCCACCGCGGCGCGAAGGTGGTTGAGGACGACGCCGGTTCAGCTCGGCGGTTCACCTGCCCCTACCACGCCTGGTCCTACGATCTGGGTGGGCGGCTGGTGGCGATTCCCGAGGCCGATGGTTTCTGCGGCGTGGCGCGTGAGGAGCGGGGTCTGGTGCCACTGGCCTGTGAGGTTCGCCACGGCCTGGTGTGGGTGCTGCCGGAGGGCAACGAACTGGATGTGGCTTCCTATCTGGGTTCCCTTGACGCTGAGCTGGCGGCGTACGGCCTTGACAACTACGTGGAGGAACGGGCCGAGTTCGTTCGCACCGAGGTCAACTGGAAACTGGTGGTCGACGGTTTCTTGGAGGCCTACCATCTGCCGTTCCTCCACTCGAGCACCATCGGACCGTACATTCGGCAAAAGCCCACCATCTTCGACGGTCATCACTTGCATGGCCGGATGGTTGCAGTCCGCAAGAGCTTCGAATCGCTGGCCGAGTCCGATCCGGCTGACGTGGACGTCCTGCAGCACGTCGCCATCATCTACCAGCTGTTCCCTAACACCATCCTGGTGTGGCAGGCCGATCACTTCGAGATGTGGAACTGCTTCCCGGACGGCGAGAGCCCAGCACGGTGCGTGTCCCGGGTCAGCTTGCTTGCTCCGGATGCCACCTCGGCGGAGCAGCGCACGGCCTATTGGGACCGGAACTGGAAGGTCCTGATGGACACGGTGGAAGCGGAGGATTTCCGGGTGGGACGCACCATGCAGCGCGGCTACCGGTCCGGCGCCCAACAGGACGTCGTGTTCGGCAGGAACGAACCTGCGTTGCAGCACTTCCATCGGAACCTGTCCGAGGTTGTGCGGCCCCACCGGGTGTGATCCCGCGACGGACCACCCGGAACTGAGACAGTGGTGGTAGTTTGTCTCTTCAGGTGGTTGACTGTCCCGGACGGTTGCCGCTGGCTCGAACCGAAGGGAAACAGCATGGCTCAGTATTCGATCATTGACGTTGACACCCATGTGAGTGAGGCGCCGGATCTGTGGACCAGCCGTGTGCCGGCGTCCATGCGGGATCGGGTTCCCCGCCTCGAACAGGACGCCCGGGGTCGCGACATCTGGGTGATTGACGGGGAGCGCGTGTCCTTGGCGGGATTGTTGGCTACCGCCGGCCGAGGAGATTTCAAGGACTATCCGGCCACCTACGCTGACATGCACCCCGGGGCCCATGACGCCAAAGCGCGGCTGCAGTACATGGATGAGTTGGGAATCTGGGCCATGGTGATGTACCCCAACGTCGCCGGGTTCGGCAGCCAGCAGTTCCTCAAGCTGCGAGACCCTGAGCTGATGCTGGCCTGCGTCGAGGCGTACAACAACTGGCAGACCGAGTGGGCTTCGGAAGATCCCCGCCGTTTGCTTCCCATCACGTCCACGCCCTTCTGGGACATCGAAGCAGCCGTGCGTGAGGTCCGTCGCTGCGCCGCGCTGGGTCATAAGGGCATCTTGTTCACCGGCGAGCCCCACAAGTTCGGACAACCGATGCTGGGTGACCGGGCGTGGGATCCGCTGTGGTCCACGGCGTGCGAGTTGGATGTGCCGATCTCCTTCCACATCGGTTCGGGCAACATGGAGGGCGGCATGACCAAGGAGATGATGGCCGCCTACGGCAAGATGGCGACGTTCACCGCCGGTTCCGTGGAGGTCTTCCTGAAAAACGGGATCCAACTCTCCGATCTGCTCATGTCCGGGGTCCTGGCCCGTTTCCCGGACATCAAGTTCGTGTCTGTGGAATCCGGCATCGGCTGGATCCCCTTCGTGCTCGAGGCGCTCGACTACCAATTCCTCGGCAACCGGGTCCGCGACGAGCGACCGGAGCTCGACCTGCTGCCCAGCGAGTACTTCGCCCGGAACATCTACGCCTGCTACTGGTTCGAGCAGGTCGCACCTCGCCGTCTCATCGACAAGGTGGGCGAGGACCGGATCCTTTTCGAAACCGACTTCCCGCACCCGACCTCGCTCTTCGGTGACGAGGTGGCCGAGCGCATCGAGTCCGGTCTGTCAGATTCCACCCCGGAGCAACGCCACGCCATCCTGTGGGGCAACGCCCAAAAACTCTACAAGGTGGAAGAACCCACGGCCGCCGAACGTTCCTGACGGTTCTAGGGTACTGGCATGACGATTCCGGTGGAGGAGACAACAGGGCCCAGCCGTCTTGGCGAGGTTCGGGCGGAGGCCGGGTCCTGGTTCGCCGCCAATTGGGACGCTGATCTCACCCTGGGCGAGTGGTGGGCGCGGCTGGCGGAATCGGGTTGGGGGTATCCCACCTGGCCTGTGGGTCGCTTCGGTCGAGGATTGTCCAACGAAGCGGCGTCTGTGGTGCATGACGAGCGACGTCGTCTTGGGATCCTCGGCGCGCCGGCGGGTATCGCCTCCATGCTGGCGGGGCCCACATTGTTGGCCCATGGCACACCCGAGCAACTTGACCGCTACCTGGGCGGGATCGCAACCGGGCAACACATCTGGTGCCAGCTGTTCTCGGAACCGTCCGCCGGTTCAGACCTGGCCTCGTTGCGAACCCGGGCTGAGCGCGACGGGGACCACTGGGTGATCAACGGGCAGAAGGTGTGGACCTCGGGGGCGCACAAGGCGAGCTACGGCATCCTGATCGCCCGAACCGACCCGGACGCGCCGAAGCATCAGGGCATCAGCTATTTCGTGATTGATATGCGACAGCGGGGCGTTGAGGTACGGCCGTTGCGGGAGATGACCGGACGGGCGGTGTTCAACGAGGTGTACTTCGACAATGCGGTCGTGCCCGCTGAGAACCTTCTTGGCGATCTGCACGGCGGATGGCGGGTCACGCTCACCACCTTGGCCAACGAGCGCAGCGGTCTCGGGGCGAGCGCATCGGCCGGGGGCGGAAAGCTCGATGTTCCTGACCAGGATCTGGGGGTGCGGCTGCGGGACGTGCTGGCGACGGCGGTGATGATCGATGATGTGGTTCCCAAGCGGCGCGGTTTCGAGCTGCTCCTCGAGATCGCACGGCAGCGTGGCCTTACCGCCGATCCTGTCGCTCGTCAGGAGCTGATGCGCAACTACATCGCCGGGGAGGTTGCTCGCATTTCGGGGCTGCGGGTGGCCGCTGCGGCGGAGGCGGCCCGTCGGGCCGGGGGGCGCGGTGGGGAGGCCTCACCGATTGTGTCGGTACAGAAGATGGCGGCGTCGCTGAACTTGCATCGGCTGGGTCGGGCGTCGCTGAACTTCGAGGGGCCGTACGGCATGCTCAGCGGGCCTGACGCCCTGGTCGAGGATCGGGCATTCGAGACCATCGCCACTGCCTTCATGATTTCCATTGGTGGCGGCACCGACCAGATCCAACGGAACATCGTGGGGGAGCGGGTGCTGGGCCTGCCGGGCGAGCCGCGTGTCGACAAGGACGTGAGCTTCCGTGATCTGCCGGTATCGGGGGTGGCCCGATGACGGTAACCCCGAGGGCGGCGGTGCGGCCATGACATCGAACCTGCGCGGTGAGGCGGCGATTGTCGGTATCGCGGAAACGGACTACCTGCGGGGATCGCCCTTGACGGTGCCCGAGATGATCCTGCAGGCATCGATGGCGGCCATCGGGGATGCTGGTCTGCAACCGTCGGATATCGATGGCATCATCCCGCCGCCCGGGTTCATCTCAACCGAGGAGATCGCCGCCAACCTCGGCATGGCGGAGGTGCGGTACTCGATCACGGTGCACATGGGAGGGGCCAGCCCCACCGCGGCGTTGCAGAGCGCGGCCATGGCCATCAGCGCCGGTATCGCGGAGTCGGTGCTGGTGACGTTCGGGTGGAACGGCTACTCGGCGCTGCGGTCCCGGGCAGGGGCCCCGTCGTCGCGGCGCAAACTCGACCTCGGCCCGGTGCTTGAGGTCAGTCGTAACTTCTATTCACCGTACGGCCTCCGGTCCGCGGCCCAGTGGTATTCGCTGTATCTGCAGCGCTATGTCAACCAATACGGTGTGGAACCCACCGACGCCGCGGAGATCGCGCTGGCCTGCCGCGAGCACGCCCACCTCAATGACAAGGCTCTGATGCGCGGCCGGCCGATGTCCATGGATGATTACCTGGACTCGGCACCCATCGCCGGGCCGCTACGCAAGCTCGATTGCTGCCTTGAAACCGATTGCGCCGCGGCGGTGGTGTTGACCACCACGGAGCGGGCCCGTGACCTGCCGCATACGCCGGTGTTGTACCTCGGTGGAGCGGAGGGGCACCCCTATCCGGCTGACGAGATCACCAATCGGCCCGAGTTGCTGCGTCTCGGTCTGGATTTCGCCGCCCCGCGGGCGTTCGCCATGGCCGGGGTGCAGCCTTCCGATATGGATTTTCTGCAAGTGTACGACTGCTTCACCTATGTGGTGATGATGGAACTGGAAGCGCTTGGCATGTGCGAACGCGGAGGGGCCAAGGAGTTCGTGAAGGGAGGCAACATTCGCCTCGGGGGCCGCTACCCGTTGAACACCCATGGCGGGCTGTTGTCCCAGGGGCATTGTTGGGGTCTGAACCACGTGGTTGAGGCCACCCGGCAACTGCGTCACGAGGCGGGCGCCGCACAAGTGCAGGGCTGCGAGTTGGGAGTGGTCACCGGCTACGGCGACCTCGGCGATGGCAGCCTGGCCATCTTGGGGAGAGACCGCTGATCATGACCACCGCCCCGAATCCTCCCAGCAGCTCACCGCGCAAGTACGTCCCCGAAACCGAGGGTCTCAATCAGGAGTTCTTCGTCCACTGCGTGAGCGGCACCCTGCATCTGCAGCGATGCAGCGATTGTGGGACGTTCCGACACCCACCGCGGTACTACTGCCAGAAGTGTTTCTCGAACCAGTGGAGCTGGGAACCGTCACCGGGGCTGGGGACCGTCGCTTCCTGGGTGACCAGCCATTTCACCGTCGATCGCGGCTGGGTGGATGAATTGCCCTACACGACAGTGGTGGTTGAGTTGGCGGAAGGCCCAAGACTGGTTGGCGCGGCCCGGGGCCTGGATGAACAGACGATCAGTCTGGGGTTGCCCGTCCGACTCGTCGGTGAGGCCAAACGCGACGATTTCGTGTTCTTCTGGGTCGAGCCGTACCCCGCTGCTACCTGACGATTGCTGGCACCAGATACCGCTCGATGAAGGCCCGCTGCGCCGCGTCACTGCGGCGCTTGGGGCCTTCCACGGTGATGATGGACAGCAGCATCCGCAGGATCAATTCGCTGGCGTCACCCAAGTCGGTCCCGGGACGCACTTGATCGCTCCAACGTTCGAACAGCGGCTGAAAAAACGCAGCGACTGCTTCAAACAACGCCACCGAGGTCCCCGCGATGATGCCGCCCGTCGTGCGGGCCGCTTCCCCGGTGAACAACATGCCGAGGCTGGGGTCGCGGCGGGCAGCGTTCACAGTCACCGCCACGAACTCCACGATCGCGTCGCCGAGGCTTGACTGCCGCTCCACACGGGGTCTTATCCGTGCGAGGTGACGGTCCGTGTCGCGTAGTAGCACGCCCAGGATCAGCTCATCCCGCCCATCGAAGTAGCGGTACACGGTGGCCCGTGAGACGTGGGCCACCTTCGCGATGTCTTCGATGGTGGTCTTGAGGATGCCGTCCTGCTCAAAGCACTTCTGTGCGGCATCGAGGAGGCGTGTCCGGGCTGTGGTGATGTCCTCAGGAGCGTCGGCGCCCCAGCGAAGGTTGCTTTCCGATTTCATGGTCAGTGCCAGTATGCCACCCGTCGTGGTGCCGATCCGACAAGGGAGCGGGACGACGGGTGCCAACAAGCGTCACGTGGCCGCACTCATCACTGCAACACCTCGGCGGCAGCGAGATCGGCGATGCGATCCTCGTTGTAGCCCAAGATGGTCGAGAGCACCTCCCAGGTGTGTTCCCCCAGGGTCGGGCCTGCCTGGCGGACCAGCGCCGGCGTCCGGGACAAGTGGAACCTGCTGTTCTCGACCCAGGTGCGTCCCAGCGATCCGTGAGGCACCTCCACGAAGTACTCCCGGTGACGCAGCTGCGGATCGTTGAAGCACTCCACCGTGTTCTGCACGGCATGGGCCGGCACCCCGCACCGTTGCAGCTCGGCCATCCCATCCTGCGCGGTGCGCGAGCCGGTCCATGCGCTCACGAGCTCATCGAGGCTGTCCCGCTGCTGCAGGCGTTCCGCCAGCGTCAACCTGGCGAGATCCGGGCGATCGAGCACCCGGCAAAGGGCAGCCCATTGATCGTCGCCGCTCACGGCCACGGCCACCCAGGCGTCATCTCCGGCCGCGGGGTAGACCGCGTGGGGAGACATCGAGGCGTCGGTGTTGCCCATCCGAGGGAAGTTCCTGCGGTTGATCTGGGTGTCGAGCAAGGCCGGCGATAGTTGGTGCATAGAGGCCTCAGCTTGGGAGAAGTCGACGTACTGTCCGCGGCCGGTCTGGCGGCGGTGCTCCAACGCAGCCATCACGCTGGCCACCAGAAATCGGGGTGAGATGTAGTCGGTATAGGCGCCGAGTGGCCCGCACGGGGCCCGATCCGGCCATCCGGTGATGTTGAAGAACCCCGAGATCGCCGAGGCCATGGTCCCGAAGCCCGCCAACGAGGCGTGGGGTCCCTGCTGGCCCATCAGACAACTTGACACCATGATCAGCTGCGGGTTGATCCGAGCGAGGGACTCATAGTCGAAGCCCCACTGACCCATCGTGCCCACCGAGTAGGACTCGAGCACCACATCGGCCCACCGGGCCAGGTCGAACACCACGTCCCTCGCGGCCTGAGT
>JBJXFH010000177.1:0-9228 GCA_046155365.1 Acidimicrobiales bacterium | reverse complement strand
TCAACTCCGCCGAACTGGGCCGCGCCGCCAACCCCGCCGACCCCGCCGGCCCTGGCCACGCCCACGACGCCCGCCACATCGAACCAGACTCCGCCGAGCTGGGCTGCGCCGAGGTCGACGCCAACCTCCGCCGTGACCGCCACCCCGCCGGCCATGGCCTCGCCGACCGCGCCGGGCCGGGGGACACCGCAGGGATCAAGGTTCGCGAACCTGTCCTCGCCGATCCCCTCGTCCGACGGCGCGCCGGGCCCACAGCCGCCAACGATCGGGAGCACCGGGATCTCCCCCACGCTCGAAGCCGACGGGGCCGACCCTTTGGCCACAGTGCCGGCATCGTCTCCTTCCACGTCCCGCCGTTGGGCCGCGGTGTTGGTAGGGACCTTCGTCGGGTTGGCGGCGCTGGTGGGGTTCGTGGTGAGCCAGCGCCCAGCCGAGGATGATCCGGGCCCGGCCGCATCCCCCGCCGCGAGCAACACCACGGCCCCGGGCCAGAACCGCGCTACCGGGGACACGGCCGCGGACCGAGACACGCTGCGAGAATTCGTCGACTTCGCCACTGGCACCGACGGGACCCTTCGGCGGCTGGGCAACCGACCCGAGCGGGTGATGCCGGCCTGCCAAACCGCCATGACCGACGCCACCACCAAATTCGGGGCGTTACCCGCGACGCCCCCACAGATCCCCACCTCCCTGGTCACGGCCCTCGCCAGCCTCGGCCACCCGCAAGATGGGGTGTTGGGCCAGCTCATCGATACGTTCTTTCGACGGTTGCAAGCGTGCATCGACGGCGATCAGCCTCTCTACACCCAGCTCCAAGTCGAGGAGGACGGCCTGCGCGATCAGCTGCCCGATCTGTGAACAGTTGGGGTTGCTGAGCCGGTTTCGCGCCGTGGGTCTGGGTCAGCGGTCACGTTCGGTATCAGAATGGCGGTCGGCGCCGTCAAAGAGATCAGGACAGACTGGTCGCACGGGTGGTGCCCGACGGCGTTTGCGGGGAGACAACGATGGCATCAACCAGGGGCATGGCGCAGGTGGGGCGGTTCTTTTTGCGGACCCCACTGCTGACGGCGCTGCTGAGTGCGGTGGTGGTGTTCGGTGGCGGCATCTTCGTGTTCGCATCGAGCAACAACGGTGACGGCGGTGGCCGAGGTGAGATTTTCCTTGAGCCCGCCGGTTCGCTTGGCCGGGACCCGTTCCTGGACGCGCTCCGCAGCCCGGTTCCCACGGTGGTGTTGGCCCGGGATCTGCTGCCCGAAGACCGCCAGCAGGGCACGGCGTCGATGAGCGGCGGCACGGTTGGGCTGTACGGCGGCACCCTCGATGACAGCCTGTGTGACCGCGAACAGATGATCAGCTTCCTCGGCGCCAACAGCGGGCAGGGACGGGCTTGGGCGTCGGTGCAGGGGATCACGTTCGAACAGATCCCCTCCTACATTCGTGGCCTGACCCCGATGCAATTGCGCATCGACACCCGGGTCACCAACCATGGCTATCGGGACGGTGACGCGCTGGCGCTGCAATCGGTCCTCCAGGCAGGTACGGCGGTGCTGGTGGACCAATACGGTGTGCCCCGGGCCCGATGTGCGTGCGGTAACCCCTTGCTGGCGCCGGAGCCGGTGGAGGACGCCCGCTTCGTGGGTGATCCGTGGAAGGACTTCGACAGCGACGGCCTGGTGCGGGTCACCCCGGCCACGGAGTCGGTGCGGGTCTTCGTGTTGCACAACGCCGCCACCGGGGGCCTGTTCGATCGCCCGGTCGGCACCGACGGCAGCGAGGACAAGGCCCGCTCCGGCCCCGCCCCCAAGCCGACCACCACCAGCTCCACCAGCAGCAAACCGTTGGTGACGGTGACCCCATCGTCAACCACAACCTCGACGTCAACGACAGGGCCCACCACCACGTCCACCCAGGGCGCGGCGGCGACCACAACCACCACAGCCCCGCCCACCACCGCCGCACCTGACACCACGCCCGCTCCCGTCACCACCGCCGCCCCGACGGCCACCACCGCAGCCCCCACCACCAGCTCATCGACGACGGCGCCCGTCACGACCTCCTCCACCACCACGACTACGACCACCACGACCACGTCCCCACCCAGGACGGTGACGGTCCCGAGCTTCAGTCTCCGGTCGCTAGACGAGGCGGAGAAGCTGGCAGGCGGGACCGGGCTGAAACTGGAGCCGAACCCCACCCTGAACGCCAACATGAGATGCGGGACAACCGGGCTGATCACTACGCAGAATCCATTGGCCGGTGCGGTCGTGCCGCTCAACTCCGCGGTGACCGTCACCTACCCCGTCGGCCCCGCGTGCCCTTCCAGGACGGCCTGACCCTCCCCCGCGGACCGAGCCGTCGCCCGCAGTAGCCTGCCCGTTTCGTTATGGAACGATTTGGCCTGGTAGGGCTACCCAATGCCGGCAAGAGCTCGCTGTACAACGCCCTCACCGGCGGCGGCGCCCTGGCGGCCCCGTATGCCTTCGCCACCAAGGACCCCAACATCGGGGTGGCCAAGGTGCCCGACGATCGACTGGATCGGCTGGCGGAGATGTCCCGCAGCCGCAACATCGTGCACGCCGCGGTGCAGGTGGTGGACATCGGCGGGCTGGTGGAGGGAGCGTCCAAGGGTGAGGGGTTGGGCAACAAGTTCCTGGCCAACATCCGTGAGGTGGACGCCATCGTGTTCGTGCTGCGGGCCTTCGCCGATGACGACGTGACCGGCCCCGACGACCCCATCGAGCATCTGCGGATCGTTGAGCTGGAGTTGGCCCTGGCTGATCTGGAAACGGTCGAGAAGCGCCTCAACCAGGCCCAGCGGCAATCCAAGATGGACAAGACCCTGGGCCCGGAGCTGGAAGCGCTGGAGGCCGCCAACGCCGCCTTGTCCGCCGGCACGCCGCTGTACCGGGCCGGGTTGAAGGCGGATCTGCGGGCGTTGTTGGCCCCGCACTTCTTGTTGACCAACCGGCCGGTATTGGTGGTGGTCAACGTGGGTGAGGGCCAGTTGGACCAGATCGGAGCGGTGGAGGATCGGGTCCGGGCCGAGCTCTCCAATGCCGGGGACAACGTGGAGGTCATCGGCATGTGCGTGCAGCTGGAAGCCGAAGCCGCCACCATCACCGACCCCGCCGAACGGGCCGAGATGCTGGAAGGATTCGGCCTGGGCGAAGGGGCACTGTTCCGCATGGTCCGATCCGCGTATCACCTGCTGGGTCTGCGAACCTTCCTGACCACCGGCGACAAGGAAAGCCGGGCCTGGACGTTCCGCTTAGGCTCGAAAGCTCCAGAATGCGCCGGAAGAATCCATTCCGACATCCAGCGCGGATTCATTCGCGCCGAGGTTATCCAGTGGGATGAACTGTTGAAGCTGGGCGGCTGGACCAAAGCCAAAGAAGTGGGCAAACTCCGCGTCGAAGGCAAAGACTACGAGTTCGTAGACGGCGACGTCACCGAGTTCCGCTTCAACGTGTAGCAGGGGTTTCGCGGGCTGCGGAGTTTCAGCCGTAATGCCTCTGAACTGGTCTTATGTGTCCTTCCGAAGGCGTCGCTGGTTGCTTCGGTTCGCGATCGATGGAGCCCGCCTCGCAGGAGCGGGTTGAGCCGACCTTGAGCAATGCCGAGAGGTTCGGGCATCTTCGTGGTGTCGCGTCCGTTCCCGGTGTCTCGAACGTTGTCTGTGGCACCGTGATCATCAGGGAAGAAGACTCGGGTGAGGATTGGCTCGACTTCTACCTGCCAGTCGGAGCGCTCTCGAAGCCCCAACAAGCCCTGAGAGCTGGTTCAAGACGAGCGTCGTCTCGTGGTCCGAGCAGTATTTCGAGTTCGTAGAACCCACCTCTCCAGTTGTCCTCGATCAAGAAGGAAGCAGCGCTCAATCGAGTCTCGCCTCGGCACGCGAAGCGCGGCTCATGAGCTCACCGAGCCCAAGACGGGATACGCGGCGAGCATCTCATCCAGAGCGGCGATCATCGGCGCGAGATTGGTCTGATCGAGGTCTGGTATCTCAAAGCTCAAAACGTTCCTCTTGGCGGGATCGTCGACCAGCGTCCCCTCCATCGAGCTGATCTCGACCTCACCTACAAGACTCTGGTGCATTTCGCCGAGCCCTTTCCGGAGCCAGAGGAGCGTGTCGGCGCGCAGGCTCATGTTCGGATGGCTGGCGCGCAGGCATCCGACAACCAGCTCGGCCGGAGTGACTAGCCAGTTGCCATCCCAGTAGTCGTTCGCGCCCGGGTGCTGGCGACCGAGTACGCGCAGCACGAGATGATCGCCCCGCTCGCGACCAATTCGAAGCTCCAGGTCACCCACATCGCCCAGCGTAGGGACCGCGCCACTTCGATGGCACCTACTTTGAGCGCTTCGCCGGCACGAACCGACTAGCGCGCTCTCGCTCGAGCTCCACCGACTTGCGCACCTCAACACAACTGGTATGTTGTGTCGATGATCCCGGCCCTCGTCGATGGTCGCTTGCCAGCTGGTGAGTGGGCCGCGACCTGGGACGAGGTCGAAGACGCGTTTGGCACATCAACCTGGCGGCCCCATCTCCTCAGCGGGTGCCGCCGTGCACTCGTGGCGCTGAAGGCCGCCGGTTGCCGGCGGGCTTGGATCGACGGCAGCTTCTTCACCGGGAAGCTCCACCCCGGCGACATCGATGGTTGCTACGACCCGATCGGCGTCGACAGAGCACTGCTCCACCCGGCATTGCTCGATCTGTCTCCCGGCCGGCCCGCGCAGAAGGCCGAGTTCGGCTGCGAGTTCTTCCCGAACATCGTCGAGGCCGGCTCCGGTGAGTACTTCGTGGAGTTCTTTCAACGCGACCGTGATGGTCAACGCAAGGGAATCGTCGTCATCGACCTGGAGGAGTTCGAACCATGATCAAGAACGAACGGCAGTACAAGATCACGCGCAGCCGCGCCGACGAGGTTCGCAACGCCGTCGGCGAGCTGCAGCGCGCGCCGCTGCCCGAGGGGCTGCAACCGGAGATGCGCGAGCTACAGCTCGATGCCCTTCGCGGCACGCTCGGGGACCTCGAGGCCGAGCTCGCTGAGTACGACTCGCTTCACGACGCGACCCTTATCGAGGCGACCGGTATCGAGCAACTCCCGATCGCGCTCATCCGGGCGCGCATCGCCTGCGGCCTGACCCAGCGGCAACTCGCCGAACGCGTTGGTCTCCAGGAGCAAGCGATCCAGCGCTACGAGGCGACCGACTACGCCGGCGTCAGTTTCGCCCGCCTCGTCGAGATCGCCGAGGCACTCGAACTCACCATCCACTACGACGTCCGCCTCACCGAGGCGAGCTGACCACGTCAACCTGCGACATGGCATCAGGCGCCGTGCTCGCTTACGTTGACTGAGCCTGAAGCACGCTCATGAAAGGCTCGGCGAAGCGACCGAGCGTTTCGCTTGTCTCCACACCGTCGGTTCCCTGCACCCACGACCGAGCGATGACGAGAACGAATGTGGCGCCCCAAACGAGCGCGAGCGAGGCGTGAGTAGTGGGCTCCTCGTGCTCGGCCATTCGCAAGAGCTCACTGGCGAGCTCGTCGGTTCCAGCATTGAGGACGAACACGGTGAACTGCTGCGCCTCCGCGCCGGGGCCCGGTCGATGCTGCGCACTCACACTTCCGCCGGCCTCGGCAGCATCGACGTCACCCACCACGGCAAGGCGGTGGCCAGGCTCGTCCCGCTGAACCAGCCTCGGGCGCTTGATCGCCTGGTCGCGGAGGGGCTGGTCACCCCCGCGCCGGCGGCCAAGCGTTCGCGGACACCGTTCCGCATCACGGCAAGGGGGACCGTCAGCGACCTCGTGGCCGAACAGCGACAGTGATTGCCTACTTCGACACCTCCGCGGTGATCCCGCTGCTGATCGGCGAGCCTTCGTCGGCTACCTGTGTGCGAATGTGGAACGAAGCCACTCGCAACTTCAGCGTGCGCCCGCTCTAAGCGGAGGCGCGCGCCGCGCTCGCCAGGGCCGAGCGGATGGGACGAATCACCAAACGCCAGCACGAGGTCGCCGTCTCGGAACTGGAGACGATCATCGAAGAGAACGACCATGTCGAGTTCACTGCCCAGTTGGCCCGCAACGCTGGTGCCCTCGCCCAAGCCCACCAACTGCACGGTTAGGACGCCGTTCACCTTGCCGCCGCCATGGCCGCGCTCGATGGCGAACTCATCCTGGTCACCGGCGACCACGACATGGCCGGTGCAGCCCGAGCGCAGGGCCTGCCAGTCGCGCTCACCAGTTCACAGCCTGCACTCGGCCCGGAGGTTCACGCCACATGATCACAAGTGCTCGTCCACGAGATCACCCGCACCGGAGGGACCGAGAGGCGTAACGCTCAGCCACACCTCGAAGCCGGCCGGCCGCAACCTCGCCGCCCTGTCGATGCTGTGCGCTCACACTTCCGGTACTCGGCGCGAGGACGTCGCCGACAGCGTGGGGCAATCTGGCTCGCCGGCACGGGCCGCGGGTCCGGATCAGGCGGGCCAGGCGGGAATCCGCGGGGTTGGCATGCCGGGACTGGGTGGGTCGGGTGACTCTGGCGGTTTTTGGACACGCCCATCCTGGGACGGCCTCAGATTTTCGACAGAGCGCGCGTCTGTGACCACCAATGGTCGAACTTCTTGGCTCGCCGCCGCACCCCGGTGTCCAAAATCCGCCAGAGTAAAACCGCTTCAGTATCTTTCATACACTTTCAAACCGCAGTTCGGCATGATTCCCTGCCGCCAGTGATGGATGCACCGGGTTCGGTGGCGGTCACCACCGTTGCGTGTCCTGGCCGCACTTGGCGAGGCGCTTGGCAGTGAGGCCGGGCAACCTTGGCGGCAGATGACGACGTGGTTCGACGCTGATCTCTCTGCTGCAAGAGCGCCGACATCGGGCGCAAGGTGCTCCTCGGCGGCAACCATGACAGATGCTGGGATGGGCGCGCGCCCACGCGACGAACGGTCGGACCGACCGGTGCCTGGCCGCCGGAATCCGGTCCGCCGCGCCGTCACCGTCAATGAGCGCCGTTCAGGTTCGCCCGAGATCGTGCCGGATCAACCGGATGGCGATATCGACCGATCCGCCGGCGCGCCGCAGCAACGCATCCAGGGCATAGGCGGCATCAGTCCCGGCACCGACCACGCTCACTTCGGGATCACCGGCGTCGTTCGGAAGGAGTTCGCTTGCAACGCTGATCGAGAGATGGCTGAGCTCGGCCGCGTCGAGCAGCGCCCTCACGAGGGTGGCTTTTGCGTCGATCCTTGCCGGGTCGCACCGCCGGCGGGCATCCTCGAGCAACTCAACGTCGACATCCCACCACGTCACGAGCTGCCCGAGCGGCTCCGCCAAGGACGGATCGCCGAGCAAGCGAGCAGAGTCCACGGTCAACCGGCCGACGGCATCGGCACCAAGGTCGTGGCGGACGAAACGCACGGCCTCAGGTGCGTGGCGTCTCGCCAGCCCGGCGATGGCCTCGGCTCGGGTGTCCTCGTGCGGATCCTGAACCCGGGCGAGAAGACATCGCCTGATCACCACACCATCAGCTTTCACCCCGGTCCCCAGTCCAAACGTCGCCCAATCGCGGACATCCGGGTCCTCGTCCGCGGTCAACTCCATCAGCGTGGTGACCGCGGGATGGGCGGGGTCGAGCCAGTCCACACCGGCGATCGACGGCAGGACGCGAGCCACCGACCTTCTTACATTGGAGTCTTCGTGCCCGGAGTGGGACACCAGCAAGGTCAGCGTCTCCGCATGTTGGAGCTCTCCCACCGCCATCACGGCCGAGGCCAGAACTGGTGGGGAGTCCTCTCCCTTGCAGACCCGAGCGAGGAGCGAGAAGGTCTCAGCGCCAAAGGGCTGCCCATCCTCGTAGCCGAGCGAACCAAGCACGTCGCACGCCAAGCGGCGCAATCGAGGGTCCTCGCTCACGATCAGCCGAGCCGCCTCGTGAAAGATCAGCCGCGTTCCACGGCGATGCAACGCATGGATAATCCTCCAGTACCCATCGTTGTCACCGTCGTGGGCGTCGAGAGCCGGTGCGAGCTCGCAGGCGCGACCCATGAGGGCAAGATCATCGATGCCCGTCAGCGGTGCCTCCGCCCCGGATTCCACGTTGTCCCCCATGCCCCGACCGTACCCCACCACCGGCCGTCACGACCGGCCACGCTAGCATGTACCCCGCTAGCAGATACCATGCTACCATATACTCTTGCTGTCCTTGCTATCATCGGGGAGCCAGCGCCGAAGACCGGGGAATGACTGTGATGAGATTACCAACGATGCAAGGCGTCGTGGAACGCCGGCTCTTGATCAACTACCGGCTGGACCGGGATGTGGCCGCAGCGATGATCCCAGCGCCATTCAAGCCGCAACTGGTCAACGGATGGGCTGTAGCCGGGATCTGCCTCATCCGGCTCGGACAGCTGCGGCCACGCGGCGTGCCAGCTCGCCTGGGCCTCACCAGTGAGAACGCGGCGCATCGGTTTGCTGTCCAGTGGCACGACACAAGCGGGCTGCGGACGGGTGTGTACGTCCCGACTCGTCACAGCGGGGCCCTCATGAACGTCGCCGTGGGTGATCGCCTGTTCCCTGGACGCCACCAGCGGGCGGAGTTCACCAGCGTCGAATCGGCTGATGCCATAGCGGTCGCCTTCACCGCTCGTGATTCGCAGTGTTTCGTGGATGCTGCCGTGGGAATGCGTGACGAGTTGCCCGACAGCGAACTGTTCGCCTCGACCACCGAAGCCTCCAACTTCTTCCGTAACGGAGCAGCAGGCTTCTCGCCAACCCGCCACTCCGACCGACTCGACGGCCTGGAACTCCGCACGACCACCTGGCGCATCCAAGCCACCCAGGCGCGTCACGTGCGTTCGTCATTCTTCGACGACCCCGTGACCTTCCCTCCGGGTTCGATCCACCTCGACTCAGCGCTGGTCATGCGGGACGTCGCCGTTGAGTGGCACAGCCTTGCTTCGCTCTCCCCCGACCCAGGCCACCTCTGCCCCACCCCAGCCTGAGTTTGGCCAATGGCGGCCCGATAGCGGAGACCCACTTCGCCTACGCCTCGGCCCCGCCGTGATCACCCGACCGAACCTCCACCGCCGAACTCGTACGTGCAAGCCAGGTGCGCTGGCGTAACGTCCATGGGCGATGGTGCCGATCTGGGCTGCGAGCACGTGAACGATCCCTTTGTCATCTACGAAACCGTGCATGGGAGCAACGCTTACGGGCTGGCGCGTG
>JBJXFH010000098.1:0-6571 GCA_046155365.1 Acidimicrobiales bacterium | reverse complement strand
GCCGACGTCGGCGCGGATGCGGGCGCCGGTGCTGGCGTCGGCGTAGGCACAGGTCACCGCAGTGAGGGAACAATCGTCCTGCAGGCGGTACACCGCACCGGAGGAGTCCACCACGGTGCCGGCGGTGCGGGCTTGGAGGCGGGTGCCGGTGAAGGGATCGGTGAACGAACAACTGGCGGCGCGCAGTGTGCAGTCGCTTTGCACGTCATAGGTGTTCTCGTAGTCGTCGGTGACGGTGGCGCCCACCTCCGCCCGCAACAACGCCCCGCTGGCACCATCGCGGTACGTGCACCGCAAAGCCTGCAACGAGCAATCGGCCCGGACCTGATAGACGGCCTCGGCGGCGTCGGTCACGGCACTGTCCACGTTGGCCGTCAGCCGGGCGCCGGTGGACGAGTCGGTGAGGATGCACACCAGCGGCTGCAGGGTGCAGTCGGCCCGGACCAGGTAGGTCCCACCCCTCAAGTCCACCAGCTGCGCGTCGGTGGTGGCCTCGATGATCGCCCCGCTGCCGGGCTCGGTGTATCGGCAGCGCACCGGCGGGGTTTGGGCGTTGGCCGCACCGGGCTGAGGCTTGGCCCCGGCGTGCTGCGGCGGTGCCGTCCCCTCGGCCCGCAGGAACGAAAACGGCGTCAACCGGGCCGGCGACGTGCCCACCCCGACCCCGTCGCCAGTGCCAGTGCCAGTGCCAGTGCCAGAGTCGGTGCCGGCGATGCCAGGGGAACTGTTGGTAGGAGTGGTGCGGGTGTTGGCGGTCGTGGCGGTATCGCTCACGAGTTCGCCGGCGGGCGCGCCGGGCGCGGTGCGGCGGCCCGGCTCGGCGGTGGCATCGGTGGCATCGGTGTCGGCGGGATCGGCGAAGGGTGATCCGGCGCTCAGGCTGGTCACCACCCGGCCCCTATCCGGCCGTGACGAGCCCACCGCGACCAGCACCACCAGCCCCAAGACCACGCCCAGCACCGCCACCATCGGCGGACGTTTGGGGCCGGAACGGGGACCGGGCTGTGGGCCGACGGGCATCGCCTGCAGTCATAACACTGTTCGCGGCTTGGCTCATGGCGACCAAGGTCCACATCCCACCAGCGCGCGCAGCCCGGTTTGTGTTGGGGCCTGTGCAAGCATGCCCGTCGTGCAGCAGCCCTCGGTCATGCCGGCTCCCCCCAGCGCCCCGCCGGCGGGGGAGCGGGTCACCCGCCACGCCTGGCAGGTGTTGGCGCTGGTTTCCGCCGCCACCTGCGTGATCATCCTCGACATGATGGCGGCCAACGTGGCCTTCCCGTTCATCGAGGCCGACTTCGCCGGAACCCCTCGCTCCACCCTGGCCTGGGTCAGCTCGGGTTACGCCATTGCTTCCGCGGCGTTGCTGATGGTGGCCGGGCGGCTGTCGGATCGTCACGGTCGGCGGCTGGTGTTCCTGGTGGGCCTGGCGGTGTTCACCGTGATCTCCGCCATTACCGCCGCTGCGCCCAACCCGGCGGTGCTGATCGCCGCCCGCGTCGGACAAGGCGCGGGATCGGCCATGTTGACCTCCACCGCCATTGCCTTGATCCTGCCGAACTTCCCACTGTCGAAACGGGGATTGGCCATTGGCATCTGGGGCACGGTCTCCAGCGCCGGGGCCGCCGCCGGACCCACCCTGGGCGCCTTGGCCATCGAGGCCTACGGCTGGCGCCCGGTGTTCCTCATCAACATACCGGTCGGTCTGGTGTCGTTCTGGTTGGGGCGAAAGGTGCTGCAGGAGCCGGTCCGGGCGGCGTCGACTGGTGGGATTGATGTGTTGGGCACGGTGTTGGGTACCGGTGGCATCGCGCTGTTGACCTTCGCCATCCTGCAGGGTCCCCGATGGGGTTGGGGCAGCGGCGCCGTGGTGGGATCCCTGGCGCTGGCGTTGGGTTTGTCGTTGGCGTTCGGTTGGCGTTGCGCCCGGGCCGCCTCCCCGTTGGTGGACCCGGCGCTGTTCCGCCATACGCGGTTCCTGGTGGCCAACCTCTCCCAGGCCGGCACCCAGCTGGCCATCATGGCGTGGTTCTTCACCACCCCGCTGTTCCTGATCAACGTGTGGGGCTATTCGGCGCTCGGGGGCGGTGTGGCGGTGGCGGTGGCGATGATCGTCAGCTTCGTGTCGATGCCCGTCGGTCACTATTCGGACCGCCACGGGTACAAGGGCGTGCTGATCCTGGGCGGGCTGATCACCACCGCGGGCATGGCGGTGTGGGTGTTCGGGGTGGGTGACCAGCCCCGCTTCTGGGGACCGTACGTGGTGGGGTTGCTGCTGTTCGGGCTGGGCGCGGGGATGGTGGGGATCGTGGTCACCAACGCCGCCCTGGCCGGGATGGCGGACACCGAGCTGGCCAGCGCCAACGCCGTGTTCCAGACCATCCGTCGATTGGTGGGCGCCATCGGGGTGGCCATCGCCGTGGCGCTGCTCGGGGACCGCAGCACCGAGTCGGTGGAGGCCTTCCAGCGGGTGTGGCTGCTCATCGGCGGCGGCTACCTCTTGTCCGCGGTGGCCATCCTGGCCTACCCGTCCCAGCGCTCAACCGCCCGATCGGCAGGATTGACGAGTTAGCGCAGAGTTAGCGCGCGCTCCGGGTCTTCACTGGGTTGGGATGGTTGCCGGCCGATGTTCGATCAGGGCTTTCCGAACGCCTGGGCTCGCACCGCAGGTGGCACGACCCCGTCCATGAACTCCATGCCGCCGGACCCGGCCACCTCGGCGGCGGCGCGGACCAGGGCACCGTATGCGGCGAAGGCGAACATGCCGCCCAGGGACACCCGCCGCACGCCGATGGGGGCCAGCGCGCCGACGGTGAGGTGTTTGGCCAGCGCCAGCACGTTGAGCGGCGCCGGTACCGCCTGCACCACGGTGGCGATCTCGGTCAGGTCACGCAGGCCCGGGGCGTACACCACCTCGGCCCCAGCGGCGGCGTAGCGACGGAGGCGGTCGATGGTGTCGGGCAGATCGTCGATGCCGTGCAGGTGGTTTTCGGCCCGACCGGTGAGCACGATGCCGTGGGCCCGGCATGCGTGTGCGGCCAGCCCCACCCGTTCCTCGGCGAGCTCGACCGATTCGATGCGGCCCGCGGCGGGGTTCCAGTCCTCGATCGACAGCCCGCTGGCCCCCGCCGCGGCCAGCAGTTCCACCGTGCGGGCGATGCCACCGGGTTGGTCGGGGAAGCCGTGCTCGGCATCTACGTTCAGCGGGAGGTCCACCGCCGAACACAACGCCGCCACGTGGGCCACCAGCTCGTCACGGCTCACGTGCTGGTCCATGCGCCCCAACGACGCGGCGAAACCGGCGCTGGTGGTGGCCAGGGCGGGGAAGCCGGCGGAGGCCAACAGGCGGGCGGACCCCACGTCCCAGGCGTTGGCCAGCACAAAGGTGCCGGACTGGTGGAGCTGGCGGAATCGATCCCGCAGGTCAGTCATGCCCGGATCGTACTTTCGCCCCTGCTGGCGAGTTCGGAGGGCGCCCCCGATTTCGGCGAATCCACGTCGATTCGCCCCTACGTGGAAATGTGAGCACCACCAGCGCGATGTTCAACACCCTGCGTGCCGGCGATGTAGATGTCGCTGACCATCGAACCGGGGAAAATCCCGTGTCCGACCACCCCTGGCACCGCAGCCAGCGCGCCGGCCAGCACCGCAGGATCGTTGATGGGCCCGAAGTACGCACGCAGCAACGCGTTGTCGTTGTCGGAGCGGGCATCGAGTCGGTCGACCCGCACCGCGCCCAGGGTCCGCACCGTTCGGGCCACCGTTTCGGGGGCGAAGTCCAGCACTTCCAACGGCACGCCGAATGCCCCGAGTTGCGCCACCACCTTGGTCTGGTCAACCACCACCACGAAACGCCGGGCCATGGTGGCCACGATCTTCTCCCTGGTGTGCGCCCCGCCGCCGCCCTTGATGAGATTCGCCGCCGCGTCCACTTCGTCGGCGCCGTCGATGGTGATGTCCAGCCCGTCCAGCTCGTCGGGGGCCACCACCCGCAGGCCCAGGCGCTCCGCCAGTACGTGGGTGCGGGCCGAGGTGGCCACGCAGGTCACATCCAACTCGGCTGCTCGTTCGCCCAGGTCGACGATGGTCCAATGCACGGTGGATCCGGTGCCCAGACCCACCCGCATCCCGGCCTCGACCAGCGCCGCCGCCGCCCGCCCGGCAGCCTCCTTGGCCTGATCCTGGGTCTGTTGTGATGGCGGTACCTGGTTGTTCACGAGCGGGGCCGGGGTCGGCGCGGTTCGGGCAGCACGCCGCCGGCCACGTTGGCCTCACGCAGGCTGGCGATGCGCTCGGCGTCGTACCCGGCCACCTCGGCCAGGATCTCGTCGGTGTGCTGATCGAACAACGGGGCCGGACGGCGGGTGGTGGTGGGTTGCCCGTCCACCACTACCGGGGCCCGCAATTCGACCACGTCACCGATGATGTCCCGGGACACGGTCTCGAAGCGGTAGGCCAGGGACGGCTCGGTGGCGGCCTGCAACGGGTTGCGCACCGGTTGGTGTCGATCCCCGACCTGCGCCACCCAGCCGGACCCAGCCGGTGCTGCGACGATGCCAGACCCCGCCACCCCGGGTTCGGCGTTGCCCATCCGGCCGATGTCCCGACCGCGCTGGCCTGCCACCACCAGCCCCTCACCGAGCTGGCACCACATGGCGTCCATGTGGCTGAAGTCGATCTCGCATCCCTGCCCGGTGCGGTCCCGTCGTTCCAGCGCGGTCATCACCGCCAGCGCGGCGTGGGTGCCGGCCACGGCGTCGGGCCAGTAGCTGTCGGACACGCGGGCGCCTTCGTCGGGGTAGCCCCAGCGGGCCGCGAACCCACCCATGGCCTCCACCACCAGGGCGTATCCGGCGCAATGGGAGTACGGCCCGGACGTGCCGAACGCCGGCATCCGCACCACCACCAGGTTGGGGTTGATGGCCCGCAGCGTGTCGTAATCCAGCCCGAGGTTGGGCATGACCCGTTCGGTGAAGTTGCACACCACCACGTCCACGTTGGCGGCGAGGTCCTTGAACACCTCCACCCCGGCGTCGGTGCTGAGATCCAGGGTCAGGCCCCGCTTGTTGCGGTTCACGGCGCAGAACAGGTTGGAGGATTCCAGCCAGTCCCGGGTGGATTCGAGGGACGCCACCCGGGGCGGGTCGGAGTCGGGGTGCAGGCGCATCAGGCGGTACCCCTCGAACGGCCGGACCGCCTCCAGCCGGATGACGTCCATGCCCAGGGCGCCCAGGAAGTTCCCGACGAACGGCCCGGCCCAGGCCACCGTGAACTCCAGCATTCGCAGGCCCTCCAGCGGCCGGCGCCGAACCGGGTCGGGCCCACCCCCGCTGCGGGTGGCGGCACCATCAGGCGAGGGGCTGGTCCCGGTGGCGCGTACGTGCTGGTCAGCCACCGGCAGACCGGGCATGCGGAACGGTCGGGTGGGGGCGGTGACCGGCGGGGCCTCATCAGCGGTAATCGATCCCAAGCTGTGACGGGCCTCCAGATGGGGATCGGCCAGGGCGTCGGTGCCGGTCAGCACGATGCCCACCGTCCACGGCGAATCCAAGCAGTACTGGAAGATCTCCCGCTTGGTCTTGGAGGCGTACCACGGCCGAATCAGCTGCCAGAGCTCATCGACCCGTTGGGAGCGGGCGGCGCGGCTGTTGAAGCGCTCGTCGGTGTACAGCTCGGGCATCTCGTAGAAGATCGACTGCATCTCCCAGTCCACGTCCCGGTAGGAGCCGGGGCACACGAACCCATCGGCACAGGGCAACGCACCGCCGGGAAAAGCCGCCGGCGGAAACGGCCCGGCGGGGGGACGGGCCTGACCGGCCATCAACCGGTCGGCGAACTCCAACTCCATACCAACTTGTACGGCCGCGATCCAGGGCACATCGAGGTGGCGGGCGTTGGGCATGCGCAACAACGCCAGCGCACCCACCGCGGCGGTGGCCCCGGCCTGGTACTGGGCCTGCCAGCCCGGCAGCCGCAACGGCTCGGCACCCACGTTGCCGGTGCTGGCGATGCAGCCCGACGCCGCCTGCACCAGTAACTCGTCCTCAATGGTGCCCGGTTCGTCGGCGTCGAATCCCCAGGCGGTGACGGTGACCAGCACCGGGCCCCCCTCGCCGGCGGACCCGGCCGCGGCCAGGCGCTGCGGATCCAGCTCCGTGCCCGCCAACTGCCGGCGTACCCGGTTGTGGATGATCACGTCAGCCCAGCTCAACGGCGGCGCGGCGGCCGTGGTCACGTTGTGCTTGCCGGCGTTGAGGTGCAGGTACAGCGGGCTCGGTTGGCCCTGGGGCAGGGGTTCGTCGTCCACCTGCTTGGTGCGGGCCGGGTCACCGCCTGGCGGTTCGACCTTCACCACGGTGGCGCCCAGCATGGCCAGCAGCCGACCGGCGTAGGGCCCGGCGATGCCATCGGCCAGCTCCAACACCCTCAAACCGGCGAGTGGCGGTGCGAGGTGGGGTTCCGGCGGGGCGGCGGGGGTGGGCTCGGCGCTCATCGCTGGCCATGAAAGCACATCGCCGTGCAGCCGCCCCGAAGCTGGTTGCTGGGCACGCCGATGTGACCCCCGCAACCGGTC
>JBJXFH010000163.1:0-3374 GCA_046155365.1 Acidimicrobiales bacterium | reverse complement strand
AGCGTCCCGCCTGGGCCTCCGCCTCCTGTTCCGCAAGGTTGCGAAAAACCGCCGTGGCGATGAGCGCGGTGGCGACGAACACCGCGACCGATCCGCTCAGTGCCAGCACCACCGCCAGCTTTGTTGTTCCGACCTTCATGTCGATGTCCGCCATCCCGCGCCGCCCCGGATTGAGGCACCAGTGTCACGGACGATACGCAGTGGTGTCGAAAGAGTCTCAGGTCTTTCTGCCCAAGTGACTACGACCTGTAACAATGCGATGGCCTAAGACCAGCTTTTCCGCCGCTTACCGTGGGCTTTAAGTCCCCCGCAGTAACCGCTCCCATGATCTAAACGGACGTGCACCAAGCAGCCCCGGCTTAGGACCCTGACCTTTATGTCCTAGACCGTAGGTTGAATTGACCTTGCGAGGGCCGCGGCGCACATTCCTGGCAGTACGTGGGATAAATCGGGCTTAAGGGCGGCTTTCATGACCTTCAATCTCCAGCGCGGCACGGGCCGCGCGCACAAGGGGGCGGAGCGTGGTGGCGCGTCCGGCCTCTCCCGGAGAGATTTCGTCAAGACCGGAGTGTTTGCCGGGGCGGCTCTGGCACTGCCGGCGCATCGGCTGGCGTTCGCGGCCTCGGCGCTGGACAACCGCATGCCCTCGAGCAAGCTGCCGCTTCCGTTCACGCTGCCGTTCCGACGTCCTCCGGTCGCGGTGCCACTCCGTACCGACGAGACGTCGGACTTCTACCGAATTCCCATCGTGGAATTTCAGGCGGACATCATCCCCGGCTTCAAGACCATGATGTACGGCTACGGCGGGTCCTTTCCCGGGCCCACCATCAGGGTGGAGCGCAACCGCCAGGTGGTGGCCCGCTTCGCCAACCAGCTGCCGGCCCGTCATCCCACCCTGCGCTACGAGCCCTGGACGTCGGTCCACCTGCACGGCTCCCCGTCACTGCCGCAGTACGACGGCTACGCCAGCGACATCACCCGGCCCGGGCAGTTCAAGGACTACTACTACCCGGACACCCAATCCAGCCGGACCATGTGGTACCACGACCACGGGCTGCACCATACGGCGCAGAACGTGTACCAGGGCCTGGCCGGCTTCTTCCTCGAGCACGATGCCGCCGAGGACGGGCTCGGGTTGCCCTCCGGTGAGCACGATGTCCCGCTGATGATCTCCGACGCCATGTTCCAGACCAGCGGGGAGCTGCTGTTCTCGCTGGAAGACGAGTCCGGCATGTGGGGCGACGTCATGATGGTCAACGGTGTGCCCTGGCCGGCCCTGAAGGTCAAGAAGCGCAAGTACCGCTTCCGCCTGCTGAACTGCTGCATCTCACGGTCTTTGGGCCTGTCGCTGAGCACCGGGGACCAGATGACCGTGGTGGCCACCGACGGCGGTCTCATGCCGTTCCCGGTTAAGACCACCAGCCTGCGCCAGGCCACGGCCGAGCGCTACGACGTGGTCATTGACTTCAGCAAGTACGCCCCCGGCACCAGGGTGGTGCTGCGCAACAGCAGCCCCAAGAACAACGACGACTACACCCACACCAACAAGGTGATGGCCTTTGACGTGGTGGGCGACGCCTTCGATCCCACCGACAACGCCGTGCCCTCCGAGCTGGACCCCACCTGTCCCACCATGTTGTTGCAGCCCTCCCAGTCCGTGGCCACCCGCCGCATCAAGCTCGGGCGCGGCAACAGCCAGTGGACGATTAACGGCAACACCTGGAAGACGGTGGTGGCCAGCGGCTACCAACACGTGGAGGCCCGGCCGGTCAAGGGCACCGTCGAAATCTGGGAGATCGAGAACAGCTCCGGCGGTTGGTTCCATCCGACCCATATTCACCTGGTCGATTTCAAGGTTCTCTCCCGGAACGGAAAGCCTCCGCACCCCTACGAGCAAGGACCCAAGGACACGGTCTATGTGGGTGAGAACGAGATCGTGCGGGTTCTCATCCACTTCGAGGGATGCGGCAAGTACATGATCCATTGCCACAACCTCATCCATGAGGACCACGACATGATGACCCAGTACGAGGTGGTGGATCCCACGGGGTACAGCTACAGCCCCTTCGATGACCCCTGCAAGAACCTTTCGGAAGAGGACGACCTGTGACGGTCATTCACGCTGAAACGCAACCTCGGCGGGCTCAGACCCACCGCTCACCACTGACCGACCTGGCGGTGGTACTGATGGTCGGCGCGTCGGTGGCGCACCTGGTCACCGTGCCCTCACACCTGCGCACCTGGCCCGCTTCAGGGGTGTTCTTCGCGGCCCTGGCGCTGGCCCAGGCGGCCATGGCGTTGGTGCTGTTCCGCAACCGGTTCGGGGATCGGCTGGTCGGACTGGCCTTGTGGGGCACCGTAGGGGTAATCGGGTTGTACCTACTCAGCCGTACCGTGACCCTGCCCTTCGTGCCGTTGGTCGGTGCCCACGGGACCAGCCCGGACGTCGGCCGGGCCATCATCCCCGGAGCCGAGAAGCGGGTGCAGCAACTTGACGCCCTCACCTTGGTAGTTGAGGTGATGGCGGTGGTGACGCTCGCCTCCCTGCTCTCCCCCGGTGCTCGCCGTCGGGCGGTCAACCTGCTGTTGGCGGTGGGTGTGGGCCTCTGGGCGCTCGCCGCCACCACCATCATCTGAGCTGCGGTGAGCTCCCGCTCAGCTCCCCCGCCCGTCGCCCCTGCCGAGGTCCCCTCGCCGCCCTCGACGCGGGGCGAGGCAACCACGGTCCGCTGGATCATGGTGTTGGGGGCATGTTTCGTCGCCCTGTTGGGGGTCAAGGCGTGGGCGCTGGAGCCGGTTCGGGTGGGAAGCGACAGCATGGAACCGGGCTTGAAGGCCGGTCAGTTCGTGTTGGCGGACAAGCTTTCGTTCCGTTTCGGGTCCCCGTCCCCGGGCGATGTGGTGCTGGCCCGGGAGCCCGGGTCCGGCCAACTGGTGGTCAAGCGGGTGGTGGCTGTGGGCGGTGACAGCGTCGGCATAGAAGACGGCGTCCTGATCCGCAACGGGACGATCGTGTCCGAGGACTACACCAACCAGAGCGATATGTCCGGGTTCTATTTCGGGCCGGACCCGGTGCCTGCGGGGCATGTGTTCCTGCTCGGGGACAACCGCTTCACATCGTCGGATTCCCGCGGCTACGGACCGGTACCCTTCAGCGAGCTCGAAGGGCGCGTCCTTTTCCAATCCTGATCTTGTTTGACGAATTCGCATTGAATCGAAAAGGTCCGGCGTTACCAACAGCGTCGGACCTTTTCGCGCGCCCTCGTCACGCTTCTCGACAAAGAGATTAGGACCTAGTGCTGCATCCCTGGCGACTCCTGTTCTACGCACCAAGCTCAATTGACCTGAACCCGTTGCATAACGCTTCCTTAAGG
>JBJXFH010000143.1:0-4215 GCA_046155365.1 Acidimicrobiales bacterium | reverse complement strand
ACAACAAAGCTGGCGGTGGTGCTGGCACTGAGCGGATCGGTCGCGGTGTTCGTCGCCACCGCGCTCATCGCCACGGCGGTTTTTCGCAACCTTGCGGAACAGGAGGCGGAGGCCCAGGCGGGACGCTTTGGGGAGGCCGCCGCTCGAGTGGCGCTGGCGCCGTTCTTGACGGACAACCTGGTTCGCCAGGACATCGCCGCGCTCGCAGATCTGCATACGGCCGGCACCGCGCTGATCGAAGATGGTGGCGCGGCCCATGTGAAGGTTTGGACCCGTGGCGGCCTGATCTTGTGGGCCGATGATGAACGGCTCCATGGGCAAACGTTCCAGCTTGAGGAGGCCGAGCTGGCGTTGTTTGACACCCTCGGCGTGTCCGTTGAGTTGAGTCGTTTGGACAACCCGGAGAATCAGTTTGACGAGCCCTCGGGAGCTGGTCTCTTGGAGGTGTATTTCGCGGTGGAAACCGCCGCTGGTGAGCCCCTGCTGGTGGAGACCTACTATCCGGGAACCATCGTTGATGACTTGGCCTCCAGTTATCGCAGCCGGTTCATGCCGCTGTTGTTGGGTGGTTTGGTGCTGCTGACGCTGGCCCAAGTGCAATTGGTCATCCTGCTGTCCCGTCGTCTCTCCCGGTTGCGGGCGGATCGGGAGCGCCTGCTCGATCAGGTGATTTCCGTTTCCGATGCCGAGCGTCGACGGATCGCTGGTGAAGTGCATGATGGCGCGGTTCAGGAACTCATCGGTATCGCTTACGGACTGAGCGCCGCCGCGGATCAGGCCCCTGAGTCCCTTCGTCCAACGCTTCGGGGGCTGGCGGCCTCGGCTCGCAATACCACCAGAAGCCTTCGCAGCCTGCTGATGAGCATCTATCCCTACGAGGTACCCGAGGACGGCTGGGTGGCGGGTCTGCAAGATCTCATTTCTTCTCTACAAGAACATGGCGTGGAGGTGGAGATTCGGGTCCCTGATCGGCGGCTGGCCCCCGTTGAGGAGCAGTTGTTGTTACGGGTTTCCCGTGAGGCCTTGCGCAATGTTTCCGCACACGCCGGGGCCAGCCGGGTGCTGATCGTGGTGAGCCAGCAGGCCAGTGGCCCACTGCTGGAGATCACCGACGACGGGGTGGGGTTCAGCCCCAACACCTTGGCCGAGAGCCGCCGTGGCGGGCACCTGGGCCTACAACTTCTTTCAGATCTTGCTGCGAACGTGGGGGCTGACCTCGACGTGCGTTCACAGCCAGGTGACGGAACCACCGTACGACTTGAATTGGCGGGAGCAAAATGATCCGGATACTGATAGCTGATGATCACGCGTTGATTCGCGAGAGCTTGGCGCAACTTCTCGGGGCCCAAGACGACTTCGAGATTGTGGGTGCGGCCACCAACGGTCGGGAGGCGGTGGAAATGGCAGCGCGACTCCAGCCGGACCTGGTGCTCATGGACTTGGCCATGCCCGAGCTCACCGGCATCGGCGCCATCCGCCAGATCAAGCTGCGGCGGCCGGAGACCTCGGTGGTGGCGCTCACCACCTTCGGGGAACCGGACCGGGTGGCAGCAGCGTTCCAGGCGGGGGCCGACGGCTTCTTCATCAAGGACGTCGAGGCCGAGGTGCTGGTCTCGGGGATCCGATCCACGGCCACCGGTGGCATCCCGCTGAGCCCCTCGGTGGCCGCGCAGCTCCTGCGGGCTCCCGGCGCCTCCGAGACCAAGGCCGCCTCGTTGACGGGGCGTGAATCGGACGTGTTGCGCCTGATCGCCGACGGTTTCAAGAACAAGCAGATCGCCCGGCAGTTGGGGATCAGCGAAAAGACCGTGAAGGCCCACTGCAGCCGCTTGTTCCAACGTTTGGGGGTGTCGGACCGCACGCAAGCTGCCATCTGGGCCACCAAACACTTCCCGCGGGAAGAGGTGAGCTGAGGCGGCTTCGCGGTGCTCGCCCTCCGAGCTGCAGGTGAAACGACGAGAGCGCCGGCCTTGCGGGCCGGCGCTCTGCGTTACGCGCCGGATCGCCGCGGTGCGGGAGGGCGAGCCGCGGCGACCGGTGGCGCCACCAGGGGGTTGGTCCTGAGGCGGCAGGACCAACCCACCGTGGTGGGTCTGGGCTCCGGCGAACGGAGCCGTGCGGAACGGCCGGTCCTGAGGCGGCAAGGCCGACCGTTCCGCTGGCGACGGGAAGATGTGGGGCCCGGGGCCTTCAGCCGCCTGACTCATGAGAGTCAGGCCATTGCTGAGGCGATACCTGGCCGCTGCTTTCTGCCGCAGGGACCAGAGAACAACGTTTGCGTCTTTTGCACAATTGACCTGTCGGCGTACGCCTACAGGCCCGTAGGGGCGACCTCGCCTTGCCATGAGACTGCAGACCCTGGTCCCAATGCTGGCGGCTGGGCTTCGTGGTGAGGGGTCGCGGCCCCCGCTGGCGTGGATCGCCGGGTCATCCGGAGAAATCTTCCCGAAGTGACATGCGTCTCATCTCTACCTGAGATACGGTCGATCTCGCCGGACCCCATCGAGTCGGGATCCGGCCTGAACTGAAAGGGGACTTGGGGGATGAGACGATCACGAAGCCGTGTGTTCACGGCGACGGTGAGCGGGTTGGCGCTGATAGCGGCTGCCTGCGGGGGCGATGATGGCGGAAGCGGCGTCGATACCGGAGAACAGGCAATTGACACGGGAGTCGCCAATGAGATCGAGAATCAGCTGACCGCTACGACTGGTGTGAGCAGCACAACGGTCGCCCCGGCGCCCGCCACCATCGAGGAGTGGATGAAGCTCTGGGAGACGGAGCGGGCCGCGGTGGTCAAGAAGATCAAGGACGGCAAGTTCGGGGTGTCGGCGGACGGCAAGACGCTCACCGGGCCGGGCGATTTCAAGGTGGACCTTAGTAAGTGCCCGGCCGGCTGGAACAGCTCGGAGGGCATTACCGACACCGAGATCAAACTTGGCCTGACCATCGCTCAATCAGGCACGCTGGCCGACTACGGCAACATCGGTCGGGCCATGGACGTGCTGTGGGAGTACCAGAACAAAAACGGCGGCTGGAAGGACTCCACAGGCAAGACCCGTAAGCTGACGATGCTCACCAAGGATGACGGGTATGACTCGGCCCGCACCATCCCGCTGGTGGACGAACTCATCGACTCCGAGAAGGTGTTCGCGGTGTGGACGCTGGGTTCGCCCAACACCATGAAGACCTACGACAAATTGAATACCCGGTGCATCCCGCAGGCGTTCTCCATGACCGGGCATCCGGCTTGGGGCGATCCGGTCAACCACCCTTGGACCACGGGCTTGGCACTGGCGTACACCAGTGAAGCCATCTTGTGGGGATCGTTCATTGACCAAAACATTGACGAGCTGACCAAGAAGGACGGAAAGGTCACGGTCGGCGCCTTGGTCATGAACAATGACTTCGGCAAGGCCTACGACGTCGGTTTCCAGAACTACCTGAAGCAGTCCAAGAACAAGGACAAGCTGGAGTACTTCCCTGAACTGATCGAGCCCTCGGCGCCCACCATCACTGACGCCATGACCACCATTACCTCGAAGAACCCCGAGGTTTTCGTGGCCATGACCGCCGGTACCTCCTGCACTCAAGCCTATGTTGAAGCCGCCCAGAACGGTCTCAAGGGCTCGGCGATGTACTTGTTCACCGGCCAGCCCTGTAAGGGATCGACGTTCGTCGGTAAGGACAAGGTGGGTGGGGACGGATCAGCCTCGGACGGTTGGTGGATCGCCGGTGGCGGCAACCGGGACCTTAACGCTGGTTCTGAGGACAACAACCCCTTTGTCAAGTGGGCTCGGGAGGAACTGAAGAAGGGCGGATACGACTACAAGTCTTCGGGCTCACTCGGCCTGGGCTTCAACTACGGGTGGCCATTCTGGCAAGCCGTACAGATCGCCGGGGCGCTCGAGGGAGGCTTTAACCGGGCCAACTTCATCCTGGCAGTCCGCTCGATGGACATGACGAATCCGAACCTGATTGAGGGCATCAAGTTCAATATGAACGGCAGCAAGGACGCCTATCCCATCGAGGGTTCCGAGTTCGCCAAGTACGACTTCAAGTTGCAGACCTGGGTCCAGCAAGGGGCCGTGGTCGAGCTGTCGGGCAAGTCCTCGAACTGTGCGTGGGACCAGTCGGTCGGTAACTGCAAGTCCTGAGCTCGGCTTGATCAGGGCCGCCCGGTCGGACCCCTTTCGAGGGACCCGGTCGGGCGGCCCC
>JBJXFH010000141.1:0-2613 GCA_046155365.1 Acidimicrobiales bacterium | reverse complement strand
GTCACGACAGCTTCGACCGGGTATCGTTCATGCCCGGCGTGCTCCTCGCCGCCAAACGCATCGGGGACCACCCCGGCCTCACCATCGGTTTGGAGCCCCTGCTGGGCCTGTGAGCAGGCGGGGTTCGCGCAGTCGCAGCGCGCGCTCCGGGCTACGGTGCGCCGATGAAACGATGGACCAGCCCCGCCTTTCCATCTGCCCGCCCCCGGGTAACACGGGCCCTGCTGGTGCTCTCCCTACTGGCCGGGATGGTCGCCGCGGTCGTCGCTCCACCCGCCGGCGCGCAATCCACATCCGACCCGAACGGTTCCCTGGGCGCGGCGGCCACGCTGTTTCCCTACAAAACTGTCAGCCTGCCCACCACCGACGCCATCACCGACGTGGAGCAGAGTGCCGTTGACTACCCCTTGGTTGCAGCCGGCCGTTCTCTCTACGTCTACGGGGTGTCAGGGCTGTACATCACTCAGCTCGCTTTCCCGACAACCATTCACAACGTGGCCCGCTCGGGCGCGTCGGTGTTCGTGCACGAAGGCACCACCGTGCACCACCTGGACAGCACAACGCTGGGTTCGATAGCGGTCTACGACGGAGTGGCCAACCTGGCCGACCAGCCCGTCGTCGGGGACCATCTGGTTTTTGTGGACACCAGCAACCAACTCAGCCGCGTTCACCTGCCGAGCGGCACCGTGGAGTCATGGTCGCCGCCGGTCGGAACCACCCCCGTGTCCATCCATGGCCGGTCCGGCCAACCGCGCACCGTCGCCGTGGTCAACTCCGCCGGCACCGATCGACTGATCGAATATGACAACACCACCACGCCACCGACGGCCGTGGTGGACACAACCATCCCCGGCGCCACGTTCATGGGCGTGACCGCAGACGGCGGGTCGGCCCTGATGCGCATCGGCGCCAACGCGCTTCGACGAGTCCCGTTCCCCATCTCCGTTGGTCTCGCGGGTACTGACATCACCGGCGGCTTCCCCGCCATCACCGGGGTTTCGGTCACCTCGGGCAACGGTGGCTGGGAGTCCGTGTCAACCTTTGACAGCAGCGCCGGTACCGCTTCCCATTTCCTGGTCCAATCCGGTGCGGCGACGCCGTTGCATGTCGCCACCGGCGGCGGGTTCGAAGCCCAAGATGCAGCCTGGGGGCCGTTGGGCGGTCATCTCGCGGTAGTTCGCAACATGTCGCCAAAGGGCATGCTGATGCTATACACGGTGGGAGCCCGGCCGGCGAGCACCTTTTCCGGATCCTGGGGCGAGTACAACGGTGTGACACCGTGGCGGGCGCTGGACACCCGCAATGGCACCGGCGCTACCGCTCGCCGAATCGGCCGAGGCGAAACGGTCAGCATCGCCGTCACCGGTCGGGATGGGGTGCCCGCAGGCAACGTGGCCTCGGTGGCAGTGAACCTGACACTGGTCTCCCCATCTACGGACACCTACCTCGCCGCCTACCCCTCTGGGGCAACGCCCCCACCGATTTCAAGTATCAACTCCGGGCCGGGCCAGATCCGTACCAACCTGGCCATCGTGATCGTGTCCAGCCTCGGCAGGATCACGTTGTACAACGCCGCCGGCGATACCGACATCGTTGTCGATGTGATGGGCTTCTTCTCAAGCACGAACGGGGTGAGCGGCGCCCGATACCGAACCATGAGCCCGACGCGGATGTTGGACACGCGGGACACAGCGAACCCGGCAGGACCTTCAGATCTCATGGCAGTTCCCGTTCGGGGCCGGCTGGGCGTGCCCTCGAACGCCATTTCCGTGGCCATCACCCTTACCGCAGTGGATCCCACCGAGGGCACCTTCATCACGGCGTTCCCCTCTGACGCCGCACAACCCGAGGCCTCGAACCTCAATCCTCCGGCCGCGACGGTCGTTGCCAACTCGGCGTTCGTCCGCATTGGTGCCGACGGCAACATCGCGCTCTTCAATGCGGTCGGCACCACCCATTTGTTGGTCGATGTAGTCGGCTACTGGATCGAAGATGACACAACCGAAGCCGGACGATACTTCAATTTCGCACGCAGCTTTCGTCATTACGACAGCCGCGATCCAGCCCAGACGCCGCTACCGAGTGCCACGCCGATGGTTTTGCCGGTCGCCGGCTGGCCACCCGAAGATCCCTACATCCCCTTGCCGCCGGATGGGGCCGACGCGGTGGTATTCAACCTCACCGCCACCGAAATAACCCACCAAACCTACCTGACAGCCTATCCGGGGTGGCTCGGGCTGAACCGGCCGAATACCTCATCCCTCAACGTCGCCGCCGGCCAAACTGCAGCCATCCTGACCGTGAGCGGATATGGCAACGACGGCTCCGTGGCGTTCTACAACGCTGTCGGCACTGCCCACTTCATTGTGGACATCGCGGGATTCTTCAGTAGCTCTGCGTTTTGACGCGACAGCGCCGGACCGATGTGGACTCGGTCCGGCGCTGTTGGGTTTGTCCGGTTGTCTTGGGAGAGCCCGGAGGCGCAGGGTCAGCGCACGATGCGCAGGCCCATTCCCTCCAGGCGGGGGGTGGTCTCTTCGACGATGGTGCCCAGGATGCAGGCCAGGGCCCGGATGTCGTCACGGCGGATGGTGAGCACCCGGCCGTTGAAGT
>JBJXFH010000140.1:0-6248 GCA_046155365.1 Acidimicrobiales bacterium | reverse complement strand
CCCGGTTCCAGGGTGCCGGCGCGCCGGTATACCTCGAGCTTGGCCCGGGAATCGGCGATGTCCAGGTTGCGCATGGTCAGCTGACCGATCCGGTCCAGCGGTTCGAAGGGGGCGTCGTCCACCTTTTCCATCGACAACCGCTCCGGCTGGTAGGTGAGGTCCGGTCCAGCGGTGCGCACGATGGTGTAATCGTCGCCTCGCCGCAACCGCAGCGTGACCTCCCCGGTGATGGCGGCGCCCACCCAGCGCTGCAGCGGCTCGCGCAGCATCAGCGCCTGGGGATCGAACCAGCGGCCCTCATACAGCAACCGCCCCAACCGGCGGCCCATGGTCCGGTAGTTGTCCAGGGTGGCCTCGTTGTGGATGGCGGACACCAGGCGCTCATAACAGATGTGCAGCAACGCCATGCCCGGCGCTTCGTAGATCCCGCGGCTCTTGGCTTCGATGATCCGGTTCTCGATCTGGTCGCTCATGCCCAGACCATGCCGGCCGCCGATGGCGTTCGCCGTTTGGACCAGCTCCACCGCGCTGTCGAAGCGCTGACCGTCAAGGGTCACCGGCCAGCCCTGTTCGAAGCCCACCACCACCTCCTCCGCATCGATGGCCACCGAGTCCCGCCAGTGGGCCACGCCCATGATGGGATCGATGATGTCCATCGACGTGTTGAGAAACTCCAGGGTCTTGGCCTCATGGGTGGCGCCCCAGATGTTGGCATCGGTGGAGTACGCCTTCTCGGCGGAGTCGCGGTACGTGAAGCCCTGCCCGGCCAGCCAAGCGCTCATCTCCTCCCGGCCCCCGAGCTGGGACACGAAATCAGGGTCCAACCACGGCTTGTAGATCCGCAGTTTGGGGTTCACCAACAGGCCGTAGCGATAGAACCGCTCGATGTCGTTGCCCTTGTAGGTGGAACCGTCGCCCCAGATGTCCACCCCATCGGCCTGCATGGCCCGCACCAGCATGGTCCCCGTGACCGCCCGGCCCAGCGGGGTGGTGTTGAAGTACGTCTTGCCCCCGGTGGCGATGTGGAAGGCGCCGCATTGCAAGGCGATCAGGCCCTCTTGGACCAACAGCTCCCGGCAATCCACCAGGCGGGCCAGCTCTGCGCCGTACACCCGGGCCCGGTCGATGACCTCGTTCAGGTCGGGTTCGTCCACCTGACCCAGATCAGCGGTGTAGGTGCACGGAACCGCACCGTGTTGGCGCATCCAGGCCACTGCGGCGCTGGTGTCGAGTCCGCCCGAAAAGGCGATACCCACCCGCTCTCCCACCGGCAGCGTTTGCAGCACGTTCGACATGGCGCCGGACGCTACCCACTGCGGGCACCGCCGAGCGATGTGGCACCGCCAGGGGATGTGGCACCGGCCACCACCGGGGTCGCGGGCAAGATGGCGACGCTAGCGTGGTGGGTCGTGCCCGAGGCGGTGAACCTCTCCCCCCAGCGGACCCGCCCGTCCTACCGGTTCCTGTACACCCCGCGCTGGCTGGCCGGTCATGTGCTGGCGGTGCTGGCCCTGGCGGTGATGGTGGCCGCCTGTTTCTGGCAGCTGTCCCGCCTGGCCGACAAACAGGCAACCAACCGCCTTTACGCCGCCCATTCAGCGCAACCGGTGGAGGCGGTGACCGACGTCGCCGGGCCCGACGCCACCGTGGCGCAGGTGGAAGGGCTGCGGTTCCGGCTGTTGTCGGCGCAGGGCACCTACCTGCGCGAAGAGGAGGTGTTCATCCGGTCCCGCAGCCTCAACGGCAACCCCGGCGCCTGGGTGCTGACCCCGCTGCGGCTTTCGGCCCAACCGGACACGGTGGTGGTGATCAACCGGGGCTGGATCCCCGCGTCGGACACCACCCCGGAGCTACCGGCAGGGGCGGAGGCACCGGCGGGGACCGTCACCGTGGCCGGCCTGGCGCTGGCCACCGAAACCCGGGGGGCGCTGGGCTCTGTGGACCACAGCGGCACCGAGCTCGATGTGCTGGCCCGGGTGGACCTACCCCGGCTCTCCGAACAGCTCGAGGAGGCCATGTACCCCTTCTATCTCCAGCTGCAACAGCAGGACCCGCCGCTGCCGGATGGCTTCCCGGCGCCGGTCCCGCCCCCGCCGCCCGACGAAGGACCGCATCGGGGTTACGCCGGGCAATGGGCCATCTTCGCGGTGCTGTGGGTGATCGGGTACCCACTGCTGGTGCGACGCTCCGCCCGGCGACGCGTGCTACCTGACCTCGCCGCCCGGAACTGAGCCCGCTCACCATGCCTTTCCGCCGGCGCGGCGCCTGGCTAGGTTCAGCCCCATGCCTCTGACCACCCCTGCCCCGTTGCTGGTCCTGCATGGTTTGCGCCTCGCCGGGTTCAAGGGCGCGGACAAGGTGGCAGAGCTGGTGGGCTTGGACCAGACGCTGGTAGAGGCCGAGCTGGCCCGATTCGCCGACGCCGGATGGGCGCAGTATCGGGAAGGGCGCATCAGCGGTTGGTCCCTCACCGCCGAGGGTCGGGCGGAGGGTGAACGCCGTCTGGCTGAAGAGCTCACCAAGGCCGGCTGCGGGGAGCCGGTGCAGGGCTGCTACCAGCGGTTCCTGGCCCTCAACCAGCAGATGCTGGCGGTCTGCACCGACTGGCAGATGACCACCCCGGAGAGCCTCAACGACCACAGCGACCCCGCCTATGACGCCAAGGTCATCGCCCGCCTGGCCGAGCTGGACCTCGCCGTGCAGCCCATCTGCGCCGAGCTGGGCTCGCACCTGGAGCGGTTCAGTGGGTACAGCGCCCGGTTGGCGTCGGCATTGGCCAAGGTCCAAGCCGGGGACACGGACTGGTTCACCAAGCCCATGATCGCCAGTTACCACACGGTGTGGTTCGAGCTGCACGAGGATCTGCTGGCCACACTCAACATCGACCGGGGCAACGAAGCCAGCCACTGACCGCCTTGCCCACCCACCGGGTCTCGGCGCCGGTTGCTAGGGTCCGCGGCCATGACGATCCGGGTTGGGGTGCTGGGCGCGAGGGGCCGCATGGGGGCCACGGTGTGTGATGCCGTGACCAACGACGAGGACCTTGAACTGGTGGCGGCGCTGGATTTCGATGATGACCTGAGCGGCCTGCAGCGCACCGGGGCGGAGGTGGTGGTGGATTTCACCGTGGCCGACGCCGCCCGCCACAACCTCCCGATCCTGGCCGGTTGGGGCATGCACGCCGTGGTGGGCACCACTGGGCTGCACGCCGAGGACCTGACCTCGCTTCGCGGTGCGTTCACCAAGAGCAACTGTGTGGTGGCCGCCAACTTCGCCATCGGGGCGGTGCTGATGATGCGCTTCGCCGAGGTGGCGGCGCCGTACTTCGATTCCGTTGAGGTCATCGAACTCCACCACGACAACAAGGTCGACGCCCCCTCCGGCACCGCCACCGAAACCGTGCGCCGCATGGCCGAGGCGTCACAGACCTGGGCGCCGGACCCCACCCAAACCGAGATCCTGCCCGGCGCCCGCGGTGGCGTGGGCCCCGCCGGGATCCACGTGCACTCGGTGCGGTTGCGGGGTTTGGTGGCCCATCAGGAGGTGTTGTTCGGTACCGCCGGCCAGCAGCTCACCATCCGTCACGACAGCTTCGACCGGGTATCGTTCATGCCCGGCGTGCTCCTCGCCGCCAAACGCATCGGGGACCACCCCGGCCTCACCATCGGTTTGGAGCCCCTGCTGGGTCTGTGACCACCCTGCACTTCGGGGACCACGACGTCACACGATCGCCTTCGCGCTAACGCAGACAGAGCGCGCGCCTCGGACTACGGTCCCTGCGATGAATCGACCGAAACGACGCACCGCCAGCGCCCCCAGGCCATTCGGACGGACGCCGCGCGCCTTGCTGGTGATCGCCCTACTGGCGGGCCTCACGGCAGCGGTTTTCAGTCAACCGGCCGGCGCCCAGAGCAGCCCCGAACCGGACAGCTCGCTGGGCGCGGCGGCCACGCTGGTGCCGTTCAAGACGGTCAGCATCCCCACCACTGACCCCGTCGCCGACGTTGAGCAGAGCGCTGCGGGCTATCCACTGGTCGCCGCCGGTCGCTATCTGTACATCTACGAGCAATCAGGCCTGTTCCTCACTCGTTTCGAGTTCCCAACGAACATCCTGAACGTGGCCACCGCCGGCGGATCGGTCTTCGTGCACGAGAGCACCACGGTGCATCGCTTCCACAGCACCTCGCTGGCGTTCATCGCCCTGTACAACGGCGTAGCCAACATGAGCGACCAGCCTGTTGTCGGTGACCACCTGGTGTTCGTGAACACCACCAACCAGTTTGCTCGGGCCAATCTGACCAGCGGAACGACCGATACGTGGGCCCCTCCCGCTAGCACGACGGCGGCGTCCATCCATGCCCGACCGGGTCAAGCACGAGCCGTGGCCGTGGTCAACGGCAGCGGCACCTACCAGGTGGTCGAGTACGACAACGCCGTCACACCGCCGACGGTCGTGGTTGACGTCACCATCACCGGCGCCACGCTTCTGGGCGTGACCGCCAATGGCGCCGCGGCACTCTTCGCCATCGGCACCACTGGCCTTCGCCGGGTTCCGTTCCCCGTTGATATCAGCCTCACCGGTACCGACATCACCGGCAGCTACCCCGGGTTGACCGGCGTGTCGGTGACGGCGGGCAACGGCGGGTGGGAGACCTACTCAACGTTCGCGGCGAACGCGACGCACTATCTGGTGCCGGCCGCCGCCGCCGCCCCGTTGCACACCGCCGGGGGCCACACCGCAGCCCAAGATGCCGCCTGGGGCCCCCTCGGCACCCAGTTGGCGGTGGTGCACAGTGGCTCACCCAAGGGACTGTTGTCGCTCTACAGCGTGGGTGCCCGCCCCGCCGGTGCGTTCTCCGGATCATGGGGGGAATACAGCGGGGTGACGCCATGGCGGGCGCTGGACACCCGTAATGGCACCGGCGCTCCCGTAGCGCGCATCGGTCCGGGCGGCAACGTCAGCGTGGCGGTCACCGGACAGGGCGGGGTGCCGGCAACCGGCGTCTCGTCGGTGGTGGTCAACATCACCCTCGTTGCCCCCAGCACCGATACCTATCTCACCGCCTACGCCGCCGGGAGCACTCCCGCGCAGGTTTCCAACGTCAACGGCGGACCGGGCCAGATCCGCACCAACCTGGCGGTGGTGACGTTGGGCTCGAGCGGCAGGATCGCCCTGTTCAATGCCGCCGGCGACACCGACGCCTTGATTGATGTCATGGGTTATTTCTCCACTACGAACGGTTCCCCTGGCGGCCGCTATCGAGCGTTGAGCCCTACCCGGGTGCTGGATACACGCGAGACCGGGAACCCGGCGGGGCCCGAGGGACTGCTCGGGGTGTCCGTGCGGGGCAGGCTCGGGATTCCTTCCAATGTCGAGGCGGTAGCCATCACGCTGACCGCGGTTGACCCCACGGAGTCCACGTTCATCACGGCGTTCCCTTCTGATGCGGTGCGGCCTGAAGCGTCCAATCTCAACCCTCCGGCACGAACTGTGGTGGCGAATTCGGCGTTCGTTCGCGTTGGTGCCGATGGCCACATCGCGTTGTTCAACGCCGTGGGTGTCACCCACCTGCTGGTTGATGTGGTGGGGTACTGGATCAACGACGATTCCACCGAGGCGGGCCGTTACTTCAACTTCTCCGGCAGTTTCCGGTATTACGACAGTCGGCTCTCTTCAACTGGCCCGCTGACGTTGCCGTCGCCGAGGTTCATCCGTGTGGCCGGGTTCCCCGAGAACAATCCGGATATACCGCTCCCCCTCGATGGCGGAAGCTCGGTGTTGTACAACCTCACGGCCACCGACACCAGCGCCGCAAGCTACATGACGGCCTACCCGGGGGCTTTGGGCCTGAACCTGCCCAACGCCTCAACCGTGAACTTCGCCGCCGGACAGACCGCGGCCTCTCTCACCATCACCGGCTACGGCAACGACGGATCCGTCGCCTTCTACAACGCCGTGGGCCGAGCGCACTTCATTGTAGATATGGCCGGATTCTTCAGCAGCGCCAGCCTCTGAGCGCGGCTTGCATCTGAGCGGACGCGACAGCGCCGGACCGATGTGGACTCGGTCCGGCGCTGTCGGGTTTTGTCCGGTTGGTTGTGGAGTGCCCGGAGGCGGACAGGTCAGCGCACGATGCGCAGGCCCATTCCCTCCAGGCGGGGGGTGGTCTCTTCGACGATGGTGCCCAGGATGCAGGCCAGGGCCCGGATGTCGTCACGGCGGATGGTGAGCACCCGGCCGTTGAAGT
>JBJXFH010000139.1:0-3674 GCA_046155365.1 Acidimicrobiales bacterium | reverse complement strand
CGTCGGTGTTGGCGCGGTTGCTGAGAAGCGCTCCGACCACTGCGCCCAGACCGATCAGCACCACTGCCGCCAGCGCGGCGACGGTGATGAGGGGACCCCGTCCGAACGCTTGGCGACGGGACCGCGGCCCCGGCGGGTCTGGCGGCCCGGGTGGGACCGGCGCCGCTGCGGGTCCGGGCCATGCCGCTGACGGTGATCGTGATGCCGAGGCCGATGCCGACAGTGCGGGGTCCGATGGTGATCCGACCGACGGGGCGAAGCGATGATCGGCCCCCGCTGCCTGCCCCGATGGCGCAAGGTTGGCGGGAGATGCCGGGCGGAACGAGGGGGCCGGTAGCGGAGGGTTGACGCTGGTGGGGGGCGTGAGCGGCAACACTGCGGTCGAACCGAACGGTGGGGCCGACGGTGCTTCCACCGGCCTGGTCGGCATTGCGGACCCCGGCGGGGCGATAGGGGTGACGGCGTCCAACGGTGACCGGTAGGGCGAGGGCTGGGAGGCCATCGGACCGGCGGACCGGCTGAGCCCGGCAAAGCCGCCCGTCGACGGACGTTGGCTCAACTCGGGATAGACGTCGGTATCGGTAAAGGGGTCGTGATCAGGTATGGCCGACCGTGCCGGATCCACGTTCTGGTGGTCGGGTTCCGGATCCACATCGTGCTTGGCCCGTTCCGGATCCACATCGACGGTCGGACCGGTTGGGTCAGATGGCGGCGTTGGCGGGCTCATAGCGCGACGGTAGCCATACGGCCGGGGCTCTGAATGGGGGATATCCCCGTGCGATCCCCCATCGCGGCTGGCGGAGACCCCGGCGGGCGGCTTCGTGGCGTTCAGGTGGTGGCCACTAAGTTGACCGCCATGGCTGATCATCCGCTGCGGGAGCGCCTCGAGGAGCTGCACAAGCGCAAGGAGGAGGCCCTTCATGCGGGGCCCGAGCGGGCCGTGCTCCGCCAGCACGAAAAAGGCAAGCTGCTGGCCCGCGAGCGCATCGACTACCTGCTCGATCCCGGTTCGTTCCATGAGCTGGACATGCTGGCCCGCAGCCGGGCCGAGGGCGCCACCGACCGGCCCTACACCGATGGGGTCATCACCGGTTGGGGCACCATCGACGGTCGCCGGGTGTTCGTGTTTTCCCAGGATTTCACGGTTTTCGGTGGGGCCTTGGGCGAGGTGTTCGCCGAGAAGATCCACAAGGTCATGGACATGGCGCTCAAGGTCGGGGCCCCCATGATCGGGCTCAACGACGGCGCCGGGGCCCGTATCCAGGAGGGCGTGGTGTCCCTCGATGCCTACGGCGGCATCTTCCACCGCAACGTGATGGCCTCGGGGGTGATCCCGCAGATCTCCGTGATCCTGGGACCCTGCGCCGGCGGTGCGGTGTACAGCCCGGCCATGACCGACTTCATCTTCATGGTCCGCGAGAAGTCCCACATGTTCATCACCGGGCCTGACGTGGTGAAGACCGTGACCGGGGAGGAGGTCACGCTGGAGGAACTGGGCGGGGCCGGCTCCCACGCCTCCAAGTCCGGGGTGGCCACCTTTGTCGCCGATTCCGAAGAGCAGGTCCTTGACGATGTGAAGTACCTGCTGGGGTTCTTGCCGCAGAACAACCTGGAAGAGGCCCCGCCGCTGGCCGCGGAGGATGATCCGGACCGGCTCTGCCCCGAGTTGCTGGACATCATCCCCGCCACCTCCAACCAGCCCTACGACATGAAGAAGGTCATCGCCGCGGTGGTGGATGAGGGGGACTTCTTCGAATACTTCCCGCGCTGGGCGGCCAACATCTGCTGCGGGTTCGCCCGGGTGAACGGTCGATCGGTGGGCATTGTCGGCAACCAGCCCATGGTGTTGGCGGGGGTGTTGGACATCGAGTCCTCGGAGAAGGCCGCCCGCTTCGTGCGTACCTGCGACGCCTTCAACATCCCGCTTTTGACCTTCGTGGACGTGCCGGGGTTCCTGCCCGGTGTGGATCAGGAGTACGGCGGCATCATCCGTCACGGCGCCAAGCTGCTCTACGCCTACTGCGAGGCCACCGTGCCCCGCATCCAGATCATCGTGCGCAAGGCCTACGGCGGGGCCTACGTGGTGATGGACTCCAAGTCGGTGGGCTCGGACCTGTCCTTCGCCTGGCCCTCCGCCGAGCTGGCGGTGATGGGTCCCCAAGGTGCGGTGGAGATCATCAACCGCCGGGAGATCAACGAGGCCGCGGATCCCGTGGCCAAGAAGGCCGAGCTGGTGGATGAGTACACCGAGCGCTTCGCCAACCCCTACATCGCAGCCGAGCGGGGCTACGTGGATGACGTGATCGATCCCGCGGAGACCCGCCGCAAGGTCATCGCCGGGTTCGCCATGTTGGCGTCCAAGCGCGAGGAGCTGCCGCGCCGCAAGCACGGGAACGTGCCGCTGTGAGCCCGGCATGAACGGTCCCGAAATCACCCCCACCCCGTCCGAGGAGGAGGTCGCCGCCATCATGGCCGCGCACGAGGCGCTGTGGCCCAAGTCGGTGGTGGCGGGAGCGGTGGGCGGGGGAGCCACTGGTGAGGCGTCGCGCTGGCGTTTCTCCGGACGTTGGTGGTCCAAGCCGGTGACCCTGCGCCGCGATCGCCCCTCGCCGTACTAGACGGTATGGTACGGAAACGGTCGCCGGCTGTTCAGACTGTGGATTTCAACGACGACACCGCGCTTCAGGCTGGCGAGGCCCCCGGCAGCTTCGATGCTGAGCTGACCGATCGCTGGTGGATCGTCACCGGTCCCAATGGGGGCCTGCTGGCGGCGTTGCTGCTGCGGGCGGTGCAAGCGGTGGTGGGCGAGTCCCGGCCAGAGTTGGCGGCCCGCATCCTGACGGTGCAGTTTCTGTCCGGTCCCAAGGTCGGCCCGGTGCACGTGCAGGTCCGGTTGGACAAGGACGGCCGGCGGGTCTGTTTCGCTTCGGCGGTGATGACCCAGGGCGACCGGGTGATCTGCCAGGCCAAGGTCACCCTGGTGGCGCCCCTGGGCAACGAGTTCGATCTGGTGGATCACGTGATGCCGCCGGCCCCGCCCCCCGATGAGTGCCCGATCATGCCGGCTGCGGTCACGTACGGCAACGCCCGTCAGCGTTGGCAACGCCGGGACGTGGACCTGGGCCGGCCCGATGCGGTGTGCGGCTGGTTGCGGCTGGATCCCCCGGTGCCCATCGACGTCGCGGTGCTGGCGTTGATGTGCGACAACCTCCCGCCGTCATTGCGGGGCCATTTCGCCGAGCCCGACCCGGACCTCGCTGAGCGGACCCACACCACGTCCATCGAGATGACCATCTACTTCCGTTGCGCCGAGGTGGCCCTGGCCCCCACCGATGAGTGCCTGGTGTTGCTGCAATCGGCCACCGTCAGTGACGGCTTGCACCAAGAAGAAGGCGAAGTGTGGTCCGCCAACGGTCGGTTACTGGCCACCAGCCGCCAATTGGCCCTGGTGTTTCGCCGGCCTGACTCCCACTGAACGCTTTTGACCGACCGTCACCATCGAATGCCTTTGCGTGACCGTTTGTTGGTCGCTTGTGGTGCGAGATCGTAAGTAACGCGTGAGATCACTGATTCAACCGGTGTTACCCGCCATCTAGGTTCCGCAACGAACGGCGGAAACGCTCAGGCCTGCACTCACCGCGAATGCGCGGGTAGCGCCTCCGAAGGTTTCCGTC
>JBJXFH010000138.1:0-13196 GCA_046155365.1 Acidimicrobiales bacterium | reverse complement strand
GCCCGATTCGCGACATTCTCCGACTATCGGTGTTCTCGTTGGCGCGCTCTGTGGTGGAACTAGTCTCCGCTCATGGAAGGGGAGCCGGGGTTCCGCCTACCCGGTATCGAGGGGTTGACCTTCGTCGCCGATGGTGGGTTTTCCCGGGTGTACCGGGGCTACCAGACCCAGTTCGGGCGATGGGTGGCGGTCAAGGTGATCCACGCCGTGGCTGACCCCGAGGGGGCCGCCCGTCGGCTGGAGCGCGAGCAGTTGGCCATGGGACGGCTCTCCCAACACCCCAACGTGGTGACGGTGTATCACGCCGGCACCCTCCCCAACGGCGCCCCGTACCTGTTGATGGACTATCTGGCCAATGGCAGCCTGGCCCAGCGCCTCCAGCACCGGGGCCCGGCCGCCCCGTCCCAGGTGGCCCGGCTGGGTGCGGACATCGCCGCAGCGTTGGCGACCGCCCATCAACTGGGGGTCGTGCACGGTGACCTCAAGCCCGCAAACGTCCTGTTGGGCCCCGACGATCAGGCGTTGCTGACCGACTTCGGTATCTCGGAATTGATGGACCGCACCGCGACCGGCCAGCACTACCTCACCCCGGCGTTCTCCGCACCCGAACAGCGATGGCAGGCTCAGGTCCTGCCCGCCTCGGACCTATGGTCGCTGGGCGCCACCATGTTCGTGGCCCTCACCGGCGAGGCGCCCCCCCAACCGGAATGGGAGGTGGTCCACGACGCCCGTTACGACGTGGCCGCGGCCGCCACGCGGGTGCTGAATCGGGTCGGAACGCCGCCGCTGCTGATCGATGTGGTGCAACGCTGCCTGCAGGTCGACGTGCTGAGCCGACCTGATGCCCGTACCGTTCACCAAACTCTGGCCGGGATGAGTCTGGCAGGGATGGGTCAGGGAGGGATGGGTCAGGCGCCAACCAGTACCGGGCCCGCCGCCGGGCCGCCGCATACTCCGCCAGATCCGGTAGCGCTGGCCCGCTCCGCAGCGACGGGGATCATGCCGGTCATTCCGCCCACCCCCACCACCAGTGTGCGGAGACCCACGGGGTTGACGTCGCCCGCCCTATCGATGCCCCCACCCCAAGGTCCCCCGCTCGCAGGTCCCGTGTCACCGGACGGTCAGCCCCTGCCCGGAGCGTCGATGGCACGTCCGCACGCCGGCGGGCCCGCCAGACACGGTCCGAACATCCGCCGCAACGTGCTGGCCGCGCTGTCGGTGCTGGTGGTCATGGCGGCTGCGGCGTTGGTGGTGCTGCGCGAGAATCGGGAGGCGGTACCGTCGGGAGCTGCTGGCGGGAAGTCGCCCGGCGCGGCCGTGACCCGCCCCATCGACGCTGCGGTCGTCGGGCTCGCAGGATCGGGTGAATCGGCGTTGGCTGACGCTGGTGACCAGTGCCCGGTCGAGGCGGTGGTTCGTGGTGACGAGCTGTTCGTGGTGGGCTACACCACCGCCGCCCGAGATGCCGCTGCAAACTGCTGTCCGGCGTCCATCGTGGGAAGCTGCCATGCCAGCGCCAGACGCCACGCCGTGTACCGCTACACCCGTGACAGCGGCTGGAGCAGCGCAGACGCGGTGGAACGGGCCGATGGGCGCGGCTCACAGGAGTTCCACGGCATCCTCGATACCGGCGCCATGTTGGTGGCCTTCGGCGCCAGCTGGATCAAGAATGAGGGCGATTTCGCCGCCACCGCGTGGCGCTCAGCGGATGGTCAGGCGTGGGAACAGGTCTTCTCATGGGAGCCCACGCCGAATGATGGTCAATTGCAGGCGTTGATCGATGCCGCCAGCAATGGCACCGTGCTGCTGGCGGTAGGCCACAGCGGCTACGTGGATCCCGCCGGTGTGGCGCGATCGGCGGGCGTGGTTTTCGTCGCCACCCCCGACGCCAGACAGTGGGCCCCGGTCAGCTTTCCCCGCTCCGAGGGTGTGGTGCGAGAGCGGCTGCAGGCGGTGGCGTGGACGGGGAGCGGGTTCCTGATCGGGGGCACTCAGGCCCTGGTGGGCGGGGGCTGGGTGCAGGTGTTGTGGCTGTCGGACGCCAACGGTGAGAACTGGCAGCAGGTGCATCGTGGCGCCCCGTCCGCCTTTCAAGAGATCGCCGCCATCGGGGTCAACGGTTCCATTGCGGTGGCCGTGGGGCCCAGGGAGAACCCCGAATCGGATGGGGTGGTGTTGCGCTCCGAGGATGGGGGTCTCACATGGACGGAGATCTCCGTCGGGCTGTTGTCCGCTCCTGGCCACCAGAACCTTTGGAACCTCACGGTCACCAATGGGTGGTTCGTGGCCGCCGGCGCCGTTGATGGGTCAACGCCCTGTGATGACGGCAGCCCCTGCACCACGCCGGTGGTGTTCGCCTCCCGTGATGGGCTGGATTGGCAGCCGCTTGCGGTGGCCGATCGATCCAAACAGCGTGGCCATCAGCAGGCGACCACGGCGGCGGTGACCGAGTCTGGGGAATGGTACGCGCTGGGGTACGAAGAGACCGACAGTGACGTCAACGGACGCTGGTGGCAGCTTGCCCCGCCCCGAGAGTAGATGGAGTTGGGTGGGTTAGTTGTCGGGTTGGTTGTCGGGTTGGGCGGGCCCGGTTGGTGTCGGTGCGGCCCACCAGGCCAGTTGCACACCGGGCAGATGCTCGCTGGCGAAGGGGGCCACGGCCTGCTGGATCACGGCCTCGGTGGAGCCGTCGGCGTCTAGGGCGGGAGCCACCAGCTCGGTGCCATCCGGTGACCAAACGGCGTGGCTGTGGCTGTATTGCTCGAAAAACGGCAGCACTTGACGCAACCAGGCCACCCCCGGACGGAATGGTTGGAGGCGTTGGACCGATTCGGCCTGATCCGCCTCACCGTCGAACACGATCCACTGCAAGCGCCGGGCGTCGGCCATCACCAACGCCGCCAGCCGCCGCCCATCGGGAGACCAGAAAAAGGCGGCGGCGCGTTCCACGGTCACGATGTCCCGCTCGCCGGTCATGACATTGATGACCACCAGGCAGGGCTCGCCCTCGATGAGTTCCACCAGGGCCACGCGCTGGCCCTGCGGATCCAAACTGAAGCGTCCCGAGGTGGCTGATGCCGCCAACTCAGTGGTGGTGGCGTCGGCATGGTGGGCCACCACCCGCTCGTCGTGGGCGATGACCACGGAGCCTTGCGGGGTCCACCACGGCGCCAGGAACGAGCCGGCGTCATCGGTCAACTCCGTGGGCGGCCCGTCCAGGGGTACCCGCAGCGCTCGTTGGGCCACGTGCACCGCCAGTTCGCTGCTGTCGGGACGCCAGGCCCAATACAGCGGCTGACCCCGTTCAATGATGCGTAGCGCACCGGAACCAACCTCGGACAAGGCCAACTCCAGGCCCAGCGGACCGGGGGAGAGGTGGCTGAGGAAGCGGCCGCACGGGCTCGGGCACAGATAGAACGCGGTGACCCCGTCCGCGATGACGGTGGAAGCAGCCGGCGCGTCGGCGTTCGGTTGATCGTCCTCGGCGGACGGGCCGGACCCGACGTGATGCAATCGAACCTCACGGGGGCCGTCCAGATCGTCACTGTCCAGCGCCACCGCGGCCCATTGCCCGGCCGGTGACCACACCGCGGTGCGGACCTGCGTCGAGGCCCTTCCCGGGGCGGAGGGCGGCCGGGCGCTGAGCACCTGGCGATCGGTTCCGTCGGTGGCGTCGAGCGTGTTGAGGGCCACGACGCCGGCCGGATCGATCACCAGCAGCCGACGCAGCGGAGGGGACATCGGACCCACTCTGGCAGATCTGACGACATCGGACGGCACCGACGCGGGAGGACAATGGCGGGCCTGGCTGCGAGGCGGAACCGGAGCTTCGTGCAGGCTCGACGCCAAGGTGGTCCAATTGGGTCTGTTGACGTTGCCGTGACACCACCCCGGAGACCCTGATGGCCGATCAAGCCCAACCTGACGACGCGCTGAACTACGAGGACGTCACGGCGTACGACCTTGATGTCGACGTTGAGGAACGGTTGCTCGTGGCCCACAACGAGTGCACCTTCATCTGGTCCAACAAAGAGGGTTGGCCGGTGGGTGTGATCATGTCCTACGTGTGGCGCAAGGGTCGGTTCTGGCTCACCGCCTCCGGTCAGCGGGCCCGGGTCAGCGCGGTGCTGCGAGATCCGCGGGTGTGCATCGTGGTGACCAGCACCGGCTCGCCATTACCCCGGGACAAGGCCATCACGTGGAAGGGTCGGGCCGTGGTGCACGAGGACGCGGACACCAAGGCCTGGTTCTATCCCGAGTTGGCCGGGGCGCTGGTGGGGTCGAACCCGACGGCGCAGGCCAGCTTCGTGTCCTTTCTCGATTCGCCCCGCCGGGTGATCTTCGAGGTGGAACCGATTCAACGCATCGGCTACGACGGGGCCAAGATGTTCAAGGCCACCCGGGCCTGGATGGCCGCGCAAGCCGCCGCCAGCACACGTGAAGAAGGCTGAACCCTCGAGGTCCTCCCGTACCATACGGTGTGGTACTAACCAGTACGGGGCCGCACGAGACCACACGGTATGGAATGGTAGGGGTATCGCGGCGCGTCGAGGTCCGCATCGTGGAAGGCTCTGGGAATGACGAGCGATCCCCACCGCGACCCCACCCGAGCTGAGTTCGTCTATGACGAGTTCGGCTACTTCGATGAGAACGCCGCCGAATGGGAACTGCCCTTCAGCGGGCCGCCCACCGTGAGCCGGGTGGCGGTGGCGTTGCCCGACGGACGGTCGATACGGGCCCTGCGCTGGGGGAGCGCTCCGCCTGAGGTGGTGTTCGTGCACGGCGGCGCGCAGAACGCCCACACCTGGGACACGGTGAACCTGGCGCTGGCCCGCAACACCCTGTGTGTCGATCTGCCGGGTCACGGTCACTCTGACTGGCACCCCGAGCAGGACTACCACCCTCACCAGTTGGCCGATGACGTTGCGGTGGCGGTGGCGGCGCTGGCACCGGCGGCGGGGTTGGTGGTGGGCATGTCCCTGGGCGGGATGACCTCGAATGCGTTGGCGGCCCGACACCCGCAGCTGGTGCAACGGTTGCTGATCGTGGACGTCACCCCGGGCACCACCGCCGAGAAGGCCAAACACATCACCGACTTCGTGAACGGACCGCAGACCTTTCCGAGCTTCGCGGAGATCCTGGCGCGCACCATGCAGTTCAACCCCACCCGTTCGGAGTCCTCGCTGCGAAGGGGCATTGTGCACAACGCCCATCGGTTGGCCGACGGTTCCTGGGCTTGGAACTACGACCGGGAGCGGCGCCGGGAACGGACCGAGGTGGCCCGCTCCGAGCTGTGGGCCGACGTCGAAGCCACCGCCCAGCCATACCTATTGGTACGGGGCATGGCGGAGGGGACGGTGGTGGACGACGCCGACGTGGCCGAACTGCTGCGCCGCCGCCCCGACGCCGCAGTGGTGGAGGTCCAAGGTGCGGGCCACTCGGTGCAGGGTGACCAGCCACTGGTCCTGGCCGAACTCATCGAACGTCACCTCACCACCCCGCTGTAGCCATTGCTCGGCCCACGCCCACGCCCACGCTCGGCGTTCGCCGGCAGACGCAGCGCGCAATTCTGTGGACGTTCCCGGGTCGGTCGAATCGACGTCGATTCGCCGAGGTGTCGGTGCGACCTGAGTCCTACGACCAAGGCCCTGGTTTGCGTGGTCGTTGGGGTCAAAGGGTTTGACTTGTGCAGTTTGGTAGGGATTTGCGTCGACAGTAGCCACGTCGCAGTGCCCTGACCTGCATATTCGCGATGTGGGCACCGGGACCGGTCGACCAAAGTGCACAAGTCAACGTCAACGGCCGGGTCCGGTCAGGGGACCATGGCCAAGCGGCCGGTCACGGAGCGGGACTCCAACGCCGCCAGCGCCGCGGGCACCTCGAGCAGCGGTATGGCCCGGACATCGGTGCGGATCCGTCCGGCCTGATGCCAGGCCAGCAACTGCTGGTGGGCGGCGTCCACCACGTCACGGCGGCGGGCGGCGTACTCGCCCCACGCCATGCCCAACACCGCGTAGTTTTTCACCAGCACGTGGTTGGCGGGATAGTTCGGCACCGTGCCCGACGCGAAGCCGATGACCACCAGCCGTCCCTCCCAGGCCATCAACCGGCGGGTGATATCGCCCAACTCACCGCCCACGGGGTCGAAGGCCACATCCACCCCTTGGCCGGCGGTGGCCTCCATCACCGTTCGGTACAACGCGTCCCGCGCCCCCTCGGCTCGAGAGTCCACCACCACCTCTGCCCCCAACCCCCGGCAATACGCCACCTTGTCGGCCCCACCGGCAGTGGCCACCACCCGGGCACCGGCCACCACCGCCAGTTGCAACGCCGCCGCGCCCACCCCGCTGGCCCCGCCGTGGACCAACACCCATTCTCCACTCCGTAAACCGGCGCGATGAAACAATCCGACGTGGGCCGTTTGGAATGTGGAATACAACACCGTCGCTTCGGCAGGAGGGATACCGATCGGCATGGTGAGGGCGGTGGCGGCCTTGATCAGGGCCTGCTCGGCATAGCCGCCGTGGGGCAGCACCGCCATCCCTGCCACCCGGGTGCCCACCGCCAGCGACGCCCCCTCACCGCAGCGCTGCACGATGCCGCAGGTTTCCGTGCCCGGCGTCAACGGCACGCCGGGCCGATCCTGATAGATGCCCTGGCACACCAAGATGTCCGCGAAGTTGACGTTGGTGGCCTCAACCCGTACCAGCACCTGACCGGGTCCGGGCTCGGGGATGGGTATGTCCTCCAACACCAACGACGTGCTCGGATGACCCAACTCGTTGACCCGCCACGCTCGCATGGCGTCGACGGTAGCGGCCGGCGTTGGTCAGGAACGCAACACCATCCGCCAATCGGTGCCGGCGCGGACGTGTGCAGTACCAACCCGGCAGCAACACGCCAACACCCTGGCACCTAGCGCGCCAACAACCCGGCACCTACGCCGGACGCCACACGGCAGCAATACGGGCTGGAGCACGGACTGGATTACGGTCCGGCTATGACTGAAGCCTCCCCTGCCATAGAGGGCCATTGCGCCCCGGCGTTCGACGCCCTCAAGGACCTCTTCGCCGCCAACTTCGCCAACGGACTTGACGTGGGGGCGTCGGTGGCGGTGGTGCACCGTGGCGAGTTGGTCGTTGATCTGTGGGGTGGCCACGCTGACGCCGAGCGCACCCGGCCCTGGGAGGGTGACACCATCACCAACGTGTGGTCCTCCACCAAGACCATGACCTTTCTGGTGGCCCACATGCTGGCGGATCGGGGCCAACTGGATCTTGACGCCCCCGTGGCCACGTACTGGCCGGAGTTCGCACAAAGCGGCAAGGAGGGGGTGCTGGTCCGTCACCTCATGGCCCACACCGCCGGCTTGTCGGCCTGGCAGGAGAAGCTGACCGGCGCTGACCTCTATGACTGGGACGCCACCTGTGACCGGCTGGCCCGCCAAGAACCGTGGTGGGAACCGGGCTCGGCGTCGGGCTATCACGCCATCACCCAGGGCTACCTCATCGGCGAGGTGGTGCGCCGGGTGACTGGGAAGTCCTTCGGGACCTACTTCAAGGAGGAGGTGGCCGGCCCGCTCGGTGCGGATTTCCACGTGGGCCTGGCGGCATCGGAACACCACCGGGTGGCCAACGTGATCGCCCCGCCCATCCCGCCCCGGCCCGAGGTGTTCCCGCCCATGTTGGTGCGCACGCTGGGCAATCCGGGCCTGGTGGCGGAGCAGTCCTGGGAGCCGGCGTGGCGTGAGGCGGAGATCCCCGCCGCCGGTGGGCACGGCAACGCCCGCTCCGTGGCCCTCTGCCAGGCGGCCGTCTCCTGCAGTGAGGTCAACGGGGTGTCGCTGTTGTCCCGGGCGCAGACCGAGCGGATCTTTGATGAGCAGTCCAACGGGGTGGACCTGGTGCTGGGCGAGCCGTTCCGCTTCGGTGTCGGCTGGGCGCTGGCCTCGCCCGACCAGATCATGCCCCTCAATCAGCGGTCCTGTTACTGGGGTGGTTGGGGCGGCTCGGTGGTGGTCAACGATCTGGAGCGGGAGATGACCCTGGCTTTCGTCATGAACCGCATGGGCGAGGGCACCGTCGGGGACATTCGCTCCCGGGTCTTGCTGGAAGCGGCCCAGGCGGCGGTGGACTGACACGCCGGGTCTGAAAACGCCCACCGCCGCCGGTCGGACCCCGCAAAGGGGCTCAACCGGCGGCGGAAGGTCAGTTGCAGGGCAGCTCGGGCCGGGTGATCAGCCGCGACCGTGGCGCAGCAGACGACCGGGGGTGGCCCCGGTGCATTCGCCGTCGTGGAAGGTCTCCACCCCGTTCACGATGATCGAGTGATAGCCCTTGGCCCGCTGGATCCGACGCCATTCGCCGCCGGGCAGGTCATGAGCGATCTCGCCGATCCACTTGGGGTCAACGTCGAGTTCTTCCATGTCGTACACGACCACGTCGGCAGCGGCACCCTCGCGCAGCACGCCACGGTCACGGAACCCGGCGGCGTGCGCGGCCAGGGCGGACATGCGGTAGTGGGCCTCTTCCAAGGTGAACTTCTGCTCGTCACGGACCAGCCAGCTCAGAATGTCCGTGGTCCAGGCGCCGCCGGTGAAGAACTTGGCGTGCGCCCCGCCGTCAGACACACCGGGCAGGGTGTAGGGCGAGTCGAACAGTTCCTTCATGAAATCGGCGTTGGAACCCTTGTCCGGGCCCAGGAACTCCGCCTTGAGATCACTGGCCAAGGAGATGTCCAACATGACTTCGGCGGGGTGACGGCCCTCCTCGATACCGATGTCCTTGAGCGAGCGACCGAGGTACTTCTGCAATTCCGGTACCCGGTTGACGCTCTGCACCATCAGGCTCTCGAGCGGGCCACCCACGCCGGCACGCAGCTTGCGGTAGCGGTCGCCCTTGTCGGTTTCGGCTTGCACGATGGCGGCTCGCATCTCGGGGTCCGCCATCTTGACCAACTTCTCCTCAAAGGTGCCGGTGGTCATCTCACGCCACGGCTTGGAGAAGTCGTACAGGTTCCAGTGCTCCAGGGTGAACGCGAAACCGGCCCGGTTCAACCCGCACTGCCCGTAGATCTGCAGGCCCTTGTCCCAGCAACGCTGCAACCAGGCCAGGGACTTGCGGTGCGGATCGGGGTTGCGGCGGGTGGGGGCGATGGCGTTGTGGATGACCGGACGCCCGGACACCTCCGCCAGTTTCTCCACGAAGGCCAGGTCCGCTTTGATCTTGCCGGTGGCCTGGGTGATCTGGATGAAGCCCTCATCCCGCTCGGCCAGCACCTCGGCCAAGGCCAGGATGTCCTCATCCACCATGGTGTCCGTCACCATGGGCGAGCCGTCATAGTCCGCCTGGGTGGAGTTGCGGCCCAGGCGCTGCAGCGAGAACCCGGACAGCCCGGCGTCCATACCCTCGTGCAACAGGCGCTGCATTTCCTTGCGCTCGGTGTCCGTGGCCGGGCGGGTCTTGGCCGCTTCCAGGCCCATCACGTAGGTCATGAGCGACGCCACCGGCATGTACTGGATGCAGTTCACGCCCAGCGGGGCCCGCTCCAGGCTGTCCAGATATTCGGGGATGGTCTCCCAATCGAAGGGCATGCCTTCTTTGATGGAGACATAAGGAATGGCCTCGGTGCGGACCATGGTCAGGATCGAACGCTCCTGGAAGTCCGGCTTGACCGGGGCGAAGCCGAACCCGCAGTTGCCCAACACCACCGAGGTGACGCCGTGCCAACCGGAAATGGTGCAGTACGGATCCCAGCGGATCTGGGCGTCGTAGTGGGTGTGCAGATCCACGAAACCGGGGGCCACGATGAGGCCGGTGGCGTCAATAACCCGCTCCGAGTCCCCTTTGGCCCGGCCCCCGATCTGGGCCACCTTGCCGTCCTTGATCCACAGATCCCCCTGATAGCGGGGCACCCGTGTGCCGTCGACGATGGTGCCACCTTTGATGTGCAGGTCATAGGTCGCCATGCAAATCCCCCAAATCAACTGAACGGTCCTGTCGGGAAACGATACTCGACTGGGGTGTCAACACGACGCCGATCGGCGGTTGTGTCCTGGTCGAAGTGGGTAGGGATGGGCCATGGCAGATCAGGACAGCTCCCACGAACGCTCCGAGGGTAAGGACAAGCCCAGCGTCAAGCAGTTGCTGCATTGGGCCACGGGAGACCGCGAGGCTGAGGGCAAGGCGCTGGCCGAGCGGGCCGACGTTGACGTGGATCCCGCCGACGCCGAGGAGGCGGTCAAGCGGGCCCACGGTGATCTGGGCGTCAAGGAGGACATTGCCGACGGTGACGTGGCCCACCTTGAGGACGTGGAGACGGTGGCGCGCGAAAAGCGCTGACCATGGTCGCCTGACCGCCCTGGGGAGCCGTCCGGGGTCCCGAACGGGTCAGTGCCGGGTTTCTGGCGGATTTTGGACACGTATGGCCGATGCTCCCGCCGAAATCTCGACGCACCGAGACGGGGCAACTACCCATCGTCGACATTCCGGGGGGAACAGGGGCGCGTCGTGTCCAAAATCCGCCAGAGAAATCCGTCTTGATGTATTTCATGTGCTTCTGGTGCCCCGGGCCGTCGACATCGGTCATCGCCGCAGGGTTCAGTAGCTACTGGGAGCGAACTCGATGGTGCCGCTCATCAGCGGCACCGTGATGGACACCGCGGTGGCGCTCATCTCGGTGGTGATGTTGGCCATGCCGCTCGCCCACCACACCCGGGGTTCGGCTCCCACGATGCGGAACGTGGTGCGACGGGACGATGCCACCCCTTCGCCCGGTGTGTTGCTTTGTGCGTCCTGTACGTCCAGCCCGACATGAAGAAACCCGTTGATCCACTCCGCCCGGGTGAACGCCACCATCGGAAAATCCACATCGATCACCTGGGCGGAGGCGGCCAGCGGGGCACGGCACAGCGCCTCCCAGCTCCCGGGGGCGCCCGCTACGGCTGCGGCACCCTTGGCCGCCCCGTCACCCGGGCCCCACAGAGGTTCATCGCGCTGCTGGCCGGCGCCCTGCTGGCCATCACCCGCTCCGGCGCTGGCCTGCAGCAAGGCCGCGAGGAGTTGCTCACGTAGCGCCGGCGCCTGCGTGAGGGACCACTCGGTGGCTACCAGCACCTGCATCGCCAACGTTTCGACCGCTGAGGTGTCTGAGGTGTCTGAGGTGTCTGAGGTGTCTGAGGTATACGCCGCGGATGAGGCCGGGTTGGTGAGCCACATCCGCTCCAGCAGGGGCTCGGCGGCGGCGGGGGCTTGCGGGGTGAGGAACCACGCCAGCGCCGCAGCCTGGGAGCCGACCACGGTGCTTGCCGAACTTGCCGCCGTCGCCCACCAGGCCCCGAAACACCGGACATGCCAGTCGGTATGGTGGTGGCGATCGTAGAGCCACAGCCCCAGACCCAGCGTCACGCCCTCCAGCAAACCCTTGAACACCCGCCCTTTGGACATACCCGAAGGTACGGTACCTTCGGGTGACATACTCAATGGTATGGCGAGGTCTCCCTGGCGCAGAAACTCAGCGGCGCGCACCGCCAACTCGTCAGGATCGGGGGCGGCGTCCTCCCCGGGACCGGTGGCACCGCGACGCCCGGCCCGGTGGTGATTGGCCAGCACCATTGATCGCAGCCCGTGCAACGCCAGCAGCGTGCCCAGCGGGAGCGCGTCCGTGGCCACCTCGGCCCGGCGGCCCAGCTTGGTGATCAGCCGATCGAGGATGCGCACATGGCACTCGGTCCACGCCGGGGTTTGGCAGGCCAACAGCCCCGCCGTCACCCCACCCCACATCGCGGACAGTGACGCCGAGTCCAACGAGCCCAACGAGTTCAACGAGTCCGCCGAGTCCGGATCGGTCTTGGCGCTCCACCGGTCAAGGGCCCGCAGCACGCCCAACTCCGGGGCCGACAACTCCATCATGGGGACCGTAGCCGGCCCGGGCCCCGCCGGGTAACCTCCGCGTCCCGGCACCCGCACCGGTCAACGGGCGCGGTGAGCAGCGTGGCAACGGGGCCGGTGACGGGCAGGGGGAGCGAGCATGTCAGCACAGTCAGCATGGTCAGCGATGCAGGAGATCGACGGGGCCCGGTGCTTTTCGGCCATGGTGCCCATGCGGGACGGGGTGCGGCTTAACACCTTCGTGTACCTGCCGACCGGTCCTGCCGCAGCCGGCAAACGATTTCCGGTGATCGTGCACCGTACCCCCTACGGCATCACCAACGAGCCCCCCGGCGGTGATGTGGTCAACCCGGCCAAAGGCTGGTTGCCCGATCCGGCGGCGCCCATGCGCGGGGCCATCAAGCACGGCTGGCAGGTGATCGTGGCCCGGGGGTACGCCGCGGTGTACCAGGACTGCCGGGGCCGGTATGCCTCCGAGGGCGAGGACCATGTCTACGGCGACGATGCCCTCGACGGGTTCGATCTGTTGGAGTGGATCGCCACCGAAGCGTGGAGTGACGGCAACGTGGGGCTGTCCGGTTCATCGGCGGGATCCACCACGGCGCTGGCGGCGGCGTCGCAGAACCATCCGAGCGTGAAGGCGTTGTTCGCGCAGGTTGGCGGGTCCTCCATCTATGACGACGTGGTGTACGAGGGTGGTTCCATCGAGATGGAGCGGCTGTGGCTGTGGGTGGCCAACAACATCCCCGGCCTGTCCCATACCCACCGGGATGCGGTGGCCCGACGCAGCGGCCGTAGTCCCGAGGAACTGGCCCAACACGCCGCCAACGCCACCGCCCGGTTCAAGGCGTTGGATGGGGCCCGCCACCAACGCCCGCCGTACTTGAACACCGAGGAGTGGATGCACCTGCCGCTGTTGGGCTACCCGGACTTCTCGGTATGGCAGCCGTTCTTGGACGAGCTGATCTCCCATCCCGCACCGGACGCCTTCCGGGCGGCGCACAACTTCCGGGCCAACATCAACGTGCCCGGTTTTCACGTCACCACCTGGTTCGACATCTTCCTGACCAGCGTGCTGGCGGCGTTCACCGAGATCCAGGCCCGGGTCGGTAACCAGAAACTGTGGATCGGCCCCAACGACCATTACTTCGTGTACGAACGGCAATACTGGGCCCGGGATCCGTACTTCGAGTGGTTCGATCATTGGCTCAAGGGCGTGGACACCCCCATCGTGGCCGAGCCGGCGGTGTTCTACTCGCCACGTTGCTGGGTGACTGATACCGCGGGGTACGAACCGAACGATTGGCG
>JBJXFH010000128.1:0-12184 GCA_046155365.1 Acidimicrobiales bacterium | reverse complement strand
CCGCCTTCGAGCCCGGCGATGGAGGAGGTGTTGATGATCGAGCCACCGTTGCCGGCGTCGACCATGGCCGGGACCACGGTGCGCATGCCGAGAAAGACGCCGGTCTGGTTGATGGCCACGGTGCGATTCCACAGATCGGTGGAGGTGTTGACCAAGCGGGCCGGCTGGAAGATGCCGGCATTGTTCATCAAGATGTCGAGCCGCCCGTGACGGCGGACCACATCGGCCACCACCGAGGCCCAGCCCTCTTCGGAGGTGACATCGAGATGGAGATAATCACAGCCGATCTCGCCGGCGGTGCGCTCACCCTGATCGTCGAGCACGTCGGTGATGACCACGGTTGCACCCTCAGCGGCGAAGATCCGGGCTTCGGCCGCGCCCTGCCCCCGGGCCCCGCCGGTCACCAAGGCCACCCGTCCGTCCAACTCACCCATTGTGCTCTCCCCCGTGGTCGCAGAAAACGAAACGCAGAAACCGAAAGCGCACAGTAGGCGAGCCACAACCACCCCGAGCCGATCAGCGAGCAGAACCCCCCTACAGTGGAAGGACCATTACGGGCTCTTGGGGGGCTACGACATGACCGATACCACCAGCGCGAACACGCCACCGACCAACGCCGGGCGGCGACTGCCGGGCACGCCGGACCCCATGCACCATTGGGAGGGCACCGGTGGGGTGATCATCGCCGGGGATTCGTGGGGTGATCCCAACGGGCCGCTGGTGTTGTTGCAACACGGCGGCGGTCAGACCCGTCACGCCTGGAAAGGTGCCGGCGAAACCCTGGGCGCCGCCGGCTACCACGCGGTGGCCTTTGACGCTCGGGGCCATGGCGATTCCACCTGGGCCGCGGACGGCACCTACGGCATGGACGTGATGGTCGATGACCTCATCGCGGTGATCGACGCGCTGGGTGGGCGGCGGGCGGTGTTGGTGGGCGCCTCCATGGGCGGCGGTACCAGCCTGGTGGCCATCGGTGAGGATCGGGTGGACGCCACCGCCTTGGTGCTGGTGGACATCGGCCCCCGCATCGAGCCCGAGGGGGCGGAGAAGATCCAGGCGTTCATGGGCCAAAAGCCCGAGGGTTTCGACTCGCTGGAGGAGGTGGCGGAGGCCATTGCCAGTTACCAGCCCCACCGCAAGCGCATGCAAAACCTGGATGGGCTGGGCAAGAACGTCCGCCTCGGTGACGACGGGCGCTACCACTGGCACTGGGATCCCCGTTTCCGGGCCGGGCGCCGGGACCTCGAAGCCCGACGTTTGCGGCTTGAAGCGTGCGCCTCCAACCTCAGCCTGCCCACGATGTTGGTGCGGGGCGGCCTGTCCGATGTGCTGTCCGAGGAGGGCGCGCAGGCATTCTTGGAGTTGTGTCCCCACAGCGAATACGTGAACGTCACCGACGCCGGGCACATGGTGGCGGGGGATCGCAACGACGTATTCGCCGATTCGGTGATCGATTTCCTGACCCGGACCGTCCCCGTCAGCGGTGAGCCGGTGAAAGCTCCTCACGAAACGCACCCTCACCACGAGGGCCCCGCCGGCGACGTGATCGACATCCCCTGATCGAACGGCAACAAAAAGGCGGTCTGACCAGCTTATTTACGGACCGAATCTACGTCGATTCGCCGAAACGTCCTGTGAGCACACCGCCACGTTCAGTGGTTGGTTGAGGAATCGCACGGCGGGCAGCGATCTGGCCTATCGTTGTGACCGATACGTTCTTGCGAGGAGGATCCGCGTGCACGATTACGACCTGCAGATCAGAGGCGGCACCATTGTCGACGGTACCCGCGTACCGCGCTACACAGGTGACATCTGGATCAAGGACGGCAAAATCGCCAAGATCGGCGGTAAGCCCCAAGCGGTCTCGACCAATGTCATTGACGCCACCGGCAAGATCGTGGCCCCCGGCTTCATTGACCTTCACACCCACTACGACGCCCAGATCCGTTGGGACCCGTGGTGCACCACCTCGTCCTGGCACGGCGTGACCTCCGTGGTGCTGGGCAACTGCGGCTTCGGGTTCGCCCCCGTCAAGCCCGATTTCGTCGAGCGCTCCATGCTCACCATGGTCCGCACCGAGGCCATCCCCATGGCATCCATGGTGGAGGGCATGTTGCCGAAGTGGGATTGGGAAACCATCCCCGAGTACCTCGACAGCCTGGACCGGGCCCCGCTGGGTGTGAACTGCATCCAGTACATGCCCACCGCCTCGCTCATGACCTATGTGATGGGTCTCGAAGCGGCCAAGACCCGCCCCGCCACAGAGGCTGAGCGCAAGGAAATGCAGCGCCTGTTGCACGAGGGCATGGAGGCCGGCCTGTGTGGTTTCTCCATTCAGCGGCTGGGGCCCAACTCCACCCAGGCCGACTTCGATGGTTCCCCCATGGTGACTGACACCATGTGCGATGCGGACATCCTGGCCCTCGGTGAAGTATTGGCCGATCGGGACGAGGGATTCATCCAGATCACCCAGGCCACCGACAACATCAAGGCCGACCTGGCCTTCGTGGAGAAGCTGGCCGAGATATCAGGCCGCCCGATCCTGTACAACGCCATCGCCCCCGCCCGCATGAACCCCGAGGTCCACCGCCGTTCGTTGCGTTGGCTGGACCGGGTTCGGGCCAAGGGCCTGCCCATCTTCGGCCAGACCGCCACGCTGCGGGTTGGTTTCGCGTTCACCTTGGAGCATTGGAACCTCTACGACGCCAGCCCGGCGTGGCGAGAGATCACCACCGGCACCAAGGAAGAGAAGATGGAGAAGATGGCCGATCCGGAACTGCGTCAAGCGGTGCTGGCGGAGGCCGAGGAAGCGGACCGGCGCCTGCAGGCCATCCAGGCCGGTGTGGGCGGCAAGCCCGAGCGGCTCATCGTGCAGGGCGTCAACCGTCAGCAGAACCTGCAGCAGTACGTGGGCCGCAGCCTCGGTGACATCGCCACCGACGAGGGCAAGCACCCCATCGAGGTCATGTTGGACCTTTCGCTCAAGGGCGATCTCAACGTGGAGTTCCTGGGCCCGGATCGTGGTTCCAACGCCGATTTCATGGCCGAGCTGACCAACGATTCGCCCTATACCGTGCCCGGCGTATCCGACGGTGGGGCTCACACCAAGTTCTTCAACGGTGGCAGCTGGAGCACCGATTACCTGCGCTGGCTGGTGCGGGACGAGAAGAAGGTCACCCTCGAAGAGGCCCACTACCGCATGTCCGCCCTGGCGGCGCACGCGGCCGGCTTCAAGGACCGTGGCGTGCTGCGCGAGGGCGCCGCCGCCGACGTGGTGGTCTACGACATGGAAGAGCTCGAGGTTGAGCCCAACTGGATCGGTGACGTCGTCCATGACCTGCCCGGTGGCGAGTGGCGCCGGGTGCAGCGGGCCAAGGGCTACCACCACATCCTGGTCAACGGGGTAGAGACGTTCCGCAAGGGCGAGTGCACCGGGGCCACCCCGGGTCGCCTGCTGCGCAACGGTCAGATCTGACCCAGCTGAACTGAGCCGGTGGGTGCGGTCCTTGCGGGGGCCGCACCCACTGTCGCGTCCGGGACCTGACCGGCTCAGCCCGCCAGGATACGAAGGGGTACGGAACGCGGGCCGCGCACTGGGCCCACCGACCAGCGGATGTCCGAGGGGTCCACTGCCAGCTCGAAACGGGGGAAGCGCTCGATCCAACCCCGCAGCGCCACCGCCAGCTCCATGCGGGCCAGGTTGGAGCCCAAACAACGATGGATGCCCACCCCGAAGGCCATGTGGCGGTTGGCCTGACGGTCGATGATCACCTCGTCGGGCTGATCGAAGTGCGACGGATCGCGGTTGGCGGAAGGGTAGGCCAGCAGCACCCGCTCACCGGCGCTCACCGGGCAGCCCGCCACCTCGGCATCCTCGGTGATGTACCGGGCGATGGTGACCGGCGAGTAGAAGCGCAGGAACTCCTCGATGGCACCGGGGACCAGCTCAGGCTCAGCCACCAGGCGGGCCAGGTCCTCAGGGTGGGTGCCGAGGTGGAACAGCGCCGAGCCCAACGAGGACCAGGTGGTGTCGATCCCGCCGAGCATCAACACGTACAGCGCCCCGATGCGCTCCCGTTCGCTGAAGGGCCGGGTGGTGCCGTCCTCCAGCGTGGCGGTGGCGTTGAGCACCATGGTCACCAGATCCTCGGTGGGGTTGGCCCGCCGGTCCTGCAGCTGGGCGGCGAAGTAAGCCTGGATCTCACGGTTGGCCTTGCGGGCGATCTCGATGTCCACCTGGCCGTCTTTCAACATGCCGTCGACCCAGGCCCGGAACTGCGGCCCCATGTCCGGCGCCACCCCGAACAGCCGGATCATCACCTCCACCGGCACCAGCTGCGCGAAGTCGAGAGCGCCGTCCACCAACTCCCGATCGGCGATGGCGTCGAGCAACGCCGCCACGGTGGCAGCCACGAACGGTTCGAGGGCGGCGGTCTCACGCGGGTTGAACGCCGGCAGCAGGGCCCGGCGGATAGGCGTGTGGACCGGCGGATCCAAGGTGATGGGGGGCAGTTCGAGCTTGATGTTGTCCGGATGGTTCTCGTTGACTGCGGTGATGCGGCTGGAGAACGTGGTGGTGTTGTGGGCCACCTCACCAATGTCGTCGTAGCGCGACACCAGGTAGGCCCCGAAGAACCGGTCGGTATGGGCCACCGGGCAGCGCTCACGGAGATCGGCCAGGATCTCAGGGCTGCCCGACGCCCACTCGTCGCTGAGATGATCGAAGTCGGTGGACCAGTCCGTTACAGGTTGGCGATCGTTCACCGTGCCGATGGTAACGCCCTGTTAGCCCTCAACAAGCTCCTTGAGGCGCGACAACCCCTTTTCAAAGTCCCGACCCACCAACTTGTCCATGCTCATGAACAGCCCCCTGGCCTTGGTCATTTGTGTGGAAGGACCGCTCATGGCCCAGGTCACCTTGGTCATGTGAGCACCGAGTCCAACAGACGCCTCGCTGCCCCATCACCATCTCGCCGGGCCATTCGGCCGGGTCTCCTTACACATTAGGCCCTGCTGCGATCGCTGATCGTCAGAGACACTCGTGCCGTGGTGACCTCGCGCCTGCCGGTGCCTGCAATCGACAGTGCGACGCTCAACATCGAGTTCAGTCATGTTCGGTTGCTGCGGCGGCTGCTGACGTTGGTTGTCGCCAGCGTCGCCGTGACCCTGCTTCTGGCCCGGGCGGACCAATCACGTTCGGCGGTTCGTCTGGCAACCACCGCCTCACCATGGTGGCTGATCCTGTGCCTGCTGACCATCACGGCCACCTACCTTGGTTCGGCGCTGGTGATGGCCGGGGCTACCACCGTGGCCTTGCCGGGCCCTGCGACCCTGGTGGTGCAACTGGCCATGGCCTTCGCCAACCGGCTCGCCCCCAGCGGTATCGGTGGGATGGCGGTGTCAGTGCGCTACCTGCAACGGCTCGGCGCCAGCCGGGGCCAAGCGCTGGCATCGGTGGCCGCCAACGCCAGTGCCATTCTGGTGATCCACGTCATCGGCTTCATCGCACTGCTTCCGCTGACGGGTGGACTTCCCCGTGGCATCACACCGCCCGACGGCAGTCGCCTCTTGCTCGGCGTCGGCGGGGCCTTGGTGCTGCTAGGGGTGGTGCTCGCCGCCCTGAAGCTGGGCCGCCAGGATCGCCACACCCTCGGAGAGGTCCTTGGCAATTTCCGTATGGTGTTCGTGCAGTCAAGACATCGGAAGGCCCTGCTGGTCGGGGCTTCGGTGGTGACGACCAGCCACTGCTTGACCCTGTGGTCCGTGGTGCGCAGCGTCGGAGCCACCGCACCATTCATTGCATGCGTGGTGATCTACCTCGCCGCCGCCGCCATAGGGTCGCTCAGTCCCACACCGGGCGGTATTGGTGCCATCGAGGCGGCGCTCCTCACCGGTTTGACGGCAACCTCCATCGAAGCGGGCAATGCCGCCGCGGCGGTGTTGCTGTACCACTTGCTGACGTTTTGGTGTCCGGTGATTCCCGGTGCGATCGCCTTTGCCCAACTCCGTCGGGAGGCGATGCTGTGACCCTGCTTTGGCCAATGAATGCTGCGGTGGGGCCCTTTGGCCCTGACCGTCAAAGGCCCGCTCTTGCAGGGTGGGCCGATGAGCACGGACACCCCCGATACCGAACCCGACGTCGACCTGACCCGCAGCGCTGATCCGACACCGCTGCGAGTGCTGCTCGCCTACCACTCGGGCGAAGGACATACCGCCAAAGTCGCGGAGCGTGTCGCTGGCGTGTTTCGAGCCGGCGGCGCGGTGGTGACGGTGGCACTCGCCGAGGACGCCCCGCCACCGGAGGCATTCGATGCGGTAATCGCCGGAGATTCTGTACACGCCGGTCGGCACTCCAAGGCCCTCACCCGCTGGCTGGCCCGCTACGCCGACGAACTCAACGACATGCCCCTGGCAATGTTCCAAGTGAGCCTGGCCTCCGCTGCGCAGGACCAGGCCCACACGACGGAGGCCCACCGGTTGTTGCACCGATTGCTCGACGCCACCGCCGTGGACCCTGACCTGGTCGGCCTCTTCGCCGGTGCATTGACCTACACCCGCTACGGCTGGCTCAAACGGCGGGTCATGCACGCCATCGCCGCCAAACAGGGCGAGGACACCGACACCGACACCGACTACGACTACACCGACTGGGAGGCGATCGAGCACTTCGCCGCCGACGCGCTGCGCTTGGCTCACGAACGCCAACATCTCGTGGACGGCGCCTCGCCGATGTCGTGAACGATCAGATGAACGAGCCGAGCGTGGCGGCCACGATGGCGGCGGGGGCCACGTAACGCAGCGCCACGTTCAGCACCACCCGTTCGCTGCGTCGTAAACCGAGTGATTCGCCCACGGCCCGGGTGCCGAGGATCCAGCCGGTGAAGATGGCCAGCGCCAGCCCGCCCAGCGGTAACAGCAGATTGGAGGTGGCTTCATCGATCAGGTCGAACACCGTGGCGCCGGCGAAACGGTCCAGCCCGCCCAACGGGTGCCACTCCGCCCAATGGTTGAAGGACAACACCGTGGCCAGACCGGCCAGCAGGCAGGTGGGGGTGGCCACGGCAACGGCTCGCCGGCGGGACCAGCCCATGCGGTGGCCCAGCACCGCCACCACACCTTCGAGCATGGAGACCGCGGAACCGGCCGCCGCCACGAACAACAACACGAAGAACGCCACCGCCGCCACCCGCCCCAACGGCATCTCGGTGAATGACAGCGGAAGGGAGACAAAGACCAGGCCCGGTCCGCTGGCGGGGTCGAGGTTGTTGGCGAACACCACCGGGAACACCGCCAAACCGGCCAGAACCGACACCGTGGAATCTGCCGCCACCGAGGCCACCGCCACCATCCGCAGCGGTGTGTCGGGGCTGGCGTACCCGGCGTAGGTGATCATCAGGCCCAGGCCCACACCGATGGAGAAGAACCCCAGGCCGAGCGCTTCCAGCACCGCCCGGCCGGTGAGTTGCCCAAAGTCCGGCACGAACAGGAACCGCAACGCCGCGCCGGCGTCCCCGGCAACCGTGGAATAGATGGCCAGGGCCACCAGCAGCACCCCCAGCGTGGGCATGAGGACCTTCATGGCCCGCTCGATGCCGCGTTGCACACCCCGGGTCACCACCCCCGCCAGCAGGGCCAGGAACAACGCCTGGAAGGTGATCATCCACCACGGCGAACCCAGGAGTTGATCGAACTCACGCTGGACGCCGGGGGCATCGTCGGGCAGACCCCACCCGGCGGTGCGTACCGCGTAGTACAGCGTCCAGCCACCGATCACGGCGTAGAAGCTGAGCACCAGAAAGCTGGTCAGAGCCCCGAGTATGCCCACGGCGCGCCAGCGCGGTGAAGCGTGCACCGCGGAGGCCACCAAGCCGATGCTGGTGGCGGCGTCCGTTCCGCCCCGCCGACCCACCGCGAACTCCGCCAGCAGCAGCGGCACCACCACCAGCGCCAGGCCCAGGGCGTAGACCACCACGAAAGCGCCGCCGCCATTGACGCCCACCTCGTAGGGGAACTTCCAGATGCTGCCGATGCCCACCGCGGAGCCGGTGGTGGCCAGCAGGAAACCGGTCCGGCTGGTCCACGCTTCGGTGGTGGGCGTCGGGGGGTGGGCGCCTGGCACCCGCGGAGCCTACCGGGGCGGGTGGAAGGGCCGGGTCAGCCGGTAGTGGCCCCGGGCCGGCTGGCCAAACGCCTGGCGGAAGCGCGGGCCAACGCGCCGCCGCGCCACAGCCCGTGCCAGCCCCGGGTGATGAAGGTACCGAGCAGCATGGTGTTCAGCGCCCCCCAGTACGTGCCCACCACCAATTGGGACAACGTGGGCAGCCGACGTTGGAACACCGCCACGATGGCGATGACCACCACTGCGGCCAAGCCCACGCTCTGGGGCACCGTTTGGCGCCAATGCCAACGCATGTCGTGCGCCTTGCGGGTCACCACATAGCTCGGCTTGCGGTGGCGGCCGCCGATGATGGCCTGCACCGCCGCTTTGACGAACACCGGCGCCATACCGGCTCGCATGGCACGCTGACGCCACAGGGCGCCGTAGGGGTTGCGTTGGCGGATCCGTCGATCGAAGAACGGCCGGTTCAATGCCAGCAACCACAACTCCATCGCCACCATCATCGGCGCAAAGCAGAACAAGAACCCGCGAAGGTCACTGTCGAGCGGGGGAAGGCCCCAAAGGGTGAGTCCCACGCAGGGCAGGTACACCGCCATGGCGAAGGCGTCGAGGTAGAACGCCGCTTGGCCGTAGAAGAAGCCCCGTTGGCGCCAACTCAGCCCGCGAAGGTCACCCCAGATCATCAGCCGGATGGTGTCAATGGCCCACGTGCCGCGCTGCTTGACGAAGTTGGGCAGGTCCTCGGGAGCGATCTGGCCCACCGCCCCGACGATGGGCAGGTACAGGCCCCGCCACCCTCTCCGCAAGGCTTCGATACCGGATTGCAGGTCCTCCACCAGGTTCCAGGTGGGAAACCCGCCGATGTCGCTCAGCGCCTCACGACGCCACACCACCCCCGACCCGCACGGAAACGCCGCGTTGTGGGCGTTGCGGGCCAGCATCTCGCCCCGGTAGAACACCGGCTCCCAATTGTTGAACGGGTCCCCGGCGCTGACCTGCGCCTCCTTGATGGTCTGCACGTAAGCCAATTTGGGATCATGCAGTAACTGGCCCACCACCTCCCGCAAGAAGTGAGAGGAACCCACTTCATCGTCGGCGTCGCGGGTTTCGATCCAGGCCACGTCGGGGTGTTGTTCCAGCACCCAGTCCAGGGCGGCATTGAGGTTGCCGGCCTTGGCGGCGCCGTCACGGCCGGGCGCCCATCGCCCCGGTGGATCGAAGTACCGCACCGGAAGCGGTTCCAGAGCCCGGCGTAGGGCGGGGTCGTGCCCATCGTCGGACACCACCACAAAAAGTCGTTCCGTGGGCCAGTCCTGTTCGAGGATCGACAGCACACTGCGCAGAATCATGGGCACCGGTTCCCCGCAGGTGGGAACGATGACCGCCACCAAGGGCTCGGCGCCGGTGGCCACCACGTGATGGGGCGGGACCTTGCGGGTGGACAGGTTCACCGCCGTCAGTATGGCGTAACCGACGGACCACAGTGTGACCGCAGCGAACGGTACCGAGATCCACCAATGGGGGCCCAGGGACACGAACACCCAGGGCACGTAGATCACCGAGGCGAGACAAAGCAGCACCGCCGCGGCACGGATGGTGCGGTCATAAGTGACCGTCGGATAGTCGTCACCGTAGGCCCGGGCCGCCTTGGCGATCGGTCCACCGGGGGCGGCTTGGGTCATAACCTCGGCTACCCCGGGCCCGGTCTGCCACGACGTGCTCACGGCTCATCGATCGACCTCGAAGTGGTGATCCTTGAACCGGGTCCCGCCCAAAACACCAGTTCAGAGCAGCCCGTTGCCGTCAATCGGCGGGCTGGTCCCGGTCCTGCCAGGTGCAGACGCAGATCTCGTTGCCCTCGGGGTCCGCCAGCACCCAGAACGCCTTGGCGTCGCGGTCGCTGATGAGCCGGCCCCCAGCGGTGATGGCGGACGCCACCCGGGCCTCGGCAATGTCGTGGGCCACGTTGATGTCGAGGTGGATGCGGTTGCGTTGGGGGCGGGGGGCGTCCATCTGCTGGAACCACACCGCGGGGCCCACGCCGAGCGGATCGATCAGGTTGACGGGTGTTTCGCCTTTGGCCACCGGCTCGTCCCGGTAACCCAACACCGCCTTCCAGAACGGACGGATGGCGGCGATGTCCACGGCGTCCACCGCGAGCTCCAGCACCGACGCCGAGGTGGGGTCACTGACCATGCCGGCCGCGGCGGCCAGTTCCGAAACGGCTTTCGCCAGCGTGATGTCCCGGTCGGTCAGGCCCCGGGCGGCGTGGGTGGTGAGCACCACGTGGACCCGACCGGGGTAGCGCAGGTCAACGTCGGGATGGTGATCGGCTTCGTCCGCCGCCTGGGCCACCGTTTCAATGAACGCCGCCGCCGCCCGGAACGCCGTACCCGTACTGGACGGTATGTTGGAGGATATGTTGGAGGGTATGGCGGTGAAGGTGGCTTCGAGGCGGCGCAGGAACACCCGCCAGTCGGGCAGATCGTCGCGGGTGGCCACGCTGGCGGGACTGAGCGGCATGATTGCTCCAGACAGAGGGGTCAGGGGTCGGGGGTAAGGGGTTCAGGCTTGCGCGTGATCGGATTTGGCCAGGACCAGGGCGGCACCGATGTGGGCCAGGTGGCTGAGTGCCTGGGGGAAGTTGCCGAGCAGTTCGCCGGTGCGGGGATTGAACTCCTCGGCGAACAGACCCAGGTCGTTGCCGGCCACGCAGACCCGATCGAAATAGGCCCGGGCCTCGGCGTGGCGGCCCTGCCCGGCCAGGCATTCGACCAGCCAGAACGTGCAGGCCACGAACTGACCCTCGCCGCCGCGCAGGCCATCGGGGGTGCGGTAACGCCGGATGAGCCCATCCTGGTCAAGTTCTTCGATGATGGCGTCGACGGTGGCCACCATGTGCGGATCGTCCACGGCCACAAACCCGGCCGCGGGCAACAGCAGTAGTGAGGCGTCCAGTTCCTCGCTGCCGTAGGCCTGCACGAAGTTGCCCCGACGGGCGGACACCCCCTGGCCGAAGATACTGGCCCGTATGTCCTCCCGTACCTGACACCAGCGGTCCCGATCGATGGGCCCACCGTTGCGCAACGCACCGGCGTCGGCCAACCGTACCCCTCGGTCCACCGCGGTCCAGCACAGGGCCTTGGAGTGCACGAAATGCTGCGGCTCGTTGCGAACTTCCCAGATGCCGTGGTCGGGCCGGGCCCACAGATCACACACCAGGGCCACGATCTCGGCGATGAATCCGGCGTAGGCATGGTCGGGGGCCTGGCCGCGTTGGGTCCACTGCCACGCCAGCTCCACCAGGTACCCGTACATGTCCAGTTGCAGTTGGGTGCTGGCGGCGTTGCCGATGCGCACCGGGGCCGACCCCCGGTAACCCTCGAGCTCCTCCAGCACCACCTCGGGGGCCCGGTGGGAGCCGTCCACCCCGTACAGCAGATGCACCTCGTTGGCGGATCCGGCGGCGGAACGCTCCACGAAACGGCGAAATCCGTCGGTTTCGGCCTCGAACCCCAGGTCGGCCAGGGACCGCACCGTCAGCCAGCTGTCCCGAATCCAGCTGTAGCGATAATCCCAGTTCCGTTCCCCACCGATTTCCTCCGGTAGCGAGGTGGTGGGCGCGGCCACAATGGCGCCGGTGTTGGCCGTCACCAAGGATTTCAGCACCAGCGCCGAGCGCAGCACCGCCGGGTCCCGCCGCCCGGAGCCGCCCTGCCGCCCACACCAACTCCGCCACCAGGCCACCGTCTCCAGCAAGCGGGCGTCGACCATGGCGCCGTCCACCCCGTCCGCCGGTGGGTCCGCATCGAGCAGTTCCGGCTCACAAAAGCGGATCGACAGCCGGCGGGTCTCCCCCGGTTGCAGGGTCAGCTGGCACACCAGGTCCTGGTGCTCATCGATGCGCAGATCCACGTCGGACCAGATGACCAACCCTTCGCTGCCCCCCACGGCACTGAAGCGTCCGCCGTCATGGGCCCGCAACCACGGGGCCACCCCGCCGTAATCGAAGCGGGGAGCCACCCGAACGGTGACGGGGACCGGCCCTCCCTCGGCCCGGAACAC
>JBJXFH010000126.1:0-8301 GCA_046155365.1 Acidimicrobiales bacterium | reverse complement strand
GCGCCGCCACCGGCGTCTCTGGGTGAGTGGGCCTGCCTGGCGTTGGTGTCCGCCGGCGCCTCCCACGGCTGGGCGTTGGTGCGCGAGTTGGCGCCGGACGGGCCGATCGGTCAGGTCTGGTCCTTGTCCCGGCAGCTCACCTACCGGGCGGTGGAACAACTGGTGGCCAAGGGACTGCTGGAACGGGCGGGACACGCCCCCGGTCGCGGGTTGGGCAAGGTACTGGTGGCCATCACCCCCACCGGACGCAGCGGGTTGGACGCGTGGTTGGAATGCCCGGTGGCCCATGTCCGTGACGTCCGCACCGAAGGATTATTGAAGCTGGCGCTGCGTGAGCGTCTGGGCCGGGACAACGCCGTCTTCCTGCTGGCCCAGCAAGCGGCCCTGGCTCCCGTCATCGACACCTTGCTGGGCCCGGCGCACGCCACCGATGACTTCGCGGACATCCTCCGCCGTGAAACTGCCCGCGCCACCCAACGTTTCCTGGCCGCCGCCCTGACCGCGGTGGGCCAAAGACGCCAACCCGGTGCGGGCCGGCCCATTCCCAAGCTGTCCGCCCGCAACCAACTGGTCGGTACGGTCAGCCACGTCACCCACGGGGACATCTTGTCCGTGGTGCGGGTCATGTTGGGTGACGGCCAGACCGTGACCGCCACCATCACCCGGGAAGCGGCGGTGGATCTGGCCCTGGCCCCGGGCGACCCCGTCACCGCCATCATCAAAGCCACCGAAGTGTTGCTGGCCGTGTTCGAAACCTGAACCCGACCGCCGGCCATCGTTGACCTCGCAGGTCCTGATCCCGGCACCGGCCATCGAGAGCGGCAATACTGCGCCCATGAGCACCACCGATCTGAGCGCCGAGCGGGACCAGCTGCTCGTCACCTTCGTGGCCCGGCTGCGGGAGCTGGAAGCCGAGTTGGGCGTCACCGAGGCCTTCATCGAAGCCGCCTCGGCCGAAGCTGCGGCCACCATCGCCCCCCGTCGGGACCTGTTCGGCCTGGAAGCGTTCCCGCCGCCGGAGGAGGATCGCCGCATCAAGCTGCACGAGCTGTCGATGGGCGACGATGACCGGTTCGGTGTGTACCTCACCGTGAGCGCCGGTGGGGTGCGGGCCAAACCCCATGATCATCAGACGTGGCAGTTGCAGGTGTCCATCGAGGGCGGCGAGCACCACCGCCTGTATCGACGCACCGATGACCGTTCCGAACCGTGGGCCAAACTGGAAGAAGTGGGTCAGGTTGAGCTCAAACCGGGCCAGGCTCGGGGTTTGCTACCGGACATGATCCACGCCATTGAGATCCCCGAAGGTCAACCCAGCGCCCAGATGTTGATCTGCGGCACCGGCATGCACCGCCTCGAGGGTCGGCTGATGTACAACCCCAAGAACGGGCTGGCCACCCCCATGGCACCACTCAACCGGGATCGTTCGTCATGACCTGCTGCTGGTCCACCGGCACATAGAAATACGAGCCGGGCCGGAAGTCATAGCCCAGATCCCCCAGCAGGCGCCGTTGCCGGGCCGTGCCGTTCCCCGCCGCCGGGCTCACGTCGTGATGGTCATAGGAACGTAGGAAGAGTTGGCAATAGTTGTACAGCAACGTCTTGCGGGCCCGTCCCGACAGGTTTGCCGACGGACCATGCCACAGCGAATGGGAGAACAGGTAACAATCACCGGCGCGACCCGGCAGCTGTACCGCCCCGGGAGACTTGGGGCTGAGCGGCGGATCCACCCGGGATGGGAAGGGCCGTAGATGGCTCCCCGGGAACACCGTGAACGCCCCGGCATCGGTGCCCACCACATCAGACAGCAGATACAGCGCCTTCAACGCCAGGGGCCGGCTGGTTTCCGAAACCCGCACTTCGCGCAGCGCCTCCCCGCCGTCGGTGTGGATGTAACCGGGGAACTTCTCCGTCGAGGGCCGCACGATGGCCTGGGTCATACTTAGCAGTATGTTCGGCCCCATGATGTCCACGATGAGGTCGAACACCGGCGGAAAATCGATCAGGTCCATGAACCCCGGCCCGTACTCCAGCAGATCCCGGCGGTCCATGAACCCTTCCGTATCCGCATCCCGGGCCCCTTCCAACCACTCGTAGTGCCCGATCGGCAGGCCTTCGATTTTGGCCGGCTCCCACCCCGGTAACGGCCGGATGCGATCAAGCTCCTGGCGATAGCGCATCACCTCGGCCTCGCTCAGGACGCCCTCGAGACGGAGATACCCGTCCACCGCCCACTGTTGGCGTTGTTCCTCGGTCAGTTGTTGCACACCATCCCCCTCGGTATGTTCAGCGTTGTCCCGCGCCGGCCCGGCTGACCCAGGACCGGTAGAAGTCCTCGTCATAGGCGTGGGTGGGATCTTGGCGAACCATGTCGTCGAGCAGTTCAGCGTCCGCTCCCACCAGGATGCGCCAGCGATCGTGTTTAATCCCATCGAGGATGATGGCCGCCGCTTCCGCCGCGCTGGTGGGGGCGGTATCACGAAAGGCGTCACCCCGCCGGCTCATGCGGGAACGCAGCTCGTCATCGCTCAACCGGGACGCATCGCGCCCGAAGGATGCATAACGCGCCCGCACTTTGTCCAGATCATCGTGCAGGCCGAGCAGCTTGTCGGTGTTGTTGGCAATGGCGGTGCCCACGTGTCCCGGCATCACCACCGTGGCCCGTAGATGGGGCGCGTTGCGGGCGAAATCGGTGATGAGGGCCTCGGTGAACCCTTTGACCGCGAACTTGGCGGCGCTGTACGCGGAGTGGGGCGTGTCGGGGCCGATGGAGGCGAAGAACCCGTTCACCGAGCTGGTGTTGATCAGCTGACCCACCGGTGCCCGCAGCAGCTGTGGCAGAAACGCCAGCGTGTTGTAGTACACGCCATACCAGCAGATGTTGAAGACCTGCTCCCACATGGCCCGATCACCGCCCACGATGGTGCCCGCGGCGCCGATGCCGGCGTTGTTGAACAACAGGTTCACGTGCGGACGCCACGCCGCCACCGCCTCGGCGAAGGCCAGCACCTGGGCTTCATCGGACACGTCGGCGGCGTGGGTCAACACTGCACCGGGGTTGCCGTCGGCGGCGCAGATGGCAGCGGTTTCCTGGGCGTTGTCCAACAGCACATCGCAGGTGGCCACGTCACAACCATCCGCCGTGAGTTGGCGGACCAGCTCCCGGCCCATGCCCGACCCGCCGCCGGTCACCACCGCCACCCGCCCGGCGAACCCCCGCTCGAAACGGTCAGTGAGACCATCGGCCATCGTGCAGCTCCTTCGGTCGCGTGTCGATCCACTCTGGCCGACGATCCTGTTTCTACCCCACCAGCCGGCCTCCACCCCTGAATTCGGTGCCGTGCTATCGTCGCTTGAGGTTGGGTCCTCGCGATTGGCGGGCTCCTCGGCTCCCATTTGCACCACCTGAGATGCGCCTCGCTCACCCGGCCCCCGGACCTCCCCGCTGGGAAAACTCGTGACGGCCCGGATGGACCGGATGGACCGGAACTGGCTCGTGGTAGCGGGCGCGTTCGGCGCCAGCTTCGTGGCTTTCCTGGGATTGTTCAACTACGGCATCTTCCTCGACGCCTTGATCGCCGAGTTCGATCGCGGCAAGGGCCTGACGGCGGCGGTCTTCTCCCTCACCACGTTCGTGTACTACCTGTCAGGCATGGTGGCGGGTCGGCTGGCGGACCGCTACGGACCCCGGCCGGTGATCACCGCCGCTGCCATACTGATCGGTACCGGCTTCGTGCTGGGGTCACGGGCGCAGTCCCTCGGTCAGTTGGCCGCCATCTGGGCGGTCACGCTGGGGCCGGGGGTCGGCGCCAGTTACTCCCCACTGGTCGCCGCGGTGGGCTCGTGGTTCGAGCGGCGCCGGGCGTTGGCCCTGGGCGTGGCCCTCTCCGGCGCCGGGGCCGGCATCTTGGCCGGCGCGCCGATCTGCAGCTACCTGTTGCGCTCCTACGGTTGGCGTGACGCCTTCGTCATTCTGGGTGTGGGGTCGACCCTCATCCTGAGCGGTTGCGCCATCACCGCAACCAGACCACCTGGTATGGGGCGGCGGGGTCCGTCCAGCCTGGGCTCGCTGTTGCGGACCCGCACCTTCGCCCTGCTGTTCGCAGCCGTGGGCCTTTTGTCATTGGCGTTCTTCACACCGTTCGTGTTTCTGGCGTCCTATGCGCAGGGCCGGGGAATCGGAGCGGGCACCACCTCGATCATCGTGGGACTGATCGGCGCCACCTCCACCGTGGGGCGCCTGCTGCTGGCCGGCCTCGGGGGGCGCATGGGTGAGGTGCGCATGTATCAGCTGAGCCACGCCTTGATGGCTGCCAGCTTCGCGGTGTGGCTCTTCGCCGGCAGCTCGGTGGTCGCATTGATGCTGTTCTCCGTACTCATGGGTACGGGCTATGGGGGGTTCGTGGCGTTGGCTCCCGCGGTCCTGGCCCGGGAGTTCGGTCCGGAGCGGCTGGGCGGACTGATCGGCACGCTCTACAGCGCCTTCGCCCTCGGCAGCGCCACCTCGCCCCCCTTGGTTGGTTGGCTCACCGATTCCGTTGGCGCCGCCCCCGGCATCGGCTTCGCCCTGGTGGCCGCCAGCGCGGCGCTGGCGGTCACGCTGGGTTTGCGGCCTGAGCCATCCCAGCTTCGATAGCGTCGGTCCCGTGAGCTCCGCCCCTGCCGCGCTGGACCTGGTGATCATCGGCGCGGGGCCCACGGCGGCGTCGTTGTTGGAGCGGGTCTCGGCCAACGCCACAGAGCTGCTAGGCACGAACGCGCTGCGGGTGCACCTGGTGGATCCGCACCGGGCCGGCACCGGTCGGGTCTGGCGGCCGGACCTCAATCCGCTGCTGTGGATGAATTCACTGGCGCAGGACGTCACCATGTTCACCGACGCCTCGGTCCGGTGCGAAGGGCCCATTCGCCCCGGCCCGTCCCTGCTGGAGTGGACCGAGACGGTGGAGCCCGAAACGCTGAGCTCGCTGGTGGGCGAGGACGCCGTGCTGGTCGGTGAGATCCGGGCGGTGGACGCCATGACCTTCCCCAGCCGCCGGGTGCAAGCGGCGTATCTGGAATGGTTCCGCGGCCAGGTGACCGACAGCCTGCCACCAAACCTGACGGTATGGACCCATCCGCAACAGGCCATCGAGCTGACCGATCTCCCTGACGCCCGCCAGCGGATCACGTTGGCCAACGGCGCCACCATCGAGGCGGACACCGTGGTGTTGTGCCTGGGTCACCTTGACGCTGACCCGGCCCAGGACGGCGCGGCCCACGCCGCCTTCGCCGAACGTCACGGGCTGACCTACCTGCCCGCGGGCCATACCAGCGATCAGGACCTGTCCGGCCTGGCGGCAGGGGCCGATGTGGTGGTGAGCGGCTTCGGGCAGGCGTTCACCGATCTCATGATCCTGCTCAGCGCGGGACGCGGCGGCCGGTTCCTCGACCAGCCCGACGGCACCTTGCGTTACCAGCCCAGCGGAGGTGAACCGGTGCTGCACGTGGGCTCCCGGCGGGGCGTGCCCTACCGCTCCAAGTTGGACTACCGCCTCCAGGCCCCACTGGCCCCATTGCCACATTTCCTCAACGAAGACGCCATCGCCGCGCTCCTGGCCCAACCCCAGCCGTTGACGTTCAGCGGTGACCTGTTCCCGTTGGTGGCCAAGGAAGTGGGTTGGGCCTACTACCACGAGCTGTTCGTGGCCCACCCCGAACGCACCACCACCAACTGGGCGGATTTCGCCGCCCGTTACGAGCCGGTGCCGTGGGGTCCGGCGGTCCACGCCCTGGTGGGTGACACGGTTCCCGACCGCGCCGATCATTTCGATTTCGACGCCCTGGACCGGCCGTTGCGCGAGGTGCACCTCGATCACGCCGGGTCCGTCCACGAACACGTGGCGGCCCACATCGCCGCCGACGTTGCCCGCCGTACCGACCCGTATTTCAGCGCTGATCTCGGGGCTTTCATGGCGCTGTTGACCAGTTTCGGTGCGTTGGCTCGGCTGGCGGCGTCGGGCCAGGTGACGGACCGCTCCCGGATCGAGGACATCTCCGGATCGTGGTTCAGCTTTTTCATGTATTACGCCAGCGGCCCGCCCCCGGCCCGGCTGCGGCAGTACCTGGCCCTGGCTGAAGCGGGGCTGCTGCGTTTCGTGGGCGCCGGCATGACCGTCACTACCGACGAGGGGCGGGGGGTCTTCGTGGCCCGCAGCGTCAGCCATCCCGACCCGATCGTGGGCACGGCGCTGGTGGACGCCCGCATCGCCCCGGCGTCGGTGACCCGTAGCACCAACCCGTTACTACGTTTCCTGGCGCAACGGGGGGCGGTGGTGGAAGAGATCGTGCAAGATCACCAGGGTTGGCAGGCCAACACCGGCAAGGTGCTGGTGAGCGGGAGCGACGTGCGGGTGGTGCAGGCGGACGGTGCCGTCCATCCCCGCCGCCACGCCCTGGGCGCGTTCACCAGCCGCCCGGCGTCCGGCGTGTTGTCACGTCCCCGTTCCAACGCCGCCACCTTCCGCCAGAACGACGCGGTGGCCCGCTCGATCCTGCGCACCCTGGCCGCGCCGTCCATTGGCCCCCAGGCCGTTGTCACCGATCACCCTGGCGGCGGCGGGACCTAGGCCGAGGTGGTCCCGCAGCGTCGGACCCTCGTACTCGCCACGGAAGGAGCCCATTTCCTGCAAGATGGGCACCACCTGATCAAAGAACTCATCAAGCCCGTGCGGGGTGAGATGGGGTACGAAGATGTAGCCATCCGCGGCGTCATCTTGCACATTGCGATGCAGCTTTTCAGCCACCGTTCGGGCGGTACCGACGAAGCCGAGGCGGCCGGTCACCTCAATGATCAGCTCCCGGATGGAGAGGCGCTTGGCGTCGGCCAGTTCCCGCCAACGCTGCGCCACCGCCAGCGGATCGGTGTACTGGCGCACCCGGCCCTTGGTGATGGTGGCCATGCCTTCCACGTCAGGGTCGATGTCCGGCAGCGGGCCGTCAGGGTCATAGCCGGAAAGGTCCCGACCCCACAGATTCTCCAGGAAGGCGATGGCCCCCTGCGGTGACACCTGCTGGCGGCGAATGTGGCGGACCCGCTCGTCGGCCTCGTCCTGGGTGTCGCCCAGCACCACCGCACTGGCCGGCATGATCTTGAGATCCTCGGGCTGCCGTCCGTAACGAGCCAGGCGCCCCTTCACGTCGGCGTAGAACTTCTGGCCGTCCTCGTAACCGGAGTGGCGGCTGAAGATCACATCGGCATAACGAGCGGCGAGCTCCCGTCCCCCGTCGGAGTCCCCGGCCTGGATCTGGATGGGATGGCCCTGGGGTGGTCGGGGCACGTTGAACCGGCCGGAAATCTCGAATTGGCGGCCGTGATGAGCAAAGGCCCCCGGCGAGGTCATGGTGTGGGCCCCCCAGCTGTCCCACAGGTCACGCACCACCGCGATCAGCTCCGCCGCCCGGTCATACCGATCGGTAGGGTCAAGAAAGCCGCCGCGGCGGAAGTTCTCCCCGGTGAAGGCATCGGGCGAGGTCACCGCGTTCCATGCCGCCCGGCCGTTACTGAGATGATCGAGGGAGGCGAACTGCCGGGCCAACTCGTAGGGTTCGTTGAAGGTGGTGTTGAGCGTGGCGGCCAGGCCGATGCGGTCCGTCACCGCGGCCAACGCCGCCAGCACCGTCAGCGAATCGGGCCGGCCCACCACATCAAGGTCAAAGATCTGCCCACGGTGTTCCCGTAACCGCAATCCCTCGGCCAGGAAGAAGAAGTCCAGTTTGGCCTGCTCCGCCCGTTGTGCCAGGTGCACGAAGGAGGAGAACTCGATCTGGCTGCCGGAGCTGGGATCACTCCACACCGTGGTGTTGTTCACCCCGGGAAAGTGCACCGCCAAATGGATTTGCTTCATCACGGTTCCTGCCTCACGGTCCTGCTCACGGTCCTGCTTCATTCCCCGGTTGCGTAACGATTCCGCGGGCGGCTCAGACCGAAATGCTCCCGCAAGGTGGTGCCCTGATAGCTGCGGCGGAACACCCCGGCCTGACTCAGCGCGGGCACCACGATGTCAACGAAGTGGTTCAGATCCGCCGTGACCCGAGCCGGCAAGACCATGAAACCGTCGGTGGCGCCCGTCCGGGCCCAATCCGCCAACGTGGACGCCAACGCCGCCGCGGTTCCCACGAAACGAAACCGATCCGGACGAACCGCCCAGGGCTGCACGCCATCCAATGCCGCCAGCTCCTCCGCCGCCCGCTGCGCCGTGGCCGCCAGCAAGATCTCCACCCGCGCCAGAACGAACACCTCATCAGGATGGCGACCGGCCTCCC
>JBJXFH010000065.1:0-3405 GCA_046155365.1 Acidimicrobiales bacterium | reverse complement strand
CACACGGTTCGGGTCATGTCGGAGTGGTAGCCGGCCACCAGGGCACCGAAGTCCAGTACCACCAGATCGCCGCGCTCGATACGGCGGGGGCCGGGCCGGGCGTGGGGCAGCGCGCCGTTGGGTCCGCTGGCCACGATGGTCTCAAAGGACGGCCCGTCCGCCCCCAGACGGCGCATGGCCACCTCCAGCTCCACGGCGAATTCCCGTTCGGTGGGTTGGCGATGCAGGGAGCCGATCACGTCGGCCAGGGCCTGATCAGCGATGTGCGCGGCCAGCTCCATGCGGGCGATCTCACCGGGCTCCTTGCAGGCCCGCAACGCCTCGACCAGCCCCGAGAGCGCTTCGAGGTGGGCGTCGGGGAACTGTTCGGCGTAGCGGCGTTGCTCCGCCCAGCTCACACCGTCAGCCTCCAAGCCCAAGCGGATCGGTTCGCCGCCCAGCCCGGCGCTTTCCCGGATGACCTCGGCCACCGCCTCGTCGAACTTGGCGGTTTCCACCCGTAAGGCGGCGTCCACGCCGGCCTCGGCCAGCTGTTGGGCGGCCTGGTCCCGGTAGCGACCGTCGGTCACCAGCGTCAGGGCCCCGTGCCGGCCCACCACCAACAGGGCGTGGGAGCCGGTGAAGCCGCACAGGTAGCGCACGTTGACCAGCTTTGAGATGACGGTGACGTCCACGTCCAGCCCGGCCACCGCCTGTTGCAGCGCCGCCACCCGGCCGCGATGGTCCAGTTCGGGCAACGCGGCGGCTCGATCGTGGAACAGATCCACCGGTCGGGCGCTGGCCGGGGCGGGCACAGGGACCGGGGCAGGCACAGTGACCGAAGGGCTCATGGTTGGCCCAACAGTTCTCGTACGGCCAGGCCGGCCAGGCGGTACCCCGCGCCGCCGAGGCCACACAGCATGGCGGTGGCCACTGGCGCCACCACTGATGTGTGCCGCCAGGGCTCCCGACGCTGGGGGTTGGACAGGTGCAGTTCCACGATAGGCCCCTCGAACGCGGACAAGGCGTCATGTAACGCCCACGAGTAGTGGGTGAAGGCGCCGGCGTTGACCACAATGGCACGGACCCCACCCCGGGCGTCGTGCACTGCGCCCACCACGTCCGCTTCGGCGTTGGATTGCACGTGCCGAAGGGTCAGCCCCACCTCAGCCAGCACCGTCCGCAGCGTTTCCACGTGATCATCCAAGGTGGCGGTGCCGTAGATGTGGGGCTCCCGGGTACCCAGCAGGTTGAGGTTCGGCCCTGACAGCAGCAGCACATCAGCGGCGTCGGGGTGGCTCATCGGCCCACCTCGGCGCCGGCGGGCTGCGACGCGGCCATGGTGGCGAACGCGGCCCGCACATCGTCGGGGTTGACCCCGCTCACCAGCTCTACCCGGCCCCCCACCCGCTGCCGGTCCACGATCTCCGGGTTTTCCAGCACGAAGGTCAGCCCGTGCAGCGCCTTCTTGTCCCGGGCCATGAACCCCAGCAGCTCCTCAATGTCGCAACCCGGCGGGAGGTGCTCCGCCAACCCGTAGGCCCGGACCACCCGAACGTGCTCCTGCACCCGGGCGTCGTCGATGCGTCCCAGCTGGCGGGCCAGATGAGCAGCGAAGATCAACCCGATGGCCACCGCCTCACCGTGGTGGAGGTCAAAGCGGCCGGCCGTTTCGAGGGCGTGGGCCAGGGTCTGCCCGTCGTTCAGGATGGCCCGGTCCCCGCCCTCCCGTTCGTCCCCGGACACCACTGCGGCTTTGATCTGCACCGAGCGCAACACCCGCTGCGGCAGGGTGGACCGGTCCAGGTCCCCGCCGCCCAGGAAGTGGTATTTCGCCAGCTCCCCCAGGCCGCTGCGGTAATCCCGGGCCGGCAGGGTGATCAAGGTGTCGGTGTCACAGATAACCGCCGCGGGCTGCCAGAACGCCCCCACCAGGTTCTTTCCTTCCGGCAGGTTGACCCCGGTCTTGCCGCCGATGGCCGCGTCGATCTGGCCCAGCAGGGTGGTCGGCACGTGCAGCACCGGCAGACCCCGGTGGTACACCGCAGCCGCGAAACCACCCACGTCGGTGACCACCCCGCCGCCCACACAGACCACGGCGTCAGCGCGTGACAGACCCCATTGGGCCCACTGCCGACACAGCTGTTCCACCGATGCCAGGGTCTTGGCCGCTTCGCCATCGCCCAACACGAACGTGCGGTATTCCCGGCCGGGATCCACCGTGACGTCGATACCGGGCTGGGTGACCACCGCCACTTTGGCCGTAGGGCCACCGGGCAGCAGCGACGCCAACTCGCTCAGCGCCCCCGCGCCCACCACCACCGGGTAGCTGCGCCAACCCAGCTCCACCGTTACCCGCTCCACAGGCTCGGCTTGGCCCTGGCGCAGCTGGCGAACCACCGCTTCCGCAACCTGTTCGGGCAGACCCCGATCGGCCGTCACCCGGTGGGTGCTGGCCGCGTCGTAGGCCGGGGTCCGTTCCAAGAGCAGCCGGGCCAGCGTGGCCGCCCGATCGGTGTCCTCCCCCAGCAGCGGCCGGCTCCGATCTGCGCCCACCCGGGCCGCCAGCACCCGAGGATCGGCCTGCAGCCACACCACCGCGGCCCCGGTGCTGCGCAGCAGGTCCTGGTTGGCCTGGGCCAAAACCACGCCACCACCAGCACCGATAACGGGGTGGTCACGGTGGCTGAGCAACCGGGCCAGCACCTGCGTCTCCAACGCCCGGAACGTGGCCTCGCCCTGCTCAATGAAGATCTGGGCGATGGGGCAACCCGCCACCTGCTCCAACTCGGTGTCCGCATCGATGTACGGGCGATCCATCCGGCGAGCCACCAGCGGCCCAACAGTGGACTTGCCCGATCCCATGAGGCCCACCAGCACCACCGGCGCCATGCGCCCTCCTCAATCCAAACACCGACGCTCACCCCGGCTTGAAACCGCGTCCGGGCCCTGCTGACCGCGGCCGGGAAGCAGTGGCGCCAGCGTAGTGAACGCCCAGCGAACCGCCCGGCTCAACTCGCCCCAGACCGAACCCGCTCAGGCCCCGACCACCCGGCGCGACAGCAGCACCACCACCATCGCCCCCGCCGCCAACGCCGGACCGAACGGGTACGCCGCGCTCCCGCGCCGCACGATCAAGAGCACGACACCCTGGAGGGTGCCCAGCAGGCTGGCGGCAAAGAAGGCCAGCAGAACCAACCGCACGGAGTCCGCCGGAGCGGGCGCCACCCAGCCCACCGCCAACCCCAACGTCACCCCCAACTTCACGTCACCCCGCCCCAGCCCGGCCGGGGAGAGCAGGTGGCCCAGCCCGAGCGCACCCCAGAACAGCACCGCGCCCAACGCCAGGCTGATCAGGCGCCGGCTGTCCCCGCTCACCAGCGCCACCGTCGCGCCCAAGGTCGCACCGATGGCCATGGCCGGGTA
>JBJXFH010000054.1:0-72373 GCA_046155365.1 Acidimicrobiales bacterium | reverse complement strand
GTCGAAGGCCGAAAGGCGTTTCGCACCTCCGGCCGGTTGAAGGCGATGCGCACTGTGCCATGAGCCTTGGCTCGGTGATAGGTGATGTCGGCAAAGTCGAACCCGGCCACCTGGTCCCAGGCCGCGGCGTCGAAGATCTCAGAAACCATAGAGGTGGCTTAGCAGGATTGTTCACCCCAGCCAGACTTCCCGCCTGCCATTGCCACCGACGGGACCCTTGGCGCCGCGGCGCGGCCGTTAGAACCGCCCGCAGCCGGTCCCTCAGCGTGTCCCACAGCAGCGGCCGCTAAAGGACCGCCCGCAACTGGTCCCACAGGGCGGCCACGTCGGCGGCGGTGGTCGGCTCGGCGCCGATCGATACCCGGACCATCCAGCGGCCGTCGAGCTCCGCCGGGGTCACGAACGCTTGCCCGCTTGCATTGACCGCGGCCGCCCACGCAAGGGTGTGCCGGTCCAGCTCCTGCCCGGTCAGGCCAGCGGGCTGGTGGCGCAAACAGACCGTCTGCAACGTCACCGGAGCCACCACCTCCCAGCCCGGCTCGGCAGTGACCTGGGCGGCCAGCCACTGGGCGTTGGCCAGGTCTCGTCGGAGCCGGGCCCGCACCGACTCGATCCCGTCGATTCGCAACTGGAACCACAGCTTGAGGGCTCGGAACCGTCGGCCCAGCGGCACCCCCCAGTCTTTGAGCTGGGTTACCTCACCGTCCACCGCTGAGCGCAGGTAGCTGGGGTTGGTGGACATCACCCGGATCAGGTGCTCGGGCTGGCGGACATAGAACAACGAGCAGTCCAGTGCGGTGCCCATCCACTTGTGGGGGTTCCACGACAGGGAATCGGCGCCGTCGAGGCCATCGAAGCGCCATCGGTGTTCCTCCAGCAGCAACGCCGCCCCACCCATGGCGGCGTCCACGTGCACCCAGGCGCCGTGGTGGGCGGCTACCTCAACCAGCTCCGCCAGCGGGTCGAAGGCGGTGGTGGCGGTGCTGCCCGAGGTGAGCACCACCGCTGCAGGCCGTCGTCCGGCGGCGACATCGTCGGCCATGGCATGGGCCAGGGCGTCGGGCTGCATGGCGAAGGTGGTCGGATCAACGTCCACGGTGCGCAAGTTCTCCCGACCGAAACCGGCCAGCAACGCCGCCTTGGTCACCGAGGAATGGGCTTGCCCGGACTGATACACAACCAGCGGCGTCACCTCCCCGACCAACCCACCGCGGCCTTGGCTGTGCTCGCTGACCCGCTCCCGGGCGCAGAGCATCGCCACCAGCGCCGCGCTGGAGGCGCTGTCCTGGATGCATCCCTGCCATTGGGGAGACAGCCCGCACAGCTGCGCCATCCAGTCACAACAGGCCTCTTCCAGTTCGGTGAGCGCCGGAGCGGACTGCCAGATGATGCCCAACGCCCCCAGCCCGCCCGACGCCAGGTCACCGAGCACCGAACTGAGTGACGCGTTGGCCGGGAACCAGCCGAAATAGCGGGGATGCTGGGTATGGGTCAGCGCCGGCACGATCAATCGGTCGAGGTCTGCCAGTACCGCCTCGATGGTTTCACCACCGGCCGGAGGGTGGTGGCCCAACCCGTTCCGAACCTCCCCCGGCGCCACCGACGTGCCGACCGGGCGCTCTCCCAGGTCCGCCCGGAAATCCGCGATCCAATCCACCAGGGCATACCCAGCAGCCCGGAACTCCTCGGGTGTCATGGCCCCGAGCGTAGGTCGGCACGCCAGCGCACCAATCCCCCGGCAGCAACCCCAACCACCGCCAGCCACGCTCCCATGGCGCCCAGCAGGCCCGGTCCAAGCCGTCGCAGCCGGCGTGGCCCAACCAACCTGGAAAGGCCCAACCAACCCGGCGTGTGTCGAACCAACCAGGACGGGGTGGCGCGCGGGGAGCGGGGAGCGGCTTAGCCGGCGGGGGTGAGCGTGACGGAGCGGATCTCGCCGAACTCCCGGTCGAGTTTGTCCCAGTTGCTGCCGGCATCGTCGGACACGAACACCTGGCCGAACACGCTGGCGGCCACCACTTTGCCCGGCAGATCCGGGTGGGTAGCCATCCAGTACACCGTGGAGTTGGGCTCATGGGACATGGTGGCTCGCTCGAAGCTGGCCCCGCCGTCCCGGCTGACCTCCACCGCGCCGACCCGGCCCGGGATGTAGTCCCCGCAGCCGATGAGCACCGTCTGGGGATCTCCGGGCCACACGAACACACCCCGGCAGTAGGCGTAGGGGTTCTTCGAGCCCTTATCGAACCCACCGAATTCCCGCCAGGACCACTGCTCGCCGCCATCGTCACTAGTGGCCAAACCAAACGGGGTGGAGGCCAACAGCTGCGCAGTGCCGGCTGTGTCACGGCGCAGGGCCAGCCCGTGGATGTCGTCATGGAAGGGGGTCTCGCCCAGACCGGGCAGGTGGTTCCAGCTATCACCGCCATCGGTGGAGCGGTACACCCCATCGACTTCCACGCCCATCCACATGTGCTGCGGCTCGAGCGGGTCGATCACGATGTTCGTCACCCGCGGCACCCCGATGGGGCAGTTGGGGCCCAACGTGGTGGGCAGCTCATCGAAGGTGGCGCCGCCGTCACGGGAGCGGAACAATCCCGGCCGGCCCCCCACGAACAAGGTGTCCGGCTCGGTGGGATGCACCGCCAGTGACCACAGCTCCTGGGCCGGCAGGTCGGTGTTGACCGGCTCCCACATATAACCCCGGTCGGGGCTGCTGAACAGTCCGGCCCGGTCCGACACGGCGTACACCCGAGCGGGATCGTGGGGGCTGATCACCATGGCACGAACGTTGCCCTCAGGGTTGATGTGGCGATACACGTGGCGGAACTTGCCGCCCCCGTCGAAGCTGAACCAACACCCGGCCCCCACCGTGCCCACCCCGATGTTGGCGCCCTCCAGCCGTGCGTCGGTTGCGCTGGCGTCACTCATGGCTTTCCCCCTTCGAGCCCGGGTCCGTCTACCGGATGCGCAGCCGTTGACCCGATTCCTGCTGGAGTCTGATCGTACGCCCCGGTCGCCTCCCGCGCACCCGATCCCGCCGATCGCCACGCGACATCGCCCAGTGCCACACGACGCCGTAGGCCCCACACCCCGACCCGGACCACGGCACGGTGACGGGGTCAGACGTTGTAGCGCCGGACCGCGCCGGGTGGCCGCTGTCGGACCTCGGGAAATGCCGACGCGCTCAGCGCCAGGGGGCGAGGCGTTCCTCGGTGTCGGTGATGTCGTAGTCGGTGCCGTACTCGTAGGCGATGGCGCCGTCCAAGCCCAGACCGGCGCCCTGGCGGTACAGGTCCTTGTACGCCGCCAGCGAGGCCGGGCTGTTGGCCGCGATTTCGCTGACCAGCGCCTCGACCACCCCGTCGAGCTCGGCCCGGGGGGCGCACACCGCCGCCATCCCCAGCCGATGGGCCTCGTCACCTTTGATGGAACGAGCGGTGTAGGACAACAGCCGCGCCGCTTGCGGTCCCACGGCCCGGGGCAGCCTGGCGCTCATGGCCCAGGTCGGGCGCAACCCGAACTTGGCGTGGGTGTCCCCAATGGTGGCCTCCGTCGCCACCACCATCAGATCACAGGCCAACGCCAGCTCCAACGCACCGGTGAAGCAGTGCCCGTTCACCTTGGCCACCACCACCTTGTCGATGCCGCTCAGCTTGGCGGTCACCGCCCGGGCCGGCACGTCGAGGATGTCTCCGACCTTGCCCTGGGTCAGGGTCCGCTCCCCCAGCGCCTTGAGATCGACACCGGCGCTGAACGCCCGACCGGCGCCGGTCAGCACGATGACGCTGAGCTCGGAACGGCCGGCCAACTCGTCGAGCGCTCGGTTGAGCTCGGCCAGCATGGTGGGGGTGATGGCGTTGAGGGCCTCGGGACGATTGAGCGTGACCGTGGCCACCGGGCCCTCGGCCTGCACGGTGATCTCGCTGAACGTCGTGGTCATGGGCGCGTCGCAACCTCGTGCTGGGAAACCCCGGTAGGGGGTAGCGGAGGGCCGACGCTAGCCCCGCGGGCCAAAGCCACGAGAGCGGGGTGTCCCGGCGACCGAAACGAGGCGGAGGGGTTGCTTCATACCGGCCGCCGGAACGGCCTCAACGATAGTCCCAACCGAACCCCTGTCTGCGCCCTCCTGCCAGCAATTACGTCCAATGTGGGGGTGACGATCCGCTCGCACCGACAGTGGTCTTAGGTCCGTAGTCCGGCCACGACATCAAGCCAAAGCTGGGTGCTCAACCCCAGCGATTCGACGTCGATTCGCTCGTCGTTGCCGTGGAAGCGCCGAGAAAAGTCCCCGCCGTCGAGATTGGGACTGAACAGCCCGGCCCCGTAGGCCACCGCCCCCATCTGCCGGTACACCCGGGCGTCGGTGAAGCCCACCACCATCTGCGGGGTGAGCCGAGCCCCGGGGAACGGCCCGGACACGGCCCGCTGCAACACGTCCCACAGAGGGGTATCGATCCGGCTGATCGACGCCGGGTCGTTCATGATGATCTCCACCTCAACCTGGCGGTACAGCTCCTCCCCCAGCGCCTCCCGCAGGTGGGCGTCAACCTCCTCGGTGCCCTCCCCGGGCATGGTGCGGATGTCGACCTGTAGCTCGACCACGCCGGGGATGACGTTGGTCTTCATGGCCACCGGGGCGCCGCTGACGTTGGGCGAGAACGTGGTGTGGGTGCAGGCGTGCAGATGGGCCGCGGCCCCGGCGTTGGGCAACTCGGCCAGGATGGCGTCGAGGCGGTCGGGGTCCATCAGCGACGCCTGCAACTCCGGATCCAGCCCCAGGGTCTCCACCCGCTGCCGCCACAACTCGTGCAGCCGCGGCGCCGGGCGGTACTCCGCTAAACGTGACACCACCGCCGCCGCTTTCACCAGTGCGTTTTCACTCCTGAACGGCATCGACCCGTGACCCGGGCTGCCCCGCAATCGCAACCGGCGCCAGGCCACCCCCTTTTCGGCCACGTTGATCCCGATCCACGGCGCCGACGCCGGCCCGGAATGCAAACCCCCGTTTTCGGTCAGCACATAGTCCGCCTCGATGGCGTCACGGTGGTGCTCAGCCATCCAACGGGCGCCATAGGCCGACCCGGACTCCTCGTCGGCCACCGCGAAATAGATGAGATCCCCGGCCGGTCGAATCCCGCCCCGGGCAAGCTCGCGCACCGCCACCGCCATGGACGCGGTGAGGTTCAACATGTCCACCGCCCCCCGACCCCAGACCTCGGTGACCTCGGGCCGGTCGCGCCTGCCGGGAGCGGTGATCAGCTCACCGCCGAAGGGGTCCCGCGTCCAGCCATCAGGGTCGACGGGCACCACGTCGGTGTGGCCCATCAAACACAGACGGGGCGCAGAAGGATCGGTGCCGGCCAGGCGGGCCACCAAGGAGTCCCTACCGGGAGCGGCTTCGAAGCGCTGCAACTCCACGCCCGGCACACCCAGGAATTGCTCCAGCACATCAACGTTGCGTTGTTCGTGGCCGGATTCAGCGGTGCCGTCGTTCACGCAGGCGTTGCGGATGAGGGACTGCAACAGCTCAACGGTCTGGGCCTGACGGCGCTGAAAGTCCTCGAACGGTGGGCGAGCAGGGGCGGCCATGTGCGCAGTCTGCCCGCTCCCACGAGCGCCGGCCTTGACCCCGACAGGCGCCCGGTGGCTCGCGCGCCGGCGTTGCACATGACCTGGCCCTAAGCGGCGGCCGGATTGGAGACATCGGCTCGAATCCGACCACCGTGATTGGCTTCGGCCACAACGATGGTCACCATATCTCCAGATTCGCTTGCCTTAGCCGTGTCGCTTTCATCGGGTCCGCGGGGCCGGCGCGGGCTGGGTACCATGCGGCCCATGACTCCCGCTGAGCTCGTCGCCACCGCTTGCCCCAAGATCGGCTCTTTGGGCATGGCCTTCTACTTCATCCCCGAGACCGTCTCCGTGGGCAAGGAGCACGGCTTGGATGGCTTCCGGTTCTATTTCCTGGGGCGGGGCGGGGTGCTGGGCGATGTTGAGGCCAAGGTGGTGCAGAGCGCCTTCGGGTACTTCAACGCTCCTCTGGTGGACAAGATATGGAACAGCGCCAAGGAGAAGATGGCCCCTCGGGACGCCGCCCGGCTGTACCTGAAATGCTGCGCCGATCTGGGGCGACGCAAGTTCGGTGACGTGGAGGGGCTCGACGCTTTTTGCGCCGCCGCCGAAAAGGTGGTGGCCGCAGCAGACCCCTCGTCGTTAGCACTGTTCGCCGGTATCGCCGCCGAGCCGTTGCCGGAGGATCTGCCGGGCCGGGCCATGCAGCTGCTGGCGGTGCTGCGGGAGTTCCGGGGTAGCGCCCACCTGGCGGCCGTGGTAGCGACGGGTTTGTCCCCCGAGATGGCCCACGCCCTCAAGCGCCCGAAGGACTACGCCACCTTCGGTTACAGCGGCGACGCCCCCGCCGGCACCGACGAGGACCGCCGACGCCACCAGGACGCGGAGCAACTGACCGACGCCATCGTGCTGCCGGCCTTCGCCACGCTGAACGAGGACGAGGCCGCAGCGCTGGTTGCCGGTGTCAACGCCATGGAAGCAGCCCTGGCCTGAGCGCCACCGTCCCCGCCACCCCCAACGGCTCCATCGCCACGGTCCTCACCATCGAGACCTCCAACAGCACCGTGCCCCACGTCCGCTCCCAACCGTCGCGCCCCACGCCGGGACCCCCCGACACCTCCCGCCCCCCGCCCGCGCCGCACCCGCTGACAGCACCGCACCCGCCGGCAACACCGCAACCGCTCGCGGCACCGCACCCCTCGGCAACCCCAAACCCCTCGGCAGGACCATACCCTCCGGTACGACCACGCCCCTCGACAGGACCATACCCCCTGGTAGGGCCACGCCCGCTGGGGGCGCCGGAACCGCTCATGGTGGGCCGTCATGAGGTGTGGCCGCCGGTGGTGCTGGCACCGATGGCGGGGGTCACCAACCGGCCGTTCCGGGAGCTGTGCGCCAGCTTCGGTGGGGGGTTGTTCGTGGCCGAGATGGTCTCCGCCCGGGCCCTGCGCTTCGGTGATCACAAGTCTTGGCACAGCTACGTGGATTTCCCCGCCGCTGACACCACCGGAACCAACCCGTCCCGGCTGCGGAGCCTGCAGCTGTACGCCACTGACCCCATCGATGTGGCGGAGGCGGTTCGGGCGCTGGTGGAAGGGGACCGGGTGGATCATCTCGATCTCAACTTTGGTTGCCCGGCACCCAAGATCACCCGTCAGGGAGGCGGCGCCGCCATCCCCCTCAAGCCCAAGTTGTTGGCGGCCATCGTGCGGGCGGCGATCACCAACGCCGGGACGGTCCCGGTGAGCGTCAAGTGCCGCATCGGCCTGGACGACACGCTCCATACCTTCCGGGATGTCGGGCGGGTGGCCCAGGAAGAGGGGTGCGCCTGGGTCACGCTGCACGGCCGCACCGCGTTGCAGCACTACGCCGGGGCCGCCGATTGGGGTCCCATCGCGGAGCTCAAAGCCAACTGCAACGTGCCGGTGTTGGGCAACGGTGACCTGTTCACCGCCCAGGACGCGTTGCGGATGCTGCACGAAACCGGCTGCGACGGGGTGGTGATCGGGCGCGGTTGTCTGGGTCGTCCATGGCTGTTCGCCGAACTCGAAGCCGCCTTTTTGGGCCTGCCGGTGCCTCCTCCGCCCCCGTTTGGAACGGTCATGGAGGTGCTCCGCCGCCATGCCGATGCCCTGGAGGCCGCCCGCACCGCCACCGGCCACCGGTCCGCCAACCCCATGCGGGAGTTCCGCAAACATCTGTCCTGGTACGCCAAGGGGTACCGGGTGGGCCTGGACGTTCGCCGCCAACTCTCCCAGGTCGACACCCGGGAGGACCTCGACACGGTCCTGGCCGGGCTGGACCCTGACGCCCAAGCCGTGCCGGGTGCGGAACGTCTGGCCCGGGGCAAATCCTCGGCGCAGCATCGGGTGGCGCTGCCCGATGGGTACCTCGATCAGCTGGACGACGATCGCCCGCCGGTCGGGGCCGAGTTGGCCATCGGCGGCTGATCCGGCCGATCAAGGTCGCTGAGCGGGACCGAGATCGAGGGAACCCGACCCAAGCAGGCCGCACCGTCCGACGACCGCCGCCGCACCCTCACCAGGCCGAACCGCACCCCCCGCCGGCGACGGCAACCGCGACCAGCGACGGGCCGGGGTGGTGAGCATGGCGGCGGCTCGGAGGGTGGTCGGTCACGGTGTCGGTGTGGGACATGCTGGTCTCATGTTGCACGTCCGGCTTGTGGTACCCGCTCAGCTGCGAGTGGCGGTCCTGGCCCGCCTCGAAGCCGACGACACCGTCTGCAGCCTGGTGGTGCTACCCGACCAGGCTCGCGCCCCCGACGGTGACCTGGTGCTGTTCGACCTGCCCATCGAGTCCGCCAACGACCTGCTGAGCGACCTCAAGGCCCATGATCTGCACCGCCACGGATCCATCACCCTGCACCGTTTGGACGCCACCCTGTCCGACCACGCCGAACGGGCCGAGGAACGAGCCGCGGGAACCCCCTCCGAGGCGGTGATCTGGGACGAGGTCGCCGCCCGGGTGGGTATGGAGGCCCGCCTCACCCCCAGCCTGGCAGCGTTCATGGTGGTGGCCATCATGATCGGGGCCATCGCCGTGCTCATCGACTCCCCGGTGTTGGTGATCGGGGCCATGGTGGTGGGACCGGAGTTCGGACCGCTGGCGGCGGCGATGTTGGCGTTGTACCGGCGCCGCTGGGGTGACGCTGCCCGGGCCCTGCGCACGGTGTTGGCCGGGTTCGGCCTGGGCGCGGTGGCGGCGGGGCTCATGGCGCTAGCGCTGCGGGCCACCGGGCAGGTTCCCCTGGGGTATCTGGTCGGGGAGTTGCCCAACACCGAGTTCATCGTCCGTCCCGACCTGTTCTCCTTGCTGGTGGCGCTGTTGGCGGGGGTGGCGGGCATGTTGTCCCTTACCGAGGGACGCTCCGGCATCCTGGTCGGGGTGCTGATCTCCGTCACCACCATCCCCGCGGTCGGCGCCCTGGCGGTGGGTCTGGCCCTGTCCCGCTACGACCGGGCCTGGGGGGCGTTGGCCCAACTCGGTCTCAACGTGGGCTGTTTGCTTGTTGTGGGGCTGCTGACGTTGAGCGTGCAGGATCGGTTGTTGGGACGCCACGGCCTGCCGGGCCCTCGAACCCCCCAGACCCGCCCGACGCCCGGCGCCCCCCACCACCCGGACGTTCGTTAGGCTTCGCCCGTGCTGCACACCCGCCGATTGGGCCGTACCGGTCACCACAGTTCCGTTGCCATCTTCGGTGGGGCGTTGCTGTGGGACGCCACCCCCGAAGAGGCTGCGGAGGCGGTGACCCTGGCCGATAGCCACGGGGTGAACCACCTGGACATCGCTCCCCGTTACGGCGTGGCCGAAGAGGTGATCGGCCCGGCGCTCGCTCCCCTCCGCCACCGTTGGTTCGTGGCCGCCAAGACCACCCAGCCCAGCCGGGACAAGGCCCGGGCCGAACTGGAGCGGACCCTCACCCGCTTGGGCACGGACCATCTGGATCTGTACCAGCTGCATGCCGTGACCTCAGTGGAGGAACTGGACACCCGGGCGGGGGCGGTGGAGGCCCTGCTGGCCGCCCGGGACGAAGGCCTGGTCCGCTATCTGGGCGTCACCGGGCACGATCTGGGAGCACCCACCGCCCATCTGGAGGCGCTGCACCGCTACGACTTCGACACCGTCATGTTCCCGGTGTACCCCCGGGTATGGGCCGATCCGGTGTACCGCCGCGATGCCGAAACGCTGCTGGCGGCCTGCACTGAACGGGACGTGGGGGCCATGGCCATCAAGGCGGTGGCGTGGCGGCCGTGGGGAGATCAGACCCGCCCGACCGACAGCCCCTGGTACCAGCCCCACACCGACCCGGCGCTGATCACCAGGGGCGTGGGCTTCGCGCTGTCGGTCCCGGGCATCACCGGGTTCTGCACCCCCGGCTCACGTTCGCTGCTGCCGGCGGTGCTCGAGGCCGCCGAAGCCGTGTCCGCCGCCGGCGCGCTCGACGACACCGGGCGGAACGCCGCCATGGCTGCGGTGGCCGGGGACGAGTTGATCTTCCCGCTGGCCGAGAAGTTCCGCCGGGACTGACCGCACCCCAACCCCTGATCACACCGACAGGACTGCTCTGCTCAGCTCAACCGGCTGGTTCCGCGGCGATCTCCACCAGGGTGTCGCTGAAGGCCACGCCGCCGCCGAGGTCACACTCGGTGTCATTGGTGAGCACGTTGACCGCTGGCCCGCCCCCGTGCTGGCGCTCCCACCAACCGAACGGTATGGCCACCACACCGGGTCGTACCCGGCCCGAGAACCGCAGCGGCAGCACCAGTTCCCCACGGTCGTTGAACACCCGCACCTGCTCGCCATCGGACAGACCCCGGGCGGCGGCGTCGAAGGGATCAACCTCAACGAATGGGCCGCTGTCGGGGGCGTGGCGGGGCGACACTGAATAGCTGGTGTTGAGAAACCCGGGATGGGTCTTCGGCGTCATCAGCTGCAGCGGGTGCCGGGCCGCCAAGGACACGTCCCCGCCGAGGCTCTCACGGGCCGGGGTGAAGGTGGGCAACGGATCCAAGCCCAACGCCACCAACCCCTCCGCCCGCAACTCGACCTTGCCGCTGGGGGTGGGAAAGCCTCCATCGGCGAAGGGCAGCAGGGGTTCGTCCACCGCCAACCGCAAGAAACCGGCCTGGCGCAACGAGGCGGCGTTGATGGCGGCCAGGCGCGGGTGTCCGCCGGCGAGGCGTTGGTCGATCAGGCTCAGATCATCATCGAACAACCACGGCTCGGTCCGACCCAACGCCGCTGCCAAATTACGGAACACCTCTGTATTTGAACGAGCCTCACCGAGGGGGGCGATGGCGGCCTCGTTCCAGCCCACGTAGAGATGTCCCCACGCTGGCACCACGTCGATCTGCTCCAGCTGGGTGGTGGCCGGCAGCACGATATCGGCATACCTCGCGGTATCGGTCAGGAACTGCTCGTGGACCACGGTGAAGAGATCCGGGCGCTGCAGGCCCCGGCGGGTCAGCTGGGCGGAGGGGGCGCTGAGCAGCGGGTTGGCGTTCCACACGTACAACGCGGTGAGGGGCGGGGCCAGCTGCGGGTCGGTCAGGGCGTGGCCGATGCGGCCCATGTTGATGTGTCGGGTGGTCCACGCCTCCGCCCCGCCGGGCCCTTCAATACCTACCAGTATGTCATCGATCCAGCTGCCGGAGGAGCGGATCAGCCCGCCGCCGAGGTCCCGCCATGCACCCACCAACGCCGGCAGGCAGGCCATGGCCCGGAACAGCTCGGCCCCTTGTTCGTGGTGTTCGGCGCCGATCAAGGTGCGGATCACCGCCGGTCGGGTCCCGGCGTAGGCCCGGGCCAGGCGCTCGATCTCGGCCGCCTCCAGCCCGCACACCGCCGCCGCCCGGGCCGGGGTCCACGCCGCCACCCGACCGACCAGGTCCTCATACCCCACGGTATGGGCCTCGACCCAGGTCCGGTCCACCAGGTTCTCGCCCACGATGACGTGCATCATGGCCAGCGCCAGGGCGGCGTCGGTGCCCGGCAGCGGCTGAATGAACCAATCAGCGGCGTCGGCGGTGATGGTCCGCAACGGGTCGATCACCACCACCGTGGCCCCATTGGAGCGGGCCTGTTCAATGAACGGCCACAGATGGCGGTTGGTGAGGCGGGTGTTGGTGCCCCACAGCACGATGAACCGGCTTTGCACGATGTCCATGGGGTCCGGCCCCAACCCGGTGCCGTTGGTGAGCGCCACCCCGGTGCGGGCGGTGGATCCGCAGATGGTGGCATCGAGTTGGGACGCGCCCAAGGCCGCGAACAGCCGCCGATCCAGCGAGGTCATCTGGATCAGACCCTGGGTGCCGGCGTCGTAGTAGCCCAACAACGTCTCACCGCCGTGACGGGCGATGCGCTCGGTCCACTCGGCGGCGATCTCGGCCAGGGCGTCATCCCACGAGATCGGCTCGAACCGGCCCTCGCCCTTGGCCCCCACCCGTCGCAAGGGGTGCAGCAACCGGTCGGGGCTGTACACCCGGTCCAAGAAGCGGTTGACCTTGGGGCACAGCTCGCCCTGGGAGAACGGATGATCGGGGTTGCCCCGCAGCTTCACCGCCCGCTCGCCCTCCACGGTGACCACCCAGCCGCAGGAGTCGGGGCAATCATGATGGCAGGTGCCCAGCACGGTACGGGTGGCGTCGGTCATCGGCCCCAGTCTGCCAGCCCAGCCATCGTTGCCCGTTGCGGCGGGTGTGGTCCGTTCAATCCTCGCGATCACCCGATGGCCTCGGGGTGGTGTTGCCGACCTCGGCCGCAGCGGGCTTGTTGACCGGATCGCCCGGGCGTTTCTCGGGTCGGTCGACGCTGACATCGAAGCCTGACCGATATGGACAGCGGGGTGCGGGCAGACTCTGCTCGTGCACTCGGCGGACGAGAGGTGGTGGTGGGATGGTGCTGCGTGGCAACCGGCGGTCTCACCCGACGGCAACCATTGGTACGACGGCACGGTATGGCGGCCGCGGGTGCTGCCCCGGTCGCGTGCAACGAGGCGAGCCATCATCTTTACGTTGGTTCCGGTAACGGTCGTGGCACTGGTTGCACTGGTTACGCTGGTTGCACTGCTTGCACTGGTTGCGCTGGTGGTGATGTACACGGTTGCTACCGGTTACGCCCATGACCACCGAAGTTTGGATGACGACGCCATTGTGAAGGCGGCCACGTCTGGATGCCGCGCGGTCAACCAGGCGTTCGACGGCGCGGGTCTTGATCGCCTCGAGCGGATCGCCGCCGGCAACACCGGCATCGCCCAGCTGATCGCCACGATGGAGGACCTCGGGGAGAGCAAGCTGCGTGACGATCCGCCGGCGGCGCAATGGGTCGAGGACTGGCGTCGTCTGGCTCTTGCTCGCAGTGCCCTCGCCCAACGCCTGGCCGCAACCGAAGACGAGGCCTTCGTCATCCCACTGACGGACGATGGGTACCCCATTACAAGGCGGATGGCGTCGGTCGCGCCTTTGGAATGTGACCGCGCGGTGGAGCTTTCCTCCCAGCCGTGATGGCGCTGAGAAGCCGCCAACCTGGGCCGGCAAGCCCCATCCGTCAGTCCCCCACCGGGACGGCGACGATCGTTAGCTGCTGACGCCGTTGACCGGCGCGCCCGAGACGGATCGGAGATCGAGCGCCGCCACCGCACCGATGATCAGCACGGCGGGGGCGGTGACCGCCGCCGCCCCCAGTTCGGCCAGGGTGGTGCGAACCTCGGTGGCGTCGGGGCGGCTGGCCCGTTCGATGATGGCCACCGGGGTGTCCCCGGCCAAACCGCCGCGCTGCAGACCGGCGGCGATGGCGGCCCGTTCGGTGACACCCATGAGCACCACCAGGGTCCCACCCACCCGAGCCACGGCCTCCCAGTCCACCGGGGCGAAGCTGCCGGCCCGGTGCCCGGTGATGATGGTGACCGCCACCGACACCCCCCGGTGGGTCACCGGCACACCGGCCAGCGCCGGACCGGCCAGGGCCGAGCTCACCCCGGGTATGACCTCGAAGGCCACGCCAGCGGCCAGCAGGGCCAGCGCCTCCTCGCCACCTCGGCCGAACAGGTACGGGTCACCACCTTTGAGCCGAACCACCTGCTGACCGTCTCGGGCCAGGCTGATCAGCAGCTCGTTGATCTCTTCCTGGGCCACCGCCGCCCCCGGCCGCTTGCCCACATCGATGCAACGCACGCCCGGCGGCACCAGCGCGAAAACCGCCTCACCGACCAGCGCGTCATGGACCACCACCTCGGCCCGGGCCAACGCCTGCGCCGCCCCCAACGTGAGCAAATCGGCCGATCCCGGCCCGGCGCCGACCAACCACACCCGCCCCTCTGCTTGGTCGGCGTGGGAGCCAATACCGGTCACCGACAAACCCGGCCCCGGTCGCGCCGCCTCACCGACAACCCCCGCCTCACCGACAACCGCCGCCTCACCGACAACCCCCGCCTCACCGACAACCCCCGCCTCACCCACGACCCCCGCGTCATCGACAGCCCCCGCCTCGCTCACGAATCGCTCCACCCGCCGGAGCGCGGCGGGTTCATCGCCGGACTCGAGGTCCACCAGCAGCCCGTCGAGCAGGTCCCGCCAGCCCAGACCCTCGCTGCTGCGACGGCCCCGGACTCGGTCCCGCACCCCCGCTGTCAGGCGCACCACCTGCTCGACCGGCCCGTCCAAGGTGTGCGCCAGCCGGTCCCGTATCCAACCCGCAGCGGCGGGGCTCCGACCGCCGGTGGACACCGCCACCGTCATCGGGCCCTGTCGGTGCAGCGCCATCATGGTGGCACTGCAGAACTCCGGCCGATCGGCGGCGTTAGTGAAGATGCGGGCCGCCTCGGCATCCGTCGCCACCGCGGCACTGACGGCGGGATCGTCCACCGCGCTGACCACCAGCCACATCCCCTCCAGGTCCTCCCGACGGTAGGGCCGGCAGCTGCGGGTCACCCCCGGCAGGGCCAGGGTGACCGGATGGAACCGGGTGGCCACCAGATGCACCCGGGCCCCGGCTTCCGCCAGCCCGGCCGCCTTGGCCGCCGCCACCGTGCCCCCGCCCACCACCAGCACCGGCCGCCCGGCCAGATCCAACAGCAACGGCAGGCCCATGGCCCCAGCCGCAATTCCATCGTCACCCAGGACACCACCTGAGCCCGCCATCACAGGATCCATGCGGTCCGGTGTTGCAGCCGCGGTGACCGCTCCAACCATGCGTTGCGGTACGGCCGCGGACCTCGAGGACCCTGTCGACCCTGTCGACCCTGGTCTACGGACACCACGCCGCCAGGGCCGGCCCCGGCGTGATAGATACTACCCGGTACCATACTATACGGTATCATACTATTCGGTATCATACCGTGGCGTACGGACCCCGGCGATGGGAGGCCCCCGGGATCAGCGTTTGCACCCCCAGCGTTGGTGTCGCCCATCAATCGGCGGTGGCGCGCCGGCGGCGGGGAGTGGAAACCGGTACCGCGTCGGCCAACACCGCCAGGCCGGCCCGGGCGCAGTAGTCCCCGATGCTCTCCCCCACCAGCCGCTCCTTGCCGTAACGGCCGAAGACCTCAGCGAACAGCGACTGCAGTTGATCCACCGCCACGTCCATACCAAGTCGTAGGTTCAGCCGATCACCACCCACGGAACCGCCCACGTACACGTCGTAGGTCTTCTTGGTGCGGCCCACCAGGCCGATCTCGGAGGTGTAGGGCCGGGCGCAGCCGTTGGGGCAACCGGTGACGTGGATGCGCACCGGCTCGTCACCCAACCCGGCCTGATCCAGCGCCGCTTCAGCGTCGGCCACCACCTGATCCAAGATGCGCTCAGCTTCACCCAACGCCTGCCCGCAGGTGGGCAGCGCCGGGCAGGCCACAGCCAGCCGACGCACCGCGGACATACTCTCCAGTACGGGCACGCCGTGGTCGGCCAGCACGGCGTCGATCTCGGCCCGGCGGTCGGTATCGATGCCGCACAGCAACACGTCCTGGCGGGGAGTGAGGCGAACCTCATCCACCAGACCGGACCCGGCCAACGTGGCCAGCGCGCTGCGCACCCGGGCACCGCCGGCAGGATCGTCCACCACTCGACCGGAATCCACGTGCACCCCGCGGAACCAGCGACCGTCGTGCTGTTCGTGCCAACCGAGGTGCTCATCGTCCGCCACCCAGGGCGGCACCGGACGGGGGGCTTCCAACTCCACACCCACCGAGCCCAGGCGCTCGCGCACCTCGCTCACGAACCAGTGCAGACCCCGATCGTCGATGGCGTATTTCAGGCGGGCCCGAGCCCGGTCGGTGCGGTCCCCGTAATCCCGAAACGTGCCGATGACCGCCTCGGCCAAAAGCCCCACGTGCTGCGCCGGGATCCAGCCCAGTGGCGAGGCCATCCGGGGGTAGGTGTCATCGGGACGGGCGTGGCTTTGGCCCATGCCCCCGCCGGCGAAAACCATGAACCCCTCAACCGCTGCGGCCTTGGGCGATTTGGCGCGACCCCGGCCCTTGCCGGCGGCCGCCACCGGCGCGGCTCCGAACGTGGGCACGAAACCGAGATCGTGGGAGAACAGGTCCACGCAGTTGTCACCGGGCCAGGCGAAGGCCATCTTGAACTTGCGCGGCAGGTAAGTGTCCCCGTACAGCGTTTCAGGTCCCTCGCTGGCCACCGCCAGGGTGGGCTCGGCGCGCAGGTCAATGACCGACGCCGCCTGCTCGTGGTCAATCCACAGCTCGTAATAGGCCCGGGTACGGGGCCGCACGTGCGCCGCCATGGTGGTGGCGTACTCGAACAACGTCAGCCCGCCCCGTTCGGCGAGGGGAGCCGGGCAGGCCATCACGTTGCGGGCCACGTCACCGCACGCCGCCAGGGTGGTGACCAGCTTTTCGTTCAGCCCACCGATAAGCGGCGCCAGATCGGGCTTGGCCACGAAGTGGTACTGGATGCCTTGACGGGTGGTGATGCGCAGGTTGGGATCGGGCCGGCCGGCACCGCGGGGCGCGCCGTCGGCCACCGTGACCGCCAACTGATCCATGGCGGACCACTGCTCGGCGCTCAACACCCCGCCCGGTACGGCGGCGCGTACCATGCAGGAATACAGCAACGGCAGTTGTTTGCCGGCCCGGGCCCGGCGCACGTCCCGATCATCTTGTTGATAAAACCCGTGAAACTTCACCAGATGGGTGCTGTCAGCACTGAAGTGATCGGTGCCGTCGGTCAGCTCCGCCCCCAGCGACCCCCGCAGGTTGGCGCTGGCGGCCTTGACCCCCTCAACCACGGTCGGCGTCTTCGGTGACGCGGCCACAACCGGCGCAGCCTCAACCGGCGCGGTCTTGGGCGGGGTCATGGCGTCACCCGGATCATGGCGGCGCCCACGGTGGTGTTGGTGGCTTCGTCGATCACGATCAACCTTCCCGTTGACGTTCCATGGTGATAAGGCTCCACTGCCAGCGGCGCCGACAATCGCAGCCGTAGTCGGCCCAGATCGTTCAGCGCCAAGGTGTCCGCCCCGTCATCGACCATACCGGTCGTTATGTCGAGCCGGCCGACCACCTCGCTGACCACGGCCCGGACATTCCTGGTGGTATGTTTCACGGTGAAGCGGTCCCCGGCGCGTACCGGACGGTCTCCCATCCAGCACACGTCGATGTCAACCTCATCGGTCACCACCGGCACCGCGCCGTCCAGCGCAGCCACCAGCTCGCCCCGGCTGGCGTCAAGGTCGTCGGCCAATTCCACGGCGATGGCCTGGCCCGGTAACGCCATCCCGATCGGTTCACCGAACAGGTCAATGGCGGCCACGGTGCTGGTTCGCCCGCTGGGCAGCAGCACCACGTCTTGTCCCACCGACAACGTGCCGCCCTCCAGTTGTCCGGCCACCAGGCGGGCCTCACGACCGGCGGCGGCGTCAGGGGCGATAACCCACTGCACCGCCAGGCGGGCGGCACCGGTGGGGGGCAAGGTGGCGTCGATGCTTTCCAGTAACGGCAGCAGCGCCGGCCCCTCGAACCAGTCCAGGTTCGGTGAGGGTTCCACCACGTTGTCACCCAGCAACGCCGAGATCGGCACCGCGATGACCTCAATGGGCCACGGCAAACCGGCGGCGAAGGTGGCCGCGTCTTTGGCCACGGTCCGGAACACCTCTTCGTCCCAACCGATCAGATCGCATTTGTTGACCGCCACGATCACCGTGCGCACCCCCAACAGGGCGGCGATGGCCAGGTGCCGCTGGCTTTGGTCCAACAACCCGGCCCGGGCGTCCACCAGCACCACCGCCACGTCCGCGGTGGAGGCCCCGGTCACCATGTTCCGGGTGTACTGCACGTGGCCGGGAGTGTCCGCCAAGATGAACGAACGGGTGTCGGTGGCAAAGAACCGGTAGGCCACGTCAATGGTGATGCCGGCCTCCCGTTCCGCCCGCAGCCCGTCGGTGACCAGCGCCAGGTTGATGGCCCGGTGCCCCCGACGGTCACTGGCGCGTTGCACCGCCTCGATGGTGTCGGTGCTCAACATCCCCAGGTCGTGCAGCAACCGGCCCAGCAGGGTGGATTTACCATCATCCACACTGCCGGCGGTGGCCAACCGCAACATGGTCCGACCCGGCGCCGGGCTCAACGTGGAACTGCTCATCAGAAGTAACCCTCCCGCTTGCGGTCTTCCATGGCGGCCTCGCTAGTGGCGTCATCGGCCCGGCTGGCACCGCGCTCGGACACCTCAGCGGCAATGACCTCGGCGATCACGTCAGCCAGGGTGGCGGCGTCCGATGCAATGGCCCCGGTGCAGGTCATGTCGCCCACGGTGCGGTAACGCACGGTGGCCATGAACGGCTCCTCCCCTGGCAGGCGGGCCAGCGGGGCTTCGGTGGCCAACAGCATCCCGTCCCGGCGGAACACCTCCCGGCGGTGGGTGAAGTACAACGCCGGCAGCTCGATCCGCTCCCGCTCGATGTAGCGCCACACGTCCAGCTCAGTCCAGTTCGACAGCGGGAACGCCCGCAGGTGCTCGCCGCTGCGGATGCGGGCGTTGAGCACATCCCACGGTTCGGGGCGCTGCGCTTTGGGGTCCCACTGGCCGAAGGCGTCCCGGAAACTCAAGATGCGCTCTTTGGCCCGGGCCTTTTCCTCGTCCCGGCGACCGCCACCGAAGGCCACATCCACCCGTTCGCTGAGCAGATGATCCAACAAGGCCACGGTCTGCAGGCGGTTGCGGCTGGCGCGGGGTCCCACCTCTTCCACCACCCGGCCGGCGTCGATGCTGGCTTGCACCGAGGCCACCTCCAGCTCCACCTGGTAATGCTCCACGCAGCGATCCCGGAACTCGATCACGCTGGGGAAGTTGTGCCCGGTGTCCACGTGCAACACCGGGAACGGGATGGCTCCGGGAGCGAAGGCCTTGGACGCCAGGTGCAACAACACCGCGGAGTCCTTGCCGCCGGAGAACAGCAGCCGGGGGCGCTCGCACTCCGCGGTGACCTCCCGGATGATGGTGACGGCGTCCGCCTCCAGCAGCTCCAACTGATCAAGCTGGCGCAGTGGTGCGCTCAGCAGCGCGGCGGCACCCGCGGCACCCGCGGCGGCGGTGGCGCTCATTGGTGCAGCCCGCATTCGGTCTTGTCCGAGCCGGCCCAGCGCCCGGCCCGCTTGTCCTCGCCGGGGGCCACCGGGCGGGTGCAGGGCCAACATCCCACCGAGGGGTAGCCCCGATCCGCCAACGGATGCGCCGGCAGGTCATGGGCCAGCAGGTACCCGGCCATGTCGTTGTCATCCCAGGCCACCAAGGGGTTGACCTTGACCACGCCCCACCGCTCATCCCAGGCCAGCACCGGGGCGTCGGCCCGGGTGGGTCCGTCCACCCGACGGATGCCGGTGATCCACGCCGCCCGGCCGGTGATGGTGCGCTGCAGCGGCTCCACCTTGCGGACCCCGCAACAGCCTTCGGTGTCCGTCATCCACCGGTCGTCGGGGACCACGGACAGCTCGGGCCGCACGATCTGCAACTTGAAACCCTCCCCCAGCCGGTTGCGGAGGTTGTCCACCAGCCACCAGGTCTCCGCGAAGTGGTACTGGGTGTCCAAGAACGCCACATCGGCCCGGGGGGCGTGGGTGGCGACCAGGTGGGCCAGCACCGCGTCCTCGAAAGAGACGGTGGCCACCACGTCGGTGCCGAAGCGCTCATCGACCCAGGCCAGGACGTCTTTGGGGTGGGCGCCTTCGAGGCGAACAGCGGCGGCGGACAGCTCGTCGGGGCTGGGCCTGGTAGCGGCGGTCAACGGGCTGGACATGGGACCACGCTAGCCAATCCCGACTAACTCGATCAACTTTGTTGGCTTTACCGATCGGCAGGTGCTCCAGCCGGCGCGCTCAAACCCCCGGGGCGCACCAGCTTGTAGCCGAGACCACGCACGGTGAGGATCAAGGTGGGCCGCTGCGGATCATCCTCGATCTTGTTGCGCAAGCGGTGCACGTGCGCGTCAACCAGACGGGTGTCGCCCAGATAGTCGTAGCCCCACACCCGCTCCAGCAGCTGATCCCGGGACAGCACGATGTTGGGCTGTGACGCCAGCTCGCACAGCAAACGGAACTCGGTCTTGGTGAGCTCCAACTGTTCCCCTCGACGCACCACCACCGCCTCGGCCTCGCGCAGCTCGATGGGTCCGAACGTGGTGGCAGGCTGCGGGGACGGTTCGGTCATGGCCACTCGGCGCAGCAGGGCCCGGATATGCGCCGCCAACTCCTTGGGCACCACCGGCTTGGTGACGTAATCATCCGCGCCGGCCTCCAACCCCGCCACCACGTCATGACTATCAGCCTGGGCGGTGACGATGATGATGGGCACGATCGAGACTTGGCGGATGTCCCGGCAGACATCCAGACCCCGCCGATCAGGCAGCCTCAGGTCCAACAACACCAGGTCAGGGTGGTGCTGATGGAACGCTGCCAGCCCGGAGGCACCGTCGGCGGCCTCGTGCACGGCGTAGCCCTCATCCTCGAGGGACAGCTTCAACATGGCGCGGATCTCGGGCTCGTCCTCAATCAGCAGCAACGTTGCCAGCATGTTCACCTCCCCGGCGCGCCCGATGATCGGCCCGGCCGTTGGTACCTTGGTGCTATTCAGGCTAGAGCCCCGATCCCGCACGTACCACCACCCTCCGTGACCGTCGCCGGCGACGAGAGCGACGCGGCCGACCTGCGCGATGCACTGCACGCGGCCCGGGACCTCCGAGCCGAGGAGCTGGATCCGGCACCGGCATCGGACGCCCACCACGGCACGCTCCGTCTTCGGGGGCCCCGTCTGGGCTTGCGGGCCCGGGTCACGGTCACCGCCGCGCTGTTGGCGCTGGCGGCCACCGCGGTGCTGTCCTCGATCGCGTACAGCCTGGTCCGCAGCTATCTCCTGGGCCAACGTGACGCGTACATGTCCCGCCAAGCCTTCGCCAACGCCCGCGTGACCCGGGACGTGTTGGCGGCGGGCCCGGAGCCGGACATCACGGCCCTGCTGGAGTCCTTACGTTCTGACGCCGGGTCCTTCCCCCTCATCCGTTACCAGGGCCAATGGTTCGGCTCCAACGTGGGGGCGTCGGACAACGACCTGCCCGATTCGCTGCACTCGGCGCTGATCGAGGGTCGGGCCGCCCGGCAACGCTTCGAGTTGGGTGGGGAGCCCTACAGCGCGGTGGCCGTTGATCTGCGCAGTGTCCAGGCGGCGTACGTGGAGGTGTTCCCGCTGGAGCAACTCAGCCGCAACCTGCAGGCCCTGGCGCTATCCCTGCTGGCCGGCGGCGGGGTCACGGTGGCTGGGGCGGCCACCATCGGGTACCGGGTCAGCCGGCGCATGTTGCACCCCGTGGCCCGGGTGGCGGACGCCGCCGAAGCGCTGGCCGGGGGCGGTTTGGACACCCGCATGGCCCCCGAACGCGATCCTGACCTGGCCCGTTTGGTGCGCTCGTTCAACGAGATGGCCGACGCCATCCAGACCCGCATCGAACGTGAGGCCCGCTTCGCCTCCGATGTCAGCCATGAGCTGCGCACCCCGCTCACCGCGCTGGCCGCCGCCGCTGACGTGCTGGTACGCCGCCGGGCCGAGCTGTCACCGCCGGGGCAGCAGGCGCTGGACATCATGGCCCGCCAGATCCAGCGTTTCACCACCATGGTCTTGGACCTGCTGGAGATCAGCCGCATCGACGCCGGCACCGCGGACGTGAACCTGGAGCCGGTGCCGCTGGGCTGGCTCGCCCGCAAGGTCATGGAGATCGCCCAGCACGAGGGGGTGCACCCCGATGTGGATCTGCCCGCCTCCGGGGCGTTGGCGCTGGTGGATCGCCGACGGTTCGAACACATGCTGCTCAACCTGGTGGACAACGCCACCCGTTACGGCGGCGCGGGCCCGGTGCTGGTCCGCATGGATGCCGATGAGGACCTGGTCCACCTGCACGTGGACGACGACGGGCCGGGCGTGCCGGTCCCCGAACGGCAACTGATCTTCGACCGTTTCACCCGGGGCAGCACCGCGGTGAACAGCTCCGGCACCGGGTTGGGTCTGGCCCTGGTGAGGGAGCACGCCCGCCTGCACGGCGGCACCGTTGAGGTGACCGATTCCCCCGAAGGCGGGGCCCGCTTCACCCTGAGCTTCCCCCGGGTGGGCCCATGAGCCCGGGTTGCGGCGCGGCGCGGCGAACGTGGTGGGTGGGGTTGGTCTTGGTATCGGCGGCGCTGTCGGGGGGATGCGGGGTCCCGGCGCAGACCCACGCCCAGATCGTGGCCGAGGACGATGTTCCGTTCGGTCTCGCCAGCAGCAACAGCTCCACCACCTCCACCACCGCGGTCATGGGCTTCGACCCGCTCCTCGACACCGGCGTGGTGGCCCTGTACTTCAGTGACGGAACCCGGATCGTAGCCGTGACCAGGGAGGTTGCCGGCCCGTCAATGCTGTTGAACGTGGTCCACGCGCTGGCGGTGAAGCCCGGGACCCCGGTGGTGGTCGGCAGCCCCGAGTACCGCTCCGCCGTGGGTCCCGATGATGTGGTGGAGGTGACCGTGCAGGCCGGTATCGCCACGGTGGAGCTGGCCGATTCGTTCCGGGACCTTCCCACGACCGAACAGCGTCTGGCGGTGGCGCAGTTGGTGCTGACCCTCACCGATCAGCCCGGCATCGGCCAGGTGGCGTTCGTGGTGGGAGATCAGCCGGTGCCGGTGCCCCGGGCTGACGGCACCCTGGCCAGGGAAAAGGTGTCCCGGGACGATTTCATGGAGTTGCTGGAGGGCCGGGGTTCCTGATCAGGGACGCGAACGGCGGGATGGAACCTCATCTATCCCGGGCGGCGAGCTCAAAACTGCTTCCTGGCTGACCTGAGCACCGCGTTTACGCACATTTGCGGCCCGAGAGCGGTTCGTTCCATCCCGCTTCCGGAGGCATGGTCACAGTCTCGCGTTGCGCCGCCGTGGAAGTTGTGCGCGGATCTCGTGAAACTGTTCGCTTCCGTCCGCCGCGGCCTGAGCAGGAACTGTCGGACTTCTTACATCCGGACCAACCGGCCTCTTACGTGGCTGCGGTTCACTTGGTCCCCTGAAGCCCACCGGGACACCCCAGGAAAGTAGATCCATGCACCGATCAATCGCTGTCGTTGGCCTCAGCACCGCCTTGCTGGTGGGCGGAGCGGCAGGCACCCTCTTGGGCCAGCCGCTGCTGACCGGCGCGCAAGGTACCACCACGACCACCCCCGCTGACACCGCGGCCACCCCCAAGGCCCCGGCGGAATGGATGAAACATGCCCTGGCCCCGCTGGTAAAGGACGGGACCATCACCCAGGCCCAGGCCGACAAGGTGCTGGGAACCCTGCAGGCCGCCCGCCCCGCCAAGGGCCGCGGTGGCCCCGGTTTCGGGCCCGGCAAGAACCTCGACGCGGTGGCCACAGCGCTGGGCATGACCAACGATGAGGTGGCCACGGCGTTGCGCGGCGGCCAGACCCTGGGTCAGTTGGCTGACAGCAAGGGTGTGAGCCGCACCGTGGTGGTGGACGCTGTCATGGCCGGCGTGTCCGCCCATCTGGACGAAGAGGTGGCCAGCGGCGAACACACCCAGGCTGAAGCTGACGCCAAGGAAGCCGAGATCCGCGCCCGCATCACCACCGGGCTGGATGAGGTCCGTCCGATGGGTCCCGGCGGGCGTGGCCACGGTGGCGGGAGGGGCGGCCATCGCGGTCCCGGCCCGGACCAGGCCCCCGCCGCCCCGGTCACGCCCACCACGACGTCCTGATCGTCCGAACCCCCCAGGCCGACCCGCCAGCGCAACCGACCGGCCATCCCTACCGGACGGTATGTCCCAACACATACCCCTTGGGATGTCAGTCGGCCACGGGTTCGAAGACCTTGTAATCGGACGGACCCGAATCCCTGCAGGACAGCACCAAAGGGACCGGGGCGGGGCGGACACCGCTGCCTGAGGCGGGTACCACGGCAGCGGTGTCCCAGGCTGCCCCGCCCTGGTTCGCCGGCCCTATGCTCCCGCCCGATGCGTGGCCTGACCGTTCTCGACGCCTCCCGTTCCGTTGCGGGGGCGTACTGCTCCCGGTTACTGGCCACGCTGGGCGCGGAGGTGACCTGCCTCGAACCGCCCGGGGGTCACCCGCTACGCACCGCGCCCCCATGGATCACCACACCCAAGGACGGCGAACCCATGTCCGCAGCCTGGGCGTACCTGGCCGCCGGCAAACGCAGCGTGGTGGGCGGGGTGGATGGTCCGATCTTGGAGGCGTTGGCGGCGGACGTGGATCTGGTGGTGCTGTCCGCTGATGGTGACCCCGACCTGGTGCGGGCCCGGGCGGACCGGCTGGTGGCGGCCAACCCGGCGCTGGTGGTCACGGTGGTGTCCGGCTTCGGCCTGTCCGGCCCCTACGCCGGGTACCGGTCCAGCCCGTTGGTGGATTGGGCCATGGGCGGCCATCTCCTGCTCAACGGTGAACGCCACCGGGAACCGCTTTCGGGGGCCGGTCCGTGGTCGTCCTATCTGGGAGGAGCCACCGCCACCCTGGCCAGTCAAGCGGCGGTGATCCGGGCCCGCCGCCACGGCCACGGCGACGTGGTGGATGTGAGCAACATGGAAGCAGCCGCCGCCTGCCATCAGTGGACCCTCACCATCTGGACCCATCAGGGCGTACGCAAAACCCGCTGGGGTAACCATCACGGCGAGGCCCACCATCCACTGGCGTTGTTCCGTTGCACCGACGGTTGGATCGTGGTTGGCGCGGTGACCCGGCCCCAGTGGGAAGGGTTGTGCATCGTCACCGACGCCGTGGAGTTGCTGGCCGATGATGAGCTGTTTGTACCGGCCCAACGCTTTGATCGCTCCGAGGAGATCGACGCCGCCATCTCTCCGTGGTTGGCGGCACACAGCCGGGCCGAGGCGGTGGCCCTACTGCAGGAACATCGTTGCCCCGCCGGCCAGGTCCTAGCGCTCGATGAGGTGCTGCACAGCCCGCAGCTCCAAGCCCGGGCCTTCTGGTCCGTACCTGATGGTATGGGACCGGGCGCCCGCATTCCGGGGCCGCCGTTCACCATTGGATCCAACCAGGTGACGTTGGCGGCCGCGCCCCGCTTGGGCCAGCATCAGGACCAATACCAGGGGGTACGGACATGAGCTTCGGGTTGGAACTCAATGACGTTCGGGTGCTCGAGTTCAGCGTGGCCTGGGCCGGTCCCATGGCCGGACGGTGGCTGGGCGAACTGGGCGCCGATGTCATCAAGATCGAACACCCCACCTCCCGGGGTTTGGCGCTCAGCAACGGCATGGTGGCCGACCCCGAATGGCAATGGGGGGAGTTGCCCTCCCCGGCGTTGCGCAACGGGATCTTTCCCAACAACGACCCCGGCGAGGACTGGTGGAACCGCCTGGGCTATTTCAACAAGATCAATCGCACCAAACGCAGCCTGTGTCTGGATCTCAAGGCACCGGGCGGATGGGACGTGTTCGCCGAGTTGGTCCGACGGGCCGACGTGGTGCTCAACAATTACAGCCCTCGCGGGGTGAAGAGCCTGGGCATCGATCACCCCTCGTTGCGGGCCATCAACCCCCGCATCGTCACGGTGGACCTGTCCGGCTTCGGCGCCACCGGTCCCGAATACGACCAGGTCTCGTGGGGACCCATCTTGGAGGGCGCATCCGGCCTGGCCCACGCCACCGGGTATGCGGACTCCGGCCCGTACAAACAGGGCCTGGCCCTACCCGATGCCGTGGGCGGACTGCACGGTACGGTGGCCATCCTGGCGGCGCTGTGGGAGCGGGAACTCACCGGCGAAGCGGTCCACGTGGATGTGTCCCAACTGGAGACCTACCTACAGTTCGGCGGGGAACTGGCCCTGGCGGCATCACTTGGTGTCCCACCACCACGCCAGGGCAACCGGCGGGCGGATCTGGCTCCCCAGGGGGTGTATCCCTGCCGGGGCTCCGACCAGTGGATCGCCATCACCATCCCCCATGACGATGCGTGGGCCCGGTTGGTATCGGTGAGCGCTGACGCCGCGCTGGCCGACGGGCGTTGGACCCGCGTGGCCCAGCGCCTGGCGGACCACGATGAGATCGACCGTGCCATGGCAGCGTGGACCGCCGAGCACGACGCCCACGCTTTGATGGCCCGCCTCCAGGCCGTTGACATACCCGCCGGCATGGTCATGGCCAACGCGGACCTGGCCAGTGACGCTCACCTCGAGGCGCGGGGCTTCATGGTGCAGTTGGACCACCCCGGGGCCGGTTCGTTGGGCTTTCCCGGTTTCCCGGTGCATTTCGACCGCTGGACCCCCACCGTGCGGGCCACCCCCACGCTGGGCCAGCACAACGAGGAAATCCTGCGCTGGTTGGGTTACGAAGCCCCCGCCATCGACGCGCTTCGAGCCAGCGGCACCATCACCGAAACCCCACCGGGCTAACCACGCCCCGGCACCGAAACCACTCTCCTAACGTCAGCGTCAGGCGCCGCCACCAGGGGCGGGAGACGCCGCTCGGGCCTGGGCTTTGATCCGCTCCGCGCCGGAGGGATCCGCCATCATGCCGAAGCGTTGGGCGTTGTGGCTGTGGCCCAGGTGATGCAAACCGAAAGCGGCCTGGATGGTGTTCCACAGCCCCATGTTGTCCATGGCCTGGTTCACCGATTGTTTGGCCAGCTTCAGTCCCATCAGGGGCTGCTCGGCGATACGGCGGGCCAGATCCAAGGTGTAGGTGGACAGATCCGCCGCCGGCACCACCTCGTTCACCATGCCCAAGCGATGGGCCTCGGCAGCGGAGATGGCCTCCCCGGTGAACAGCATCTGCTTGGCCTTGCGGGCGCCCACCTCGAAGGGGTGCACGAAGTACTCCACGCCGTTGACCCCGAAGGCCACCACCGGATCGGAGAACTGGGCGTTGTCCGCCGCCACCACCAGGTCGAACGGCCACACCAGCATCAACCCACCGGCGATGACCTTGCCCTGCACCGCGGCGATGGTGGGCTTGGGCAGATTGCGCCAACGCCAGCAGAACCCCAGGTAAATCTCCTGCTCCCGGGCCATGGCGCCCTCCTGGCCGGGGGCATCGAACTCGCCGTAGGGCAGCACGGTGTTGAACTCACTCATGGAGGATCGGTCCCGCAGATCATGACCGGAAGAGAAATGCACCCCATCAGCGGCGATGATGACCTTGACGGTGTCATCTCGCGCTGCCGCGTCGAGGGCGTCGTTGATCTCGTAGAGCATCTTGCGGTCTTGGGCGTTAGCGGCCTCGGGTCGGGCCAGCACCACCCGGGCCACCCCCTCCGCAGGGCGCTCAACCCTGATCCGCTCGAACCCGTTGCTACTGCCGTTTTTGCTCGACTGGTCACTCACGGTGGTCCCCGATCTCTCTGAACCGGAGCCTTCAGCGGGCCCCGATGTGGATCTGTTCTGAATCTTCGCGCCTGGTGGGTCGCGTACGGCGCGCTCGCCGGCTACGCTGGCACATGTCAATCGGTTCCGGTTGTCCTACGCAATGCGGATGGTCCCTCAGCCAGGGGGTTCTTCCGGGAAGTCTTCGTCGTTCTGGTGAAGTTCCGCTCCTCGGGCAGTGCGTTGTTGAAGTAGCCGCCGCACTCGTCGGCGGCCCGAGAGGTGAGATCCCCAGCTCAGGGCCTCACACAACTATCGGTCCCTGCTCATAGGGCCACCCAGTCGGCAAAGCAATTCCCAGGAAGGCAGTACTCATGGCAATCGGCACCGTCAAGTTCTTCAACAACGAGAAGGGCTACGGCTTCATCTCTCGTGACGACGGCGAAGATGTTTTCGTCCATTACTCGAACATCGCCGGCAACGGCTACCGGTCCCTGACCGAAGGCCAGCAGGTGGAGTTCGAAGTGGGCCCGGGCCGCAAAGGTCCCGAGGCTCTGAACGTCACCCCCCGCTGATCTCTACCTGAATCAGCCAATCGAGCGAACAGGCGTCCCGGACAATCGGGGCGTCTGATCTCGTTTTCAGTCACTCAAACTCAGTTACTCAGTCGCTCCCGCAGCACGTTGCGGCGGACCTTGCCGGTGGCGGTTTTCGGCAGCTCGGCCACCACCTCGATGCGGCGGGGACGCTTGAACGCCGCCATGTTGGTCCGGCAGTGGGCCTCAATCGATGCCACGTCGATTCGGTGTCCGCTGCGGGCCACCAGGTACGCCACCGCCGTTTCCAGACCGTCCTGGGTGCGGCTGCCCACCACCGCCGCCTCGGACACGTCAGGGTGGGTCAGCAGCACGTTTTCCACCTCGGCCGGTGACACCCAGATGCCACCCACCTTGAGCATGTCGTTGTTGCGTCCCAGGCACGTCCAGTACCCGTCGGCGGATCGCTGATAGACGTCCCCGGTGCGCATCCACTCCCCCAGGAACGCCGTCCGGGTGGCGGCCCGCCGAGACCAGTAGCCGCTGGCCAGCGAGTCGCCCTTGATGCGGAGCTCACCGGGGGTGTCCGGGTCGGTGATGAGCCCGCCCAGCTCGTCGCGCAGCTCCACCTCGTAGCCCTCCACGGGCTGGCCGGTGGTGCCGGGCCGTTCCGCACCCAAGCGGTTGGACAAGAAGATGTGCAGTGCCTCAGTGGTGCCGATCCCGTCCAGGATCGGAAAGCCCAGCTGCTCGGTGGTTCGGCGGTGCAGTTCCGCCGGCAGCACCTCACCGGCGGAGGTGGCCAGGCGCACCGAGGTGAAACGGTCTGGGTCCGCGCCGCTGTCCAGCAGGCCGGCGTAGAACCCCGGGGATCCGAAGAACAAGGTGGGCTGATGGCGTTGCACCAGCTCAGTGACGTTGGCCGGGGTGGGCCGGGCAGGGTTCAGCACCGTGGCCGCCCCCACCGAGAACGGGAAGGTCAGCGAGTTACCCAGCCCGTAGGCGAAAAACAGCTTGGCCACCGACAAGCAGCGGTCATCCTCGGTGATGGACAAGATGTGCCGGGCGTAGGTGTCCGCGGTGACCTTGGCGTCATCGTGGCAGTGCATGGCGCCCTTGGGAGTGCCGGTGGTGCCCGACGTGTACAGCCAGAACCCCGGCGAATCCGCCACCGTTGACGCCGGGGCCACCTCGGTGCGGTCATCGAACTCCGACCAGCGGTAGGTGGCGCCGGATTCGGACCCTGGACCGGACCCACCCGCCGGGTCAGCGTCGGCCACCACCGTGGCCAACAATCCCTCGGTGGCCGCCGCCAGGACCGGCAGGTGGGCGGCGTGCTCCTCGGAGACCACCACCACCCGGGCCCCGGCGTCTGCGGCGATGATCGCGGCTTCCGCGGGGGTCAGCATGGTTGAGGTGGGCACCGGGACCGCCCCCAACCGCAACGCCGCCAGGAAGAACACCACGAAGGCCGGCTCGTCGTTCATGACCAGCACGACCCGCTCCTCCCGCCGCAGCCCGCAGCGCAACAGCCCGTTGGCGGCCCGGTTGACCTGCTCGGCCACCTCGGCGTAGGTCAAGCGCTCCTCTTGGTGGTACAACGCGATCCGCTGACCCTTGCCGGCGTCGAGATGACGGTCCACCAGCCACGCCGCCAGGTTGAAACGGCCCGTTGCCCCCGTCGGCTCCTTGCTCCCCATGTGCACCTTCCCTACCAGCGCTTCTGGGCCCACCCGGACCGCTCCGAGCTCACCCTATCCAGCGGTCGCAGATGCCGACGGGCGTCTGGCGGGGACCGCGTCAGGGCCGCCACCGCCGGCGCGAACCGGCATCGCTCCGACAGGGCCGGTCACCGTCGTGCGAACCGGCAGCGGGGCGGGGCGGTCGGACAGGTCGGACAGGTCGGGGCGGGCGAGGGCAGGCGGGCGTGGCGAACTGGCGGGCGGACGGGCGGGCCGGTCATTGGGACCCCGCGGGCGGGCTGCGTTCGAGGTCAGGGGAGGCTGGCGAGGCACGCGGTGCAGGCGTCGAGGGTGGCGTCGGGCTGGTCGAGGTGGGGGGAATGGCCGCACTGCGCCAGCTCCACGCGGGTGGTGGGTCCGGTCACGGCCGCTTCGATGGCGTCGAGTTGGGCCAGGGTGCCGTATTGGTCATCGAGACCCTGGATCAACAGGGTGGGCCGCGCCAACGAACCCAGCTGGTCCCGGATGTCCCAATGCCGGAAATCCGCTGACAGCCAGGTGTCATGCCAGAACCGGAACAGCTGATCCGGATGGTCGTGGTGGCGGGCCAAACGGTGGGGCAGATCGGTGTTGTGGTAGCTGTGCCCGGCGGTGGCGATGCCGGCCACGGTGCAGTCCTCCACCATGACGTGAGGGGCCAGCAACACCAGACCGCTCACCGTGGCGGCGGGTTGGGCGGCGTGGATCAGGGCGATGGAGGCCCCGTCGCTGTGGCCCACCAGCACCGCGTCGGGCACCCCGAAACGGACCAGGATCTCCGGCAGCACCACCATCGCCTGATGGTGCAGGTAGCGCGCCGTCCGGCTGTCATGGCTGGCAGGGCGGGGCGGGGACGGTTGGGAGCGTCCGTGGCCGGCCCGGGCGAAGGCCAACCCGGCCCGGCCGGACCTGCGGCACAACTGCTCGGGAAAGGACCGCCACTGGGTCAGGGACCCCAACCCCTCATGCAGGAACACCAGCGGTTGCCGATCCGCCCGCAGGCCCGGATGAGGACCGCCCTCGGGCAGCAACCGGCACTCCAAGGCAGCCCCGTCGACCTGTACCCGCAGCACTCTCCCACCCTGCCGGGGCCCACCGCCGCCCGCCAACTCCGCCGCCCGTGCTCCCCCGCCACCCGGTGCGCCCGGGGTAACGTCCCGCCGGCGAGGGGTTCGGAGGTTGCCGGTTTGGTGGCCGCAGCGAGAACAGGCTGGTTCGACGGCTTTGGAGGAACACGTTGTCTGACAGGTCTGCTACATCGGAGGGGTCCGACCGGCCCGCCGCGTCCGGCACCGGCCCATTGGCGGGATTGCGGGTGGTGGAGTTGTCCATCGCCATCGCCGCGCCCGGTTGCGGGCGGATGTTGGCCCATTTCGGGGCCGATGTCATCAAGCTCGAATCCCGCCAGTACCCCGACGTGGTGCGGCTGGTGGGCTCGGCCTGGGCCCGTACCCCAGAGTTCGCCTCGCTGTTTACCGAGACCAGCCCGTATCTGTCAGAGATGAACGCCGGCAAGCGTTCGTTGGGGTTGGAGCTCAAACGGCCCGAAGCGTTGGACGCCGCCCGCCGCATCATCGCGGACGCCGACGTGTTCCTGACCAACTATTCGACGCCGGCGGTCACGGCGCTGGGCCTGGGCGTGGAGGCCCTGCGATCGATCAACCCCCGGCTGATCTATCTCTCGTTGCCCGGTTTCGGATCCCAGCCCGGCACCCCGTACTACGAGTTCATCTCCTGGGGTCCCAACCAGGCGCCGCTGGTGGGCCTGGACGAGCTGTCCGGCTACCCCGATCAGGAACCGGCTGGCCTGGCTGCGTTCGCCGCTCCGGACCACTTCGCCGCCCTGCACGCCTTCACCTCGATCCTGACCGGCTTGGAGCAGCGGGACCGCACCGGTGAGGGCGCCTGGATGGACCTGTCCCAGTTCGAGGTGACGGTGTCGGCGCTGGGTCCGTTCCTGTTGGACCAGCAGTTGTCAGGCCACAGCGCCACCCGCAACGGCAACCGGGTGTCGTGGTACGCGCCGCAGGGGGTATACCCCAGCCGGGGAGAGGATCGATGGGTGGCCATCAGCGTCAAGACCGACCAGCAATGGGCCGCCCTGGCCGGCGTGCTCGACGCGGCCGGTGGGGCTGACGGGACCGGCGCAGTCCTGGGAGGGGCGTTGGCCGCGGACGCCGCGCTGGGGACCCTCGCCGGTCGCAAGTCGGCCCACGATGACCTTGACCAGCGCATCAGCGCCTGGACCGCCATCCGCAGCGCCGAGGAGGCCGCGGCCCGCCTGCAGCAGGTGGGCGTGGCGGCCCACGCGGTGCACGACACCGAGGCCATGGTGATGGACCCCCAGCTACGGGAGTACGACTGGTACCAGGTGCGTCCCTCGTTCCGTTTCCCCACCGGAGACCTGTTCGGCGGCGGTGCCATCCGGCTGCCCGACACGCCCGGTTCCTGGACCCGGGGCGCGCCCGGCTGGGGCGAGCACACCGTTGAGATCCTCGAGCAGCTGGGTCTGAGCCGCCAGGACATCGACCGCTTCGTGGAGGAGGGCATCGCCTTCACGCCCGTCGAACCGGAACGGCCGCTCAAACGACCCTACGACCACACCCTGGGCCCGCTCGGCCTGCGGGGAGGCCAGCGATGAGCGATACCACGACCGTACCGACCACGCCCACCGCGCCGACCACGCCCGGCAGTGGCGGCGAGCAGCCCTGGAGCGGGTTGCGCATCGTTGAACGCTCGGGCCTGTGCACCGCCTACGCCACCCGCCAATGGGCCGCGCTGGGCGCCGAGGTGGTGGTCCTGGAGCCACCCGGCGGCCATCCCTACCGGCATCTGGAGCCCTTCGCCCCCGACGCCGAGGCCCCCGAGGGGTCGCTGTGGTGGGCCTTCCTGGGCCAGAACAAACGCTCGGTGGTGCTTGAGCCGGGCAGCGACCAGGAAGCCGCGGTGGTGGCCGCCGCCGACGTGGTGTTCGAAGAGCCCGAGCCCGGCACCGAACCCGCCGGCCCGGCCAACCCCGCCCAGGTGGTGGTGTGCGTCACCCCCTTCGGTCTGCGCGGACCGCGGGCCAACTGGCAGGGATCGGACCTGGTGGCCTGGGCGGCGTCGGGGCTGACCTACGTGACGGGGTTCGCGGACCGGCCGCCGGTGTCGTTGTCCTCGGTGCACTTCGGCGCTCACGTCACCGCCCTGCACGCCATGGGTGCGGCCATGTTGGCGTTGCGGGCCCGGCGGAGCAGTGGAAGGGGCCAGTGCATCGACCTGTCCATGCAGTTGGCCAACGCCTCGCTGCACCCCGAGGTGGGCGTGCCGCTGGTCTATGACGACGGTGTCCATCGGGGCCGTACCGGCAACCGGCGGGCCATCAGCCGTCCGTTCGGGCTCTATCCCTGCGCCGATGGGTTCGTGTCCATCGTGGTGGTGCAACCGGCGCACTGGAACAACCTGGCGGCGTGGATCTCAGAGGTCACCGGCGTGGATGCCGTGGCCGATCCGGCCTTCGCCGACCTGGCCGTTCGTTGGGAGGCGGCGGAGTTCATCGACTCCATGACCGAGCAACTCACCGCGGGGCTGACCAAGGCGGAGTTGTTCGCCGAGGCGCAGCGCCGCAGCATTCCCGTCACCCCGGTCAACACCGTCACCGATCTGGCCGCCGACGCCCACCTCGAAGCGGCACAGTTCTGGCAGCCGATGAGCCATCCGGTGGTGGGCGAGGTGCGCGTCCCCGGTGACCTGTTCCGGGGCCAGCCGTCGTGGTGGCATTGGACCCGGGCCCCGCTGTTGGGCGAACACACCGAGGATGTGCTGGACCGCTGGTCGGCGTGATGAACCCGGACGGATCCGGATCAGGGGTGTCTCCGGAGGGCGTGGCCCGGCTGGTCAGCGCCATTCACGCCACCGAGACCCGGGCGGTGCTGGCCGTCACCGGCGGCGGAGTGGCCGCGCTCAGCTGGTTGTTGGGCGCGCCGGGGGCCAGTCGAACGGTGCTGGAGGCCACCGTGCCCTACGCCGCCACCGCGTTGGAACAGCTCATCGGTTCCCCACCGCAGCAGGCCGTGTCCGCCGCCACCGCCGCCCACATGGCCGCGGCCTGCCTCCGCCGCGCCATCGCCCTCACCCTGCCAATTCACCCGGAGCGCACAGCCCCCCACGGAACGTCACCGTTGCCGTCGGCCGAATCGTTGTCCGCCGAATCGACGTCGATTCGCCCCTACGGTCCGCCCACAGTCCCCCGTGACCCGAGCGTCACCCAGAGTGGCGGGCCCGCCACAACAGACCCGACAGACCCGCCCCACCGGCCTGTTCCGCTGATCGGCGTGTCGGCGACGGCGGCGTTGATCTCGGACCGACCCAAGCGGGGGGACCACCGGGCCCACGTGGGGCTGGCCTGGCTTGACGGGTCAGCCTTCGGGCGTCCGGGGCCGGGCGATGCGGTCTGGTCCCTGCGGTTGGCCAAGGGCGCCCGGGACCGAACCGGGGAGGACGGCCTGGTCAGCGCCCTGGTCATCGCCGTGCTGGCCCATGGCAGCGGCATCGGCACCACCGTCCCCGCGCCGGCGATAACCCTGCTCAGAGCGGGGCTGTTGCCCGAGGACGACATCGATCCGGACTGGCCGATCTGAGAGCGCCCGTCGCAGCCTCGGGCGCGCCGCTAGCCTCCGACCTGTGGATGATCCGTCGACCGCCGCCGTGCTGACCCGCAACGAGCAGGCCGGCCGCTACGAGTTGGCCTTGGACGGCGAGCTGGTGGCGGTGGCCCATTTCGTCGAACAGGGCGAGCTCACCATCGTCCCCCACACCGAGGTGTCACCGACCCGGCGGGGTCAGGGCATTGGCGCGGTGCTGGTGGGAGCGGTGCTGGACGATCTGCGCCAGCGCGGCCACCGGGTGGAACCCCAGTGCTGGTATGTGCAGGAGTTCATCGATCTGCACCCCGAGTACTCCGAGCTGCTCGCCCGCTGAGCCCGGGCCTCAGACCGCTACCCCCACAGCCTGGCCCACGATGCTGGTGACCGCCATGGCTACCGCGCCCAGCACCGCCATGCGGAGTGCACCCCGCCCGGCGTCGGCCCCGCCCAGGCGCGCCGCCACCGCCCCCAGCACCGCCAACGCCACCAGTGTGACCACCGCGGTGACCGCCATGCGCGCCGGGGCCGGCAACAGCACGATGGTCAGGACCGGTACCACCGCGCCCACCGCGAACGCGGCGAAGCTGACGGCGGCGGCCTGCATCGGCCGGGCCAATGCCTCGGGGTCCAGGCCCAGCTCATCACGGGCGTGGGCCGCCAACGCGTCATGGGCGTGCAGCTCGCCGGCCACCCGATGGGCCAGCTTCTCAGACAGCCCCCGGCGCTGGTAGATCTCCGTCAGCTCTCGCAACTCGTCCTCGGGGTGGCTGGACAGCTCCACCCGCTCCTTGTGCAGGTCAGCCTCCTCGGCGTCTCGTTGGGAGCTGACCGAGGTGTACTCCCCCGCGGCCATCGAAAACGCCCCCGCCACCAGCGACGCCAGCCCGCTGAGCCACAACACCGCCCGGCCGGCACCCCCCGCAGCCACCCCCAGCACCAGGCTGGCGGTGGACAGCAAACCGTCGTTGGCGCCCAGCACGCTGGCCCGCAACCAGCCGGCGCGCTGGGAACGGTGCCGCTCCCGACGATGGTCGGACCACGCCCGGGCCGGCGAGGCGGGGCGGGCGCCGTGACCGATCCCCCCCGCCGTGGTCGCCAGCTTCGATTTCTCTCGGGAACCCACGGCCGGCGATGGTATTGCGGCCGCCAACGCTGTCCTCACCCCGGCGGCCTTTGCGGGAGGTGCGGCGCCATGACAGATCAGATCCGGCTCGACGCCATCCGGGTCAGCGGCACCATCGGGGTGCTACCCGAAGAACAGCAACGGGCCCAGCCCTTCGAGATCGACCTGGTCCTGGAGGTCGACGTGGCCGACGCCGGGGCCACCGACGCGCTGGATCAGTCCGTCGATTACGGCGCCCCCATCGCCATCGTGCATCGCATCGTGGCCAACGAGCGTCACCAACTGCTGGAACGGGTCGCCACCCGCATCAGCGAGGAGATCCTGCGGTTGGATCGGGTGGAAGCGGTGGAGGTCACCGTGCGCAAGCTCAAGGTGCCGGTACCGGAGGATGTGGCCTCCAGCGCGGTGCGCATCCGGCGCCAACGGACCGACGCCCATCGACCCACCCGCCGATGGAATACCGCCTACCTGGCCATGGGCTCCAACCTCGGGGACCGCCGGGCCCACCTACGAAAGGTGATCGAGCGGCTCCCCTTCGACACCGGCGGCCACGGTTTGCGGGTCACGGCCCTGTCCGGGGTATACGAAACCGATCCCGTGGGCGGCCCCGAGAACCAGGGTCCGTACCTGAACCTGGTGGTGGAGGTGGACACCACGCTGGACCCCTTCGAGCTGCTGGAGCGCTGCCTGGCCACCGAAGCCACCGAAGGCCGGGTCCGCTCGGTTCGCTGGGGCCCGCGCACGGTGGACATCGACGTGCTGCTGTACGGCGACGTGCGCATCGAATCGCCGGAGTTGACCCTGCCCCACCCGCGCATGTGGGAACGCCGCTTCGTGCTGGAACCGCTCAACGACCTGGCCCCCGAGCGGCTATCGAAGGACTGGTCGAATCGACTGGCGGCCAGCGGGGTGCGACGGGTGGACGGCCTCGACGCAGCGGAGGGATTCGATGCCGCGGCCGGTACGGGCGGTGCGGGCGGTACGGGCACGGCGGAGGGCACGGGCACCGCGGGCGGGATGGACCGGTGACGGTGCGGGTGTTTGACCGCCCGTCCCTGGAGCCGGCCGCATTGGCCGCCGCCAAAGGGGCGCTGACGGTCTCGTTGTGTCTACCGGCGCGCAACGAGGCACTGACCCTGGCGGCCATCTTGGACGTGGTGGTGGGAGAGCTGATGACCCCCGCCGCCGCCGTGGTGGACGAGTTGCTGGTGCTCGATGACGGCTCCACCGACGCCACCGCCCGCGTGGCCGCCACGCACGGTGCCCGGGTGGTGGCGGTGGATGACGTGCTGACGGCGCTGGGTCCGGGCCGGGGCAAGGGCAACGTGTTGTGGCGCAGCCTGGCCGCCTCCCGGGGTGACCTGATCGTGTGGTGCGACGCCGACGTGACCTCCTTCAGCGCCCACTACGTCACCTCGCTGCTGACCCCGCTGATCGGAGACCCGACGGTGGGCTTCGTCAAGGGGTTCTACGAGCGACCCACGGTGGGTGATCCCATCACCGGGGCCGATGGGCACGGCGGGGGTCGGGTCACGGAGCTGGTGGCCCGCCCGTTGCTGTCCCGCTTCTTCCCGGACCTGGCGGGGCTGCGTCAACCGCTGTCGGGAGAGATGGCCGGGCGACGATCGGTGCTGGAGGCGGTGCCGTTCGTGCAGGGCTACGGCGTGGAAACCGGGCTGGTGATCGACGTGGCCCAACGCTTCGGCATCGACCGCATGGTGCAGGTGGACCTGGGGGTTCGCCGTCATCGCCACCAGGGCTTGGCGGCACTGGCGGTGCAGGCCACCGAGATCCTCCAGGTGGTGCTGGACCGCGCCGGCGTCCGCGACCGCCCTGACTTCACCGGGACGGACGGTTCGGGCGCGGCGCTGGGCGGGGTGGACCTGCGTCGGGCCGATGGGTCCACGGTGACGGTGCCGTTGCGGCAATGGCCCCCGATGGCTGAAATCCGTGCCGGCGTGCAGGCGTGATCGAGGACCTGGACCGGTACTACCAGGTACCGCCCCCGCCCACGGGACGGCCGTGGGTGATCGTCTCGATGATCACCAGCGTTGATGGGGCCACCGCGGTGGGTGGTCGCAGCGGCGGGTTGGGCAACGAGGTCGACAAGGCCATCTTCCGGCTGGCCCGGGCCGCCGCTGATGTGATCTTGGTGGCTGCGGGCACGGTGCGAGCGGAAACCTACCGACCGGTCCTCCCGCCCCGACGGCTGGCCATCGTGACCCGGTCCGAGCCCGGCTCGGTGGACCTGGGCCCCGCCGGCGGGCTGCTCGACGCCCCCACCACCACGTTGGTCACCCCGACCCGGCACGGCCAGGACGTGGATCTGGCGGCGGCATTGGCCCGTTGGCCCGCCCGCACGGTGCTGTGCGAGGGCGGGCCGTCCCTCAACGGGGCGTTGCTGGGGGCGGGGCTGGTGGACGAGGTGTTCCTGACGCTGAGCCCCCGGCTGATCGGTGGGGACAGCCCCCGCCTGGCGAACGCCGGCGCCGAGGCCGATCCCGCCGCCTGGGAGCTGCGCCACCTCCTCACCGAGGACGGGTTCGTGTTCCTGCGCTACCGCCGGCGCTGAAACCCCGGCCCGATCACGAACAGGACTCCGATCCGCTCAGGTGGGCTCGCGGCGCAGGTGCTCGGGCAGGGTGAGATCATCCGCCACGGGCACCTCGCCGCGCAGCGCGGCCCGCACGGTGAGGTAGTCCTGCACCGCGGCCACGTCATGAACCCGCAAGATGGCCCCGCCGGCATCGAGCGCGGCCCCGATGGCGGCCAGGGTGCCGGCATCACGCTGGCGGGGTCGGCGCAGGGTCAAGGCGCCCACGAAGTCCTTGCGGGACAGCGCCAGCAGCACCGGGCGACCCAGGGCCACCACCTCGGGTAAGCGGCGCAGGGTCTCGATGGTCTGCGCAGGGGTCTTGGCGAAATCCGGGCCGGGATCAACCACGATCCGCTCGCGGGCCACCCCGGCGGCCTCAGCCTCCTCCATGCGTTGGGTGAGGAAGGCCACCACATCCGCCACCACGTCCTGATAGTGGGGGAACTCCTTCTTCTTGGGTTCGGCCCGGGTGTGCATCAGCACCAGGCCGGCCCCGTACCGGGCGCACAGATCCGCCAGCGCCGGGTCCCGCAGGCCGCTGACGTCGTTGAGGATGTGGGCCCCGGCATCGAGCACCGCCTCGGCCACCGGCGCTTTCCAGGTGTCCACCGACACCGTCACCCCCTCCGCCACCAGCCGACGGACCAACGGCAGGACCCGGTCGATCTCCTCTTGGGCCTGCAACGGGCCGCGGTTGGTGACGCCGGATTCACCGCCCACGTCGATGATGGCGGCGCCCGCCTCCACCAGCGCCATCGACCGTTGCACCTGGGCGTCAAGTCCCACCAGGTCCCCGCCGTCGGAGAAGGAATCGGGGCTGGCGTTGACGATGCCCATGATCACCGGCCAGCGATCGATCACCCGCCCCGGCAACACCAACGGGGCGATAACCAACGGGGCAATGACCAACGGGGCGATGCCGGCGGACGGGACTGATGAAGGGACCCCGGCGGGGCGGTCAGACAAGCTCATGATGGATCACGCCGATCCTGCCAGCTCCGCCGGGCGCGGCGCCTGCCGTTGGCGGGCTATCGTGCCGGCTCGGCAACCGGACATCACCCGTCCGGCCTCGCTTGCATCCCCACAACCCGGCACGCTCGCCCGCTGGAGGACCGACGAATGAAGATCGCCCGTTTCACCCACCAGGGGCGCACCCGCCTCGGCGTCGTGATTGACGATCAGATCGCTGATGTCGGCAGCGCCGCGCCGCAGTTGCCCACCGATCTCGGTGATCTGCTCGCCGGTGAGGGCATCGCCGCGCTGGCCCCGTTGGTGGCCGGCGCGACCCGCATCCCGCTGAGCGAGGTCACCCTCGAAGCCCCCGTGGCCCGCCCGCCGGAGTTCCTGGCCATCGGACTCAACTATGCGTTGCACATCGCCGAGTCCGGCCGCGAGGCCCCCAAGGTCCCGGTGGTGTTCAACAAGCAGGCCACCTGCGTGAACCGCCACGGTGGTGACATCCACATCCCCTCGCCGGCGCCGGACATGGTGGATTACGAGGGTGAGCTGGGCGTGGTCATCGGCCGCACCGCCAAGCGGGTCAAGGCCGCCGACGCGTTGGATTACGTGGCCGGTTACCTGGTGGTCAACGACGTATCGGTGCGGGACTGGCAGCGGGCGTCGGCCACCATGACCATGGGCAAGTCCTGGGACACCCACGGCCCCATCGGCCCCTGGCTGACCACCGCTGACGAGGTGCCCGATCCGCAGGCGCTGTCCATCAAGACCTGGGTCAGCGGCGATCTGCGCCAGGACGGCAACACCGCCAACATGATCTTCCCGGTGGCCGCCCTCATCGAGCACCTGTCCACCGCCTGCACCCTACTGCCCGGTACGGTCATCGCTACCGGCACCCCCGAAGGTGTGGGCATGGCCATGAAGCCCCCCGGGTTCATCCACGCCGGGGACCGCGTGGACATCGAGATCACCGGTCTGGGCCGCCTGTCCAACCCAGTGGTGGCCGAACCTTCCTAGCGGATCTCAGTCTCAGCCGCTCGTGCGAATGAGATATCCAATTTTGCTGTTGGATTTCGGTAGGGTCTGCATCCCCCATCCCTTCGAGATTCCCGAGCTGTTCGCGGCGGCCTTCGGGCTGGACCTTTCGGTCATGGCCGCCGCCGGGGCCGATCCGGCCGATCCCCGCACCGACCCCAACTGGCAACGCCAACAGGCCGGGGAGATCACCGAACGCCAGTATTGGACCATCCGGGCTGAGCAGGTGGGCCGGTTGGTGAGTTGTCACCCCTGGGGACTACAGGAGTTTTTCCATACATTCCACAACAACGTGGACGGTCACGCCCTGCTGCGGGCCGACGCCGATGTGGTGGTGGACGCAGCACGCGCCGCCGGTTGCCGGGTGGGTATCCTGCCCCGTCCCTCGTGGTGGCAGGTGGCGGCGGCGCTGTTCGGTGACGCTCAGGCGGACCGGCTGCTGCCCCTCAGCTGAGCACCGTTGCGCGCCGTACCTCCCGGAATGGCACGGTCTTGTCGATCTCGGGTTCTTTGGGCAGGCCCAGAATGCGCTCGCCGATGATGTTGCGCTGGATCTGGTCGGTGCCCCCACCGATGGAAGTGAAATAGGCGTTCAACATGGCGTAGGTGGCATCTGCGGCCTCGGGCCGGTCCCCGCCGGCCAAGGTGCCCTCCATGCCCAGCAGCGAAACCTGCAAACGACCGGCGAAATGCAGGATCTGGGACATGGCCAGCTTGCCCAACGACGCCAGCGGGGTGGAAGACCCCTGGGCCATGGCCGCTTTGGCCCGTCTGCCGTTCCACTCGTTCACCATGCGCATGCAGTGCAACCGGGCCAGATCCTGCCGTACCGTCGGGTCGGTATGGCGGGATCGGGAGCGGGCCAGCGCCACCAACTCCAGATCGGGGATGGGGGCGCTCCACTCCGAGGTCGGGTCCCGATCAACGGGGCGTGCCGGGCGTTCGTGGCGTTCGGGGCGCTCGCCGCGTCGTTGGGTGATGCCCATCACCGCCCGCTCGTACATCAGTGCGGTTTGCAGCACCCACCAACCGGCGTTCAGTTCACCCAGGCGATTGGCGTCTGGCACCCGGGCGTCGGTGATGAACACCTCGTTGAAACGGGCATCACCGGTGGCCTGGCGGATGGGACGAACCTCCACCCCGGCCTGGCGCATGGGAAAGAAGAAGAACGTGATGCCGCGATGTTTCGGCACATCCCAATCGGTACGGGCGATCAGCAGCGCATATTGGGCCTGCCGTCCGCCGGAGGTCCACACCTTCTGGCCGTTGACGATCCACTCGTCCCCGTCACGTTCGGCCCGGGTCTGCACCGCGGCCAGGTCCGAACCGGCACCGGGCTCGCTGTAGAGCAGGCACATGTCGATCTGGCCCAGCAGCAGTGGTCTCAGCACCGCCGCCTTGAGTTCGTCCTGACCGAACGCCAGCACGGTGTTGGCCCACAGGTTGGACACATCCTGGCCATACCCTCCGGCCCCGACCGCCCGGAACTCCTCATCCACCACCCTGGCGGCGTCCGGCGACAACCCCCGACCATACCAGTCGGTAGGCCAGCTGGGCGCCGACCAGCCCGAATCCACCACCTTCTCCAGCCAGGCGGCGGCGCTGAGGGACGGATCCACGTGGGCCGCCAGCCACGCCCGGGCCTCATCCCGTACCTGCTGGTATGTACCGTCCGGCTGTGTGACGTCGGGCATCGGTCAGCGCTCCCCGCGCAGCACGGCCCGCACGTCGTCGCGCTCCACAGAAAACTCCAGACCGGCGCGCTCCAATTGCAACAGCATTGACGAGCGGGAATCCCGACCGCCCCAATCCCGACCCAGCGCCTCGGTCATCTCCTCCAACGTCAGGTTGGCCAGCCGCATGGGAACACCCACCTCACGGCCCAGGGCGCAGGCCAAGCTGACGTCCTTGTGGGCCAGGCGCAGGGCGAAGGCGGGCGGGTCGTAGCGGCCCACCAGGAACTGATCGACCAGCCCGTCGAACGTACGTCGCCTACCGATGGCCCCGTCCCGCACCGCTTCAAACAAGGCCAGCGGATCCACCCCGGCCTTGACCCCCATGGACATCACCTCCGCCAGCACCGTTTGGATGGCGTACCCGGCGCAGTTGTGGACCAGCTTGGCCACTGAGCCGGCGCCGATGGGACCCACCAGCTTGGGCTGATCGGAGAAATCCAGCAGCACCGGCTCGAAGCGGGCGTAAAGGTCGGCGTCACCACCCAACCAGATGGCCAACTTCTTGGTTTCCGCGCCGCGGGGCCCGCCCGACACGGGGGCGTCGAACACCGCCACCCCCCGCTCGGCGAAGGCGTCGTGGATACCGCGCAGTACGGTGGGTGAGTTGGTGGAGAGATCGAAATACACACTGCCCGCCGCCATGGCCCGGCCCAGCCCGTCGGGCCCCAACGCCACCGCTTGCACCTCGGGCGGGCCGGGCAGCGAGGTGAACACCGCCTCCGCGCCCTCCGCCACCGCGGCCACCGACTCACCCCAACGGGCCCCCGCGGCGAGGTGCTCGTCGGCGGCGGCCCGGTTCAGGTCGAACACGGTGACGTCATGGCCGGCTTCGATCAGGTGGCGGGCCATGTGCCGGCCCATGGTTCCCAGTCCGATAAACCCCAGTTTCACGCGCTCCCCCTTGGTTGCGGTGCGGGGCCGGTTGACGCCCGCCCGAGCTGTCGATCCGGGTGAAGATGGCAGGCCAAGATGGTGGATGGACCCGACACCGCCCGTGCGCCCGCACCCTACCGGCACCCCCGCCACCGCCATGTCCGCAGCGGGTCCCCTCCCCCAGCCGTTACGTGGGCCTTCTCAGCCTCGCCCCGGGCCAAGCGACCCAGGCGGCCCGTTCAACCCGGACGACCTGGGGCTGGGGGTGCTGTCGAGGGCGGCAGTGGCCCGCCTGGCCAGAGGCCTGGGCGACCCCGACGTGGCGATGCCGGACCTCCAGGACTTTCCGGCGGTCCGGGCCTGGCGCAGCCGGGTCAACGCCGGCTGGGGCGAGGGAACCGAGGGTGATGAACCGGCCCACGTCCGCGCCACGATCGCGGGGGTCCCGGTGCTCGTGGCCGGGCCGAGCACCGGGCCGCTGAGCGTGGTGTACCTCCACGGTGGGACGTACGTGCTGGGCAGCCCGGCGGTGGCGGCGCCGATCACGGCCCGCCTGGCCCGGCGGCTGCGGGTGATCTCGGTGGACTACCGACTGGCCCCCGAGCACCGCTACCCCGCCGCGCTTGAAGACGCCGAGGCGGTGTTCCGTGCCGTGCGGGCCGCCAGCGAGCGCCCGGTGGCCCTGGCCGGGGACTCCGCCGGCGGGGCGCTGGCCCTGGGGGTGACCTTCCGGCTGGCACAAGCGGGCGAGCAACCGCCGCTGGGCGTCGTGGCCCTATGCCCGCACCTCCAACACCGGGCGCCAGGCCAACACGATGCCGGCTCCGATGCTCACCAGGCGGTGGCCCTGGCCGACAGCTACCTCGGCCAGCACTCCCCCGCGGACCCGGTGGCCTCACCGTTACGAGCGCCGGCGACGTGGCTCTCGGCGCTGCCGCCCACCCTGGTGCAGGCCGGCACGCTCGACCCCTTGTGGCGATCCCAGGCCCACTTCGCCCGTCGGGCCCGAGCCGCCGGCGCCGCGGTGACCCTCGACGTGTGGGACGGCATGTGGCACGCCTGGCAGTACCACCGGCGCCTTCCCGAGTCCGACCAAGCCATGGCCGAGGCGGTGCACTTCCTCGAAAACCTCAGCCGCTGAGCGCATCGAGGCCCAGAAAATCCCATTGGGCGGATTTCGGCCACCATGTCGAACACACCACACCGAAAGTTCAACTATCTGCGCTGCTCTGCCCACGCTCCGTCGAACTTTCAGGGCCGTGAGCTCGGCCCAATGGTCCAAATCCGCCCAATGACATCCGATTCAGCATATTTCATGTAGTTTCACCCCGGCCTCGGGTTCGGGCAGCCCCGCAATCTGACCCAACAGGGTCGGGCCAACACGTGCAGTGAGAACGGCTGTCACGCTCGACCCAGCACGACGCCGTCAACCCTCCAGTCGGGCGCGGGCGTCGTCGAAATCGGCTTCGAGGGCCAGGCGGGCCAGCGGATCGAGCGTCGAGCGGGACCAGGCGTCCAGCGGGGCTCGGTCTGCGCCGGGCCAGCGGGGCGGGGGACGGTGGGCCAACTGACCCCGTCGCACCCCGACCTCGCAGCACCAGCCGACGTAGACCTCCTCGCACCGAAAGGCGTGGGCCACCTCAACGGAGTCGAGCACGTCCCCCATGGCCAACGCCGCCGGCTCGTGGGTGGTGGGTGCCTCCAACATCGCCAGGACCCAGCCCAGGACCAACTCGGGTCGGGGTCGGCCCGAAGCCAGCCGGGCCAGCGTCTCGAACAACTCCCGAACCCCCGCCTTGCGGTAGGGGCGCTCCCCGGGCACAGGCCCGTCGCCGGCGCCACCATCAGCCCCACGGACCCCGCCCCGAACATCCCGGTTGGTATCATCCCGGTCGGTATCATCCCGGTCGGTATCATCCCGGTCGGTATGGTCGGTATGGTCGGGTGGCGGGGGACGTGGGGACCGGTCGAGGCCGCCGGGGGTTAGGTCGCTCAGGTGGCCATCCCCGGGACCTCGCAGGCCTGATCCAACTCGATGCGGGCGGACACCGAGCCGTTGCCGTGCGGACCGGCCCCCCATGACGGCAGCACCATGGAGTACAGCCCCGACCCGCCCGCGGCCACCAGCACGATGTCCTCAGGCCGACGAAACGCGGCCACCGCTTCGTCGGGGTTGCCGTCGCGCACCATTGACGGGTTCAACGAGCGCAGCAAACCCCGGGGGTTGGTGGCCCGATCGGCCAGTGCTTCGGCGGCCTTCATCCGGTCATATCCGGCGCGGGCCAGCACTGCGATGTGATCGGGGTTGAGCAGCACCACCGCCGTGCCCTTACCGAAATGGGCGTTGTTGGAGCCCAGGTTGGCCAGGCTGGCGGCCAGGGTCCGCAGCAACCGTTCGGGGGCGGTGGGATCATCGGCGTCACCGACGAAGAGCACCGAATGGGGACCCTCGGTACCGATGAGGGTCACGGTGGAGTCCTCCGGTGCGTACCCCCGGGCCACGTGCAACGGCTCGAACGGGGAAGACTCTTCATCCTCGGCCAGGCAGAACGTGAACTTGCCGGGGTGACCCAACAGTGCCATGTCCGAGGTGCCGGGGCGGCCGCCGCCGATGTTGATCATGCACAACCGCAACGCCCGCCCGATGGAGGCGTTGGCTCGATGACCCGGCCCCAGCGCCCCGAAACCGGACACGATGGGACCACAGCTGTGGCGGGCCGGTCCGTTGACGATCATGAACGGGGCGATGCAATGGGTGGTGGCCTGCATCTCGGTCAGGTCGAAAGCGGGGTCCATGGCAGCTTGGGCCGCGGCCAGCACCACCGGGAAGTAATCGGGCAGGCATCCCGCCATCACCGCGCAGGCCGCCACCACCTCAACGGTGGCATCACCGAGGTTGGGACCCATGGCACCGAGGGACACGTCACCCGGCAGGCCCGAAGCCAACACCATCCGGGCCACCCGCTCCTCGGTGGGTACCACCACCGGCAACCCGTCGGTGCAGCCCAACTCGTGGAGCCGTTCAAGGGCGGCGTACTCATCTTGCGCCACCAGCCGTTGTCCGTTCATGCCCCACCGCCGTTCGATCCGTTCGATCCGTTCGAACTGGTCGATCCGTTCGAGCCGGGCGCCGCGGTGGTCCCGTCACGCAACGCCGCCACGATGTCGTCCCGGATGAGCTCCGCCACCCGGATCATGTTGTCCACGCCGCTGCCGGCCACCGGATGGGGGAACACCACCCGGGGCACGTCGGGCATGCCAACGGAGCGGGCGATGAAGGTCCCTTGGGCCCAGAACTCGGTGCTGACCAGGGCTACTGCGGGGATGGCCAGGCGGGCCAGGTTTGCGCCGTCACGCACGGTGCCGGTGGTGCAACTGCCTCAATGGCCGTAGGCGGCAACCACCGCGTGGCAGCTGGCCTGCATCTCCGCCAACATCGCCGGTGACGCCACGATGGACGCATTGCCCTTGTCCCAGCGCTTGAACGACGCCCGCGGCAGGACCTGGGCCAGCGCCGCTTGCACCTGATCCAAGAAGTTGACCGAGTCCGGGAAGCCGTTGGCCAACAGCCCCACCGTGAGCCCCTCCACGTCCAGATCAGCCCGCAAGGCGTACGGCTCGATCGAAGCGCCAGGTTCTGCCCTGGGGTCCACGAAGGTGATGGTCATAGCGGTCCTCCCCGTACTGTGCCCGGTGCGCACCGGCGCGTCCCGGAGCTTAACGATCCGCCGGCGGGGACGTTCGCCGTCCCGTACGCTGCAGACCGCATTCCCGCATTCCCGCATTCCCGCGAGCCCAGCACTGTCGACATACCCGGGGGACCACTATGACCACCACCGAGCACCACACCGCGTCGGCCCGACTCGACGAGGCCGCGCTGGACAAGTTCCGGGCCCGCGTCCGCCGCGAGGTTGACGAGGGCAACCTCACCTCCTGCCAGTTCGCCATGGGCCTACACGGCGAGGTGGTGGTGCACGAGACCTACGGCGAGGCCACCAACGACACCCGCTACGTGATGTTCTCCGCCACCAAGGTGCTGGTGGCCTCGGTGGTGTGGCAGCTCATCGCCGAGGGCCTGTTGGACCCCGCCGAGCGCATCGTCACGTACTTCCCGGAGTTCGGCGGCAACGGCAAAGAGGCGATCACCCTGGAGCAGGTGATGCTGCACACCTCGGGCTTCCCCTACGCGCCGCTGGGTCCGCCGCGTTGGGCCGAGCGTGACAATCGTCGGGCGGCCATGGCCAACTGGAAGCTCAACTGGGCCCCGGGCACCCGCTACGAATACCACCCCACCGCCGCCCACTGGGTCCTGGCGGAGCTCATCGACCTGGTCACCGGCAGCGATTACCGGGACGAACTGGAACGCCGGGTGACCGGCCCGCTGGGTCTGGGTCGGTTGTTGGGCATCGCCGCGGACGATCAGCAGCACATCGCCGAGCTGCGCATGGTGGGCGAACCGGCCACCCCCGACGAGCTCCAGGCCACGTTCGGCATCCGTGAGTGGCCCGCCGGTGAGGTCAACGACGCGGTGCTGTTGAGCTTCAACGATCCCGCCAATCGGGCGGTGGGGGTACCCGGCGGTGGCGGCATCGCCCGGACCGATCAGATGGTGCGGTTCTATCAGGCGTTGCTGCACAACCCCGACGGGCTGTGGGATCCGGCGGTGCTGAACGACGCCAAGACCAACGTCCGTAACCATCTGCCCGATCCCCTGACCCGCACCCCCGCCAACCGGTCCCTGGGCATGATCCTGGCCGGGGACGACGGTCGGTCGAACTACCGGGGCATGGGCCGCACCGTGTCCCCCGGGACCTTCGGGCACAACGGCGCCAAGGGTCAGCTGGTGTGGGCCGATCCGGCCACGGGGCTGTCCTTCGCCTGTTTCACCAACGGCCTGGACCGTAGCGAGGTGCGTCAGCCCCGTCGTGATTCGGCCCTGGCCAGCCTGGCCGGGGTCTGCGCCGTGGTCTGAAAGCGGGCCGCGGCCGCCGCCGGAAGATACCGGGGCGGCCGCGCCCTCAGCTCAGCTGACCGAGGATGTCCACCACCACGTGGGCCTTCACCGAGGTCACGCACAGCAGCTTGGTCCCACCGAAGGCGTTGGGCGTGACCGGCACGATGGCCAGGTTGGCCCGGGTCTCGCCAGGCCCGTAGTTGACCGTGGACATCGTCGTGCCCGAGAAGCACTCTCCGACGTGGGCGAAACCGCCGGCGGTGGCACCGGTCACCGTGAGGTTGACAATCAACGCCCGGATCGAGGCGGGTTGCATGGGCAGGAATCGCATCCCACCGAAGAGGGGTTCGATGGTGACCGGCTGTGGCCCACCGCCGCCCAACCCCGCCGGCGCCGACGCCTTGGCCTGGCCCACCTCCTGGATGTCCAGGCGGTACATGAGGGTGTCGGACTGACCCACCGCGGCCAGCGGCACCCAAAACGAGAACGCTCCCCCAGCGCCACGGGTCACTTCCACCGAACCGACCGTCACCGCCGGCCCGGGGGGACACACCGGGGTATTGGTCAGGACGCCCTGGTAGGCGCCGCCGGGACCGGTGGGCCGGATGGTGACGGTGTAGTCACCGGTGCACACGCCGGGCGGGCTGGGAAACACCACATTCGCCGCCTCCAAGTTGATCGGTGCGGCGTTGTTGAACGAGAACGCCAACGATGTGCAGTCGGTGGTCCAACTGAAGGGGTAGGTCTTGGCCGGGCTCCCACCGCCGCCCGGTAACCCCGGATCAAGCACCGGTGGCCCGGTGGAGGAGGTTGCGGTGCCCGCCCGACCACCGCACTGGGTTCGGGTGTCGAGCATCCGTTCCTGGCGGGGGATGAAGCCGCTGGTGGCGTCATACCAGCCGTTCACGTCGGCGAAGATGTGGGTGCGGGCCACGGTGAAAATGCAAAACCCGCCGCCGGCGTCCAGTGTGACCACCACCGCGTTGGGCACGGTCTTGGCCGGTGGATGGTTCAGGTTCGACGCCAGCGGTACTTCACCGCAGGGGTACGCGGTGAGGAAGCCATCGGCGTCGCTCTCGGTGGCGGCGAGGTTGATCGATACCGCCACCGCAGAGGAGGCCACGCCGGCCAAACCGGTGGCCTGGACCCGAATGGGCAGCGCCGGTCCCACCTTGGCGGCGGGGCCCAGTTGGCTCTCGGTGCGGGTGTCGAACAGGCGGGTGGGTGCCACCGGATTGAACCCGCTTCCGGCCAGGAGGGCGCCGTTGTAATCGATCACCAGGTGGGTGGCGCTGGTGGTGAACACACACACCTCCCCGTTGGGGCCCACCGGCACGGCGGCGGCGTTGGCCACGACCTCGTTGGGGATGAAGTTCACGGTGGACGCCCAGGGCCGTTCGCCACACCCGAAGGCGGTGAGGTAACCGCCCTCGTCAGGGTTGACCACGGTGATGTTGAGCTGCACTGCCACGCTGCCCGCCGGTGCCATCTGCGGGATGGTGAGCGTCTCCCCCGCGGCCAACCGGCGAGGCGGTCCGCCCAGCACGCTGAAGCGGGTGTCGAGCCGGCGGTAGGGGGCGGGTTCGGCCGAGAACACCGCAGCACCGGCGTGGGACGCGTCCTGGGCCAGCACCCCGAACAACAACAGGGCGGCCGCGGCCATCCGGCGAAGCGATGACATGCGCATGCCCACACCGTACTTAGCGGTACGGGCTCGGAACGAACCACCCTGCCCCTGCCCCTGCCCCCGGCGGACGGTGAGCGGGACGTTCAGGACCGGGCGCCCAACAGATCCGGGCGGCGGGACCCCATGTCGAACACCGCCTCGAACGCGGCGGCGATCTCCAGCAGGCGTCGTTCGCCGCGGGGTGGGCCCACCAGCTGCACGCCTACCGGTAGTCCCCCGTCCGTGAACCCCGCCGGCAGGGACAGCGCCGGGCAACCACTCACCGTGATCCGGGAGCAGGAGCGCATCCATTCGATGTAGCTGCCCATTTCCACCCCATCGACCTCGGTCACCCACTCCTGGGTCAACGGGAACGGCGGCACCTGGCTGACGCAGCACAGCAACACGTCGAACCGTTCGAAGAAGGCCACCGCCCGTTCCATGAGGCGGCCCCGCAGCCGTTCGGCCCGGCCCACGTCCACGCCTCCTAAGCGCCGACCGGCCTCGATGTTGGCCTGCACGGTGGCTTTCATGGCCGGGCCGGAACGGTCATAGAGACCCCCGTAGCCCAGCTCGAACTGGAACGCACGGAGGGTTTCGAAGGCCTCATCGGCGTCAGCCCAGCCCAGATCGGCGTCATCTACCCGAGCGCCGACGCCGCTCAACACGTCAGCGGTGGCGGCCACCACGGCCCGAACCGACGGGTCCAGCGGGAGATCACCCAGATCAGCGCTGACACCCACCCGCAGCCCGGCCAGCGGCACCGGAGTCAGCGGGGCGGCGAAGTGTTGGGGGTCACTGCCCGCCGACAGCGGCGCACGCGGGTCCCACCCCGCCAAGGCCGACAGCTGCAGGGCGATGTCACCCACGGTACGGCCCATCGGACCCTGCACCGACAGTGATCCCCAGGGGTAGGTGGTTGGCCAGGTGGGCACCAGACCCGGTGATGGTCGCAGCCCCACCACGTTGCAGAAGCTGGCCGGGTTGCGCAACGAGCCGCCCATGTCGGACCCGTCGGCGATGGCCACCATACCGCAGCGTAGGGCGACGGCGGCGCCGCCGGAGGACCCGCCGCAGGTCCGCTCCAGGTCATAGGGGTTGCGGGTGGCACCGAAGACCGGGTTGAACGTCTGGGAGCCGGCTCCGAACTCCGGGGTGTTGGTCTTGCCCACCATGATCGCCCCCGCGGCGTGCAGCCTGCTGACTGCCAGGTCGGTCTGTTGGGGCACGTGATCGGCGAACAGGGGGGACCCGAAGGTGGTACGGACCCCCGCCACCGGGGCCAGGTCCTTGTGGGCCACCGGCAGACCATGCAATGGACCCAGCGTGGTGCCGGTGCGGGCCAGGTGGTCATCGGCGGCCGCCGCCATGGCCTCGGCATGCTCCACGGTATGGGTGACGATGGCGTTGACGGAGGGATTGGTGCGCTCGATCCGGGCCAGGTGCGCTGCCAGCAGCTCCCGGGCGGAGAGGGCCGCGCCGGCCACCATGGCCGCCAACTCGGTGGCCGGCCGGTCACACAACTCGGTTTCGCCCCAGCTGGCCCGTCCGTCACCACTGACCCGTCCGTCACCACTGACCCCCCGGGCACTCACGAGCCGAAGTCCTCCGAGGAGAATCCGTCTAGGGCGCCACCCCCGCGGAACACGTGCGCCCGCCCGTCCGAGCGCACCAGCAGACCCGGACCCCACAGCTGACGGTCCTCGCCCACCTCGATGTGTACGTCGTAGGACGCCGGTTCCAGACGCAACTCGTCGGTGGTGGTGAGCACCACTTCCCAATCCACGGCGGTAGCGACCTCGTCCTGGGCCACCAGCAGGTCCCCGTAATGGACGCCGACGGGCACGCCGTTCAGGCAGAGATGGGAGAACCGAAAGCGCTTGTGTCGCACCGAGCCCCTTGCCTCCGGGTCAGTCCCAGTTGTCGGAGACGGTTCTACCACCTCGCCGGGCCCGCCCCGACGCCAGCGGGCCGGGCGGCCGGGCGCAGGGCCCAGTTTCCACCCGCTAGCACCGTTACCAGTTGGCGGCCGGATCCAGACCCCACACCGCCGTCATCTCCTCGAACAAGCCCTGAAAAGCCGGGCTGCGCACCCCCCGCCGACCGCCGGAGACGGGCCCTGGGTGCAGTTCGGCGGGGGTCCCGGCGGGGGTCATGGTCACACCACCGCGTTCCAGCAGCTCACCCACCAACGTCTGCCACTGCCCGAAGAGCTCTGCCGCCCCGGCGTTGGTGATCCGGTCGTGGCGGGCCCGGTCCTCGTCCTGGGTTGGTTCGAACATGGTGGCCGCCAACGGCAGTAGCCGGCCCAGGCTGGCCTCCATGCGACGGCGGCTCTCCGCGGTCCCCTTCAGCAGCCGTACCAACAGCGCCGAACCGTGGCGGCGGTGATACACCTCCTCAGCCAGCACCCGTTCGGCCAACGCGGCCAGCGCCGGCAGGCTGGAGTGACAAAGCGCCTGCCAACGGAGGGTTTCGGCCTCGTCGTAGAGAACGTGGCGGACCAGGGCATCGGCCCATTCGGTGCAGGGGTCCTCGGCCAACCAGCAGCTGCGGTACTGCTCGAAGGACCGCCCCATGGCCAGGCGGTCGATCTCCCGTTCGATCTCCTCGTCGCCCTCGCTGCCATCCCCTGCACCGTTCGTGGCCACCAGTCGGTACAGCGCCCGGGCGTGGGACAGCTCGTCCTGGGCAATGGAGATGAAGGCCAGGTCCTCCTCCAGGAACGGGGCGATGCCAATCCAGGACGAGTGACGCTGCCCGATGCACAGCTCGTCATCGGCCAGCGCCAAGATCAGCTCCCGGGCCGCGGGCGTGAGGCCGGTACTGCTGGCCACGGGGGTGGTTGCCTGCTGGAGGGTCATGTGGGTCCTTTCGGGGCGGTACCCACGGCGTTGCGGCGATGCTCGCGGCGCCGTTCGGCCAGGTGCTGACCATCGTTGTGACGGTGGGGAGGATCAACGTTGGCCGCCATGAGGGACGGCTCCACCTCCACCAGGTGATCTCTCCGGACCAGCCACACGGCGTCGCCCTCGCCCCGGCGGACGTAGGTCTGCAACGCCAGCACCGAGGCCAGCTCATCGTCGGGGGCTTCGAGGCTGCCGGCGTGCTCGAACGGGTCCTTGCCGGCCTTTTTCAGGAAGATCTCATAGATGTGCACGGGCATCCTCCGGCGCCGCGACGGCGCGTTCGATGAAGTGATGGAGTTGGGCGACGATGGTGTCCGCGCTATCGGGGCCGTCGGGCCGGTACCAGCGCTGCACCCCGTTGAGCAGGGACAACACGAAGGTGGCGGTACGCGCCGGGTCCAGGTCAGGGCGGAAGTCACCGCTGGCCACGCCCCGGGCCAACGTGGCGCGGTAGGCGGCCTCGTAGCTGTCCCGCCAGGCCAGGACCTGGGCCCGCTGGTCAGGTTCGAGGTGACGGGCCTCGTTGAGGAAGGTGGCGGCGTGATCCGCGTTCTCCGTCAGGATCCGCACGTGGCCCGCAACCAGCTGCCGTAGGCCTTCCGCGGGTGTGGCGCCGCTGCTGATCACCGTGTGCGCCAACGCCGAAAACCGCTCGGCCCCGCTGGCGATGACCTCGACCAGCAGCTCGTTCTTGGATCCGATGTGGGCGTACAACGAGGAACCGAGCAGGCCCATGGCCTCACCCAGATCCCGCATGGAGGTGCCGTGAAACCCGCGCTCGGCAAAGAGCCGGCCGGCGGCGTGCACCACGTCGTTGCGGTTCCGACGGGGGGAGGCGCCAGCGGTGGGTGGGGGGCTTACGGCGGTCATCGGCGCAACACCTCAACCGGGTTGCGGCAGGCGTCGCAGTAGTAGACCGCCCGGCAGCGCGCCGGCCCGATAGCCGACTTTTCGGACACCTCGGCGCTGCCACACAGCGGGCAACGGAGGCTGCCGTCGCGGCCACGCAGGGTGATGGTGTATTCCCTGGCCAGGCGCTCTCGGGCGGGAGCGGCGATGCGATCGGGTGACCAGACCGGCTGAAGGAGAAAGTTGACCTCCACCGTGGTGGCGCCGGCGTGCAGGGCGGCGGCTCGAACGTCGGCCTCGATCATTCGCAGCGCAGGGCAGCCCAACACCGTGGGCACCAGCTCCACCCGGACATGCAGCGGTCCGGCGCTCGCGCCCTCATTACCAGCATCGGACACGCCATGCGAGGGGTCACAGGAGGCGTGGTCCTCACCGCCGTGGTCGTCCTCGAGCAGCACCACCCGCTCCAACATGCCCAGCTCCGCGATCGTGACGTCGGGATACTCGGGATCGGTCACCGCGGCCACGGCGCGGGCCACGTTGTCCGCCAGTTCGGTCCGGTCGGTGGTCGCAATGTGCGGCGGGCTCATGCCGCGTCCCCGGTGGCACTCATGCCGGCGGGCACCGGCTGGGTGGTTCCCGGCCCGTGGGACTGCCGGCTGGGAGCCACCGAGTCCAGCGCCTCGCGCACCCATGCCGAGCCTTCCCATGCCGAGCGGGCGGTGTGCACGCGGCGTTCGGAGTCCGGGCCCTTGTTGTCAAAGGTGGCCAACAGCGGTGACCAATCGATCTCATCGAGCACCCAGCGTCCGGCTTCGTCGTCGTAGCGGGCGTGGGGCGCAGGCAGGGTGAAGCCGTAGTCGATGAGCATGGGGGCGAACTTCTGCACGTAACGGTCGCGCAGCACCTCGTTGCGTTCGGACTTGATGTGCCACCGCAACAACTTGTCATCGGGACGGGACGGGGGGCCGAACAGCTGCAGGGCCGGCAGCCACCAGCGATCCAGCGCCCCTTGGAACATGGCGTGTTGGGCGGGGGTGCCCTCGGCGAAGGTCAGGAGCAGCTCCTCCCCCTGGCGCATGTGGAAGCCCTCTTCGGCAATGATCCGCCGCAAGATGCGCTTGTACGGCCCGTAGGAGCAGTTCTTGAACACCGCTTGTTGGGAGGCCAGCGCCGCGGCGTCAACCAAGAACCCGATGGCGACCTGATCAGCCCAGGTGGGCGTGGCGTAGTGGAACACGTTGTGGAAGCGGGTGCGTCCGGCCAGCAGGTCCACCATCATCTCCTGGCGGGTCTTCACACCCAGGTCCGCGCCCACCATGTACAGCAGGTGAGCGTGGCCGATCTCGTCTTGGGTCTTGGCCAGACCGGCCATGCGCCGGAACACGCCGGGAGCGCGGGGCACCCAGTCCCGCTCGCACAAGCCACCCATGTACTCGCTGTTGGCGTGCAACTCGATGAAGTTGAATACCGCCCGGCGATACTCCGAGGGCATGTCGTCTTGCGGCTCGACCGTGCCCCCGTCGTTCAAGAAGGCCTCGAATGCTTCCATCGACTCCCAGGTGCGCATACGAACAGCCTAACCAACGATCGTTCGTTAGCCGTGCCGCGACCCACCATGTGGTCGCCATGTACGGGCGATGTCTTGGCCGTCGCCCGCGCGGGGCGAGGGGTCGAGCCGGGATCAGCGTTGACGACGGCGGGCTACAGCCCGTCCGAGATGCAAGAACACCGAGGCCGGACCCTGCCCTTGCGCTGCGGCTTCGGCGATGTCTTCCAGGCTGTTGCGCACACGTCGCAGCACCCCGCGGTGCACCCACCGGGCCATGGTCACGCCGGTGACACCCACCAAGGGTGCCGCCAGCAGCCACCACGTCGAGGACACCACGGCCAGGAACACCACGATGGCTGCGCTGAGCGTTCCGACGCTGCACCCCGCGGCAATCGCACCTGAACGGCCGTCGCTCACATCGGCTCGCAGGCACAGCGCAACCGTGGCGCCGGGCAGCCGGCCCACCGCAGCACGAACCTCGGGCACCTTGTTGAGACCGGCCCCGCCGTTCAGCGCCCGCATCATCCGACCGGCGGCAGCCACCGCATCACTCCGCCGCCGGGCGACCACCCGATCAACATCGTGGCTGGCAATGTGCAGGTGTTGGCGGGCCAGGCTCTTGGCCACCACGTTCAGGGCATGGCTCGCGGGAACCCGGCAGGTCCTGGCCACCGTGACCCGATCCGGCCCCACCAGCGCAGCAGCCAACTTGGTGCCCAAGCCGCCGACGCGCTGTTCAGCGCCCTGCACCCCGTCCAGTCGCCACTCCGCCAGGGCCTTGGCCAACGCATCAGGAGCGACGCCCAACTCGTGGGCCATGTCGACAAGCTCGCGGGCGCTGACCCGGCCCGGTACCTCGGCCGAATGATCCAGGTGCACCGCCCGACGTAGCACCGCCGCCGCCGCCGCCGCTGGAACCCCGCGCTCACCGCTGTCTTTCGCCGCGGACCCTTCAGCCAGAGCCGTTGGGTCCGCAACGCGCGCGGCGTGGGCGGGGTCGGCGGCGTGATCGATGTCGCCCACCCGGGTCTGGTCATCTCCGTCACCCGTCTCCACGCCCTCACCGACGAGATCGCGGACACCGGCGACTTCAACGTCAGGCGTGTGCTCGGACCGGTGCATCGTCACCCAGGCTACGGCTGCGCCAGTGTTGCGGTGAACCACCTCGGCAGGAGCTGCCCGCAACTGCACGGCGTGCCCTGGCCGCACCGCAGACGGTCGCGCTTGCCGGACGGGGCACACGTCTTGAACCGCGGGGTTCGCCGCCCGCCTCAGCGGAGGTTGGTACGGACCTCCCGGAACGGCAGATCGGCGTCCCCGCCCGGCTCTTTGGGCAGGCCCAACACCCGCTCGCCCAAGATGTTGTGCTGAATCTCGTCGGTGCCGCCGGCGATGGACATGGCCGGTGTCGAGATCAGCACCTCGCTGACCATGCCTTCTTGGGGGGCGTCGGGGCCCACCAACATCCCATCGGCGCCCACGATCTCGCTGTGGGCCCGATGACACAGGCGGGACATGATCGAGCCGTTGAGCTTGGCCAGTGATCCCTCTGGACCGGGGGGCCGACCGGCCTGTCGCGCCGCCAGCGATCGCTGCACGGTCCAGCTGTTGAGCTTCTCCTGGGTGGCCACCCGAGTGACCGCCTGGCGAACCACGGGGTCTTCGATCTGGCCGGTCGCCCTGGCCTGAGGGACGACGAGGTCCGGGCGGCCAGCCCGCTGGGGGTACCAGGAGTAGGTGGCGAAGTACTCGGCGGACTCCTGGGCGGCCTCGGTGACACAGCGCCCGGCGTCCGCCTTGCGGAATCTGGGCCGACGGGCGGTGTTGGCCCCGCGCTCGTGGGCCAAGGTGGTCAGCGCCACCGCCCAGCCGTTGTCCCGCAGCCCGATCAGGTTGGCCGCCGGCACCCGGGCTTCGTCCATGAAGACCTCGTTGAAGGTGCTGTAGCCGTTGGCCTGGCGCAGTGGGCGCACCTCGATGCCGGGCTGGCGCATGTCGATGGCGAAGAAGCTGATGCCCTTGTGCTTGGGAACATCCCAATTGGTCCGGGCCAAAAGGATGCCGTACGCCGCCTTGTGCGCTCCGGAGTTCCAGACCTTCTGGCCGCTCACCACCCACTCGTCCCCGTCCAGTTCCGCCTTGGTGGTCAGACCCGCCAGGTCCGAGCCATTTCCGGGCTCGCTGAACAGTTGGCACCACTTGTGCTCGCCGGTGAGGCAACGCCGAAGGAACTGTCCGAGCAACTCGTCCGAACCGTGGGTCAACATCGTGGGTGCTGCCAGGGACATGCCCACCCCCGCCGCCACCCCAACCGCGCCAATACGGTTGAACTCCTCGCGAACGACCGCGTCCATTGATGCCGGTAAGCCCCGCCCATACCAACGCTCGGGCCAACTGGGGCAACCCCAGCCCGAATCGGCCAGTTTGTTGCGCCATTCGACCACGCCCAGGTTCGGATCCCAGTGCTCCTCGAGCCAGGCTCGGACCTCGGATCGGACGGATTCGCTCTCCATGATCGCGCATCGTAGCGGCCGTCCTTTGAGCGGGGCCCGACCTGTGGGGGTTAGGGTGCGCCCGGCCCTGCCGTCTGAGTCGAGGAGGCACCTCATGTCCGCCATCTCCGGAGCCCGTGTGCTGGCCAGAGAACTGAAGAAGCAAGGTGTCGATTACATATTCGGCATCGTGGGCTTCCCGGTGGTCCCCATCGCCATCGAAGCCCAAAAAGCCGGCATCACGTTCATCGGTTGCCGCAACGAACAATCGGCGTCCTATGCCGCACAGGCCGCGTCGTACCTGCTGGGGAAACCCCAGGGCTGCCTGGTGGTCTCGGGACCCGGGGTCATCCATGCCTTGGCGGGCCTGGCCAACGCCCAGCAGAACTGCTGGCCAATGCTGCTCATCGGTGGGGCCTCGGCCCAAAACCGGGACGGTATGGCTGACTTCCAAGAAGAGCACCAAGTTGAGTTGTGCCGGCCCTACTGCAAGTACTCCGCCCGGGTTGAGTCGCCCCGGCGGATCCCATTCCTGGTGGAACAGGCCATCCGTACCTCTTGGTATGGTCGGCCGGGCGCGGCGTTTCTTGACATGCCCGATGACGTGATCCTCGGTCGTATCGAAGAGGAGGACGTGCCGTCGGTTCCGGTCGTGGCCGATCCCCCCCGATCCCTTGCTGACCCCACCGCGGTTTCCTCGGCCCTCGACGCCCTCAAGTCCGCCCGCAACCCGTTGGTGATCGTGGGCAAGGGCATGGCGTGGTCCCGGGCGGAAAGCGAGGTTCGTCGGTTCATCGAGCACACGCAGCTGCCATTCCTGGCAACCCCGATGGGCAAAGGCGTGGTCCCCGATGACCATCCGCTGTCGGTGGGCGGGGCCCGGTCCCTGGCGTTGCAGCAGGCTGACGCCATCCTGCTGCTCGGTGCCCGCCTCAACTGGATCCTGCACTTCGGGATGGCACCGCGGTTCAACCCCGACGTCAAGATGCTGCAGGTTGACATCTCCGCCGACCAGATGAGCCACAACGTCCAGGCGCATTCGGCCATGGTCGGGGACGGCAAGGCAGTTATGCAGCAGTTCCTGCAACTGCTCGACCAACAGCCGTGGGAATACGGTACCGACCAGCCGTTCCGGGCCGCCATCGCCGAAAAGATCGCCGAGAACGAGGCGGCGGTGGCACCCCAGGTGGCGATGGAGGAAGGCCCGATCAACTACTACCGGGCCTTCCGTGACATCAAGGCCTTCCTTCGGCCTGACGACATCATCATCGGCGAGGGCGCCAACACCATGGACATCGGGCGCACCCAGATGGCCAACGTGCACCCGCGGCACCGTCTCGATGCCGGCACCTACGGCACCATGGGCATCGGCTTGGGCTTCGCCATTGCTGCCGCGGTGACCAACCCCGGCAAACGGGTTGTTGCGGTTCAGGGCGACTCGGCGTTCGGGTTCTCCGGGATGGAATGCGAGACCATCTGCCGGTACAACCTGCCGATCACCGTCATCGTGCTCAACAACAATGGCATCGGCGGGGGCCTGGCAGAACTGCCCGCCGACGGTGGCACCCTGCCCCCCAACATGCTGTTGCCCGGTGCCCGTTACGAACGGGTGATGGAGGCCTTCGGCGGCAAGGGTTGGTTCTGCACCGATCCGTCCGAACTCAAGCCGGCCCTCGACGCCGCCGCGGAGTGGGGCGGGCCGGCCCTGGTGCATTGCACACTGGACATTCGTGCCAACCGCAAGCCACAGGAATTTGCCTGGAAGAGCTAGCGGCGTCCCCGGCTCCGGGGCCGTGGCAGCGAGTCGCCTATAACGTGGGGAGGGTGGGCGCCGGATCACCGGCCTCACCCTCCCCCGTCCTATGAACGCGCTCCATGTACCCATCCAGGACCCACGAGCGGCGTCCGTGGTGGCTGAACTGAGCCGGCTGGTGCGCGATCGCGGTGGCGTGGCCCATCTGGTGGGTGGCTGCGTCCGCGACGCCGTGCTCAACCGACCAATCGCCGACATCGACATCGAGGTGTTCGGTATCGCCGTTGACGAGCTGACCTCATTGTTGGGTTCGGTGGCGGGCTTCAGCCTGGTGGGGGCCAGCTTCGGGGTCTTCAAAGTCCACGGGCTACCGATCGACGTGAGTGTGCCCCGCCGCGAGCGCAAGACCGGTTTGGGCCACAGCGCCTTCGCTATTGACGCCGACCCCCACATGGATCCAGCCCACGCTGCAGCGCGACGAGATTTCACCATCAATGCCATTGCCTGGAACCCCCTCACCGCCGAGGTGGTGGACCCCTTCGGCGGTATGTCGGATCTGGAAGCCCGGGTGCTTCGTCACACCAGCGGGCAATTTTCCGAGGACCCACTACGGGTCCTACGTGGTATGCAATTCATCGCCCGATTCGAGCTGACGCCGGCGCCGGAGACCGTGGCGCTGTGTCGCAGCATCGAACCGGAAGGCCTTGCGGCGGAGCGACGTTTCGACGAGTGGCGAAAGTTGCTGCTAGCCGGCCGGCGCATCGGGGACGGTTTGCGGTTTCTCGAAGCAACCGGGTGGTTGCAACACACACCGGAGTTGGACGCCCTGCGGGGCTGCCCCCAGGATCCGATCTGGCATCCCGAGGGCGACGTGTGGGTGCACACCTGTCATGTCATGGACTGCTTTGCCGAGGAACGCCTTGGCGATGAGTGGGAGGACCTGGTGGTGGGGTTCGCCTGCCTGTGCCACGACCTCGGCAAACCTTCGACCACCGCCTGGATTGATGGCCGCTGGCGATCCCCGGGCCATGAGCACAGCGGCTTGGCCCCCACCGGAGACCTGCTGGGAGGTCTCACCAACCAGCACCGCCTGGCGTCCCAGGTGCTCCCGCTGGTGGCCGATCATCTCAAACCGGATCAGTTGTTCGATCAGGGGGCGGGCGCGGCCGCGGTTCGGCGCCTGGCTCGACGAGTGGGACGACTGGACCGGCTGGTACGGGTGGCTCGCGCTGATCGCTTCGGGCGACCCCCCAGTCCCCGAGACGACTTTCCCGCCGCTCGCTGGCTGTTGGACGTGGCCAACCAGGCCGACGTGGCTGACCAACCACCGCAACCGTTGGTGCTGGGCCGCCACCTGATCGATCTGGGGCTGCAACCCGGACCGGCGTTCGGACCGTTACTCGACGCCTGTTTCGAAGCGCAACTGGACGGGCAGATCGCCACCGTGGCCGAGGGTCTGGACCTGGTGCGGTCACGGCTCGGTGAGCACGCTGGCCCCATCCCCTCACCGTGAGACCTCCACCGGATGGGTGGTCACGCCACGACGTTGGGTCCAACCCTCATCATGGGGGCGGAACATGACGCTCAGGCGAGGGGTGGCACGAGCCACCTTGGGCACGCAATGGTCAAACTCCCGTTGGCAGCGACCACCCATTACCAGCAGATCACCCCAGCCCAGCCCGTAGGAACGAGATGGGCCACCACCCTTGGGTCTGAGCAGGAACGGGCGCGGCGGTCCCAGCGAGACGATGGCCACCACCGGTTCTGGCACGGCGCGGGATATGCGGTCCCCGTGCCAGGCCACGCTGTCTGACCCGTCCCGATAGAGGTTCAGCGACAACACGCCGAGGTCCTGTCCGTAGCGGTCCGACAAGGTTCGGCTGAGCTCACCCAACAACGGGTGAGGCCAGGGCTCCCCGGCCGAAAACCACGCCGTGAGACGCGGCTCATCGAGGACCCGTTGGTACATGGGCCGACGATGCTGCACCCAGCTCACGGAACCGACCAGCAACTCGAACAGTTCGTCCGAGCCCCCCAACCACCCCTGTTGATGATCGACCCAACTGCGCACGGTCAGCCAGGTGCGGCTCAGACCGCCGCCAGCATCCCCGGCGCGAATGGGACCGCCGCCGAAAAGTTGAGGTTCACAAAGCGCCACGGAGACCCCCATGAAGAACACCCTAGCGCATCGGTGTCCGTCTGTGCAAACATGTGTTCGTGTACCGAACAGCCCAACCCCGTCAAGCCGCCATCCGGTCGGAGGCCCCGGCGCCCAACGTGAGTGCGAACTCAGTGGCGCTCGGGCGGCACTGCGGTCTGCGGTCCAACGCCGCCAACAGGATCTGTCGCAACTCCGGCGCAACCCCGCGTACATCGGGATCACGGGTGCGGACCCGCTCTAACAGCACCGCCGCGGGTCCGCGGCCGAACGGCGCCCGTCCCGAGTTGGCGTTCACCAGCACCGCAGCGAGACCGAACACATCCGCGGGTGCTCCCCCGTCACCGCCGGCGGCAACCTCAGGGGCGATCCACGCCGGGGTGGCCCGCACCCGCATGTCGATCGTGTCGTCATCCCCGGCGGAAGCACCGCCAGCGTTCTCCAGGCCGGGCACCGTGTGCGCCAGCACCCCCGCGACCCTGCGGAACGGTCCTGGAAACCCCCGGCGGCCCGGGCCAGCGGAAACCAAAGTTGCTGCGTCCAGGTCAATCAACACCGGCCCGTCGGAATGGCAGATGATGTTCGCCGGCTTCAGATCCCCGTGGGTGACGCCTCGGGCATGGAGTTCGCCGATGGTTCGGCACAACAGCACGCCCAGCCGGGCCACCCGATCTGCACGCAGCCCCCCATGGCGGGCCACCAACGCAGCCAGGGTTGGGCCCTCCACCAACTCGAGCACCAGGTACGGGCGATCGGTGTCTGATCCGTCCTCCCGGAGGCGCACCACGCCTCGGCCACCAACCAGTCGCAGCGCAGACGCCTCGCGGTGCAACCGCCGGGCCAACGCGCCACGGGACCAGGCGGTGCTGTCGGGCTCACAGGTTTTCAGCGCCGCCTGCTGCCCACGCCCATCAGTGACCGAGTACACCACGGTGCCCGAGCCGCGCCCGAGTAGGCCCATGGTTCGCCACCGGCCCACAGCATCGGAGCCATCCCGCTGACATGGTGAGATCACGCCGGGCGTCGGAGCCATCAGCATGTCCATCGGCACGCTGTTACCCAAACTTGATGGCGCTTCCCTCCTTCAAACAGACACCAGCGGGCGGGCGTCTGCTCAACCGGGGTCCTCGCCCAGCGCCAGGGGCCATGCGAAGTGGCCATCGCTTCCACAGGGGAACGGCACCACGGCCCGTACCGCGCTCAGCGGAAGCGGTCCATAGAGATGGGGAAAGATCCGATGTGCGTTGGGTGCCGAGCCCGCCTCGAACACCAACGCCGCAGGGTCCAACACCTCCTGATCGATCACCAACACCACCAGGTCCGCTCGATGCCGATAATGGCTGTCCGCTGCCAACAACAACTGCGAAGGTTGGGAGAGATGAATGAACCCTTGGTCAACCAAGCTCGACGCCACATAGGAACCGGCCATTTCGGCCTGACAGGCCCGATCCCATTCCTCATGGGTGGTCAAGTGATACAGCACCCGCCCATTCCTAGCAGCAATGTCAGATAGCATCGCCGGCGCGCAACGTCCATCCGAGCCCCTCCACGACCAGGATGCCGTGACCCAAACTGGCGCCGCTGCCTTCGCTGAGCACCCTTTCTTCGAGCCCCCGGCCCCGGAGCGGCGAATTTTCGCCAACCGGACCCTCAACCTTCGTTCGATCCGGGCCATCGGCTTCGATATGGATTACACGTTGGTCCATTACTCCAGTGCCGCCTGGGAATCGGCCGCTTTCGACCACGCCCGCAGCCTGCTCGCAGCCCAAGGTTGGCCGTTGGAGGAGGTGCAGTTCGACCCCGCGGCGGTCACCATCGGGCTCACCTTCGATCTTGAGCTGGGCAACCTGGTCAAAGCCACCCGCTTCGGTTACGTCATCCGGGCCGCTCATGGCACCCAGCTGTTGAGCTATGGGGAGCTCCGACAGCGCTACGCCGGCACCATCGTGGACCTGTCTGAGGACCGCTTCCGGTTCATGAACACGCTGTTCTCACTGTCAGAAGCCAGCCTGTTCGCGCAGCTCGTGGATCTGTACGACGCCGGCCGCATCCCGGACGTAACCAGCTACCGGGACCTGTACCGGAGGTTGCTGGCGGCGCTGGACGAAACCCACACGCAGGGAGACCTGAAGTCCCGCATCGTGCGTGACCCCCGCCTGTTCGTGGAGATCGACGAGGAGTTGCCGCTGACGTTGGCCGATCAGCGGGCTGCGGGCAAGGTGTTGCTGCTGATCACCAACTCGGACTGGTGGTACACCCGCTCAATGATGAGCTACTGCTTCGACCCGCTGCTGGGACCGGGCCGATCGTGGCGGGAGTTGTTCGACATCGTCATCGTGGAGGCCGCCAAACCTGCGTTCTTCAGCGAGCGCCGCCCGGTGTATCGGGTGGTCGATGAAGATCTCGGCACCTTGCAACCACATCGGGGGCCGTTGCAACGCGGCCAGGTCTACGTCGGCGGTGACGCCATGTCGGTGGAGGCCAGCCTGGGGCTTTCCGGTTCGGACCTGTTGTACCTCGGGGACCACCTCTTCGGCGACGTGCACATGAGCAAGGCCATGTTGCGATGGCGAACCGGGTTGGTGGTGCGCGAGCTCGAGGGTGAGATCCTGGCCCTGCGCGCCTTCCGCCGTGAGGCCCGGGAGCTCGCAGCACTGATGCAGGAGAAGATCGGGATCGATCACCAGTTGGCCCGGTTGCGGCTGGCCCGGTTGCGGCTTCGCGACGGCTACGCCGCCCCGGAGAACCTCGAAGCGGACCGGGTGGAAACGGCGATGCGTCGGGCCGCGTCCAGTGCCGCCGCGCTCGACGCCCGCATCGCCCCGTTGGCCCGGGCGGCCTCCTCGTTAGGTAACGAACGGTGGGGACCCATCATGCGCGCCGGCAGCGACAAGAGCCTGTACGCCCGCCAAGTGGAACGCCACGCCGATATTTACACCTCCCGGGTGGCCAACTTGGCCGCCGAGACGCCCTACGGCTATCTCCGAGCCGACCGGGGCTCCCTCCCCCACGACGCCTTCGCCGAGGACGCCTACTGGCCCGAGGACTGAACTCCAGCCCGGCAGTACGCGGACGGGCCCGCCCCTAGCTGAGGGCGGGCCCGTTCACCTACTCACCACAACGGCAACTCCCGAAGGAGCGCCGACTCAGACTTCCCAGGTGGGCAGGGAGTGCAACAAGGCGCTGAGGTCCCCAGGGCCACTGCGCTCCTGGGCCACGGCCAGTTGGCGGCTGTTCTCCGAGGCGAACTCGGGGGACTGCACCGCCCGGAACACACCAACGGGGGTGGGCTGGGTCACGGAATTGGCCAGGTGGGCCAGCATGAACGCCAAACCGGGCTCGGCCCGGGCCTCGTCGTGCACCAAGATGTCGGCGTCGTTGACGTCGGCCACGTTCACGATGCGGGCGGCCCCATCGCTGCCGATGACCACACCCTTCTCGCGATCCTTGCCGAAGCGGACCTGCTCACCGTGACGCAGCGGGATCAGCATGTCATCGCGATTGGCCCGCGTGGTCAGCGCCTCGAACTGCCCGTCGTTGAAGACGTTGCAGTTCTGGAAGATCTCCACAATGGCGGAACCCTTGTGATCATGGGCCCGCCGCATGACTTCCTGCATGTGCTGGCGGTCCATGTCATGGGTACGAGCTACGAACGTGGCACCGGCGCCCAACGCCACCGCGATGGGGTTGAACGGTGCATCCAAGGAGCCCATCGGCGTGGACTTGGTGACCTTGCCAATGGAAGACGTGGGCGAATACTGGCCCTTGGTCAACCCGTAGATCTGGTTGTTGAACAACAAGATGGTCAGATTGACGTTGCGGCGCAAGGCATGGATCAGGTGGTTGCCGCCAATGGACAGCAGGTCACCGTCTCCACCGACCACCCAGACATCGAGATCGGGGCGGGCCACGGCCAAACCAGTGGCGATGGCCGGAGCGCGACCGTGGATACCGTGCATGCCGTAGGTGTTCATGTAATACGGGAAGCGGGCGGCGCACCCGATACCGGACACGAACACGGTGTTCTCACGCTTGATGCCCAGCTCAGGCATCATCAATTGCACCGCGGTGAGAATGGAGTAATCACCGCAACCAGGGCACCAGCGAACCTCTTGGTCGCTTTGCCAGTCCTTGCGGGATGTCAGCGGGACTTGGACATCAGTCATGACTACAGGGACCTCTCCAGCTCGGCCTCGATGGCCACTTCAACTTCAGCAGCAGTGAACGGAACACCACGAACCTTGGCGACGGTGCGGGCATCAACCAGGAACTCGGCCCGAACCATCTTGGCCAGGTGTCCGGTATTCATCTCGGGGATGAGCACCTTCGGATAACGACGCATCACTTCACCCAGATTCGACGGGAACGGGTTCAGGTGGGTCAGGTGAGCTTGGGCGACCTTGCGGCCCTTGGCCCGCTGCCGGTCCACGGCGGTGACGATCGCACCCCAGGTGGACCCCCAACCCAACACCAGCAGATCAGCATCGGCGACGTCACCGGTGACCTCGACCAAGGGGATGTCCTTGGCGATGCCGGCCACTTTGGCGGCACGGGTCTGCACCATGTGACCGTGGTTTTCCGGCGTGTAGGAGATGTTTCCGGAGCCGTCTTCCTTCTCGATGCCACCAATGCGGTGCATCAAGCCCGGCGTCCCCGGAAGCGCCCACCCACGGGCCAACGTCTCGGGGTTGCGGACATACGGCCAGTGCTCGGGCTCGCCGGTGGTCTCGTTGACGTGGTTGGGCTCGGTGTCGAAGGTGGTGGAGATGTCCGGCAGCGTGGCGGGATCGGGAATGAGCCACGGCTCCGAACCGTTGGCGAGGTACCCGTCCGACAGCAGGATCACTGGCGTGCGGTACTTCAGCGCGATGCGGCAGGCCTCGATGGCCATGTCGAAGCAGTTCGATGGGCTGAACGACGCCACCACCGGCAGCGGGGACTCACCGTGACGGCCGTACATGGCCATCAGCAGATCCGCGGCCTCGGTCTTGGTGGGCAAACCGGTGGAAGGGCCACCACGCTGAATGTCCACGATGACCAGCGGCAATTCCATGCTGATGGCCAATGACATGGTCTCGCTCTTCAGCGCCACGCCGGGACCGGAAGTGGTGGTGATACCGAGATGGCCACCGAAGGAGGCGCCGAGGGCGGCACCGATGGCAGCGATCTCATCCTCGGCCTGCAGGGTGCGGATGCCGAAGCTCTTGTGCTTGGCCAGCTCGTGCAGGATGTCCGAAGCCGGGGTGATGGGGTAGGAGCCCAAGAAGATGGGCACCTTGGCCAGCTGACCGGCGGCGACCAGTCCCCACGACAGGGCGGTGTTGCCGTTGATGGAGGTGTAAACCCCCGGATCCTGGGCCGCCGGCTTGATCTCGTAACGCCGGGCGTCGACCTCGACCGTCTCGCCGAATGCGTGACCGGCCTTGAACGCCATCAAGTTGGCGTTGAGCACCATTTCGCTCTTGGCGAAACGGTCCTTGATCCAGTCGATAGTGGTGTCCATCGGCCGGGTGTACATCCAGGAGATGAGCCCCAGCGCGAAGAAGTTCTTGGAGCGCTCGGCGTCTCGGGACTTGACCCCGGATTCCTTCACCGCTTCCTTGGTCATGGAGGTCATGGGAACCCGGATGACGTGGTAGCTGTCCAGGCTGCCGTCCTCCAGGGGGTCGTGCTTGTACCCGGCCTTGGCCAGGTTGCGCTCGTCGAACTCGTCGACGTTGACGATGATGGTGCCCGCGGGCTCGAGGCGCTCCAGTTCGCTAGCCAACGCCGCCGGATTCATGCACACCAGCACGCTGGGGGCATCACCCGGGTTGGTGATGTCGTGGTCGGCGATTTGGACCTGGAAGGCTGACACCCCGAAGATCGTGCCCGTTGGGGCCCGGATCTCGGCCGGAAAGTCCGGCAGGGTGGCCAAATCGTTGCCGAATACGGCACTGGCGGTGGTGAATCGCTCGCCGGTGAGCTGCATACCATCGCCCGAGTCCCCCGCGAAGCGGATGACCACGTGGTCGATGGTTTCGGCGTCGCCCGGCGTGCCCGGACGCGCTTGGACATCCGTCACGAAATTTCCCCCTGTGGAGCTGGGTTGTTCACGGTGTCGACGCGCTCTGCTAGCCCGCCCCCGTTCGTGTTCACCGTATCAGCCGGGAACCCCGGGAAACGACAATGGGCCGCCAACCCTGAAGGATCGCGGCCCATTGTGACAGATTTTTCTGCGCTGGCCACGGCCAACGGCGATGGGGCCATCGAGGTGACCGATCACACAGAGCGTGCCCGCCCCGACTCCCTCGATGGTCAACAACCCGTCAGGCGATGGTGACCGAGGCGTCGAGGTACACGTCCTGGATGGCGTTGAGCAGCTCGACGCCATCCGCCATCGGGCGCTGGAACGCCTTGCGACCCGAGATCAGGCCCATGCCACCGGCCCGCTTGTTGATGACCGCGGTCCGCACCGCCGCCGCCAGGTCACCGGCCCCCTTCGATTCCCCACCGCTGTTGATCAGCCCGGAGCGGCCCATGTAGCAGTTGGCCACTTGCCAGCGGGTGAGATCGATGGGGTTGTCCGTGGTCAACGTGTCATAGATGGCCTTATGGGTCTTGCCGTAGTTGGCGAAGGCGTTGTACCCACCGTTGTTCTCGGGCATCTTCTGCTTGATGATGTCCGCCTGGATGGTCACACCCAAGTGGTTGGCTTGGGCGGTGAGGTCCGCCGAGACGTGGTAATCCACCCCGTCCTTCTTGAAATCGCTGTTGCGGAGGTAGCACCACAACACGGTGAACAGGCCCATTTGGTGGGCTTCTTCGAACGCCGCCGTAACCTCTTGGATCTGACGGGTGGCCTCATCGGAGCCGAAGTAGATGGTGGCCCCCACCCCCGCCGCGCCCATGTCGAATGCTTGCTGCACCGAGCCGAACATGATCTGGTCGAACTTGTTGGGGTAGGTCAGCAGCTCGTTGTGGTTGAGCTTCACGATGAACGGGATGCGATGGGCATAACGCCGTGAGCAAGCCGACAGCACACCAAACGTGGAGGCCACGGCGTTACAACCGCCCTCGAGCGCCAACTCCACGATGTTGCGGGGGTCGAAGTACCGAGGGTTCGGTGCGAAGCTGGCGCCGGCGGAATGCTCGATGCCTTGGTCCACCGGCAGGATCGATACGTAGCCGCTGCCACCGAGACGCCCGCTGCGGAACAAGTGGGCCAGGTTCCGCAACACCTGGGGCGAGCGATCGGACTCAAGGAACACCCGATCGATGAAGTCGGGCCCCGGGAGGATCAGGTCTTCCTTGGGGATCCCCTTGGACGAATGGGCGAGCAACTGCTCCGCCTCGCCGCCCAACAAGGATGCGATGTCAGCCACGTTGCCGTCTCCCTTGCTGTTGCTGCCCCCGCAGGCCTTGTGCGGGGCGGTTGCGCCGGTCAGGTTACAAGGCCCTCAGCGGTTCACGTCCACCACGACCCGGCCGCGCACCGCGCCCTCCAAGATGGCGGCACAGGTGGCGGGCACCTCGGCCAGTCCGATGGTGGTGGTCATAGCCGCCAACTTCGAACGGTCCAGCTCATCCGCCAGCCGGGACCACGCTTGGCGGCGTCGGGCCAGCGGGGCGTTGACCGAATCCACCCCGGCCAGGGTCACCCCCCGCAAGATGAAGGGGTACACGCTGGTGACCAGATCCCCGCCCTGCGCCAGTCCGCAAGCGGCCACCACGCCCCCATATCGGGTGCCGGCCAGGACGTTGGCCAGGGTGTGGGACCCCACGGCATCGATGGCGTGGGCCCAACGTTCGGCGCCCATGGGCCGTTTCGGGGGCTCGGACAGCTCGGCGCGGTCGATGATCTCCGTTGCGCCGAGGCCGTGGAGGTAGTCCGCCTCACCCGGCCGACCGGTGCTGGCGATGACCTCGAAGCCGGCCCGGGCCAGCAGGGCGATAGCCACGCTGCCCACCCCTCCGGCCGCCCCCGTCACCAGGACCTTCCCGTCCGCCGGAGTGGCGCCCCCGTGCTCGAGGGCCATCACGCACAACATGGCGGTGTACCCCGCGGTGCCGATGGCCATGGCAGTGGCGTTATCGATGGTCTCGGGTAGCTCGACCAGCCATTCACCCCGAACCCGGGCGCGGGTGGCGAACCCGCCCCAGTGGCCCTCCCCCACGCCGAACCCGTTGAGCACCACCCTCGCACCCACGGCCACATCGGGATGGGAGCTGTCCACCACACTGCCGGCGAAGTCGATGCCCGCCACCATGGGGAACGCCCGCACCACCGGCTTGCCCCGCGCTACCGCCAGTCCGTCCTTGTAGTTCACGGTGGAGTGGGTGACCTCCACGGTCACGCTTCCCTCAGGTAGCGAGGTCTCCTCCAGGGAGGTAACGGTGGCCACCGGCGCGTTATCGCCGGCTTCGAGCAGCAGAGCCCTGAACATCTCAGCGACGTTAGGCCAGCTGCGCCCGACCACCCAACCATCGCTCACGGGGACGGGCGCCCTCAGCCCAGGGCGCGGACCCGCATGGAAACGTCGGCCAGCTCGGGATCAGCGGTGGCCACCTCCCGAAACAGCGTCCGGGCCCGGCCCAGGTCCCCAGCCCGTTCGTAGAGGTCAGCCAGGGCGTACAGACGACGGAGATGGTGCTCAACCATGTGGCGGGGTTTGCGCAATCCCTTGGCCAGCAACTCCACCGCCTCCGTGATGCGCCCCTGATCGGCCAGCGCGCCGGCGGCCACAATGCGTCCCTCGTTCATCAGGGCCGAGGACGGCGAGATATCCCGCAGCTCGTTCCATACCCGCTCCACCTCATCCCACCGACGCAGGGCGCGATAGCAGTCTGCGATGACCGGATGCTGTTCGGGCGAGTCACTGATCTGGGCGAAAGCCTCAAGCTCTTTGGCCGCCTCGTTCCACCGGCCCATCCGGTACAACGCCAAACCGTGCAGCTCCCGCACCGACGCCGCGCCGGGGGCGTCACGAGCCAGGGAGCGCAGCTTCGGTAGCGCCTCGTCGAACCGCTCCCGATCGAACGCCCGGGCGGCCTCTTTGAGCTTGCGTTCAAGGCGCACCGCAATGGCCGGGCCAACCGCCTTGACCAACTCATCTTTATCGATGTGGACCGGGGTGGATTCCTCCGGCTCAGGGGCTGAGGCCCGCCGCACCGGACCTCTCCCCCGGTCGCGGTCCCGATCGCGGCGGCGATCGCGCTCCCGATCCCGGTCCCGATCTCGTGGCTCATCCTGCCTGCCGGACCGCTCCTCGGCTCCCTGCCACCGAGAAGGTGACCCAACGCCTGGAACGCGCTGGTCCGCCTCTGGACGTTCCAAGGCGGTGGCCGCACTGGGCCCAGCAGGTCCCGCCAGGGCGCGTCCTACGCCGTTGGGAGGCGGAATCCGACGGATCTTCGGCTGGTCCGGCTGAGCGGACCCGGGTGTGGGGCGACGATCCCTGGCCCCCCGGTCCTCTCCCGCCGGCGCACGAACGGGTGGCATAGACCGGTCCACCAAGCGGCCGGCGGCCTTGGCAGCCAACCCGCCCACCATCCGCCCGTTGATCTCCGTGGCCGATGGTGGTCCCGGCCGGTAGGACCCGGCGTCGCGGGACGCGCCGCCGTAGACCCGTCGGCCACCGTCGGGCCGTGCTGACCGATCGGACCGATCGGACCGATCCCGACCCGTGGTGGAGGCACCGCCCCCGGAGCCACCCGCGCCTCGCCCAGCCCAATCGGCGCGGGGCGCACCGGCCCCGTAACCCGTGCGAGGACGCTCCTGCCCGGCGCCCGCCCCGCGATACCCACCTTCAGCACGCCGCGGAGCACCACGTCCCACGCCACCGGCACCGGACCCGCGACCACGCCCGTCGGGTCGCGCTTGGGGACCCCGAGCCTCCCAGGAGCCACGATCGCCGGGACGGGCTTGCTCAGATCCCCCCCGTGCGTCTGCAGTACGGGAACCCCGGAACGATGACCCACCGGGCCCGCCCCGTGAGGTCGAGCTGTTGAAACGCCGGTCGGGACCGCCCGCGGAGTCCGAACCCCGCGGACCCCTTGCACCGCCCGCGCCGGTTGCGCTGTCCCTCCGGGGTGCGAACCCCCGTGGGGCACCACCCCCAGCCCCGCGGTCATCTCTGCGCTCTGAAGGTCCGCCACTTCGGGGACCGAAGGAGCGGGACCCACCTCCGGCGCCACGCCGTGCCTCCATCGGACCACGGGCGGACGGGCCCGGGCCGGTGCCTCTCGGGCGATCTGTCCGTTGCCCCCCACCATCCGACGCGAATCGCGACGAGCCCGGCCCTTCAGGGCGACGATCCCGATCGGGCCGCGCACCCCCGCCCGAACCGGCTGTCCTCCCGGCGCCGGGGTATCCGGAGCCTCTGGAGCCGGATACCGGATTGCCCCTCCCCGCAGTGAATCCGCCCGCAGCTGCCCCACCGAAAGAACGCGCCGTGCCACCCGCTCGGTTGCCGGTTGGACCCCCGCTCGCGCCCGGTCCACCGGATCGCCCGCCACGTGCAGCGGGACCTGCGCCACTACGTGCCCCTGGTCCCCGCGAAGGGGCCACTGAGGGCCCTCTCCCGGCACCCGAACCACCTCGACCCGGGCCACCACCTGTTCGAGCGGCGCCAGGGCCCGGCTTCCGTCCGGAGCCGGACGGGCCGCCCGCTCCGGACCCTCGCGGCTGATAGGACCTGGTCGCACCGCCCGAGGCGGGACCGCGCCGGACGCCACCGGGACCACCTCGACCACCGGAAGCGCGCGGGGACGGGGAACGCTGGGCACCAGGCATGGCCGCAAGGCTACCGGCTTGGTCACCTGCGCCCTGGACCGGGCCGAAAACGCAATCAGGGGAGCCCGAAGGCTCCCCTGACGCACTAAGAAATCCGGCGGCGTCCTACTCTCCCAGGGCGAATCCACCCAAGTACCATTGGCGCGTGCGGGCTTAACTTCCGTGTTCGGGAAGGGAACGGGTGTGACCCCGCAGCTATAGCCACCGAAATCTGTTGTCACCGTCGGCACTAGGCCGGCGAGAACTCCATAGCGAGCACGAACAACTTCGTCGAAACCAAGCCCTCGGCCGATTAGTACCGGTCGGCTGAACACATTGCTGTGCTTACACCTCCGGCCTATCAACGTGGTGACCTACCACGGGCCTTACCTGGTTTTCCAGTGGGGGATCTCATCTCGAGACGAGTTTCCCGCTTAGATGCTTTCAGCGGTTATCTCTTCCGTAGGTCGCTAACCAGCCATGCTCTTGGCAGAACAACTGGCACACGAGAGCTACGTCCGTTCCGGTCCTCTCGTACTAGGAACAGCTTCTCTCAAATCCCCTTCGGCTGCAGAGGATAGGGACCGAACTGTCTCACGACGTTCTAAACCCAGCTCGCGTACCGCTTTAATGGGCGAACAGCCCAACCCTTCGGACCTGCTTCAGCCCGAGGATGCGATGAGCCGACATCGAGGTGCCA
>JBJXFH010000052.1:0-57811 GCA_046155365.1 Acidimicrobiales bacterium | reverse complement strand
CACGGCGCGGACCGGTCGGCTGGTCCGTTAGCTTGGCGGCTCTGGTACCGGCCACCCCCTACCGCGCCGTACCGCGCCGTACTGCGTCATATGGTGCCGTACCGGGCGGTATTGGCACGGTCTTTTTTGGAAAGGAATGGGAACGATGCTGCTGTCGGGGTATCGGGTGCTTGATCTCACCGATCATCGGGGCGAGCTGGGGCCGTGGCTGCTGGGTCGCTTGGGGGCAGAGGTGATCAAGGTCGAACCGCCCGGAGGGTCATCGGCGCGTGGTGCCCACCCCCTTGACGGCGACGAGAGCCTGCAGTTCCTGGCCTACAACGACAACAAGTCCTCGGTGGTGCTGGACCTTGTGGGCCGCGCCGAGGATCGGGCCACGTTGCTCCAGCTGGTGGCCGGCAGCGAGATCATGTTCGACAGTGGTCCCCCGGGAACCGCGGCCGCTGCCGGCATCACCGAGGAGCAGCTGCTGGCGGCCAACCCGGAGCTGGTCCACGTGCTGGTGACAGCGTTCGGCGCGGATGGGCCCCGGGCGGCGGATGCGCACTCGGAGCTGAGCTTGGCGGCGCTGGGCGGCCCGATGAGCCTGCAAGGGGTGCGGGAACGGGCCCCGTTGAAGGTGTCCGTGCCCCAGGTTTGGCGCCACACCGGGGCCGAGGCCGCCACCGCCGCCATGGTGGGACTGACCCGGATGCTGCGTACCGGTGGGCCGCAATGGATTGACGTGTCGGCCCAGTCCGCCATGACCTGGACCATGCTCAACGCCATGGAGGCGCAGGAGATCCAGGGCTTCGACTTCGAGCGGAACGGGGCCAACTTGAGCCTGGCGGTCACCATCTCCCTGCGCCGTCAGGCCCGCGATGGGTACGTGGTGGCGGCACCGACGGGGGTGGGGGTGGGGCCGCTGGTGCCGTGGCTGGTGGAGGAGGGGATCGTGCCGGCCTCCTGGGCGGAGGAGGACTGGCCGACGTTCGATCACCGGTTTCTTTCGGGCCAGCCCACCGCCATGACCTATGACGACATGCGGGTCGCGCTGGACGAGCTGTGCGCCCGTCACAGTCGCCACGAGTTGATGATGGGCGGCCTGCGCTGCGGTTCCACGTTGGCCCCGATCAACAACGTGTCGGACCTTTTGGACCTCGAGCACCTCGATGTGCGGTCCTTCTGGGCGGAGGGCGTGCGCGGCTCCAAGCGCCCGGGCGGCCCGATCCTGGTGAATGGTGACCGGCCCGATCAGCCGACGTCGGTGCCGACGCTGGACGGGGCCGGGCCGTCCATTCGGGCAGGATCCGCCGCGGGCCGAACCCGACGCGGCTCCGATCCGGCCACCCGTGACCGCGAGCTGCCGTTACAAGGGCTGAAGGTGGCCGATTTCAGCTGGATCGGGGTGGGGCCGATCACGGCCAAGGCGCTGGCGGATCACGGGGCCACGGTGGTGCGCATTGAAAGCGAACGGCGGCTGGACACGCTGCGGGCCCAGGCACCGTTCAAGGATGCGGTGTTCGGGCTGAACCGATCGAACTTCTTCGGCTCCTTCAACACCTCCAAATGGTCCATGACCTTGGATCTGCGCAAGCCGGAGGGTTTGGCGGCGGCTCGACGCATGGCGCAGTGGGCCGATGTGGTGATCGACAGCTTCCGGCCCGGCACCATGGCCAAGTTGGGGCTGGCCCACGCCGACATCGCCGCCACCAACCCCTCCGTGATCACCGTCACCACCTCGCTTTTGGGCGGGGGCGGACCGTTGTCCTCACTGGCGGGGTACGGCTTCCACGCCGGGGCCATTGCCGGGTTCACGGATCTGGTGGGCTGGCCCGACCTGGGACCGGACGGGCCGTGGATGGCGTACACCGACACCATCGCCCCCCGCTTCCTGACCGCGGCGATTCTGGCCGCGTTGGACCGTCGGCGGCGCACCGGGCAGGGCTGCGAGATTGAGGGCGGGCAGCTGGAGATCGGGTTGCAGCTGTTGGCCCCGGAGGTGCTGGCTTACCAGCTGACCGGCGAGCGGGCGACCCGGTTGGGCAACCGCGACCCGCACCTGGCACCGCAGGGCGCCTACCGCTGTGCCGGGGAGGACGAATGGTGCACCCTCACCGTGGTCGATGACGAGGGGTGGCGGGCGTTGCGAGCGGTGTTGGGGGATCCGGCCTGGGCTTCGGACCCGGCGTTGGACACGGTGGCGGGGCGGCTGGCGAACCACGATGAACTCGACACCCACCTCTCGGCATGGACCTCCACCCGGGAGGCGGGCGAGGTGGAACGGTTGGTGCTGGCGGCGGGGATTGCGGCGGGGAAGGTGCAACGGACCCGGGACCTGCGGATAGACCCCCAATACCTGCACCGGGGGTTCTACAGGCGCTTGGAACACCCCGAGGTGGGGGTGATCCCCTACGCCGGGCATCAGTACCACATCCGGGGCTACGACCATGGGCCCAGGTTCGCGGCGCCGATGCTGGGTGAGCACACGATGGAGGCGCTGACCGAGTTGTTGGGGTTGAGCGATGACGAGGTGGCCGAACTGGCGGTGGCCGACGCCCTGAGCTGAGCCGGCCTGAGCTGAACCGGCCTGAGCTGAACCGGCCTGGGCTGCGCTGACGGGGCTCGATTGCCCGGTACACGCGTTCGGTGAAGACTGGCGCCCGGTCGGCAACCCAGCAGAGGAGCGGCAATGGGCGCGCGCACAGGGGCGGAGTTCTTGGAGGGTCTGCGCAACGGGCCCCGAGCGGTCTGGGTGGACGGCGAGCGGGTGGAGGATCCCACCAGCCACCCCGCCACCCGCCAAGGCGCGGCCACCTTGGCGTCCATCTTCGATCGGCAGCACACCTTCGCTGATGAGTGCCTGGTCCCGGACCCCGAGACCGGTGAGCCCATCAACATCAGCCACCTCATCCCCCGCCGCTATGAGGATCTGGCGGCGCGCAATGCCGGGCTGACCCGCCTGTCCGAAGGCACCGTCGGTTTGATGGGCCGCACCCCCGATTACATGAACATGAAGTTTTCTGCCTTTGCTGCCAGTCCCGAGGTGTTCGCCGGTCCAGATAACTCCAATATGGAGGGGGCGGCGAACCTGGTGGCGTTCCAGAAGCACCTGGCCCGCAACGACATCTCGCTGACCCACACCATCATCGCGCCCACGGTGGACAAGCGCACCGATACGCAGATCCCGGGGAACACCGTCACCATTCGCAAGGTGGGCGAAACCGCCGAGGGCATGGTGGTGCGCGGCGGGCGGGTGCTGGCCACGCTGGCACCGTTTGCCGATGAAACCACGGTGTATCCGGCGTTGCCGCTGCCGGCAGGTGCCGAGGACTACGCCATCGCCTTTGCCATACCCATGGGTACGCCGGGACTGAGGTTCCTGTGCCGGGATTCCACCTCCGCGCCCAACGCCCACCCCTTCGACAAACCACTGTCCACCCGTTTCGACGAACAGGACGCCTTTTGTATCTTTGATGATGTGGTGGTGCCGTGGGATCGGGTGTTCATCAATGGCGATGTGGCTATCTACAATTCGATGCCACAGACCAGCTTTGCTATCCATATGACCACCCAGTCCACCATTCGGGCGCTCACCAAGTTGGAGTTCGCCTACGGGTTGGCCACCCGGATGGCGGAGATGATCGGGGATCACAGCCCCGCCACCATCGAGATGCTGGGTGAGTTGGCCTGTTACGTGCAGGTCACCCGCAACGCGGTGGAACTGTCGGTGTTGCATGGCTGGCAGCGCCCTGACGGGGTGTGGTTCCCCGCCGGCAGCCCGCTGGACCCTATGCGCCCGCTGTTGGCCACTTGGATGCCCCGGGTCAACGAGATCATCACCCTCATCGGCAGCCACAACCTGCTGACCACCCCCTCACGCCGCCAGCTGGACGATCCGCAGCTCCGACCGCTCATCGATGAGCTGCTGGCGGGGGCAGATGAGACCCCCGCCGATGAACGGGCGGCCGTGTTCCGCATGGCGTGGGACTTCGTGGGGTCCAGCCTGGCCGGGAGGGCGTTCCTGTATGAGCGGTTCTATCTGACCTCCGCGGCCCGCAACCGTCAGCTCATCCACCTCCGCTTGTTCGATCGAACCCGGGCCAACGCCCTACTGGACAGCATGTTGGCCGCCGGACGGGGCTGAGACGGCACGACAGACCGCCCCGTCCCGGGATCCAATCCAGATCTAATCCTGGTTCGAATACGCTTATAGAGGCCGAAGCGGGGAGGATGCATCGTGCGCCACGAACGTCAGGTCGAGTTGTTGCAGCGGGTGGCTGATGCCGGCCCGCTCGGCGCCGGCATGTTCGCCGCCCGGTCCATGGTGAACCCGGCCTCGGCCTACGCCGATCCGCAGCGCTACGCCAAGGAGATGCGGGTGCTGTTCCGGGACGGGCCCACCCTTTTGGGGCTGAGCTGTGAGATGGCCAACCCCGGGGACTACCTCAGCACCACGCTGGATGGCGTCCCGGTGATGGCGGTGCGCCAGGCCGATGGCTCGGTGCGGGCCATGGTGAACGCCTGCCGTCACCGGGCGGCGCCGTTGGTGCAGCAGCGATCGGGCAACGTGGGCCGCGCCATCGTGTGCGGCTACCACGGCTGGACCTATGACACCGATGGCGCGTTGCGGGCCCGACCGCGCTCAGGCGGCGCCTTCGATGACGTCACCCTGGCCTGTGATCTGCACCGGGTGGCGGTGGCGGAGGGCTACGGGCTGATCTTCGTGCGCGCCGGCTCTGCGGACCCCATCGACATCGACGACGCGCTCGGCGGCGCGCAGGACGATCTGGGCTCATTCGGGTTGGCGGGATTCACCCACATCGAAACCCGCACCAACGAGTGGAACATGAACTGGAAGCTGATCCTGGATACCTTCACGGAGAGCTATCACATTCGTTCGTTGCACAAGAACACCCTGGCGGGAACGTTCGCGTCTGATTGCACCATCTTCGAGGCGTTCGGCCGGAACCTGCTGTCGGTGGGGTTGCGGTCCAATGTGCTGGAGGAGATGGCCAAGCCGGAAGCGGAGCGGTCACTGCTGCCGTACGGGACCATTCAGTACTTCCTGGTTCCCAACGCGCTGGTGGTGTACCAACTCGATCATCTGGAGGTGTGGCGCCTCGAACCGCTCGGGGTTGGTCGGGTGCGCACCCACACCTCGCTCTTCGCGCCAGAGCCGCCCACCGAAAAGGCGTTGCGGTATTGGACCAAGAACCTGGATTTGCTGTTGCAGGTAACAGGAACCGAGGACTTTCCGGTGATGGAGAAGATCCACGCCGCGATGGCGTCGGGCGCCATTCCGGAGGTGGTATACGGACGCATCGAACCACCGTTGATCTATCTCCACACCTCACTGAACGCGGCGCTGGCGGCTGCTGAAACGTGAGCGTGGAACCGGGGAGCACGGCGGGCACTCGCTTTGTGGACAAGGTGGCGGTGGTCACCGGAGGAACGACGGGCATCGGGCTGGCCACGGTGCAGCGCCTGCATGCCGAGGGCGCGGCGGTGGTGTTCTGCGGGCGGCGAGCCGAGTTGGGCGAACGCGTGGCGGGGACCCTCGGAGCTGATCGGGCGTACTTCGTGACCGCCGACGTCACGGTGCGGGCCCAACTGGACGCCATGTACGACGTCGCCGTGGGACGCTTCGGCCGGCTCGATGTGGTGGTCAACAACGCCGGCAACGTGGTGGTGGGACCCACCCTGAACCTCAAACCCGAACATTGGCGGCGCACCATCGCCCTCAACTTGGACTCGGTGTTCGACAGTTGCCAGTTGGCCATTCCCCACCTGCGCGCCACCATCGCCGCCAACCGGGCCGCGGGCGTGGGCTGGGGTGCAGCCATCGTGAACGTGGCGTCGTTGGATTCGGTGGGTGCGGATCGGGGTTTCGCGGCCTACAACGCCGCCAAGGCCGGGGTGGTCAACTTCACCCGGGCGCTGGCGTTGGAGTTCGGCCCCGAGGGGATCCGCTGCAATGCCGTATCCCCCGGCGCCATCGACACCCCGCTGACCGCCATGACCACCGGGAACCCACAGGCGCGGGCCGCTTTCGAGGGTGCTATCCCATTGCGGCGCTACGGGAAACCGGAGGAAATCGCCGCCGCCATTGCCTTTCTGGCGGCGGATGAGGCCAGCTTTGTCAACGGCGCCAACCTGCTGGTGGACGGAGGGGTCACCGCCGGCACCGGCCATCCCGACGTGATGGCCCTTTTCGGGATGGGCTGAACAACGATCTCGGCGCAACCGTGGCGCAGACCACACGAACGCACTCAACACAAGGGACAGCAGCATGGGCGTACTGGATGGAATGGTGGCCATCGTCACCGGCGCAGCGCGAGGTCAGGGTGAGGCCGAGGCCCGGCTGCTGGTGGCCAACGGCGCCCGGGTGGTGCTAACGGACATCCTGACCGAGCAGGGCCGCGCCGTTGCCGCCGATCTGGGCGGCGAGGCACGGTTCGTGACCCACGACGTGTCCTCCGAGGCGGGTTGGCGGGAGGTCATCGAAGCGGCCACGGGGACCTTCGGGCGGGTCGACATTTTGGTAAACAACGCCGCCATCTCCAAGCCGCTCAAGTTGGTGGATACCGAACCGGATGTTTTCGATCAGATCTACCGGGTGAACCAGCTGGGTGTGTTCCTGGGCATGCGGGCGGTGGTGGAACCGATGCGAGCCGCCGGGCGGGGCTCCATCATCAACATCTCCTCGGTGGCGGGGCTGCGTGGTACCTCTACACTGTTTGCCTACACCGCCACCAAATGGGCGGTTCGGGGCATGAGCCGCTCCGCCGCGTTGGAGCTGGCCCGTTACAACATCCGGGTCAATGTCATCTTTCCCGGCGTGATCGACACACCCATGAACGATGACAATCCCGCAGCCATGAACGAGGTACTGGTGAAGACCACCCCGATGCGGCGGATGGGTGAGCCCGACGAGATCGCCCAGGCGGTGCTGTTCCTCGCCTCGCCGTCCTCCAGCTTCGCCACCGGAGCCGAGTTGGCTATCGACGGGGGTATGTCGATCTGACCTAACGTCATGCGTGCGAAAGGTCAAGGTGAGTGTTTCGACCGTTGGTCACGATGAAGCTGCGCGCCCGGCGACGTGGACTCCGCGGCACACCGAGCGAGCACGAGAACCGGCCGGGGCCCCGTTGCCCGGCGTTGCCCAGCTCCAGCGATGATCTGATGGGGAGACCAGCTGACAGGAGCGATCACGCCTGGCAGACTGCCGACCATGGCTTCGGAACTGTGCACCGACCTCCTCTCACACCGGCCAGAGCCCGCGCCCGGGCCCGGGCACTGAGCCATGGGTGTGCTCGCTCCCAAGCTGGCCTTGAGCCGGGCCGAGATCGAAGCAGAGATCGCCACCCGAACCTGGTTTCACACCTTCGACTTGGGCGACGGACTACGTACCCCAGGGTATGACAAGACGCTCGAGAAGCTGGAGTTTCTCCACCTGCCCGAGACCTTGTCGGGCCAGCGGGTACTCGACATCGGCGCCTACGACGGACTGTTCTCCTTCGAATGTGAGCGGCGAGGCGCGGCCGAGGTGGTCGCGGCGGACAAGTGGAGCTGGGAGTGGCCCGGTAGCGACGCACGTCGGAACTTCGACTGGATGCGTGAGCTGCTCTGCAGTTCGGTCGCGGACCGGGTGGTCGCCGTCGAGGACCTGGCGCCCGCAACGGTAGGCGAACCGTACGATCTGGTGTTGTTCCTGGGCGTGTTGTACCACGCCCCCGATCCGCTGGGTTATCTGAAGCGGGTGCGCTCGGTGACCAAGGGAACGGTCATCCTCGAGACGTTGGTCGACCTGCTCGACCTCGAGGTCCCGGCAATGGCGTACTACTCCGAGGCGTCGTTGAACGGCGACGCCAGCAACCATTTCGGGCCGAACGTGGCCGCGGTGGAAGGTTTGCTCCACGACGCGGGATTCCGCTCCGTGAAGCACTTCGAGCCATGGAGCGTGAACAGGTCCTGGGCGTTGCATCTGAACGACAACCGGCCGCGGTCACTGCGACGAAAGGTGCGTGAGCGCCTCGATCGCCGGGCTCGCAGCGGGCGCATGGTGTTCCACGCCACGGTGTGATCCACCGATCACCGTCAGGCGATGGGGTTCTTGTACGTGTCGAGGTAGGTGATCTCCGACACCGGCGGGCGGGCCGCGGGGCGGAAGTCGGTGCCCTTGGTGTAGGCCACCGGCAGCAGACCGGCCTGGCTGAGATGATCGGGGATGCCGAGCAACTCGGCCGCTTCTCGTTCGAGACCCAGGTGGATGGTGGTGTAGCAGCTCCCCAGACCCCGGCTTCGCAGGGCCAGCTGGAAGCTCCACATCGCCGGAATGATCGAGCCCATCAGGCCAGCGGCGCTGTTGGTGTTGGCCTCGACCCGGCCGATGATCAGCGGGATGACCATCACCGGCACCCGGGCCAGGTTCTCGGCCAGGAAGGTGGCGGAATCGAGCACCCGACCGGTCTGGCTGGCGGGGTCGGTGTCGGCCTTGGCGCTGCGCAGATACTCGCCGCCGGCCCGGTTGTACATCTCCGCCAGGGCCGCCTTCTTGGCCGGGTCGCGCACCACCATCCAGCGCCAGCTCTGCCGGTTGGAGCCGGTGGGGGCCTGCACCGCCAGCTGGAGGCACTCCAGCAGCACCTCGTCGGGCACCTCCCGCTCGAAATCGAGCCGCTTGCGCACCGCGCGAGTGGTCGAGAGCAATGCGTCTACCTGGTCAAGATCGAATTCCACGAGCACAGTCTGGTCGAAACGGGCCGGCTGGCGGACCCGCGTGCCGGCGCGGTCAGCGTCCCGGCACGATGACGTCTGCTCGCGCTCCCGGACACGCGCTGGGCCAGCGCGGCACCTGTGATTTGGCGAACATAGTTCGGCACTGGAAGGCCTGCGCCGCTGCGGTGAACGACCCCGATCCGGCGTTGCAACCCGAACCACAACAAGAACCGCATGGCTGCGATTGGCGGTGCTGTTGGACGGCCGCGGTGGAATCGAAGGCGAACTCAACGCCGAGAACTTCGCCATCGTCCAAGCGGCAATCGACAAGGGCGTGGCCGGCTACGTGAACAACCGGCGCAACGGTGACGAAACCCTCGCGGAGCGCAGATCAACGAACTCCGAGCCCAAGCACTGGTCCATATCGCCACCATCACCGAGGCCCGGATTCGCCTGGGCCCGATGGCGGTGTCTGTTGACGGTGCAGGGTTCGAGCCCGACGCCGTGGTGGAACTGATCCGTCGCTTCAGCCTGCTGGACGATGACGGATGGGATGACCTCGCCGCCACCGCAGAGCCGCTGCCCTGCCCGGCGGTTCGGCTGGGCCCCACCACGCTGCCCGAGAGGTTCGTCCGTGACGTGGTGCACATCGAGGAACCCGCATGCACCAGTGGCGCAAGCAGCCGCCCGAGCCTCACGATGACCCTCTGGCGGCGGGACCCACCGGCCTTCCTCACCGTGTCAGTGCAACCCTTCTCCCACCCCTGGGCGCCGACCGGCACGGTGCAAACGGTCGGCCGGCGCCTGGGTGTGGGCGTGGAAACCGGCGAGGGACCCGGACTGAACGGCATGACGGCAACGACGGTTGTCACGTTCATCGACAACGGTCAGTTCGTCAAGGTCCAGGGATGGTTCACCCTCGAACCGGAGATCATCGACATCCTCGACAGCATCGGACCGCTCAACAATGAACAATGGCAACAGCTCAAGGACGAGCCGACACCGGGTTGAGCGGCGATGCTGCCGGGACACCGAGACAACGCGGTGCCTCAGACCGGGCGGCAGTAATACCCGTTGAGGTCAGCGACGACCTCGGTACCCTCGTGCACGAACAGGCAGACCTTGCCGCCCTCGCCGATGCGAACCGGGGTGAGGTTGGCCCGATCAACGCCGCGGGTGTAGTTGAGGAATGAGGCCAGCGGGCGGGGATGCCCACAGGGCCAAGCCGTGACGAAACCCAGTCCCTCGGCCTCGGTGATGGTCACATTGAGCAGCACCGCCTTGGCGTCTACGGGCACGCCATACTCGCCGGCAACCTTGACCGCGATCACGGTGCCCGCACCGGCCCGGGCCGGCTTGGCGCCCTCCAGACCCAGACCTTCCCGCGTGTCGAGCACCCGAACCGGCGACAGCGGGGTGAAGATGGTGTTGGTTCCGGAAACCGGCGCGAAATAGCCCTGTACGTCGACCACCAGGTGGGTGGCGCTGGAGGCGAAGAAGCACACGAACCCATCGGCGGACGCCTTGGCGGTGACCAGGTTGGCGACCGGCTCGGCGCCTCCCACGAAGTTGACGTTGGATACCCACGGTCGATCCCGATCGCAGGGGAACACGGTGATGAACCCGTCCTCCTCGGCACCCACGGCAGTGACGTTCATCGACACCGCACGCACCACCGTACCCGATGGTACGGCAGCGGAGCCGGGGATCTTCACCTCCAGGCGTCCCTCGGTCCCGAGCTTGCCGGCGGGCCGATCGCCCATGGCCTGGCGGGTGTCCACGATGCGGGTTGGGGTGAGCTGCTCGTAGAAGACGCCCTTATCTCCGCCCGACTCCCGTACGTACCAGCCCGACAGGTCCGCCACCAGGTTGGCCCGGGTCGAGGCGAACAGGCAGACGAACCCGTCGGAGCCGACCTTGGCCGTCACCTGGTTGGCCACGATCTTTCCGCCGCGGAAATTGAGATTGGACGCCATCGGACGGGGCTGGCCGCAGGGAAAGACCGTGATGAATCCGCCATCAGCGGCATCGGCCACAGTGACGTTGAGCACCACCGCGCCCACGTTGGTTTCAGGGACACCACCGACACCGGTCACGTCCAGTTCAATCGTGGCGCCGGCCTCCAGGGGACCTGTCCGCTCCTCCGGAACGCCCAGACCCTCCCGAGTATCGAGGATCCGTACCGGATCAACAGGGTGCAGGGTTCCTTGACTCCCTACCGCACCGGCGGTACCGGCGCCGGCGACCAAGCTGACCGCCACCACCCCCACCGATGCCGCCATCGAGACCAGACGCTTCAGTGACATGCACGCTCCTTGTTTGACCATTGGTTCGGCAGGAGTGCCGCACACGGCAAAGCGCGCGCCGGACGACGCCGCCGAGGCGCGCCCATCTGCAGAATCCCACCAGGTATGTCGGGTTGCCTTCGGCCGGCAAGCTGGTGAGCTGAAGCGCCCGAATTGGGGAATCCCCGCGCTGTAGACCCTTATCAGGGTTGGTCGGAGCTGATCCCGCGTACCTGGCGGACGGCCTCATTCAGCCATCCGGCGTCCCCGGTGAACGTCACCCGGACGATGGGGCTATGGGCCACGGCCACCTCCAGCGAAACGGCGTCGCGGTAGTACGCGGTGTTGGGGGCGGTGAGAATGCGACGGCGATCGGCGGGATCGGTGACCCGTTCGGCCCGTGCCGGCAGGTCCACGCGCACGCTGGTCTTGAGACGGATCACGAACCCCGGTTGGGCCACCAGGTTGGCCATCCAGTCCCTCGGCTGGTGGTCCACGCCCGCTTTGGAGGCGTTGGGCGAGCCGCACACGTAGGTCTGCCCGTCAAGCACCGTGGTCCAGATCTCCGTGGTGCGCGCCTGCCCGCTGCGACGCCCGGTGGTCACGATGTCCACGGTTCGTTCGTCCAGCAAGCTCCGCAGGATCACGTCGCGATCAGCCATGCGGCGAACCCTAGTCCCGCCCGCTGACGGGCTCGGCGGGAGGGCACCGCCGGAGCACACGCGCCGCCGCCACCGAGGGGTGGACGCCCGAAGCGGGGTCCCGTAGCGTTCTGAGCTGGTGCGACTGAACGTCCTCGGACCCTTGGTCGTCGAATCGGCCGGCGGAGGTGACATGACGCCGCGCGGGCTGCAACAGCGTCGCCTGCTCACGGCGCTGCTCGTAACCGCCCCGAACCCGGTTTCCATCGTGCAACTCCACGAGGTGTTGTGGCCGGACGGGCCTCGCTCGGCGAACGCCTTGCAAGCGCAGATCTCCAAGCTGCGGCGCCACCTTGCGGGAATGACCATCATCGGGGACGGTCGGGGCTATGCCCTGGTACCCGGGGAGGGTGATGTCATCGATGCGGCCCAACTCGAAGCGCTGGTGGCCTCGGGCACGGCGGCGGCCGCGGACGGCGATGCGGGACGGGCGGGGGACCTTTCTCCGCCGCCGTGGACCTGGTTCGTGGCGAGCCACTTGAGGACCTGCAGGATTGGGACCGCGCTCGGGGTGAACGAGCCCGGCTGCTCACCGTGGCATCGAGGGCTCGGCTGGGTCGCGTCGAGGCTGCGCTGGCCGTGGGCAACCTGGGCCGGGCCACCGCTGACCTCGAAGGTCTGGTCGCCGCCGATCCACTGAATGAAACCTGGTGGGCGCGGTTGATGACCGCGCTGTACCGACAGGGCCGCCAAGCTGACGCCCTGCGCGCATACCAAGAGGTACGGCGGGTGCTGGCCGAGGAGCTGGGCCTGGAGCCCGGACCTGAGCTGCAGGCCATCGAACGTCAGGTGCTCAGCCAGGACCAGGCGCTGTTGAACCCGGACCCAACAGCGGGTGTCCCCCATCAGCTCCACCGTCAACGGGCCGCGCTGCCAAGCCGGCTGACCTCGCTGATCGGGCGGGAGGACCTGCTGGAAACCCTGGCGGAGGACCTGCAGCGGGGCCGGCTGGTGACCACGCTGGGCCCGGGCGGGGTGGGCAAGACCACATTGGCCGTGGAATTGGCCCGCCGCCACATTGACCGGGCCACGGTGCTGGTGGAACTGGCGGCCATCGGGGAAGCGGACGCCGTCATCGCCGCGGTGGCCGACGCTCTGGGGCTGGCCGCGGTGGGTCCGTCGGTCACCACCGCCGCCACCTCCACCGTGGCGCGCATCATCGACACACTCAACTCGACGCCGACCATGGTGGTGCTCGACAACTGCGAGCACGTCCTGGACACCGCGGCAAAACTTGCCCACCAGTTGCTCGAGGCGTGTCCCTACCTGGTGATCGTGGCCACCAGCCGGGAGATCCTCAACGTGCCCGGCGAGATCATCCGGCCCGTGCCACCATTGCCCGAGGATCATGCCGTGGCCCTGTTCTTGGACCGGGCCGCCGCCGTGGCACAGGACCTGCCCCTGCAAGACCACCTCGGAGCGGTGGCGCAGATCTGTACTCATCTCGATGGGCTGCCCCTGGCCATTGAGCTGGCCGCGGCGAAGTTACGGTCGCTGCACCCCACGGAATTACTTCATCGCCTCGATGACCGCTTCGGGGTGCTCTCCGGCGGCGCCCGAACCGCCCAGCCCCGTCAGCAGACGCTCCGTGGTCTGATCGACTGGAGCCACGATCTTCTGGAGGATCCCGAGCGCATCGTGTTGCGCCGGTTGGCCGCCTTTCACGGGGGCGCCACGCTGGCCGCGGCCGAGATCGTCTGCAGCGATACGGAGGTGGTGTCCTCCGGCGAGGTTGCCGGGATCATCGAGCGCCTCATCGATAAATCCCTGCTGCTGGTGGAACGGAACTACGGCCACGCCCGATACTCCATGTTGCAGACCATTGCCGAGTACGCCCGGGAACAATTGCTCCACTCCGGCGAACGTGAAACAGTGGCCCGCCGCCACGCTCAGGAGTTGGCGGCCCGCCTGGCACCCGCTACTGCAGGACTGCTGGGACCGACACAGCGGGAGTGGATGGCCATCATCGCCACTGAGCGGGACAACAGCCGCGCCGCGCTCGACATGGCGGTGAACCTTGGCGACGCGCAACTCGCGCTGCAATTGGCCGCACCGCTCGGCTGGTATTTCTACATGGCGGCCCAGACCGAAAGCGGAACGTCAACGCTGGCCGCGGCGCTGGCGTGTCCGGGGCCCAGCGAGCCGGCGCTGCGAGCCCATGTGTTGGCCCACCACGGTTGGCTGGCGGCCAACGGGCCCCAGATCGAGGTGGCGCTGGCCTCCACCATTGATGCGGTGAACCTGCTCGGTTCGGTCAACGATCCGTCGGTGGCCACGATGGTGCTCGGGTCCCACATGATGGTGCTGTTGTTCAGTGGACGCACCAGCGAGGCGCGGGAGGTCTTCACCCGGGCCGAGGAGGCCGCGCAGCAGAGCGGGGACAGCTGGGAACGCGGGATGGTCGCGCTGTTGCGAGGCGAGATCGCGCAAGTGGAAGGTGACACCGAACAGGCGGCGGCCTCCTTCGCCGATGCCAGCGCCAGGTTCGAGGCCCTCGGCGATGAGTTCGCGCTGGCCATCGCCTTGAACGAGGCCGCTGAGACCGCTGAGGTGTTGGGCGACTATGACAAGGCGGGGTCATTGCTCAGCCGGGCCATTGACATCGCCCACCAAGCGGGCTTTTCGGGCACGCCGCTGGCCATGCGAGCCCGACTGGGCAACGTGGAGACCCTGCGGGGCAACCTCGATCGGGCCGAGTCCCTGCATCGCCAATTGCTGGAGGATCTCGGCACCGAGCCACTGCCGTGGGTACGGGCCATCGCCTGGGTGGGGCTGGCCACCGTGGCCCGGCGCACCGACCGGCCGGGTGACGCGGAGACGTGGCTGGCGGCGGCGTGGGAGGAGACCCGAACCCGGGAGGTGCCCACGATGCGGGCCCTGGTTCTCTCCGCCCGTGGTTATACCGCTGATCAGCTGGGCGATCACCGGGTTGCGCTGGGCTATCAGCTCGATGGTTTGGCCACCGCCGCGGCCTACCCTGCGCCCCGCGTGGTGGCCAACGCCCTCGAAGGCGTGGCGGGTGCCCTGGCCGCGGCCGATCCCCCCGACCAACCGACAGAGCCGGCGCGTCAGCTTCACGAGCTGGCGGCCCGGTTGTTGGGCGCCGGTGATGGCCTGCGACGGCGAACCGGTGGACCGATGCCGCCGGGGGAACGTTTCGACGTGGATCGCGCCGAGCAGCGCATCTGCCGCGCCCTGAGCCGACAACGCTTTGAGGACCTGTTCGCCCGGGGCGCGACCGAGCCCGTCGAGGACCTGATCAGCCAGGTTCGGGCCCTGTTCCCCGACGCAACACGGGCCGGGGGGTCAGCGCCCGCTCAGCCGCTGCTCAGCGTCCCGTCAGGGTCAGGTCAGGGGCCGCCCCGATGATCACCGTGCCGCCCGAGGAGACAGGGCGGCAATGGACCCGGAGGTCATCAGATGGCAACGTTTCTGTACCGATTGGGGCGCGCCGCGGCCTGTCATCCCTGGCGAATGATCGGCGCTTGGCTGGTCATCGCGCTGGCGGTGTTCGGCCTCAACGCCACCGTGGGGGGTGACACCAGCGATGACTTCGCCATCCCCGGCACCGAGGCCCAACGGGGCATCGACCTGCTCGAAACCCGCTTCCCCACCCAGGGCGGGATCACCGGTCAGGTGGTGTTCGCCGATCCCGACGGTGACGTGACGGACCCCGCCGCCCGCGCCGCCATCGGCAAAGCCCTGAGCGCATTGGCCGAGGGGCCACACGTGCTGGCGGTCACCGACCCCTTCGACCCGACCAACGGCGCCCTCAGCGAGGACCAAGCCATCGCCTACGCCACCGTGCGCTACGACATCGATCCCCCCGGACCGGAAGAGGGTGAAGCCGCCGAGGCCGCGGCGCGCATCGCCCGTGACGCCGGTCTGCAGGCCGAGCTGTCCCGTTCCATCGTGCGGGGCGCCGAGGAGGTCGAGGGCAACGAGGGCATCGGCCTGCTGGTCGCGGTGATCGTGCTGCTGGTGGCGTTCGGCTCGATCATCGCCGCCGGCATACCCATTGGTACGGCACTGTTCGGGATCGTGATCGGATTGGGTCTCATCGGGGTCATGGCCGGTCTCGGCGACGTCCCTTCGATTTCGCCGATGCTGGCCACCATGATCGGGCTCGGGGTGGGCATCGACTACGCGTTGTTCGTGGTCACCCGCCATCGGGGGTTCCTGCACGACGGCCGATCCCCCGTCGAAGCTGCAGCGTTGGCCAACGCCACCTCAGGCACCGCGGTGCTTTTCGCCGGAACCACGGTGGTGGTGGCGCTGGTGGGACTGTGGATCGCCGGCATCCCCTCCATCGCCATGATGGGCCTGGCGTCTGCCGCCACCGTCACCGTGGCCATGGCCGCCGCTGTCACCCTGTTGCCGGCGTTCCTGGGTCTGGCCGGGCACCGCATCGATCGTTGGAGCATCCCGCACATCGGGCGGCGACGCGCTGGCCCGCAGGTGCCCGCATCCAAGCGCAACGTGGCTGCACGGTGGGCTGATCATGTGGGCCGTCATCCCTGGCGTTACGCCACGGCCAGCTTCATCGGCCTGACCCTGCTGGCGGCGCCCACCCTGGCCATGCGCACCGGTATCGCCGATGACGGCACCGCCGCCACCGACAACACCTACCGCAAAGCCTACGACCTGCTGGCGGAGGGCTTCGGTCCGGGATTCAACGGGCCGTTTACCATCGTGCTCGACGGAGCGGACCGCGCCGTTACCGACCGGGTCCACCAAGCAGTGGCCGCCACCGAGGGCGTGGCGTTCGTGTCCGAACCGGTGCTGAACCCTCAGGGGGACACCACCGTGCTCACCGCCATACCGAACAGTTCGCCACAGGACGAGCGGACCGAGGCGCTGGTCCATACCCTGCGGGATGAGGTGCTGCCGGTGGCGGTCGAGGGTTCCCCTGTGACCGCGTATGTCACCGGTCAGACCGCAGCGTTCATCGACATCAGCGAGAAGTTGGCCGATCGGCTGCCGTTCTTCATCGCCGCGGTGGTGGGACTGTCCTTCCTGCTGCTGATGGCGGTGTTCCGCTCGGTGCTGGTTCCGTTCAAGGCGGCGGTGATGAACCTGCTGTCCATCGGCGGGGCCTACGGGGTGGTGGTGGCCGTGTTCCAGTGGGGCTGGGGCAACAACCTGCTCGGGGTGGACGCCACGGTGCCGGTGAGCCCGTTCCTGCCCATGATCATGTTCGCCATACTCTTCGGTTTGTCGATGGATTACGAGGTGTTCCTGCTCTCAAGGGTGCGGGAGGAGTACGTGCGCACCGGTGACAGCCACCGCAGCGTGGTGGACGGGGTGGCCGCCACCGCCCGGGTCATCACCTCGGCGGCGTTGATCATGATCAGCGTGTTCGCCGCCTTCCTGCTGACCCCCGACGTTGAGGTCAAGATGTTCGCCGTGGGACTCACCGTCGCCGTTGCGGTGGACGCCACCATCGTGCGCATGATCCTGGTGCCCGCCACCATGGCGCTGATGGGTGATGCCAACTGGTGGTTGCCCCGCTGGCTGGACCGCCTGCTGCCCCACGCCGATGTCGAGGGCGGCTCGGTGTTGGATCACCACCCCGCCATCGTCCCCGCCATCGTCCCCGCCGTGACCACGACGCCGGCGTTGACCCGTGAAGTCGCCGACGCCCCCAACGATGAGGGCGCGCTGGTCGGCTAGATCGACCCCCTCCGGGTCCAGCAGCGCCCGGCCCCGCCTCCGGTGGCATCCGGAAGTGGGGCCGGGCGTCTTGCGTTGCGGACTTCAGATGTTGCGCCGGTCGGGCAACCACGCCAGCGCCAGGTTCCAGACGCTGAAGCCGAAAGCCGCCACACCGGTTGGTATGTGCCAAGCGGCGGCGCTGATGTTGGTGCGACCGGTGTAACCGAGACCGGTTTGCGCCACCACCAGGGCGACCAACACCACGGCGGTGATGAGCGCGGCTCGGCCGGCGCGCCGCAGCGCCAGCAGGATCATGTTGAGCACCACCAGCGGGAACACGATGTTGCCGATCACCCCGTGCACACCGATGTTCCAGGTCCCGAAGAGCCGATCCGATCGACCGGCGATCACCGCCTGTATAAGGATCAGCGTTACCACTGCCCAGGCCAGCGCCAACCGCAGCTGCCTCGTTGACCGTTCCGTCAGCACCCTCGCACCCTAAGGACCGTGCCACCCGGCGGCCAAGACAAGCCGGTCCGCGTGCTGATCAATCACGGAACCGACACGGACGTCCCTTCGGCAATGAGCGGCATCGGACCCGGACCCGGACCCATCGGCGGGAAGGCTCCGACGTTGCACCCCGGGGACATACGGTTGAGTATCTCGCAGGCGCCGGGACGGGACAGCAACCATCGATCCGCCACCAGCACGAAGTCCGCCCGCACGCTGCCGCCGCCCATCATGATGACCTCCGCCGCAGCCTCGCTCGGTGAGGTGAACACCAGCGACGCCACGATCGGTTCCGCCAGGCCCGGCCCGAAACCGCCGAAACCACCGGGGCCGAAACCGCCGGAGCCTGGGCCGAAGAACGACGCCAACGATTCCAGCACCTGGACCAGATCGCCGGGTTCGTGGACGTCCGCCACCCGCTCTTCTTTGGTGCGGGTGAAGTCGGCGAAGAGGATGACCAGGTCCTCAATGGCGGTGGTGGCGGCGAGCACGTTCTGGGGCGGTTCACCGGGCGCCGGAAGCTGGATGGCGGGACCGAACATGCCCTCCGGCGGGCGGCACTCATCCCGGGCGGCGACGCGCGGCACCCGGGGACGAACCAGGCCCTCGCCCAGATCAATCTTGGTCGTGGGCGCCAAACCCATGGACCGCCAGTCCAGGGCACTGTCGGCCAGGATGGCGATGGCCAGACCATCCCGTACGGTGGCGTCAACCACCACGCCGTTGGGGAAGGCCACCTTGGCGGCGCGCTGGGTGGGCAGCACCGGCACCACCGCCAGCCACGCCGGGGCCCGTTCGGCAATGCCGATGGGCTGCAACAGGGCGGTCATGCCGCCGGACATCATGGCGAAGCGAGGATCCCCACCCACGGCCAGGCCAACCTGGGTGGCCATCTGGTCATCGGAGATCTCGATGGTCAACTGTCGGGGCAGGCAGTCATCGGGAACCGGCGCGGACGGCGGGGGGACGCCAGGCATCATGCCGAGAGGTCCGAATGAACTGAACATCTGATTCTTCATCGAGAAAAAGCGAAGGGTGTGCCGACCGATGTTCTCCACGAACAACGGCTCGTATTGCTGCTGGCCGAAAATCTCATGTTCGATACCACCCTCAATCGGTGCCATGGTGGTGACCGGCACCAGGGAAGTGGTGGTGGAGGCCGGCTCGTTGGTGGGCTCGGTGGAGGCGGTGGTTCCGGGGGCGACGAGAGCGTCGGGGGCGCCGGCAGCATTCGCTTGAGGCTGGGCCCGGTCGACCACGATGCCGGTGGTGACGGCCACGAGGACCGCCACGGTGGCGAGGGCTGCCATGCGTTGCCGGGACCGCCGACGTTGCCGGGAGGTGATGGCGTGCAGTACCCCCTCCCAGGTCGGCTCCAGATCCGCAGCGGCGCCTGCGATCTCAGTCACCCCAGTCTCAGTCATCCCGGTCTCAGTCATCCCGGTCTCAGTCATCCCGGTGATCTCGGTCATCGTTGTGCCCTTAGCAGGCTCAGCTCCGCCGGGGACATGCCGACAACGTCCGCCAGCGCGTCATCGTTGAGGTCGGTGTGGTCCCCCAGCCAGGCCACCACCGCTCCCCGACGGTGGGACTGTCCCGATGCGACGGCCCGACGGCGCAGATAGCTGAGTGGATCATCGACATCACTCCAACTGTCATACAGATCGGCGAAGGCAGTGACCAGTGCCGGGCCCGGCCGGGGGTTTCCGGCGATCACCGCCAACTGGCTCAGCTCTGATCGGTTCACGGCAAAGAGCTGGGTCAAGTGCCGGCATCGCTCCACTTGGCGTTGTGCCCGGGCATTCATGTTGCACAGTGTTGCAGGCCCCTACGCCCTTGTCGCCGCGCCCCGAACAAAATGTGCAACGATCCCCTGCCATACTGCAAGACGGTGGAGACATCCTCGATCGGTCACGGGCTGCAGGCGCTCACCATCGGCGTCTGCGGGCTGGCCGCCATCACCGGGAGACGCCGTCATCTGCGGGCCGCGGCCCTCGCCGCGGTGTGCGCCACGATGCTGCTGGGCGTGGCCTTTGTCACCAACGATTTCCGATTTCGGGCCGTGGCGGAGTTCAGCCAGCGTGCCAGCGCCGGGCCGTACCGACTGTCGGGACTGTGGGCCGGTACCGCGCCGTCGCTGTTGCTGTGGGCGGCAATGGCACTGGCACTGGCAGCGATCGGCGCCAAGGCCGCCAGCAGCGTTCGAGCCGGGGCGTTCATCGGCGGATGGTTGTTCCTGGCCAGCGCCCTGGCGGCGGATCCCTTCGAACGGCTGGGCCTGGCCCCCATCGATGGTGGCGGCCTGGTGCCGGTGTTGCGCCACCCGGCGATGTTGGTGCATCCGCCGTTGCTGTATCTGGGGATGCTGGCCACGGTGCCGGCGTTCGGTTCGGCCGTAGCGGACGATTGGCCCGCGGCGCGACGGTGGCTGGCGGTAACGGTGGGGGTGTTGACCGCGGCGTTGGGCATCGGTTCGTGGTGGGCCTACGCCGAGCAGGGTTGGGGCGGGTTCTGGGCCTGGGATCCGGTGGAAAACGGCGGGTTGCTGGTGTGGTTGGCGGCGGTGGGAGCGTTACATCTGCCCGCCGGCACCGCGCCGCGCTGGCGACGGGTCTGTGCCATGTCACCGTTGGTGTTGGCCTCCGCGGCGACGTGGCTGACCCGTTCGGGCATGGCCAGCAGCGTGCACGCCTTTGCCGAAGCCCGGGCCGTGGGATGGTGGACCGCCGGGCTGACCCTGCTGATACTGGGGGGTACCGTGTGGTATGGGGTGCGGGCCACGACGGCCACCGGAAGCGGGCGTCCGGGTCGATTGGTCACGTTAAACCTGATCACGGTGGGAGCCGCGCTGGTGGTGGTGGCAGCGGGGACGTTCGCGCCGGTGGCACTGCGAATGGCGGGCGAGGCCCCATCGAGCGTGCAACCGTCCTTCTATACGTCGATGCTGCGCCCGGTGGCGTTGCTGGCCGCGGCCGGGGCCACCTTCGCTGCGGTATGGAGGCGCGGCGGCCGGCGGTCCTGGCCGCAAGTCTTGGCCCACGGTGGCTTCGTGGTGTTGTTGGTGGGTGTGGGCGGCACGGGCCTGGGCGGTCATGCCAGCGTGGTGATCAGTCCCGGCGACACCACCGAGGTGCTGGGGCGTTCGTTCAGCTATGGCGGCCTGGTGGGCGAAACCACGGCAGAGGCTGACATCGTGGTGGCGCAGGTGACGGTGGACGGGGTGGCGCTACGCCCGTCGTTGAGCACGTTCGCCGCCAACGGACAACTGCTGGCGGAAACGGACACATCGCGGCGCTGGTGGGGTGATGTGCAAGTGGTGCTCACCCGCCGCGTGGCCGGGGGCGCAGCCGCCTTCGACGTGCATGTGGCCCCGCTGCAATCGTTGGTGTGGGTGGGCGCGCTGCTCATCACAATGGGCTCAATGGGCTCGGTCGGGTCCATCCGCTCCCGCCGCGCCGCCGGCAACGTCAGGGAACGCCGCGCTTCCGTCGGAGCAGTTGTTCCAGCGTCGACAGTTCCGCCGGCGGATCTGCAGCTCCCGCCTGATCATCCGTCGGGCCCTCCCCTACCGGACCCGACGGACCTGCCGGACCTGCCGAAACCGGCGGTCCGGAAGCGCCGGTAGAGCGACCCGGCTCACCGCTGGGCCGGGCAGGCGGCGCGGTCACATCGGCCAGCGATGGTGCTCTTGGGACACGGCGGGCGGCAGAGCGGGCCACACCGACGAGGGCGGCGCGGCGGGGCACGATGCGGCTGAGCGCCACCGCCACCAGCCACAGCAGTAACGCCGCCAACAACAACGGCCCCCGCAACCCCACCGATCGGCGACCGGCGGCCAACCCCTCCTCATCCCATACCGCAGCGTATGCAGGGTCCAACCGGCCGTCGGTGGCGGCGGCGATGCGGGTCAGCGTGGCCGCATCCGCCGGTGCCGGACGGTATTCAGGGGGGTAGGCCTGGGTGGCCAGGGCAGTGGACGTCAGCACGGTGTCGCCCCGTTCGTCGGTGGCGGCGGCACCCACGGCGTACACCCCTTGGGCATCCACGCTCACCTCGCCATCGAAGGTGTTGGCGTTGGTGCGGCTCAGCTCCAGCTCCTGGGTCCGGCCGTCGGGACCAACCACCCGAGCAGTGGCCCGGGCCCGGTCCGGGAAGGTCCCCGCGGCCACCAGGCTGACCTTCAGTTTCCCGTCCTGCGCCTCGGCCAGCGTGGCGCCCTCACCGGAGGACACCGGGAACGTATCTTTCACCACCTGGGTCCAGAACCCGACGAACCCCTCCCAGCTCACCCAGTGGCTGGACCACCGGTCGGTGGCGTCACTGGTCCAAGCGGTGGAGCGGCCCAGCCCGGCCTGCCAGGTGGCCAGCAGCGGATCGCGTTCAGCGCCGATGCGCAGCAGGGTGGACGCGGTGGACTTGGAGGACGTGGCGACGTACCCCAACAACTCCGGCGAGGACGTGAGCGACGCCACCACCTGACTGGAAGACACCACCTCAGGCAGGAACCGGCCCTCGGTGACGAAATCACGTGACGCGATCACCGCTTCTTCGGCCATGATCTGGGGAATTCGTGAAAGATCCCCGCCGAAATAAAAACGTCCGTTGCCGGCCACCGCGATCTGTTCCAGCGCGGGGGCGGCGCCCTCACCGGTGGCCAGCACCGACACCGTGATGCCCTCCTCCTCATAGAGCTGTTTGGCCTGGGTGGCCACGTTGCTGAGATTGTCCTGCCCGGTGAACCCGTCGGAGAACACAATGATGTGCTTCAGCGCGGCGTCGCTCTTGCGTAACTGTTTGGCGGCTTCCTCCAGTGAGGATCCGATGAACGTGCCGCCGCCGGGTGTGAGTTGCCCCACCTCGCGGTCCACCACATCAACGCCGGGGTTGATCTGCAACGGCATGACCACCTTGGCGTTTTCGTTGAAGGCCACCACGCCGATCTCGTCCTCGGCGGACAACGAGGACGCGGTGCGCACCGCCGCGGCCCGGGCTATGTCCGTCTTGTTGACACCACCACCGAGACGGTTGTCCCCGCCGGGTAGGCCGTTGGCGTCATTGCGGCAATGGCAGGCGGCCATGGAACCGCTGGTGTCAATGGAAAGCACCTGGGCCACCTTTTGGCGACGCAACGGGTCCGTGACGTCGCTGACCACCGGCAGCAGTTCCTCCAGTGGCGTGTTGCGATAGCCGCCCACCCCGAAGCTGCGGGGCCCGCCCACCGTGACCAGTCCCCGACCGAGATCGCGCACGGCCCGCTCCAGCGAGGTCACCGACTCCGCCGGCAACACCCGGGCGTCCACATCGACCAGCACAATGGAGGTATAGGTGCTCAACACATCCAGTGGGGGCAGGGCGTCGGCGCCCACCACGGTGGTGCCGATGCCACCGGCTTCGAGGGCCCGGGACAGCTGCGCCGCTTCGCCGTCCAGACCCTCCACCATCAACACCCGGGCCGGGCCATCGATGGGCACGCCAACCGACACCGCGTCGTTGTCCGCCACGGTGTCCAACGCTGAGCTGACCGACACTCGGTACCGACCCAACCCTGTCGACGGGGGCGACGGATCGGCCAGGGTGACCGTGGTGGTGCCCGGTTGCAGGTCGAGGGTTTCGGAGCTCACCGGGCGGCCGTCACGTTCGAGGGTCACCGCCACCGTGGCCGCGGTGTTGGCGGCAACGGTGGCCTTCAATGAGATGGCGTCACCCACACGGGCCAGTGGCGGGGCCTTGACGCCGGTGACGGCCACATCGGGACCGTGCACGCCGCCGATGGTCACCGTATCCACCGGTATGGTGGCCTGGGCGGCGTCGGCCAGGGCGGCGTCGGTGTCACCCCGGGTGGCCTGACCATCGGTGAGCAGCACCAGGCGTCGCCGGGCGTCGACGGGGGCCACGGCCAAGCCCAGACGCAGCGCGGTGGCCAGGTTGGTGGCACTTCCATCAACGGTTACCTCGGGGTTGGCGAAACCCACGTCGGTGGCGATGGGGCTGTCGAGCCGGGCATCACCGCCGAAGACCACCACCGCGGCCCGGGCGTCAGCGGGCTTTGCCGCAAGTGCCTGACGGACCCAGTCAGCGCCAGCAGACCGCCCGCCCGCACCCAGGGAATCGGAATCGTCGAGCACGAACACGGTGGCCATCCCGTCCGCCTCACGGTCCAAGGTGGGCGCCAGCAACGCCACCAACGCCAGCACCGCGCAGACCACCCGCAGCCCCAACGCGCTGCGCCACTGCCGGCGCCCCACGGCCTGGGAGCGACGGGCCAGCAGGGTTTCGAGCACCATGGCCACCAACAGCGCGGCCACGAACGGTGCCAACCACGAGGTGGCCGTGCTGCCGTTGGCGGTGCGGTTGGTGGTGACGTCAGGGGCGATCGGCAAATCCAGCAACGGTTCAAGCTGTGACTCGCGGGGCGGGACGTTCACCGCCACCAACCGATCGTCCTGCCCCGGCACCTCAAGGCTCCAGAAACCGGGCTGATCCGCGGTGGGTGCCGGCTCCCCCACCGGATGCTGGCGGGCCGTACCGTCCGGTCCGATGAGGCGGGTTGTTGCCACCGGGTCAACGGGCAGGGCGTCCCCCACGGTAAAGGTTTGGGTGCCGTGGGCCGCGCCGGCCAGGAACGTCAAGGACCGGTCGAAGAGCACCGGGAACGCCACCTGCAACGCCAGGTTGGAATCGGCCAGGGAAAAGCCCTGATACAGGTAGGGCACCCCACCCCGGGTTCCGCTCACCAGCAATGGGGTTTCCACCGAGCCCACCAACACCTCAGCGGCGGCGGCGTTCAACCGTTGGGTGGCGGCGATGGCCACCTCGGAAAGATCCAGCCCTTCAAGCAACGGATGGTCGGTGCGCACGGTGGTCAATGAGGGCCGCTCCACCGAACCGTCAATGGTGACCGCGCCGGCAGAGTTGGGGGGTCCGTCCCTTCCAGGCGCAGCGTCAGGGTCCGTGTCAGGTGCGACAGCCAGTCCGCCGGGTGGGGCGATGGCCAACAGCGGCACCCGAACGTCAGCGGGGACGGCCACACCGTTGTAAATGGCCACATCGGCGTCCGACGGTTGGGCGCCCTCTTCGGCCCGCACCAGCTGCGTACCGGGCAGTACGGCGAGCAGTTGGCCGATGAAACGGTCCTCGCCAGCCAGGAACACGGTGAGGTCCCGTCGTTGGGGCACCACGGTCACCGCCCGGTTGTCAGCGTCGAGCAGATCCGCCCCGTCCAGAAAGGCCTCGATGCGTTGACCGGCGGGTACGTCGGCCTCAAAGGTGGTCAGCGCCCCGGGCTCGATGGTCACCTCCCCGCTGGCCTCGGTGACGGCGTCCACATCAATCCGCACCGGTTGACGGGCGCGTGGGCCGCCGGTGTTACGGATCTCCACCCGCACGTGCAGGCCGCTACCACGGGCCTCCACCAACAATCTGGTGATGGCCCGGTTGGTGGCTCGCTCCCCGATGCGTTCATAACGGGACCCGGGCGGCACCAGGGCCCGTTCCTCCGCGGTGAACCCACCGTCGGACAGCACCACAATACCGGTCGGTACCTCGCCGGCGTCCAGGCTGGCGGCCAGGGTGAAGGCGTCACTGATGGCCGGCGCCCCGGTTCCGGCCCGGATGGCGTTGACGGCACCGTTGAACGCATCGGTATCGGTGGAGGAGCTGAGCAACACCCGGGCCCGGTCCCCCGCCACCACCACGCTCGCCTTGCCGCCCGCCGGTAGGTCCCCGCGCAGCTGCACCGCCCGGGCCTTGGCCGCCGCCAACCGGTCCGGGGTGCCGTCTTTGGCCAGCATCGAACCGGAGGCGTCGATCACGAACACAGTGTGTTGGGCCAACGGGGCGGGCCGCACCCGCTGTGGTTGGGCCAGGCTCAGCGCCAGCAACGCCACCGCCAGCAACTGCGCCGCCAACAGCCAGGTGGGCCGCAGCTTCTGCCACGGTGACGCTGAGCTGACCGGACGCTCGATGCGACGCCATAGGAACGTGGACGCCACCGGCACCGCCCGGCGCCGCGGCCGCAGGATGTGCAGCGCCACGATCGGCGCCATGGCGGCCAACGCCAGCAATCCCCACGGATTGGCGAAGCTCATCGGAGAAGCCCTTGTCCCACGCCGGCGCCGATGATGGCGTCGCCGATCTCCTCATCGCTCAATACCCTGAGGTATGTGGCGCCCAGGTGACGGCAGCGTCCCTCCGCCTCAGCCAGCCACGCCTGAGCCGCCTCGCGGTAACTGCGCTGCACGTCCGCCGTGAGACTGACCGGTACCACCCGCCCGGTTTCGGCGTCGACCAGGTCCAGATCACCGAAAAGCTGCGGGTCCAGCTCCTCGGGGTCCAACACGTGCACCACCAACACCTCCCCGCCACGGCTGGGCAACACGTCGAGCCCGTCCATCCACTCCGAGGTCATCAGATCACTCACCACCACGGTGAACCCTCTCGGGCCAGGCCGCGACAACAGCTCCCGGGCGGCGCTGCCGAAACGGGTGGACCCCCCCGAACGCAGATCAGCCAGTTCGCCGAACAACGCCGGCGCCGCCCCCTGACCCCGGAACCGCAGCGTGGACCCCATCCCGTCCGCGAATCGCTGCAAGGTCACCGCATCACGCCGACACAACGCGATCCAACCGATGCAGGCCGCAGCCCGGGCCGCCTGGCGCAACTTGTCAGGGCTCATCGACGCCGAGGTGTCCAACACCAACCGCACCGTGATGTCATCTTCGGCCTCGAACAACTTGAGGGCCAGCACCCCCAATCGGGCGTAGAGGTGGTAATCGATGCGACGGAAATCATCGCCAGGGTGATATTCGCGGTAATCGGCGAAATCCACGCTGCTGCCATAACGCACGCTGCCATGGGACGCGGGATACAGGCCCGACAACCGCCGGGTGGTGTGCAGTGCATAGCGCTCCAACCGGGCCAATACGGCCGCCGGTACCAGCGCGACACCCGACGTCGACCCCGACCCTGACCCCGCGGCGTCGTTCACGAGGCGCCGCGGATCCCTGCTGAGGGCGCCGGTACCGCATCGAGGACCGAGCTCACCAGATCATCGGTGGAGACCCGTTCGGCCACCGCTTCGTAGCCCACCACCACCCGGTGACGCAGCACGGCAGGAGCCAACGCCCGCACCGAGGCCACCGAGGCGTTGGGTCGACCCTCGATCAGCGCCGCCGCCTTGGCCGCCAGCACCAACGCCTGCGCCGCCCGGGGGGATCCGCCGTGGCGCACGTACTTGGCCACCTTGGCCGGGGCCGAGGGATGGTCCGGGTGGGTGGCCAACACCAGATCCACCGCGTGACGTACCACGTGGGATGCCACCGGGGTCTGCGGGGTCAACGCCACCATGGCCCGCAGCTCAGCCGGCTCCACCACCCGACGCAGCACGACCGACGAACCGGCAGTGGTGCGCTCCACCACCGCCACCAACTCCTCGGCGTCGGGGAACGGCACCAGCGCCTTGAGCAGGAACCGATCCAGTTGCGCCTCGGGCAGCGGGTAGGTGCCCTCCATCTCGATGGGGTTCTGGGTGGCCATCACCAGAAACGGGTTCGGGAGAGGTCGGGTGACACCGCCCACGGTCACGGTGCGTTCCTGCATGGCCTCGAGCAACGCCGCTTGGGTCTTGGGTGAGGCCCGGTTGATCTCATCGGCCAGGACCAGGTTGCCGAAGATGGGGCCGGGCCGGAAAGCGAAGTCCCGATGCCCGTCGGGGCGTTCTTCGAGGACCTGGGTGCCGGTGATGTCCGCCGGCATCAGATCGGGCGTGAACTGGATGCGGCTGAACTCCCCGCCCACCACGGAACCTAGGGTTTTCACCAATTGCGTCTTGCCCAGGCCCGGCACCCCCTCCAGCAGCAGATGACCCTCGGCCAACAGACAGATGAGCACCGCGCGAATCAGCTCCTGCTGGCCCACGATGACCTGGGCGATCTCCGTTTCAATGTCCTGGGCGATGCTGCGATACCGGTCGGGATCCATGGTGGTCGCTCCTTATGAACCAGATGAACCAGATGAACCAGAAGAACCGGGGGCGGGGACGGCGGCTCGACGTGGGTCGGCGGGTTGGGCCAAGCGGTCGAAGTACGCGGTGACGAGGTTGCGATCCGACGGTGAGACGGCGCTGCGGGCCAGGGCGTCAAGGGCTTGGGTGCGGTAGCTGCCCAGCACATCGGCGACGGCCACGGTGACCGTTCCGCCCTGGGTTGCGCCGTTGCCCTTGCCCACCACCTCACCCGGATTGCCGCTGGCGTTGCCGCCGGCATTGATGGTTTCGCCGTTGCTGGCCGGCGGCGGCAGCTTGAGCTGACCAAGGTTGGGCTGCTCGTTGGAGGAAGGTCCGCCCTCGCTCTGACCGCCGGGGCGACCAACGCCACCCTGTCCGTTCCCCGCCTGTCCGCTGCCCTGACCCCCGACAACCCCGGACGGGCTACCACCGCCACTCCCCTGACCCTGACCTTGTCCCTGCCCCTGCCCCTGACCTTGTCCTTGGCCCTGACCCTGACCAGCGCCCTGGCCCTGCCCCTGCCCCTGCCCCTGCCCCTGCCCCTGCCCCTGCGCCTGCCCCTGCCCCTGACCCTGCGCGGGTGTCTGGGCGGCCTGGCGGGCGCGGGTGGCGGCGGCTGAGGCGCTGGCGGCGGCGGCTTGGGCGGTCTCCCCGGTAGCGACCCGCTGCTGGCTGGCGCTGGCGGCGGTGGCAGCCGAGCTCAACGCGGATTGCGCCGCGGCGTCGTTACCGGCGGCCACGGCGGTGGAGGCGGCGGCCAACTGACCGGCCAACTGCGGATCTCCCACCCGTTGACTTTCCGCCAGCGCCCCCAATCGATCGGCCAACTCGGCCCGTTCGGCGGGGCTCTGCTCACCCAGCGTTGACACAACCTCCGCCAGCTGGGCCGCCACATCACCCGAACCGGCCAGCGGTTGGGACGCCAGGTTGTGCGCCAAGCCCTTCGCCGCCGCCTTGGCAGCCAGCAGATCCTGCGGTACTTGCGCCGACAGATCAGCCGCGGTGGTCCGCAAAAGCTCCTCCGCCGCCGCCAGCTCCTCCGTTGCCCGCAGCTCCGCCACCGCCGCGCTCAGCTCATCCAGCACAGCCCGCTCGGCCTGGGTGGTGGCCTGCTCCGCCAACGCGGCGCGCTCCTGATCCAACTGAAGGGCCAGCGCCGCCACGGCTGCACGTTCCGCGGCGCGCTGGCGGCGAACGCCGTCCTGAGGGTTGTTGATCAGCGCCAGCACCAACGCCGCCGCCCCCAACCCCGCAGCCGCCATGACCCGGCGTGGGGGTCGGGGCAGGGTCACGGCCCGGCGACTCGAGGACAGTGCCGCCAACTCCGTGGCCCGATCGGCGATACGAGCGGCGAACGGTCCCGGCCCGCCGCCAGTTCCCCCCGGGCTGACTCCATGCTTCCTGAGACCGGTGCCGGCCAACTCCAATGCGGTGGAGAACGCGTCGTGGGTCTGCAAGCCCCGATCCGCAGCCAGCGCGGTCCGTGGCCAGCTGATGGGACGAACCGCCGCCACCACCGTCACCGCCGCCAGCGCCCCTGCGGCCACCATCAGGGCCGCCGGTTCGGGCCACCACCACGGCCGGAACCGACCGAACAACACCAAGCCCACCGCAACACCGGACAGCACCGGCGCCAGCCACCACAGCGTGGCCAGGCCCCACGCCACCCGCAGGCGCCGTCGCACCGCCAGCAGCAACCGGCGGACCTCGGGGGTGACGGCGCTCATCGTTCGCTCCGAGCCGGGGTGCGCAACCTTCGGGAGCCCACTGCGCCGGCCGCCACCGCCACCGCTCCCAGCGAGGCGAAGGAGACCAACCAGTCCGGCACGCCCGCCACATCGTCGTCCACGACCTCCTGCGCAGCAAGGTCATCGAAACCACGGCCTCGCATACTGTCGCGTATGCCGTCAAGGGCGCCGCCGCCGCTGCCGTTGGGGTTCGCACCGGGTTGTTGGAACATCGCCACCGCCACCAGAGGGTTGACCAACACCATGGGCTTGAACCGGTTGACATCGTTGCCACCGTCAATCGGGTTTCGGGCGAGCACCGACAACAGTGCGAAGGCGATGGGCGCCGCCACGCACAGCACCAAGATGGTGGCGTAGGAGGCCACCACCGCCGCCACGCTTCGCCGCAGGATGGTCGACCACCCCACCGAGATGGCGATGATCACCGTGGCCACCACCAACAACGCCACCATCGTGCGAAGGGTGGGGGCCAAGGCCACTCCGCCCAGCACATAGCCCGCAGCGAACATCGGCGCTGAGGCCACCAGTAGCAACATGGCGAAGGCCGACGCCGCCAACACCTTACCGATCACAATGGAACGGGGCCGCAACAACGTGATTTGCAACGGCACCAGCGTCTGACGTTCGCGCTCACCTGACACCGAGGCTGCGGCCAGGCCCGGCAGCAGGAACACCATCAGGACCAACATGCCAATGCTCAACACATCAAGCAGAGGCCGTCCGGCGCCGGTGGCCCGGGTGAGATCTTGTTGGGAGGAACTGTTGGCGGTCACTGCGGCCACCACCGCCCAGGTCAAAAACGTCAGTACCGCCAAGAACAACGTCAGGGCCACGAACGAACGGCCCGAGCGCAGCCGCTGACGTAGTTCTCGCCCCACCACCGGGTTGAGCAACCTCATTGCACCACCCCCCGCGTGATTCGCATGAAGAGATCCTCCAGATCCGAACCCACCTCGACGAACTCCATGACGTCTTGGCCTTCACCCAGCAGACGGCGTAACAGCGCGGCCTGCTCATCCTGATCGGCCACCACAAACTCTTCGGTATGGTCATCTCGAAACCGAACCCGCACCTTCCGGCCGCTGCCGAGCCCGGTCAGGATGGCCTGCGGGGTGCCCGCCACCAGCAGCCGACCAGCCTCCATGATGGCAACATGCGTACAGATCTCCTGCAATTCGGGCAGGATGTGGCTGGACACGATCACCGTCTTGCCCATGGTCTGCAGCTGCAGGATGAGATCACGCAACTCCACCCGGGCCCGGGGATCAAGACCGCTGGCCGGCTCGTCAAGCAACAACACCCGGGGGTCATGAACCAGAGCCCGGGCCAGGCTCAGCCGCTGCTTCATGCCCCGGGAGAGCGAGTTCACCATGGCGTGACGCTTGGCGCCCAGATCGACCAGCTCCAGCAGGCCATCTACCAAAGACGGCCATTGCGCCCGGGGCAGGTCGTAGGCATCAGCGAAGAACCGCAGATATTCCGACACCTCGAGGTTGTCGTACACGCCGAGGCTGTCAGGCATGTAGCCCACCACCCGTCGCACCGCCCGGGGATCGGTGGAGGGGTTGAGACCCACCACCTCCACCGCGCCGCTGGTGGGTAGGAGCAAGGTGGCCATCACCGACAGCGTGGTGGTCTTACCGGCCCCGTTCGGGCCCACCAAACCGAAAATGGATCCTTCGGGCACATCGAAGCTCACCCGATCCGCGGCCAGCAACGTCCCGTAGCGTTTGGTCAGCTCCCGCACCCGAACCGTGGGCGGCGGCGTCTGCGGTTCAACGATGGCACCCGGGAGGAGGTTCACGATGCTTCCCGAACAGTCAAGCCAGCCACAGGGAACCCAGGCGGGGAGTCAATCCGGACCAGTATCGCGCCGCCGCGTACCGTGTCGGATGGAAGGGAAGCCACACCGTCTCGTGGTTGCAGTTCCATCCAACGGCCACCGTTCCAGGCCTCCGCCCACGCCACACCAACGGGAATGGCGAGCTCGAAATCGGTGCTGGGCGGGCGTTCACCCGGTGGCAGCAGAAAACGAAACGACATCCCCTGGCCGTTCGCGGCGTTACCCCCCACCGCATCCATCACCACTGAGGTCAGCTTTCGGCGCACCGTCACATCGGTGATCCGTCCCTGCGGTTTGATGGGCGCCGCCACCGTTATCGCGCTCCGACCCCGCTCGATGGATCCGCCGCCCAGCAACTGCAGCGGGGCCGTGGTGTCCTTCCGCCACCCCACGGCCCGTACCGACCCGTACGCGAGGGTTGCGTTGTCCACCGCGGCGTCCACCCACAGACCCACGTCGGCAACCTCGGACAGGACCCCCAGCGGCATCACTGGGATCTGGGGCGGCCGCGTTGCCCCGGGACCGGGGAAACCACCGCCTGGGGCGGCACCGGCGGCGATGGTCGTGGTGGGCATGGGCGGCGCCTCGAACGCGCGGATCGGGCCGCCGCCGCCGAAAGCGAAAGCCGCATCGCTGCTCCACACCTGGGACACCGGGGCGATGCCGGCGGCGGTGGTCACATCGGCCAACCCAAACGGCGCCGACCCACCCGCCGGCAGCATACCGATAAGTATGGCTCGCTCGCCGGCGAAGACCGCCACGTCGATCAGCGCTTCGGGCCCGTTGTTGCGCACGGTACCGGTGACCGCTCCATCAGCGTCGCTGGTGGCTTCGACGCTGAGTTGATCGGGGGGTGTGGCCACCGGGCCAACCGCGTTCAGCCGCGTCGCCTGGCCCGAATCCAACGATGTGATCAAGGAACCACCTTCTCCGTCCGAGCGGTGGGTGGCGCGGTTGTTGTCGAATCTCTGGAATGGCGAACCTCCGAGGGTGGGCTTCCAGCCCGGCGGCAACTGGAAGCCGTGGTCGCCACCCGAGCGAGCCACCACCAACCCCGACATGAACGCCTGGGTGCCCGCGGCGAACACCTCGGACACGGTGCCGTGGGCCGCCGCGGCACCCATGCGGGACCGGTTGCCCACCACCACCACCAAACCGGTGACCACCACGGCAAAGATCGGGATGGCCACCCAACCCGCGGTTAGACGGCGGGTGCGTTTCAGCACGAAGAACATCACCGGGCCCACCAACGCCACGTACACCACCAGAATGGCCAACATCGGCCCCAAACGGTTGAGCCTCAGCCCGGCGTCTCGGGCCAGCGTGCTGACCCCACCGGGAAAGAACTGCATCGGGACCTGCTCGGCAATGCCGATACCCTCACCCTCCGAAGCTCCCAGGAGGAACGGTTCCCACTCCCCGCGTGCCAGAGCCCCCCAGGTGAGGCGAACCTCGCCGGCGCCAGCCAGGGCATAACCGGCGGGCCCGGGCATCCACGCCGGCGGGAGTGCGGCCCCCGGATCGTCATCCACCAGCAGCAGACCGCCGCCGTTGAGCCACTGCCACAGGCCGGCCCGGGCGGTGTCGCTCAAGGTGGCGAGGTCCCGGCCCGACGCCGCGATGGCCGTGAACTGATCCACCCCGGGGGCACCGAGCACCATCTGTTCGGTGCTCAAGGTTCCCAGATGGGCGTCACCGGAGCCGTCGGGCCTGGCCACGGTGGGGGGTGGCGACGCGGCCTCGGCCAGGTGGGGCAGCACGCCCACCACGCTGTCCACGATCAGGAACCGGCTGGTGACACTGGCCAGCGGTCGCCCCTTCTCCGAGTACGTCACCGTTGGGGTGGCCGGGCTCCCCTCTCTCAGGCCCGGCAACACCATCCAGAAGGACTTGCTGGTCCCTGCGGCCAGGGCCAGGTCACGTTCGACCACCAGCCAATCCGGTAGGCCCGGATCAGCCAGCCGAATGGTGCCGCGTGTGGTGCGATCCGCGGTGACCGTAACCCGGATAGGCAGGTCCTTGCCGGCAACGACCGAGCCGCGCACGCCGGTCTCCAGCACCATCTCGATGCCTTCCGTCGCGGCGGCAGCAACCACCGGCGACGGCGTCACCACCGATAGCACCACGACCAGCACCATCAGTAGCCAAACGATGCTGCTTCGACCCCCCAGCCGACTCATGCAGGTACAGTAGGTGCCGTTACCTCGCGTAGGGAGTCAGGGCGCACAAGTTCTTCTTCCCGCCGCGACGCTGGCGACGATCGCGGCGCCGTTTCCGACCGGTTGGGGGCTGCCGGCGTCGCTGCGTCAGCTTCGGAGTGCAGGGCCCGGTCAAACCGGCTGGGTCCCGGCGGCGGCGGTCCGACTAGGGTGGTCCGGCGCTGTTGGCGGCGTGGCCGAGTGGCTTAGGCAAGGGCCTGCAAAGCCCTGTACCCCAGTTCGATTCTGGGCGCCGCCTCCAAAAAAGACCTGGTCAGAGCAGGTGTCTCGCAAAGAGGCCCATCGCAGTTCGGACCGGATCCCATATTCATCCCATATTTGGCTCGCCGGGTAACGGCGTATGCTCTGGCTCATGGCGCACAAGAGCCGATACGGGGCGGGATCGATCCGCAAGCGTGACGAGGGCCGCTGGGAGCTCCGGGTGCTCGCCGGCCGGGATCCGGTCTCGGGTAAGCATCGGTACGTGAGCCGCTCGGTTCGTGGCACCAAGCGGGAGGCCGAGGCGGTCATGGCCGCGCTGTTGGTGGAGGTCAGTCAGGGCGGCGGCCGGCAGGGCACCGACGCCACCATGGGACACCTCATCGAGCAGTGGCTCGACCTACGCAAGGACTCCCTGTCCGTTACCACCTACGAGGGCTATGTGGGCAAGGTGCGGTTCCGAATTCTGCCGGCGCTCGGTGATGTCGCAGTCCGGAAGCTTACGGTGCGTGACATTGATGCCTTCTACCGGGCCATGTCACGTGATGCCGGGCTGGCCCCCTCCACGGTCAAGCAGATGCACAACGTGCTCGTCGGCTCCCTCGACCAGGCCGTGCGCTGGCAGTGGCGTCCGGACAACCCCGCTCGCCAGGCCACACTCCCCCAGGCCCGTCCATCCGACGTTCGCCCGCCAAGTCCGGCGGACGTCCTGTCCGCCATCGCCGCGGCTGATCTCGAGTTCGCCACCTTCGTGCGGGTCTCGGCATCGGTGGGGGGAAGGCGGGGCGAGGTGTCAGCGCTGCGGTGGTCGAACATCGACCTCAACGCTGGCGAAGTGGTCATCAGCAAGGCGCTGGTGGAGCGCTCCGCCGATCGCGCGATCCTGGAGAAAGATACCAAGAGCCATCAGAACCGCCGCGTGGCACTCGACGCTGGCACCGTGGATGCGCTGCGAAGTTGGCGGGCGTCGATGGAGCGGCGAGCCGAGATCGGCCTGGTCACCCTGACGCCCACGGCGTACGTGTTCAGCCCGTCGCTGGATGGGACGTTGCCGTGGCGACCGTTTCATTGGACGGCTGCGTGGCGGCGCCTTCGGGCCAAGACGGGGATCGATGAGAAGGTGCGGTTGCACGACCTCCGGCACTTCACGGCAACGTTCCTGTTGGATGCAGGGGTGCCCGTCAAGACGGTGAGCACCCGGCTCGGCCACGCCAGGCCGGCGACCACGTTGAACGTGTACGCCCAGTTCGTCCCAGTAAGCGACCGTCTGGCTGCTGATGCCATGGCCGGCATCCTCTCTCCCCCACCACCTCCAGCACTGCCAGCCGACTGAGTTTCGGCTCGGCCAGGTCGAATTCAGAGTCCGAGGTCCATGCCCGTGTCGGGTTCGTGGTCTCGCGTCCGGTTCGCCGCCCGGTCGCTGGCCCCGAATGCGCCTGCGAGGAGTGCGTGGAGGTCTACAGTCGGCGCGCCGATGCCGGGCTGGCGGTCACCGGGGGCGGAGCGTGCTGCGAGCTCAGCGGCGCAACGCTCGCGTTCGGCACGACCCTCATGTTCGGCAGTGAGGCGGTCATGTTCGGCGCTGAGCTGCTTGCGGCGGGCGGCGAGGCGCTCGATGTAGTCGTTCGCGTGGTCGAGGTTGGCAGTGGCGGTGGCGTTGAGGGTTTGGCGCTCGCGGAGTTGGCCTCGGTGGAGGCGCCGGCCGATCGGGCCCAGTTGGTCGATGGCGGTCTGGGCGGTGGCGGCTTGGCGTCGGTGGTGGTCCCGCTGGCGTCGGGCGGTGTCGAGCTGCTCGTTGACCCTGTGGAGCTCGGACTGGGTTTGACGGAGCGTCAGGGTCCGGGACTGGCTGTCATCACGGGTCACGGCCTGGCTGTCACGGTTCGGCACTCGGCGAGACCGGCTGGCATCAGCGGTCACGGGTTGGTCCGTTGTCCGGGTGGCGTGGGTGGGGTGGTCGAGGGCGAGGCGTTGGGCGGAGCTGCGTTGGACGGCAGCCCGGAAGGCTTCGTGGATTGGGGTGGTGGTTTCGGGGGCATGGCGGTCCTCGGCGCGATGGTCGGTGGTGGTGAGGTAGAGGTCGTTGCGTACTGCGCCTCGGGAGAGCGCGGTGTAGAGGTGTTCTTTGGTGTAGGTGGTGTCGGCGAGGATGAAGGTGCGGTTGACGGTGGCGCCTTGGGCTTTGTGCAGGGTGGTGGCGTAGCCGTGGGTGAGGTGGCCTGCCGCGATGTAGCTATAGGGCAGGTCGATTGACATTGACGTGTCAACCCGCACGGTGACGGTCTGGCGGTTGGGGTTGATGGTGGTGATCTGGCCGCGGGTGCCGTTGAGGATGCCGAGTTGGTAGTTGTTGCGTAGGGCGAGGACCTGGTCGCCTTCGGCGAAGGCCAGCTGCCCGCTGGTGAGTTGGTCGGGGCCGAGTTCGCCGGCTTCGCGCAGGTGGTGGCGGGCCCGGCGGTTGAGGTCCTGCACGTCGCTGAGACGCAGGGCGATCATGAGGCCGTCCAGGCCTTGGGTGCGGGCATGCCACCAGTCCACCACCAGCACGTCACGGACATCAACGCCCTCCTGACTGTGAATATGGACGCGCTGGTGGGTTTGGTAGGTGTTGAGGGCGTCGTCGATGTGCCCGTCGCGGAGATCGGTGAGGGCGTGGCGTTCCCAGGGTTGGTGCTGCCGGCGGTTGGTGGTGAGCTGGCGGGCGCCCAACCGGGCGGTGAGGGCGGTGACGCCGCCGCCGGCTTCGATCTCGGGGAGCTGGCGGGGGTCCCCGATCAACACCACTTTGGCGTTGGCGCGGCGGGCGTGTTCGAGCAGGCGGGCCAGGGTGCGGGTGCCAACCATGGCGGCCTCGTCGATGACCACGATTTCGCGGTTGGTGAGTGGGTCGTCGCTGTCGAGATCACGCAGCAGCCGGTCGAGGGTGCTGGAGGGTATGCCGCTGCCGGTTTGAAGTTGGGCAGCGGCCCGTGCGGCGAGACACGCGCCACGGACCCGGAGCCCGCTGGCGGTCCAGGCGTCGTTTGCGGCGGCCAACGCGAAGGTTTTGCCGGCCCCGGCGACACCTTCGACGATGTCGACGCCGGCGGTGGAGGCGCAGATCGCTCGGACCATGGCTGCTTGTTCGTCGCTGAGCGTTCCCCGCCGGCCGATGGCGTGCTCGATGTGACGGTGGTCGGCGGTCAGGGTGGTGGACGGTTGGGTGGCGAGGTCGATGAGGCGTAGTTCGGCGGCGAGCATGTTGGGGGTGGTGTAGACCCCGTCGATGCTGCCGGCGGGGACCAGGCCACCTCGGCGGGTGTGCAACGTCGGGGCGACAGTCGGCGTGAGGGCGATGACGTGTTCGGAATGTAGAAAGTGTTCGACCATGTCGAGCACGTCGGTGACGGGTGCCCCGTTGGGGAGGGCGTCGCAGATGGCGTTGATGACCTGCGCTCGCCCGAACGTGGCCCGGTTTGCGGTCAACCCGTCCGGGCCGGCCAACGCCTGGAACATGCTGTCGGTGTTGATCTCGGCTCGTGCCGATTTGTGCCGTCCGGTCCGGTGGAGTATCGCTCGCAGGGCGTGGTTGTCGAAGCCGAGGGCGTCGGCCCGGGCCCGCCAGGCAGGCAGCAGTTGATCGGGGTTGAGGTTAGGGTCTTTCGGGGCGCGGGTGATGTACGCGGCGCGTTGAGCGGCTTTGGGCCCGGTCTCGTTGCGCTCGGCAAGATGGGCTTGGATCTCGTTGCGGCGGGTCGAGAACGCATCGAGCACCGGGCGGTCCATGCCGGCGACGTCGGCGATGCCGTTGGTGACCGGCCCCCACCCGACGCCGAGTCGGCGGGTGAGTTCCCATCGCAGTTGCGCCTCGTAGATGCCCGACCGGCCGGGCCCAGGTGTGGATGGGCCGGCCGTCCAACGCCGACCAGCGCCCGTCCTGGGTGGCGTAGACGAGGTTGGCGATGACCACATGGGTGTGCAACAACGGGTCCCCCGCCCGGGAGGTACGATGCCGGAACGCGGCGGCGACGAAACCTTCGCCGTGCACGGTGCGGGCGCCGCCGTGACCCCTTCGCCCCCTGGCCATTGTCTCGAACGCGGCCAGGGCGTCGTTGACCGCAGTGTCGTGGGCGTCGCGGACCTCGCCGGAGACGTCGGAGTCGGCAAGCGCGAAGAGCAGCGACACTGACTTGGGGGCGCAGAAGGTGGCATCGAATCCGATCACCTTCGGATCGGACCGCCCGTTGGTGAGCCGGTCGCCGGTGGCAGGGTGAACATGGTCCAGCAGCCGATGTAACGCGTCGGGTTCGACCTGGCCGGTGAGGTCGAGACGGGCGGCGCTGGTGCCGCACCACCGGCCGGGTTGTTCGGTGCCGGTGGTGCGGTACTCCTCAGCACCGCCAGCGACGGTGTCGAGGTAGTACTGCTGCTGCCCCGCAGCCAGTTTCCCGATGGTCAGCAAGGCTGGCACCGCCCGGTTGACACGTTGACACGACCAGCGGGCACCTCAGGTGCAAGTGCGTCAGCCTTCCAAGCGGTTTCGTTGACGTCCTTTTCGTTGAGGGGCATGGTCAGCTCACGAACGGCAGGCGGGGCAGCTCGCTGGGGCGACGCGGGCGGGCACGTGCATGCGGTGCAGCAGGTTCGAGGGTTGCTGGTGTGGATGGGACCGTTGTTGGCGCGGCGGGCGGTGGGGGCTCCGGCGCGCAGGGCACAGCGGCAGTGGGCGTGGTGGCGGTGAGCTCGGCGCCCGCCCACGCTTCCAGCGCAGCGCGGGGTACCCGCAGCAACCGGCCGATACGGACCACCGGAAGCCCGTCAGCGCCGTTGGTGGCCTCGAACCGGGCGGCGAGCTGATAGGCGAGGGTACGGCCGATACGCACCACCTCCGCAGCCTCCTCGACAGTGAAAAACGGTGGCAGATCACTCATAGAGCAAGGGCTCCTTCATGTTCAGACGCGCCCGACCGGATAGCCGGGCGCCGGTAGGGAAACACACAGGCCTCAACGCGAGCCTGAACAACCTGAAATCAACGGCTCGTTGAGGTGACGTTCAGACCTGAACGGCCGGCTGTTCAGACCTGAACAAGGCGGGCGTGGCAGATGCTGTGGTTTCCGCGTGGCCACGATCACCGAGGTGGATGAGGGCAGGTGCCTTGCTCTCGACCCACGGCCATCGGGCTCAGGACGCCAGCGGCCGACTCAGGCAACAGCGCTACGTCGAGATCACTCAAGTGAAGGCTCCATCGTCTTCATCGCCCGCCAAGGGACCTCCGCCACATCGCGATCGGACAGCCACCGGCCCATGCGATGTTCAGAAAACCTGTCCGAGCAACGGGACCACCGAAACCCGGCAGAACGGTTGCAGGCCCTCAGCTCACCGGTGCGAGTACGCCGTCGAGGACCGCAGGTGCTCAACATGCTGGCAACCCCCGACCGGCCCGCCGTCCGCTACGACCACGGGCCTGTCAGCTGACGACCCCCCAAACGTAGGTCGCCACCGTTGACAGATGCGTTGACCTCGCAGCGGGGATCAGCGAACACGGTGCTCGTGCGGCTGCTGGGCCTTCGCCCGCGGCGGCGTACCGTCAGGTTTGTTCGTTAGATCGTCTCGGCCGGCGGCCGGACGCGAGCCTTCACCTACTACCGGCCCGGCAGCCACCTCCTGCTGACTCTTGAACCCGGGCGGGCACCTCCCGGTCCGTTGCAACTGGCGAGGGACCCCGCAGTGGCGTGGCTGGATTTCTAGAACGTGACAGGAATAGCCGGGACGCCGGAGGGCTCAGGATGCCGGCGCCAAACTCGGGGCCGACAGGCAGCACAGCCTTCGCTACATGAGCAGGCGGGGCGCTCAGCGGGTCTTGCCTGCGCAGGCCCCCATCGATCCCAATGGGGCTGGGTGGTCCGCGCGGACCTGGGGCGTCGGTCGTTACGTGTGGGTATGAGGAGTGATGAGCGGTGGTGAGGCGGTGAGGTGTGTGCCGAGGACCCAGATACCGTGGACGTGCTTCGTGAGGGTCGGCCAGAGGTGGATGCCGGGCGCGAGTTGATGGTGGGTCCCGGCGGGGATGGGGGTGGGCCCCGCCGGCCGGTTCGGATCGGTCATGACCCAGGCTTCCCCGCCAGCGCTTTCGAACTGGATGGTTCGCAGCTCGGGCACCGCCTGGTGGACGATGGTGGCCATCGAGGGCCCTCCGTTGAGGTGCACGTCGTCTCCGATCCAGGCGTGCGCCGAGCCGACCAGGCCGATCACGCATGCATCACCCGCTGATTCGCAGGTCTGGGTGAATTGCCGGGCGAGGTGGCGTTCCCGCTCATGGAGGTCAGCGGGATGGCGGATCTGTCCGGTGTCGAGGCACACCACCTCCAGGTCGTGGGCCCGGGCGAGGTGTCGGGCGTGATCGATGAGACCGGCCATGGCCTTGCTTGATCGGCCATCAACCGTCCGCCACCATACCGACAGGTCCGCCAGCCCGGCGCCGGCCGGGCTGGTGCCGGTGACGTAGTCGGACACCCGGGTCATCGACGGCAGCTCCAGCGCCAGCACCATCCGCCGGCCCAGCGCCGCGCTCTGGTTAACAAGCCTGGCGATCGCGGCGGGGATCTCGTTGGTGCCGTGCAGTTCCCCGAACACCAATCGAGCACCGGGCACCAGCAGCGAGACCGGATCGAGATGGCTCGACATCACCGCAAACGCTAGACGTCATGCAGCACGCGTCCTTGGGGTGTTCGAGAGCACAGGGCAGGACGGCCCCGGGGCCATCACTGAGCAGAGTGTTCGACCCACGCACCAACGGATGGGTGCGGCTGGGCTCACGGGTCGCAGACCGACCTTGCATCACAGGCTTTCCGCGACGCCAAGTCCGGCCTCGTTAGAGCCCGCCGGGACCCGACCCCGAAGCTCCTGAATGGGAACAGACCGCAAAACCGCAACCCGGCGTTCGCTCACGCTTTGTCATCTCCTGCCACCACGGAAAACTCCGAGACACAACTGGAGGTCCTGCGGACCGCCCCGAGCGGGAGGTGGAATGTGGTCACTGTCGGTGACGGTGACCGGCCACGTCGCCGCCTAGTTTTTAGTTTGCGAGGGCGTCGAGGAGGTCGGCCGTAAGGGTCGTCAGCGCGAGTGCGATCTCATCAGGATCAACGAGGTGAATGCTTGCTGCGACCGCGGATCGAACACCGCGATCGTTGGCGGCGCCGAACAATGACCGGAGCTGGTCGATGGCTTCGTTCGTGACGGGTCCTGCATCGGGGGCTGCGCGCATCTGTTCCAGGCGATCGGCGAGCTCTTCGGTCGAGAATGCCCGGAGGAGCCGGAGAACGTCGAGAGAGTCCTTGTTCCTGACGCGATCATCGCTTCTCGTCCGCTCGGCGATCTTGTGCAGCTTCGCGACGAGGAGCGCGCCCGGGCCGGCGACGTTCATCGTCACGGCACGTGGATCGCTACCGTCGAGCGACGAGATCGTTCGCGTCTCACGATCGACGAGGGCACCCTCGAGTCCCTTTGCGCGTCGAGCTGCCCGGCGGCCGTGAGCCCCGAGGTCAGCGCCGCGGCGTCCGGGACCCGCGAGCGCCTCGGGCACCATGATGTCGATATAGACGCCACCCGGACTGAGCCAGCCGCCGGGATGCTCGCGAGGTGTGAATCCTTTATGGCGCAAGAGGTCATCGAGCAGCGGGGAGTTCCTAAGCGACCCCGGTTCGATGGAGAAGTCGGCGTCCGTTGTGAACGCCGCGACCGCGAGGTCGGCTTCGCCGGTGTGAAGGTACACGGCCTGAGCGCCCACGAGCACGACAGCGTCAAGGTGTGGTGCGAGCGCATAGGCGGCGTCGAGGAGCGCTGTCCGCGCCAGGACGTATGCCGGGTCAGGATCTCCAGGCATCCTCATGTCCCCTCATCCATGCGAGCAGTTCTTCGCCCTCGGAGGGGTCGCGTCCCGGGCCGGTGAGGAGATCGACGGCGAGCTGCGAGGGGTTCACGCAGATGAGGCCGTCTCGGCGGCTCGTGCGAGCGAAGACCACCTCGTCGTAGGGTTCGATAAGCCAAACGTTCGCGCCGGCGTCCGCGGGGCGGAGGCCCAGGCGGTCGCCCAACGCGACAGCGTCGGTGGCATAGATAGCAGCAAGGCGGGTCGGTGCTACCGGTGCGTACTGCTGAGCGGCAAGGGCTCCCGTGGCGGCGTATCCCTTGTGCAGCTTGGTGAGCTTCGCGGTGAGCGCGGCGAGGCCGCGTGGCTCTAGCAAGGTGGTCACCTGGTTCGAGCGCGCCACGTCGTAGTCGCGGGCCCAGCGGCGGATCAGGGCGTGCCAGTCGACCTCAGTGATCGGCCCTCGGGGGATCCTCGACAGGAGGTTGTCACGCTCGACGAGATCTATCGCGCGCGAGAGCGACGCGAGTGGCACGTCGGCGCGGACTGCGAGTTCGCGCACGCCGTACGGTGGCCTGAAGTCGAGCAGCGCCCGCACCGCCCGAGCCGCGCCCCTGCCGCGCAGCGACTGCAACGCGTCTTCCGTCGGCCACGGATCCTTGATGGCCCCGACCGTCCGGACGTAGATCGCGGGACTCGAAGAACGGAGGGAGACGTTTCCCGTCGTGTCGAGGTAGCTCAGGCCGTTCGTGGAAAGGACGTCCTGGGTTGCCGGGCTCAGATAGGGCGCTGCGGCGATCAGGACGGCGCCGGTGACACCCAGCCGGTCGGCCCACGACCGCAGCTGTGCCCCCACCGCAGCAACATTGCGACCTTCGAGGGAGCGCTTGACCTCCACAAGCAGCACGGCGGCCTGGCCATCCGGCCCAGTAATGCGGCCGACGGCATCCGGTCCAGCGCCGCGGCCGTTCTCGCGCTCGAAGGTCACGGTCCACTGGTCGGGCAGCACGGTGGTCAGCGTCGACAGCACCCCGCGCAAGGTGCTCCGCTCGGTAGGTGTTGGGGCCGCAGCCATCGTTCCGCCACTCTAGCCGTTCCGGTCATACCGGAACAACCGCATTTACGGAACACCTCAGCTGGATCTTGAGGGTAGACAACAAGGACCACCGTCATCCATAGATACGTCTTGCCACGTCGAGATCGTGATCTGGTGGCGCCTCAATCCCCGGTGCAATAGGTGGCTGGGCGTCGATCGATCAGGTCCGCGCCAAGATTGATGCAGTGTTCGGGTCGGGCCGACCCATCGAGGAGTGCCTGGAGGAGCTCATGCGCCACTCGGTGCGTCAGGTGTTGTAGAAGGTCCCGGAGGAGGAGATGACCGTGTGGCTGGGCCGGGACTGGAACAGCCGCCGGGAAGCAGGGCATTCGGGGCAACGCAACGGGAACGGTGGCCTGGCGATCCGCACCACCGCTGGGTCGGTTCAGCTGAAACGGCCGAAGCTTCGCCACACCACTTCAAGATGCATGATGATGTGGAACTTGCCGACGCGATCGCAATCGATCATTAAGCTGTACTTATGAAACGACTCCTAGAATTGATGCTCGTAGCGTGCCTCGTCACGAGCTGTGGATCCCCCACTGACGAACTCGCCTTGGCGACACCCCTCGGTATCCCATTCGAGCGAGATATCGATGGCTTCGCTTGGCTCGATGATGGCGCGGTCATTGTCTCTACGTACCCTGACCGTCTCGCCCTCTGGAGGCCCGGCGGAGAAATACGTGAGCTCCGCCCGGTCACCCCCACGGAACTGGGCTGCCGTGTTGTGGGATACGGGGGACCGGTGAAACTCTCCTCTGGTGCGGTCGGCGTGGTGCGTGACTGCAGCCGGGATGGTTCAGCGGTCAGCCCCAGGTATCTGCTGCACCTTGTGGAGCTTGATATCGAGAGTGGAAGCACGCGAGAGATTGTCGAAGCAAAGCCGTTAGTGCGCGAAGTGCGATATGGGCAACCTCAGAAGGACTATCAGACGAATGAGATTCCATGGAGAGCCGATCACCAGAGCGCGTTTATCGAGATCGGTGACGCGATTTGTCCTACTTTTGCGGAGCTGAAGCCGGACGGGGTCCACTTCTTGGATGTCGTCATCCGCGACGGTGATGACCAATGGAATATGGGGACTGACCCGGATCCAGCGACGTGCGAACAAGGCGGGCGAGCGCTCGGCCCAACGGTATCACCCGCAGGCGAACGCCTCGCCTTCTTCGCCTCAGTGGCATCTGGGGCGGGAGGCCCGGACAGAATCGGCACCCCCGGCTCGCTGTACGTCACCAACCTCCAGTTCGGGGACCCAACTCCGGTCGTCGGTGGAGTGACCTATCTACAGTCTCTGGTGTGGCTTGACGAGCATCGCCTCGCGGTCAGCGCCGAGACGGTGGACGGCGCGGAAGGACCCGGACTGTGGCTAATCGACACACGGACCGGAAAGTCGAACAAGATATTTGACAATACCCTTGACTCCCTCGCCATTTCGCCCGACGGAGATGAAATCGCCGGCGTCGACCGGAAGAAGGGCAAACAAGACCAGCTCATAAAGGTCGCAATTCCAAAGTGATCTGCGTCAAGCTTGTCGAGTGGGTCCACAAGCTGGTCCGGTGAGAGCAGCGCACAACACGCGTCATAGAGGGTAGCGCCAGCTCCGACGCCCGGCGAACGGCCTCTCAGCTCACGGAGCGTGGAATCGGCCCACGTTTCTCACCGAACCCGTCGGACTGCGGCCAGCCGCCGTACGTCGAACTTGGCCAGGCAGCATCACGCCTGACTCGGTCGGGCGCTCGGAACCGCCCTGGATACCTGCGTACCCAGCACGGGCCCGGCCCGTCTCGCATCCCATATTCCGTCCCATATTCGGGCCAATATGGGACGGCACGAGGCACCAGCCGCCAACACGCACACCCGCTCTGACCAGCACAAATACGCACTCCGCAGCATCATCTGAACGTCTCGGAACGGCCTGCAAAGCCCTGTACCCCAGTTCGATTCTGGGCGCCGCCTCCCACCCCTGACCTGGTATTGTCCCAGGTCAGGGGTTCATTTTGTTTTGCCGACTCTCACCCTTGTTCTCCGCTGGAACCCCTCGGTTACCGCTGTTACACGCCCATCCGGCGCCCATTTCGCGCCCATTTGGGATCCGACCAGGAGGTCTCAGTGAGCTACATCCAGAAGCGAAATGGGAGCTACCGAGCCCGCTTCTCGGACCCATTGGGCCGGGTGCAGTCGCGCACGTTCACCCGTAAGGCGGACGCCGAGCGGTTCCTGCGTGAGCTGGAGGCGGACAAGGTTAAGGGACAGTGGGTGGACCCTCGTGACAGCGACGTACCGCTGGCGGTGTGGGCGGTGGACTTCCTACGTCTCTGTCGACGATTAGCACCCACCACCCAAGAGACGTACGCCCGTGACCTCGACGACTACGTACTGCCGCGCTTCGGGGCCTACCGGTTGGGGCAGGTGCCCGCCGAGGAGATCGAGAACTGGCTAAACGATGAGATCGATGCCGGGCTGGCACCGAGCTCGGTGCACCGTCACTACCGGACGTTGCGCAGGCTGCTGCAGGTCGCCGTGGAGAAGCAGAAGATCCTCGCCAATCCCTGCGACCGGGTCGACCCACCCCGAGTCCCGAAAAGGGAGATGGCGTTCCTCGACTGGGACCAGGCGTTACGCCTGGCTGAGGCGCACCACGAACGGTTCCGTGCCCTCATCTACGTCGCAGTCGATTCGGGGATGCGTTGGAGCGAACTCGTCGGGCTCCGCCGCTCCAGGGTCGATTGCAGCCGCCGCAAGGTACGTGTGACCGATCAGTTGGTGCGGTTGAATACTGGAGAGTTCGTCCGCCAGGAGCCCAAGACCGCGGCGGGCGTCCGGTCTATCACCATCGCCAACGCCACGGCCACGGTACTGAGCTCCCATCTCGAGCGTTTCAGTCAACCCGGCCCTGACGGTCTGGTTTTCCCGAACGGAGCGGGCAAGCCGCTCAGCGCGTCAAGCTTCCAGACGCACCACTACAAGAAAGCGAAGGCGGCGGCCGGCGTGGAGTGTCGCTTTCACGATCTGCGCCATAGCAGCGTTGCGCTGGCTATAGCGTCCGGTGCGCACCCGAAGGCCATCCAGGTGCGCATGGGACACGCATCGATCAGCGTCACGCTTGACCGTTACGGCCATCTGTTCCCCGAACTCGACGAGGCCATTGCCGACGCTTTCGATCGCGAAATCAGTGACGCCCGACGTCTCAAGGCTTCGATTGCGGCTGATGCAGCGCTGGGTGAAGGCTGACTGCGCAGCGTCTTGAAACGCCAATACGGCGGCGCCTTTGCGGAGAGCAATCAAGATCACCAGTGGTGGTCGGCCTGGCTTGCCTGGCGCCTCGATGAGGAGGACACCCTCACCAATCAACACCAGCGCCGGCATGCGCCGGCACTTGCCAACAACCCCCACGGCAACGTCACCATGAGAGCGGACCAAGACCTATTGCAACACACGATTCCACTTGACCCAACACCATCAAGGTCGAGTCGGCGAAGGACGAGGGAACCCTCGTCGATCCCCGTCTGGGTCGGATCACGGTGGACGAGTGGTGGCAGCGATGGTGGCCCACGGTGACCGAGCTTCGGCCTTCAAACCGTTGCGCGCGACGAGATCTACTACCGCCGCCACGTGGCGCCCTACTTCGGCACCACCCCGCTCAGCAGACTCGATCGGACCGTGCTGCGGCAATGGGTGGCCGACCTGGTCGACCCCGCCGGTTCGGATCTCGCGCCGGCGACGGTCTGCAAGATCGTGCAGGTCCTCAACAAGGCGGTGCGAGCCGCACTGGAAGACCGCTTTGATCATCGTCAACCCCGTTGACCGCCTGCCGCTGCCCAAAATCGAGCGGGATGAAATGCGGTTCATCTCCCATGACGAAGTGCACCACCTCGCCGACGTGATCGACCCCCGTTACCGGGCCTTCCTGTTTCTCGCCGGGTATGGCGGACTGCGACTGGGCGAGTTGCTCGGTCTTCGCTGGAGTCGGGTCGATCTTCTGCGCCGCCAGATCACCGTGGCCGAGACCCTCGTGGACGTCAACAACCAGATTTCCTTCGATCCGCCCAAGACCCGAGCCAGCCGACGGATCATCACACTCCCACAGTTGATCTGCGACGAACTGGCCAAGGTCCCCGACGGCACGGCCGAACCCGGCGAGTTGGTGTTCCGCTCCCCCGACGGCAAACCCACCCGCGCCTCACTGTTCCGCAAGCGCTACTGGACCCCCGCCGTCAACGCCGCCGGACTCGCCCCCCTACGCATCCACGACTTACGACACTGCGCTGTCTCGCTGTGGATCGCCGCGGGAGCCAACGCCAAGCAGGTCGCAGCCAGAGCCGGACATACTTCAGTCTCCGTCGTGCTGGACCGATACGGCCACGTCTACCCCGACCACGACATCAGCCTCATCGACACCCTCGAAGCCCACGCCCAACGAGCGGCGACGCGGTGAGGGCGCTCCCCGACCTCCGTGATCACGTGCGCGGCGAGCCAGCCCCGCGCACGGCCACCATCGTCCTGCGTGGTGGACCCGACACCGCAGCGAAGATCCGGCTACATGCCCAGCGGCTCCGGCGGGCCTACTCCTTGGACGGCGGCGATGTGACCGGCATCTCCGTGTTCGGCGCGCTCGACGAGCTCGGGCCGGCATCAATGGAGGCGATCCTCGCTCAGAAGCTCGGCAGCTATCGAGTCATCCGTCGCGTGACCGCTGGTGAACTGATCGACGCCGGGTTCGAGCTGTTGCCCACCTTCCTACGCCCGCACTTCACGCTGTTGCTCCCCGACCTCGACCGCGCTGGGGAACTTCTCGCTTTGCTTGGTCCCGAGCAGCCCAATCCGAGGTACGGTCAGAGACAGCGTCCACCGAGGAGGCGACCACGATGATCATCGTCGACATCACTGCAGACCTCAACGCCGAGGACGACACCGGCTACATCTGGACGTTCCTCGACGAAGCACGCGACCCTAGCCTCATGGTGCCCGGCGCCGTAGTCATCGCCGGCGACGAGGACGCCCCCGCCGTCGCCGTCGTGGTTGACCTCGTCGACCACCCGAACGGCACGATCGTGCACCTCGACATCCTGCCGGGCACGGTCGAGGACTACCTCGCCCTCGCCCGCCGCACCGGTGCCAGCTGACGGCCACGAACACACCTCGTACGTCCGTCACCCCGTGGTAGTCGATGGTAGGACCGGTGGAGGGGGGCTCGGCGCTGGGATGGGCCGACGTGTAGGGGACAGCCCAGCTATCCGCACCGGAGCGCTCACGAACGCCGGCTGCCGAGGCTCGTTCTGCACTCCGTCGGTGGAAGCGGGCTTGGTCAGGCCAACTATCGGCGACAACGCCGGCCGGCATCAAGACCGCCTGGCCGATGATCATCACCACGTTGGGAGCCCCCACATAGTCAACGGGCCCGCGCCACCCGAAGCCGCCCCTTGAGCCCGTGGTGAACAGCGGTCAAACGGTGCGGGCATTGCAGGCCGCTCCAAGCCGTTCAAATGATGCTGGGAGGTGTCTGTTTGTGCTGGCCAGAGCGGGCTTCCGTGCTGGCTCGTAACAGCCTATGAGGTCCCCATATTGGCCCGAATAGGGACGGAATATGGGATTCGAGACCGGAGGAGCGGGATGCCTGCTGCCATGTGGCGCCGGGGGCTTGTCGCCCGCCAGCCACGAAGTCCGACCCGGTGTTTGTGGCAACAACTGGAGCGGAACTGGTCGTAGACGCAGTCCGAAACTCGGGGGTGAAGAGGCAGAGTGCTCTCCGACTTCGTATGGCGCGGTTGGAACGGCCGCGGCGGCCACGATCTGATGAACTTCAACGCGCGCGACGGTGGGGACTTCGTAGGTGAATGCCTCAGCGTTGACGCTCGTCATACCCCCAATCCCGAGCACCAGGAGAACCAACGCGATGGCGGCGAACAGCCTACTGACGGCACTGACGACCCTCCGCTCAGCTGTCATTGACGATCAATTCCTGTGCTTGACCTCGCACGAGCGCTCGTTCAACGAACAATCGGCCCGGCGACCGGCGACAACCCGCCAGCGAACTGCATGCCCGCAACAGGTCATCGGTCGTGGTCAAGGCGTCAACAATCACCGCCCCACGCTCCGCCTCGCTATGTTCAAGGTCCAACGCCTTGTTCAGCGCCTCGCCGTCAACGACGAGTCGGTCGGCTCGTGTGCGCACATGACAGGTGTGCTCCTTCGGCGCCGCAGCTTCTCCAAGAGCCAGCAACCACAACGCCACGTTGAGGTAGTAGGCGTTTGAGTGCTGAGACCGCTGCAGGTTCAGGACTGCGATCGTCTCATCTTGCCGGCGGTACCACGACCCGGATTTCTTCGTGAAGCCGTGGTCCTTGCAGAACCGGTCCACCAGCGTCTGTACCTCGTCTCGTTCGCTCATGGGTCGTATGTCTCCACGCGTCCGGTCCACGGCGTCGAGTCATATCAGCTGGTGCGTTGGCGTGGCGGTGTGGCGCTCGAAGTGACGGTGGATGAGCAGTGGGTTCGTGACCCGGCCCGAGTATTTCCGGTTGCTATTGATCCGTCCTTTACGCCGACTGCTTCGACCGGTCGGTGGTGTTTGACGACGAGGTGTTGGCCGAGCTGGGGTTGACCGCCGCCGAGATCGCCGCGCTCCGGGCCGATGCGGTGGTGCGCTGACAGAGCGCGGCCGTGCTGGCTGCTTGGCGAACCAACGCCGAGACACGAGCACGTTATCGTGGAGCCATGCCGGCAACGGGTGCGGGTGACGCCGGATCGGACGAGGATCCGCTTCTGGCAGTGGCGATGGCATTGCCCTTCGGCTTCCTCGATGCCGACCGATGGCTGGACCCGGAGGACCCGGTGGTGGTGGCGCTGATGGGGTTGAGCGCACACGATGATCCAGATGTTCGCAACTGGGCGACGTTCGGGCTGGGAACGCAGGTGCCGGTGGACGGTGCGGCGGTCAGGGACTGCCTCGCCGCCCGCCTGACTGACTCCCACGAGGACACCCGCGCCGAGGCCCTGGGGGGGTTGGCCCGGCGCCACGCCCCAGGGATCGTCAACCACGTGCGCCAAGCGCTTGAGGCCGCTGCGGTTGGCCGGTTGGCGGTGGAGGCCGCGGCGCTGCTTCGCGGCCCGTCCCTTGGCGCCACGCTGGCGGGGCTTGCCGAATGGTGGGATGTCGACGTGGCGTTGCTCGACACCGCCCGACAATCCTGTGCCCCCTTGGCCGTGGAGGAGGAGGCGAACCTGGTGGCCGCGTTGGTGGCCGCAGCCGAACGTGCCGAGCTGCCCGTCGCCGTGTGGAGCGAGTTGCTTCCCGTTGACACCGTCGGCCCCGAGCTCAGTGCCGGTTCGGGGGTGTATGCGCTGGGCCCGCTGCTGAAGAGTGCCGGCGGCTCCGCTGAGGTCGCCGTCGGTCTCATGATCAAGGATCTCCACCGGGGCCCGTAGCGGGTCGCCGCGGCCCATACCGGTCGGTACCCGGCTGATCGCAGGACGGCGCCTCAGCCTTGGACGGGGCCGGGTGGAGCTATGGGCTCGCGGCCGGCATCGAAGAGTTCACGGTCCCCGAGCGGCTCGGACAGTTCGATGATGAGGGGCGTGGCCGGATTGCTGGGGCAGTCCTGGCCTCCCGGAGCGCGGTCGGTGGTGATGGCAATGTCAACCCGATCGGCGCCATAGGTGATGGCCGGTTCGCGTACCCGTCCGGTGGCGGGTCGTCCCGAGGCGCAGTCCTGCTCATGCACGAGAACATGCAGCGTGGTGCTCTGCGGTGCGGGCGCTGGGAACGATGGCTCGAGCTCCCACGGATCCGCCGGTTGACCGTCCACGAAGGCCTGCAATCGGCAGCTCCCGTTGCCGGTGTACCGCCACTGCGAACCTTCAAGGGCGAAGTGCCACGAGTCGAAGGGCGCGAATCCGATGTCGGGCTCGAAGCCTGGGCGGTGGGCCTCGCTGAGCAACGCCTCGCCGTCGGTGCGGGCCAACACCCGCAGCGCGCCCGGCTCCCAACTTGGCCCCACGAAGGCCCGGTAGGCAACGAACAGCGGGTCAGGATCGTCCGCGCTGATGACCGGTCCGCTGATGGCCGCCGGAGGGAACGGGAGCCCGTGACCGCAGCTCAACAACCGTTCCCCCGGGCCGGACCTGGCCTGTTCTGCGATTGCACCGTTGCCCGGGGTACGGGCCTGTCCGGATTCTGTGCCGAGCCCGGCCGGTGGCGCGCCCTCCCCGCAACCGGCCACGGCCACGGCCAACACCATCACCAAGCCGGCCGTCAGCGTTGCTTTGCGCATTGAGCTTTCTCCTCGCTCCCGGCACGATGCGGCGATGTTGCCCTCACCCGGACCGGCGCCAGGTCCAAAGCGACGCCACGGCAATGATGGCAGTTCACCAGCCGCGAGTCCCGTCAGGTTCGCGAACCAACACACCGGGGTGTATGTGGGCGAGGGCCCCCGGTTACGCTCGCAGGCCGTGAGCGTCAACGAGGTGGTGGCCGGCCGGGCCCGCGCGGCGCTGGCGGTATTGACGGAGTTGACGCCCGCGGCGGGGCGTTCCCAGGACGGGCTGCAGGTCCCGCTGGATTGGTTCCGGTGGCTCGATAGCGGTCTGCACCTCCTCGACGAACGGCACTTTCCTGACACCGGGCCGGACGGGCCGGGGATGTGGCATCTATTGACCGCCGAGGACAAGGACGAGCTCAACCCGTCACTGCGGCTCGAGCGCAGTTTCGGTGAGCGTCTGGCCGCAGTGCAGCAGCTCCGAAACGGCGCCCACTCGCTGCAGATCGGCTGGTTGTGGGTGGCGGGATCCACCACGGTGACGAGCCGTACCGGGCAGCAGCGTCGCCGCCGGGTGTTCACCCCGCTGGTCACCCGATCCGTGAGAGTGGTGCGCTCGCCGGAGCGGTTGGGTTGGGAACTGCTGGCGTATGCCGATGTGCGGCTCACTGAGCTGGTGGCGGACCCCGCCGTCGCCCGCCAACTCGAGAGCGGCATCGAGACCGGCGGCGGGGGTTTCCGACGGCTCGACAAGCTGACCCCGGAGGTTCTGGCCAGATCGCCCCGTCTGAAGGCGTTTGCGGTGCGGGCGGCGTCGGCCGCAGGGTTGCCGGCAACGAAGCTGACGGCGGATCGCGATCAGCCCGAGCAGTTGATGCGCCGAGACGAACTGCGGATCGTGGCCGGGTTGGGGATCTACGCCCTCGAGGACATGGTGAGCCACGGCCGGGCGGCGAGCTTGTCTCTATGGTCTGCAGGCTCGTTGTCGGAGCCCACCGCGTTCCATTCGCTCTACGCCGGTGCCCCAAACGATCCCGACCACCCCGACAACCCCGACCCCGCCGCCGTCGGGTCGCCCGAACATGCTGTTGGGTACGGCGAGGTGGAAGCGACGTTGCCGCTGAGCGTTCGGCAAGCGGAGATCGTGGCCCGGGCCAGAACGGCGTCGCTCACGGTGGTGTCCGGCGCGCCCGGTACCGGGAAGAGTCACACCCTGGTGGCGGTGGTGTGCGATGCGTTGGGACAAGGCAGCAGCGTGCTGATGACCGCCCGCAGCGAGGCCGCGGTCGATGCCCTGCTCAGCTTGTTGAGCCGCCAGCCCGGCATCACCCCGGTGGTGTTCGGTTCGAGCGAGCGCCGCACGCAGCTGGCGCAACGCCTGGCCAACGGCGAGTTGGGACCGGCGAGCCCCAACCATCTGCGAGCCGCCGAGGCCGCGCTGCAAGAAGCCCGCGTCGCCCGTGATCAGGCCCGCCAGCGGGCGCGTGCCACCCTGTCAGCGGCGTGGCGGGACAGCACCGAGGGCGTCGCGGAGCTGGCCGGCGCCCGGCTTGCCGCACCGGTGGCGTTCGGTCCTGGCGCGGCCGGCCTGGCGGAGCTGGTGGCACGCATTGACCAACCCCGGGGTGGTTGGTGGGCCCGGCGCCGGCGACGAAAGGCCGAGCGGGCGCTGCGCAGGATCGTCGGCGCACCGCCAGACGTGCCCACGCCCGTGGTGCTCGCCGCCATCGAGGTGGCCTGGGCCCGCCACGCAGCGCCCCCCGAACAGAGCACCACCCAGGCTGGCGCCGAACTCCTCGACGCCGAATCCGCGTTGGAGCGGGCTCTGAGCACCTGGCTGGGTTTGGAGATCCGCTCCCCCCGGCGGCTCGACCGCGCCGGTCTGGCGGCCGTCGCCGCGCTGGCCACGGCTTTGCGCAGCGGCCGAGCGGCGCGGCGGGCCCAACTCGAACAGCTCCGGGGCCGGACGCTGAGCGATGCCCTCCCGGTGTGGGTGGGCACCCTGGGCGACGTGGACGATCTCCTGCCCCCGGTGCCGGGCCTGTTCGATCTGGTGCTGGTGGACGAGGCCGCATCAACCGAACAGACCGTGGCGTGCTCGTCGCTGCTGCGGGCCCGCCGGGCGGTCATCGTGGGGGACCCCCGCCAACTCCGCCACGTGTCCTTTCTGGCCGATCGAACCATCGAGGAGGTAGCAGACCGCCACCAGATCGAGCCCGGCCCGGCCCGCTCACAGCTCGATGTGCGCCGCAACAGCCTGTTCGACGCCGCTGCTGCCGTCAGCCCGGTGATCGCCCTTGACGAGCACTTCCGGTCAGCACCGCACCTCATCGATGTCGTGGCCCGCACGCTGTACCAGGGACGCTTCCACGTGGCCACCCGCACCCCCGTGTCGGAGATGGTTGACTGCGTGCACCTGCAGCCCGGCGAGGGCACGGCTCGTCCCGGCGGTGTGGTCGAAGCCGAGGTGCAAGCGGTGCTGTCTCTGCTGCGGGACATCCGGGGCACGGCACGCAGCGTGGGGGTCATCACACCGTTCCGGGCCCAGGCCGACCGTTTGGAGCAAGCGGTGCTGGGGGCCTTCGACGCCGATGAGCTGATCCGCATGGGCGTTCGCGTCGGCACCGTACACGGGTTCCAGGGCCACGAACGGGACCGGGTGATCTGCTCGCTCGGCCTGATCGAGGATGACCCTGCCGGCTGGTCCTTCGTCGCTGATCCCCACCTGCTGGCGGTGCTGCTGACCCGGGCCCGCCATTCGATGACCATCGTGTGCAGTTGCCGCCCTGATCCAGCCTCCATGCTGGGTCAATACCTCGCCGCCGCCGACACCCCACCCGGTCGGCCTGCTCCGGCGGCGGTGCTACAACCGTGGGCGCGCGCAATCGTGGACGAGATCCGCCAGGCTGGGTTCGATGTGACCAGCGCATACCCCGCGGGACGTCACCTGCTCGACGGCGCAGTGGTGGTGCACGGTATCCCGGTGGGGCTGATCTGCACCCTGCATCCCGACGGGGTCGACGCCCACCTCCAGCGGCACCTGGCCCTGCGCCGTGCCGGGTGGCACACCCTCGATGCGCTCGAAGCCGATTGGTCTGATCGCCGCGGCGAGCTCATCGTGGACCTTCTGGAGCAATTGCGGCGCGGTCCGGGATGAACTCGTTTCGGGCGCGGCCATCATCGAATGCAGCCATCATCGAACCAACGAAGCCGCTGCGGTTGAGGACCCGACTGTCGACCTTCGAGGGTCGCTCCGCGTTCACGACTTGGGCGTACACCGATGAGCTGTACCGGCGAGACCGATGCGCTGCGCCGCAGGCGGTGTGGGCGCAACTGCGCGCCGCGACGCCCGAGCTGATCGACGGCTTGCCGCGAGGCCAATAGCGTGGCGGCGCTCAAAGACGAGATCTCACCGGCGCTGATCGGCACGCTCGGCGCACAACTCGCGGACCAGTGGAGCGGTTTCGATCGGGACCGGTTCGAGGCGCTCGCCCTCGACGGGCTGATTGACCGCCAGCTGAAAGCCCGGGTGATGCGCGTTGCCGGCGCGCTCGCCGCGACGATGCCCGCCAAACCCGCGCTCGCCGACCGGGTCCTTCGCCAGGTGCTCGCCGCGGGAGGGATGCAGTCGTGGGCATCGCTGCCCGTCACCGAATACGTCGCCGCGACGATGCTCGAGCACCCCGACATCGCCCTGCCGCTCCTCGCCGCGCTCACCGGGCGGTTCTCGGCGGAGTTCGCGGTCCGGCCGTTCATCGAAACCCACCCCGAACTAACCCTCACTTACCTCCACCGATGGGTGAGCGACCCCGACGAACACGTCCGCAGGCTCGCCTCCGAAGCCACCCGCCCACGACTGCCATGGGCGCCACAGCTACGGGGCTTCATCGCCGATCCGACCCCGACGATCGCGTTGCTCGACCGGTTGTTCGACGACGACTCCGTCTATGTGCGCCGCTCGGTCGCGAACCACCTCAACGACATCAGCAAAGACCACCCAGAGCTGGCCGTCGACGTCGCCCGTCGCTGGCTCACCGAGTCGACACACGGCGACTACGTCGGCCGCCACGCCCTGCGCACCCTGGTCAAGAAAGGCCACCCGGGCGCGCTCGCCGCACTCGGGTTCGGAGCGGGCGATACCACCGAAGTCACGTCACTCACCTGCACACCCGACGCCATCCCGATCGGCGGCGCGGTGACCATTGTCTTCACCGTGAACGCCTCCACGCCGGTGCGGGCCGCGATCGACTACCGGGTCCACTACCAAGGCGCCAACGGCCCGAAGGCCCCAAAAGTGTTCAAGCTCGCGGTGCGCGACCTCGCCCCCGGCGAACCGGTCACCATCAGCCGCACCCTCACCTTCGACCATGTCTCCATCCGGCGCATCCACCCCGGCCCCCACCAAATCGACATCCAGATCAACGGCGCCATAGTCGCCGCCACCACCATCGACATCACCCCGTGACTCCCATCAGCGATCAGCGGCCGACGAGCGGCGGCGCAGCACCGTTGGCCATCGTTCACGTTCTCCGACAGTCTCGTGGCGAACGTCGGTGCTCACTGTGCTCACAATGGTGGAATCCCCTCATATCCCAATGGAGTGTGCGTGATCGCCGCCTTGCAACATGCGGTGAACGACGCGCGCTGCGACGCGGTCTACGTCCCGCGTGGCGCGCTCAACACAGCCTCGATGCGTCGTAGATGCCGCATCTTGGCGTAGAGGATCCGACGAGACTGGTTCGGCTCGAACGTCTCGACCGCGAGACGAAACGGAATGCCCTCGCTGGTCAGTCGCGCTTCCAGGTCGTTCGTCGCGTTAGGACGGTTGCGAAGCGGGGGTCGACCGCGAGCTCGGGATCGACCACGCGGCACAACGCCAGCCAGCAGGCCTGGGTCGGACAAGCGATGGTGACCCAACGATCCTCACCTTGCGCGGGATAACAGTTGTGCGGCGCCCAAATCGGGTCGTGGTTGCCCGCCGGCGTTGGGGACTCACCAGTGGCTTGATACTCCATCCAAAGCTCGCTGACTGTCGCCGCGACTGCCTCGGCCATCGCCACGTCGACCCGGGCCACCTCGCCGTTGCGCCGTCGGGCCGACAGCGCCGCAAGCACCGCCCACGCCGCGGTAAGCCCGGTACACGGATCGCCCACCGCGATGCCGGTCTCCATCGGGTCGCCTCCCTCGTAGCCGGTCGCCGCGTACAGCCCGGCCATCGCTCCACCTGCCGGCCCATAGCCATGTAACCGGCGGCGGGGCCGGTCTGGCCGTAGCCAGTGAGCGACACGACGATGGCGTCCGGATTGATGCGGCGCACGTCCTCGACGCCGAAACCGAGCGTCGCCATTGTGCCGACCGCGAAGTTGTCGACCACGATGTCGCTCATCGAGATGAGCCGCTCCACCACCGCCCGCGCCTCGGGGTGTGCGAGGTCGATCCCGACGCTGCGCTTATCGGTGTTGTAGAGGTGGAACCCGCCGGCCGTGTCGGGAGTGAGGGGGAGGTCGGGCGGGTTGAACGGCAACCGGCGCAACAGGCACAGGTGCTCGGGCGATTCGAGGCGGATCACGTCTGCGCCGAGGTTGGCGAGGTGCTGGGTGCAGAACGGGCCGGCCCAGATCCAGGTGAAGTCGCACACTCGCACTCCCTGCAACGGTCGGCCTGGCTCGCTGGCGGGCGCGGGTAGGACCCGCTCGGGGCGGTCCAGCCAGCCCTCGCCCTCGTGCTCGCCGGCGGCAGGTGCGGCCCGGCGCAGCCCCCACCCACGGCTGGTCGACGGCGAAGCCGGGCCCGACGAGTTTCGTTCCGTCGGGCGCGGTCCCGAACCAGCCCCGCGCCGCGAGCTGGGCGTCCGCTTCGAGCTGGGCCATAGTGTTCATCGGCGACACGCACAACCGTGCGGCCTGACCCGCCCGATAGAGCTCCCCGACGTCCTGGGTGGCCATCCACTCCGACAGGTACAACTCGACCACATCGGCGGCCTCGCGGCGCATGGCGTTGCTGGCGAAGATCTCCATGTCCGCCCACTCGGGGTTGCCCATCAGCGCCTTAAGCGAGCGCCATTGGGCTTCCTCAACGCAGATGAACTGCACCATCCCGCCGATGCACTGGTAGATGCCCCACGGCACCAGCGTCTTCACGCCCAGACGCGACGCGTTCGCGCCCTGGAACACCGCGGTCGCCGGTGAGGTCTCGCACATTCGTGCAGCGGCGCCGTAGAGCGAGAAGTCCACGAGGGCGCCGTGACCGCTGCGCTCGGCCCGCTCGAACGCCGCGAGAGTGGCGAGCGCCGCCAACGTAGCGGTGTTGAGCGTGGCGTGATGGCCAGCAGCTTTCAGCGGTGCGAGGTCGGGTCGACTCGACGCACCCGGGGACAGGAACCCCCAACTCGACCCGTGGATCAGGGCCAACTCGCCCGCCGCGTAGTCAGCGTAAGGCCCCACCGCTCCGAAGGGGGACACGGCACTGACGACAACGCCCGGGGCGGCGCCTGCCAACGTCTCGTAGTCCAACCCCGCAGCAGCAGCGGCGGACGGGCCCAGGTCATGCACAACGATGTCGGCGCCAGCTGCGAGGGCGTGCACCCCACTCGTCACGGAACGCTTGTTGGAGTTGAACCAGCGATGAGCCTCAAACGGGCGAGCACGTACCGCGTCGAAGCCGTCGCTCGCCTCCACGCGCATCACGTCAGCGCCGAGATCGGCGAACAACTTGGCGACATACGCCGCCGCCACCCCGCCAGCCACCTC